>JBJDXR010000048.1:0-24125 GCA_051866775.1 Oscillospiraceae bacterium | reverse complement strand
AGGCAAGGGACTTTGACTCCCTCATCCGCTGGTTCGAGTCCAGCCATCCCTGCCATCTTTTCCTGCGGCTCCACACCCCGGCACCGTCCGGCACCTGCGGAGCGTTTATCGCAATACCGTTTGACCCAGTAGCTCAGTCGGCAGAGCACCTGCCTTTTAAGCAGGGTGTCCGGGGTTCGAATCCCCGCTGGGTCACCACGTCGTCGCGGACTATGTATCGTTCGCGGCGACTTTTTTGTTAAGCGGCGGAAAGAGCGTCAATTAGTGGGTGCTGAGATTTGCAATTACCCTGAGATGTTAAACTGTTGTCGGTAAAGTATTATGCCGGATTTTTTCGTGGGATTTACACATAATAAATTTTGAAAATTTCCATTTGACTTTGAAAGCTTCCGGGTATATAATATCTTCAATACGTACAATTCGTGACTATCCAATGCATAGTTTACGGCCAGTAAGAACGGGTCGGGACTATGCTTTTTTATTTTGCCCCGGCCTTACAGAAAGGGGTAAAATATGAATTCAACCAACAAACTCGAAACCATGCCTATCGGAAAACTGATATGGAATGTATCTTTTCCGCTGATGGTGTCCATGCTGGTGCAGTCGCTCTACAACATTGTAGATGGATTATTTGTTGCAAAGATCAGTGAGGATGCGCTCACAGCCACATCGCTGGCGTATCCTGTGCAGATCCTGATGATTGCCATTGCAGTCGGAACCGGGGTCGGCACCAGCACACTGCTTTCCCGGTCACTTGGGCAGCATGATGAGAAAAAGGTTCAGCGAGTAGCCGCAAATGGATTGTTCGCCGCAGTTTGCGGCTTTCTGCCATTCCTGCTGCTGGGCATTTTTGCTGTGCGTCCATTCCTGTCCCTCTATGAGACGACTCCGGAAATTTTTAATGACAGCGCTTCATACCTGAGAATCTGCATGATATTCAGCCTGGGTATCTTTGTTGCAACCACAGGGGAGCGGTGCCTTCAGGCTACGGGTAAGACATGGCTCAGTATGGCGGCGCAAACAGCAGGAGCTGTTTGCAATATAATCCTTGACCCTATTTTCATATTCGGATGGCTTGGCATCCCGGCTATGGGGGTCGTTGGTGCTGCTGTAGCAACTGTCGTTGGTCAATGGCTTGCCGCGATTGTCTCACTTTGGCTTAACCAGAGATATAATCGCGAGGTCTCGATTCGCTTGAAAGGCTTTCATGTTGACAGAGGTATTCTGAAGGAGATTTATAAGATTGGTCTTCCTACAATGGTCATGCAGGCGCTGGGAAGCGTAATGGTTCTGTGCATGAACTCCATTCTCTATCTGTTCAGTTCCACAGCTGTTGCGTTCTTTGGAGTATATTATAAGCTCCAAAACTTCCTCTATATGCCGCTCAATGGCCTGGCGCAGGGCCTGATCCCTATTGTGGCGTATAACAGCGGTGCAAATTGCCAAAGCAGGGTTAAAAGCTCATATAAGGTTGGGGTCTTAGGAGCCGCATCCATTATGCTGGCGGGAACGCTTGTGTTTTGTCTGTTTCCGTCGCAGCTCTTGTCTATATTCGACGCCGGCACCGAAATGCTCGCTATCGGTGTCCCCGCCATGCGGATCATTTCCGCCACTTTTGTATTTGCCGGAATCACTGTGACCACGGGATACTATTTCACGGGTCTAGGAAACGGCTTAGTGAACATGATTTCCACACTGCTGCGCTACATAGTTATTCTGCTTCCCGCTGCATACCTTTTCTCGTGTAAGTTTGGAATAACAGGGACATGGTATGCGTTTTGGCTTTCTGAGATCATTGCCTGCGGCTTTTCCTTGTGCTTTTATTTCCACAAAAGAAAGGCCGAGTAACGGACTGTGGGTGCGGCATATCCGATGCAGCAGTATGTCACAAAAAAGAGCGTGAGAAAACACGCCTAGAATTATCCGGACGACCGAAGACTTGATGAATTGATGACCTGAAAAGAAAATAGTTTAAAGGCTGTGTGTTTGACTTGAAACAATCACACAGCCTTTTGTTTTGGAAATATTAGATATATATGTGAATGATAGAGAAGATCAAACTCTGTTCGTATAAAACGAACAGAGTTTGATCAACCAACCTGGGTGTTATTTGGAAATCGCATCAGTTTTTCTGTATCGGAGTAATATCTCAAGTATGCCGTATCTTCAACAATATTTTAGTACATAGAGTCATGGCCTTTAATCTCCTATTCAATTGCTTCTCCTAAATCGGAACCACTACCACCCTTTGAAAATATATCCGTGATCATACCTGACCGACACTTCGCTGCTGTCTTTTGCACTCATGCCCATATCTTTGATATATTGCATTTCTTCTGCGGCAATTCCAGCAAAATAATGATCATAATAAATTAAATTGTACTCATATGAAAAGTAGTACACAGTATTGCTATCAGAAAAGTTCAATTCGCCGTCAAAGTAGTATTCCAGACGGTTAACAGTATAGTCGTTAGTCCATTCATTGACGTTATTGATTGCAGTTTTGATTTCTTTTGCTTGTTCATTAGATAATTTGATTGAAATAACTGAAACAGGGTCAGTAAATTCTTTTGTAGGTTCTGAGTAGAACTTTATAGTTCCTGTAATATATTCATTTGGTGAACAGCCGGCCAGACATGACACACAGGTCAATGCTAAAATTATTGCTATGCACTTTTTCATAGCAATACCCCTTTTACACAATTTTGGCATCTATCTATATGACGAGATAAATCAGAAAATGTTCCGGATTTAAGTTAATAATATCACCAAACACGGGTTAAGATCAGTTTCTTGGACTGTTTTTCTTTGGAGGACCTTGGCAACATGCTGCTTTTTCTGCCGTTTGGAATCCTGTATCCGCTGGCAAAAAGGGATGCTTCATGGAAACGTACAATAGACACAGGGGCGCTGTTTTCAATCATAGTTGAGATATTCCAACCGGTTATTGGGCGCAGCTTTGTTATAAACGACATTATTCTCAACATATTCGGCACTGCGAGTTCAGCGGCGGTTTTCTATTTAATCAGAGGTGCGGTGAGGAAAAGGTGGCATTGAATTTGCAAATACTTGAAAAAACTGCTATAATTTAAAAAAGTAACCGCATATAAGCTTTATTCGAAAGAGGGAAGAGAAATGGTAAATAAGTATTATCGTTATCCCAATTATGAGCTTTGGGATGATGCCTGCTGGCAGGGTAGGCTTAGAAGTCCCCTTTATCCGCTTGTGCAATGGTTGGGAGCAGCGGACAAAATGACTCCCCGCAAATATGGGCATCCTGTTGACGGCCTTTATGGCGAGGCATGCGAGAAGCTGCCGTGTTATACGGTAAAAACCAACTCCGTGGCTGTTCCTGAGGTCACTGAATACTGGAAAAATAAGGGGCTATTTTATACAGCACGGTCGATCGGCGGTGTCCGCTGGATAGTTTGTGGTCCGCTTTCTGCGCTGACAGACAAAACGAAAAAGCTCAAAACTCTCGTTACCTTCTGCCTTGAGGACTACTCAGACCCATATTGGACGATGAAGGTGCTTGAGGATCATGAGGATTACCTTAATATGGCGGCTGAGGAACATGAGACTATATTGATGTTCATTGCCACTGAGGGGCCTGAAAAGAACGGATTTTTTGTTGAGATACTTCAGGAGGCCTCCACCTGCTTCCCTATAGATAAGAACAGACTTTACCTGAACGTGACGCTCCTCGAAAAGAGCGGCAAGAGCCTCTCGGATATTGAGGGCTATACATATACGGATGCTGAAGGAAAGCCTATGGAGGATCCTGACAGCGCCATCACACCCTTCGGTGAGCTTGATATCCCTTCTCTTAACATCAGCGGACGCTGGGCGGTGCTGTACTCGCTTAACCGCAAGCAGATTCTTATTGATACTTTCAGCAGCCTGTATTATGACCGGGAGCGGATGCTCCACAGTGCCACGGCTGAGCGCATGATGGAGGGCATCGCGATGGACAGGCGCTTTCTCAGCTGCGAGCAGGAGGGATTTGCTGAATACTGGGATAATATGGGCCTTAAATATGAGGTCCACTACACAAAAGGCGAGCGCTGGCTGACATTCACGCCTAAATCTCTGCTGGAATCGGAAAATGAAAAGCTTCCTCTGCTTATAGTTATGCAGGAGGTGGGAAGCGCCAACGACCACCTTGCAATAACCTCAATAAACTACTGCTATGAGGCTTGCAAGCTGGCGGCTCAAGGCGAGTTTATGGCTCTGTTCTTCGTGCTTGAGGATCCTGATTCAAATGAGCTTCTGATGGAAATATTGGACGAAGCAGTAAAGACATACCCCATAGACCAGTCCAGACTCTATATTATGGGACACAGCCACAACGGAAAGTATTCACTGGAATTCTTCCGCCACCACCCGAAGATGCTCGCCGCGGCTGCGATCCTCGGAAACACCCCGGGCCTTATGGGAATTACCGGAAACGTCCCCGGGTCTGATGATACGGATGAGAAGGTTGAAGCCTCCAGCCGTGAGGACATGCCGCTTATCAACATGGTGGGCAACTGTGAGCACAAGATATATTTCCCAATCGGCGGAAAGCAGACAGGAAAGCGCGGCCTGGGTGCTGGAGCGCTGAAGGTCGGTGAGAATGTAGAGGAGTGCATCGAAGCCTGGCAGCGTCGGCTGAAGGCGCACAACTGTCCCGTTAAGTCCAGAGAGGAGATCATCGCGTCGCTTGAGAGCAACGACTATGTCACGCGCTTTTTCGGCTTCCCGACCGATCGGACTGACCTTCTGTATCTTGACGGCGTGAACCACTATATCGGCGACATCAAGAACAATAACGGCAAGTACCATCTGCGTATGGTAGGCATAGATAACCTGCCGCATCTGCCGTCGCCATCCATGATCGACCTTGCATGGAGCTTTATGAAGAGGTTTAAACGCGACCGGGAGACCGGAGAAGTAATAGAGCTTTACTAAAAAATTATGCCCCGGAGCAAATGCTCCGGGGCAGTCCCATGTGATTAGTACCGGCTGATAGGAAGATCCTCGTCGTCGGTGCCTTTTTCAATTTTTATGATCTTTGCGTCATAGCCGTAATTATCATTTACCTGTACATGGACAACGTCTCCGGCCTTATGCCCCATGAGAACGCTGCCAATAGGGGATTCCTTGCTTACAAGGCCGCGCAGAGGATTCTGACGCAGCGTTGTCACGATACGAAACACCAGCTCCTCATGCTCGTCCTCGATAAATATCGTCACCGTGTCAAACAGGCCGATCTCGTCCTCGGCGGAGCTGTCCTCTATAACGACGGCCGTGTTTATCATATTCTCCAAATACCGGATACGGCTTTCGTTGCGGTTCTTCTCAAGCTTTGCGGCTTTGTATTCGAAGTTTTCCGACAAATCTCCAAAGCCGCGGGCGACTTTTACTTCCTCGATGAGCTTCGGGCGAAGCTCATTGCGCCGGTATTCCACTTCGGCCTTCATTTTCTCAATATCGACCTTTGTCAGTTCATCGTGCATTGCTTTCACTTCCTTTTTCTGCGCCGCCAGTTTAGCACAAATTTAAACCAAAAACAAGTACACCATAGATGGATTATCATTATTAAAGCCGGCTTAACTGTCAACACCTCGCATCGGTTTGAATAAGATATACCGTGTAAGCAAAGACGCTCTCCAAGGGACTGCGTCTTTTATTTTTTGTGAAATGAGGCGTATATATGTGCGGTATAGCAGGTTTTTGCAGCTTTGACGGGGACCTGAGGTCTAAGCGATTGGAGCTAGAGGGCGTGCTGGTAAAAATGCGCCAGTCAATCGCCCATAGGGGACATGACCAGACGGGAGAATATCTCGGCGAGAATATAGGGCTTTCCCATACAAGACTGTCCATACGTGACATCGCCGGCGGGAGGCAGCCCATGGTGAGAACCGTCGGTGGCACGGAATATGCAATAGTCTATAATGGAGAGGTATACAATACTGATGAGCTTATCCCGGAGCTTAAAGCCAAAGGCTATAGCTTTGAGACCACATGTGATACTGAGACGGTGCTTTTTGCCTATATAGAGTACGGACTTGATTTTGCCAAGAAGCTCAACGGCATATTTGCCGCCGCTGTTTGGGATGGCAGACGTAAGCGGCTGGTGCTCTGCCGTGACCGGCTGGGAGTAAAGCCGCTGTTTTATACGATCAAGGACGGCGTCCTTGTTTTTGGCTCAGAGATCAAGGCTCTGTTCTGCCATCCAATGATATCACCTCAGGCGGATGATGACAGCTTCCGGGAGATCTTCGGCATAGGGCCTGCCAGAACTGCGGGTTTCGGGGTATTTAAGAATATAAGGGAAATAAGGCCCGGATATCTCGCGGTGTTTTCAGAAGAGGGCTTCTTGGAGGAGAAGTATTGGTCACTTGAGGCGCTGAGGCACACGGAAAGCTACGGCCAGACGGTGGAGCGGGTATCTTATCTTGTCCGGGACGCCGTCACCCGGCAGATGGTATCTGACGTATCAGTGTGCAGCTTTCTCTCCGGCGGACTGGATTCCAGCGTTGTTACGGCGATAGCCTCCCGGTATATGGAGGACAGCGGAGCAGTACTAAATACCTTCTCATTTGATTTTGAAGGCAACGATGCCAGCTTTAAGGCCAACTCCTTCCAGCCGACGCGGGATAGGCCTTTTGTTGAACGGATGCTGTCCTGCTTTAAGCTGAACCATACATATTTGGAGTGCAGTGAGACGGATTTGCCGGAGCTTCTCAGCCCTGCGCTGACAGCCCGGGATCTGCCGGGTATGACGGACATAGATGCGTCGCTGCTGTATTTCTGTTCGCTTGTAAAGAAGCACAATCAGGTGACGCTGACAGGGGAGTGCGCGGATGAGATCTTCGGCGGATATCCATGGTTTTATAGGCCCGAGCTGCTTAATGCAGACGGATTCCCGTGGTCATGGGACTTGTCCGCAAGGACGGTTTTGCTCTCAGATGATGTGGTAAGGAGCCTTGATCTTAAGGAGTTTGCTTACCAGCGTTATAGAGACTCCCTAATGGAGGTGCCTGTGCTAGAAGGAGAAAGTCCAGAGGAGCGTCGCAGGCGCGAGGTGAGCTTTCTAAATATTCGGTGGTTTATGGCAGTGCTGCTTGAGAGAATGGACAGGGCCAGTATGTCCTGTGGATTGGAGGCGCGGGTGCCGTTTGCCGATCACAGGATAGTTGAATATCTTTTCAATGTGCCCTGGCACATGAAGTATCGCGAGGGCATGGAAAAAGCTCTTCTTCGCGATGCGTGCAGCGGCCTTCTGCCGCCGGAGCTGCTTTACCGGAAGAAGAGTCCGTATCCAAAGACCTATGATCCGCATTATGAAGCTCTGCTGGCGCAGCGCTTAAGGAGTGTTATCGATGACCCGGATGCCCCTGTGAACCGGTTTATTGACAGAGAAAAAGCACTGCGATTTCTGTCCGCGCCGAAGGATTATGGAAAGCCATGGTTCGGGCAGCTTATGGCGGCGCCACAGATGATCGCATATATGCTTCAGGTCAACGAGTGGATGGTCAGATATAACGTCGGATAAATAAAAGCGCCGGACGAGTCTCGTCCGGCGCTCAAAAATTTAAATTAGTTCATCATTTTTGCAAAAACCTTTTTAAGCCCGCAGGGGAAGCAGAGAAGGATTCCGGCGACTGCGCCGACTACGGCCTGAAGTATCTGGAACGGCAGCTTAAGTATAGCGTATTCGGGGGTGCTGTAGATAAAGGCACGGCCCAAAGAATAACCGACTACCATGATTACGGCGCCGATTATCACGCCGATAATGGCGGAGAGAAGCTCTTTCTCTTTAAACAGGTGTCTGCAGCAGAGAGAGATAACAACCGCCTGAAGCCCGTGGGTGACTAATGATACAAACATCGGCGTCGGATAGAAGAGCAAATCCCCCAGAAAAGCACCTATACCGCCAACGATGAAAGCTGCAAGGGGGTCGAGCAGGATAGCGGCGGTACAGATAACGATGTCGTTAAGATATAAGTGTCCGCCGGGAACCGGCATTCCGAAGGAGCTGAGCGCTACATTCATAGCCATAAGTATCGCGGTAACTGCGAGCCATTTAATAGGATTTTTGATTTTAAGATCCATATAATGATTCCTCCTTGACAAAAAGCATACGGCTATTATAATGTAATTTGGTATTAATAATATTATCAGAAAAGGAAAATTATATATAACCAGATGCTTACGTATAACTTGGATAATCGAGGCGGTCAGCCTAAATATTACTATTTATATACGCTTATAAAGGACGATATCCAGCGCGGAAGCATTGCCGCCGGCAGCAAGCTGCCGTCTAAGCGCGAGCTAGCGGAGCACTTGGGGGTCAGCGTCATAACCGTTGACGCGGCATATACCCAGCTTGTGGACGAGGGTTATGTGTTTTCAAAGGAAAGAAGCGGCTTTTTTGTCGGACAGGTTGCCGCTGCGGATGTGAAGGAGCAGCCTGGCCCCATTGTTAAGCTTGATTGTGATGAGGCAGAGCAGGAGCCTGCCGGTGATACGGGGTTTCGATATTCGGCTCTCACCAAAATAATGCGCGAGGTGATATCCGATTACGGAACAAGGCTCCTGTCTAAGCCGCCGCATTACGGCTGCCCCGAGCTTAGAAACGCCATCGCGGAGTATCTTCTCAGATACAGGGGCATGGTAGCTCAGCCGAACAGGATAATAATCGGATCAGGTTCTGAGCAGCTCTACGGTAATGTGGTGCAGCTTTTGGGACGAGACAAGGTATACGGCCTTGAGTATCCGTCATATGAGAAGATACATCAGGTTTACGAGGCTCAAGGGGCGAAGTGCGAGTTTTTGAGCATGGATAAAGACGGTATAACCTCCAAGGCCCTGAGAGAATCAAAGGCCGATGTGCTGCACGTTACGCCGTTTCACAGCTTTCCTACAGGCATAAGCGCCCCGGCCTCAAAGCGGTATGAATATCTCACGTGGGCAGGGGAGCGCGGGGGATATATAATCGAAGATGATTTCGATTCGGAGTTTGCACCCAATCGCAAGCCCCTTGAGACAATGTTTTCCATGGACAGAAACGGCTGCGTGATATACATAAATACCTTTTCCCACAGTCTGGCGCCTTCCATGCGTATGGGATATATGATACTTCCGGACAGTCTCATTGAGCAGTACGAGCAGCGGTTAGGATTTTACACGTGCAGCGTGCCGCTGTTTGACCAATATGTGTTGGCGGAGTTCATATCCAGAGGGTTCTTTGAGCGGCATTTAAACCGTGTCCGCCGCAGGCTCAAGCACGGTGAATAAAAAAGCGCTTCCAGATAAATTTGAGTAACTGATATAGCGGTTACAGCCGATAAAACAGTTCTGCCAACAAAAGAATGATGAAAAGACGAGTAAGAAGCGATTGCTTTTTACTCGTCTTTTTTCTA
The DNA here is from genome assembly GCA_051866775.1 of Oscillospiraceae bacterium. Lineage (GTDB taxonomy): Bacteria > Bacillota > Clostridia > Oscillospirales > Oscillospiraceae > RUG626. Next base: position 14,715 of record JBJDXR010000048.1, on the reverse strand, counting down.
CAGTTATATACTTCATGATAATCCGGTAAATTAAAAGCACCTAGATGTTACTTTGTGCATTACACGCAGTAACAGGAAAATTGGCATTATGTTACACCGTCTCCCTCCTCTTCCGTCGGTGGTACCGACGGAGAATCGACAAAAAAGATGGCATTAGATGATAATAGTTTCAAAACGGCAAAAATGGAGCAAAAACAGGTATCAACCGCTTACAAGTTCAAAAAATAGTAAAAATCGGTTATTTCGCCCGTTTTAGCGACGCTCGACTTGCCAAAAGAAACAAAAAAGAGACACCCTTTCGGGTGTCTCCGGTGGTGCGCGAGGCGGGACTTGAACCCGCACGTGCGTAATGCACACTAGAACCTGAATCTAGCGAGTCTGCCAATTCCACCACTCGCGCATATCACAGCGAAAATTATAATAACATTCTTAAAGCTTAATGTCAAGAAATTTTCGCTGGGATTTTTGAAACTTTTGTTATAGTCCAAGCAGCATATTTGCTATTTGGAAATATATGAGAAGAGACAGTGCGTCGACTATCGTGGTAATAAATGGGCTTGCCATAACGGCAGGGTCGAAGCCAAGCTTCTTCGCAATGAGCGGCAGTGTACAGCCTACAAGCTTTGCGCAGACGACGGTAAACGCAAGCGTTAGGCAAACAACAAGTGCGACCGTCACGGTGATGCCGGTATTGTGAAGCAGCATCACATCGACCAGCTGGATCTTTACAAAATTTGCGGCGGAAAGAGTCACGGCGCACAGGATAGAAACACGAAATTCCTTCCAAATTACCCGGAATATATCCGAAAAAGTGAGATCGCCCACGGAAAGGGCACGGATGACTGTAACGGAAGCCTGACTTCCGGAGTTTCCGCCGGAGTCCATCAGCATTGGAATAAAGGCTGTCAGCGCCACCCATTTCGAGAGCGCGCTCTCAAAAGATGAGATTATCATCCCCGTAAAGGTTGCTGATATCATCAGCAGCAGCAGCCATGGAATCCTGGCCTTCCAAATCTCGAATGTGCTCATCTTGAGGTAAGGCTTATCGGAAGGGGTGATAGCCGCCATCTTCTCGATATCCTCAGTGGCCTCCTCCTCCATGACGTCAATTGCGTCGTCAACAGTGACAATGCCTACGAGACGGTTCTCCTTATCAACAACGGGAAGGGCAGTCAGATCGTATTTTCCGAAGGTGTTTGCAACCTCCTCCTGATCGTCCGTGGTGGTGACAGAGATGATATCAGTACCCATGATATCAGAGACTACTGTATCCTCATCGGCGAGAAGGAGTGACTTGAGTGTAAGGTAGCCTATTAGCTTGCGGTTGTTATCCGTGATGTAGCAGGTGTAGATGGTTTCCTTATCAACGCCTGTACGGCGGATACGCTTTATTGCATCCTCAGCGGTCATATCCGGACGGAGGCTCACATACTCCACGGTCATGATGCTGCCAGCGGAGTCCTCCGGATAATTGAGCACCTCGTTTATCATTTTCCGCGTGTCGGGATCAGCCTGCTGAAGTATGCGCTTTACGACGTTTGCAGGCATTTCCTCAACTATATCGACGGCGTCGTCAACATATAGTTCGTCGACGACCTCCTTAAGCTCCGCGTCGGAAAATCCGCGGATGAGAAGTTCCTGCTCGTCGCTGTCCATCTCAACGAAGGTTTCGGCTGCAAGCTCCTTCGGTAGAAGTCTGAATAGCAGAGGAAGCTTGTCGTTATCAAGTGCTGCGAAAAGTATTGCTATATCCGCGGGCTGCATTGTGATAAAAATATCCCGCAGTGTTGAATATTTTTTCCCCTCAATAAGCGCCTCAATGGTCGCGGCGAGGATGGTGTTGTTTTCTGTCATTTACCTTGCCTCCTGAATACAAAATAAGTATTACCAAAAAGCAAAGCAGACCAACGTGCTATATTACCTCCCGAAACAGACGCGGGAAGCAATTTAAATGGTGCTCACGTTTTCGGCCTGCTGAGCCGCAGCTACTGCCTGCGTCCATTCCGTTCACCTCACATTAAAATGGAAATAAAGCTAAAACAAAAGCACCGGAAATCCGGTGCACAACTTGAGATAAACCGCTGCACCGTACGGGCTTTAGCAGAGACCGGGCGTTGAAACTGCGTTAGGTCGTGCCTTGTGCTTCGACACGATCTGCTCAAACCAACTCATGGTGTCTCCACCACTCCGCGGCAGCAGTCCATATCCCGGTGTAGCCTTACCTACCGGACCTTTATCGACTTGATAATATACCTTTTTCCGTATGGCTGTCAAGATTTTTTACGTAATATTAGTGTAAAATTCAGGACTTTTTTGAGCGGGACCGGCGTCCGCTGTGACGCCCTGCGATAAAGCCGAAAACGCCGCCGCAGGTGCCGCCGATTATATGGGCCATATGGGATACATTATCATTGGCTGTCACGGAGTCAACTATTTCTCCGCCTATATAGAACACTGATACAAGTATGAGTGTCAAGGGAATCGTGCCCTTTTTAAGCCCCCCGAAGGAAGAGAGTATTATGAGCATGAAAACTATCCCGCTGGCGCCCAAGAGGGCGGTTCCCGGAAAGAAAATAAACTGTATAAGCCCTGATATGAAGGCCGTAACGGCGATGGCGATAAGAAGCGGCTTTGAGCCGTACTTTTCCTCCATTGCCGGGCCGATGACCAGCATCAAAAGTATGTTGTTTATATAGTGCTGATAGCTGCTGTGCCCCAAAACATGGGTAAAAAAGCGGAGATACGTAAGCGGAGAGAGCAGAGAAGAGCGGTAGACACAGAAAAGCTCCAGCGTGGTGTAGCCGCCTGTGAGCTTGCCTATAAGGAGCACCGTCAGAGATATAAAGGCAAATGAAAGTATTACGGGGGAGTTATAGCTTATTTTCTTCATTTTACAAGCTCCTTCGGGAGATATCCATGGCGTATGCACATGAAAGCCCGCTGCCGGACAGGGGAATAAAGCCGTAATGTGCGAATTTGTCCGCCTCCGCTCCGGGGATTACTGCCAGCCGTGACAGTCCCGCACGGCGGCTCAAAGACACCGCTTTACCGATCAACTGGGCAAACCTGCCGCCTCCGCGGTATTCCGGCTTTAAATAACACAGCGAAAGAAGACCGGTTTTTTCTTTAGACAAAGACAATGTGTCCACGGAAACAAAGCCGACACTTTCGTCAATATCAAAAGCTTCGTAGACGCCGCAGTCTTCAATGGATGCGGTTTTTAATTCATGGGGGATATCGGGGCTGGAGGTTATTTCAAAGTAAAGGTTTGAGGAAAAGTCTCCGCCGCCTTTTTTTAACCGCGGCCTGATAAGCCCATCGGTCAAGTGTGAGGAATCACGGGAACTGAGAATATCTATATTATCGCCCGAGATATCAAGAGTCATAACAGCTGTGTTGTCACAGTATGGGATGTCCGAAATTCTGCCGGAGGCCGTTCCGGTAAGCTTTGCCGTGAGGCAGCGGATAGCACAGCCGTGGGAAAACATGGCTATAGTGCGGCCGTCGTTCTCGCGGGCCTTTTCAATAAGAGTTCGAAGCATTCGGTCCTGTGTCTCCTCAAAAGGTTCGGAGCCGTCAATAGACCAGCGGGCGGGGTCATCATTAAAATATTTATATTGTTCAGGTTCAAATTTTGCAGCATAACCCCACTCAAGATCCTCCCACACGCCCATTGCCGCCTCGCGCAGAGAGGGGAGAAGCACCGGGCTCATGCTTCGGCTTCTTGTTATTGCCGTTGAGGTCATTTTTGCGCGGGTGAGGTCACTGGAATATACACGGTCAATATGTATTCCGGCAAAGCGCTTTTCCAGTGCGTCAAGCTGCTTTATGCCCAGCACGGTAAGATTTGAATTATAGTGTCCATGTATGCGCCTGTAGAGGTTCCCTTCAGCCTCAGCATGCCTGATTATGTAAACTCTTGTCATGGTGTATAGCCTTTCATCGCCTTTGACGGCATAGTCCAAATTTTAAAGCGGTTACCTGCTAATTAAACAGTATATCATATTTTCTTGTGCAGTGGGAACAATATAGTCGAGGTGATAGCTTTGACTGAAAATCTTTTTGGAGGCGCGGTGCCTCTGGGACTTGGCATGGCTTTGGCGCAGAATTTAGAGGCGCTCGAGCGATTTTCCGCCATGACAGAGAGTGAGCGAAAGCTTATTATTGAAAGAACACACAGCGTTGAATCTCCCCAGGAGATGCGGGCATATGTGCAGAAAATTGCGGAAGGTGAGATATTCTGAGTGGATATACTTAAAACAGCACTATGTGCGGTCCTGTCAATAGTTGTACTTTTTGTGATAACAAAGCTGATAGGCCATCGGCAGATATCTCAGTTGGACCTGTTTGACTATATAAATGGAATAACGATAGGCTCGATTGCGGCTGAATTGGCGACGGAACTCGAAAATCCCGAGCGTCCCCTTACCGCCATGATCATATATGGGCTTTTTGCCATAATCCTGAGTATTCTCACAAGCAAACATTCCAGACTCAGAAAGTATGTAAACGGCACACCGACCATAATTTATAATGACGGTAAGCTTTACAGAAAAAACATGAAAAAGGCCAAGCTTGATTTGAGCGAATTTCTTGTAATGTGCCGACAGGCCGGATATTTTGATTTAGGCCAGCTGCAGACGGCTGTATTTGAATATAACGGTCGAATGACCTTTTTGCCAAAGTCTGAAAACAGACCTTTAACACCTGTGGACATGAGCATTGCGCCCCAGAGGGCTGAGGTATTTACCGAGGTAATCATGGATGGCAGGATACTCGATGCAAATCTGCGCAGTATGAACAGAGACGTTAAGTGGCTTGAAAACCAGTTGAGGCAGCAAAAATTTAATTCCGCTTCAGAGGTGTTCCTGGGGCTTTGCGACAGCAGCGGAAATCTGTCTCTGTATGCAATGGAACCGGAAAACGGATAATTTTAAAATTTAAACCGATTTTAATTTAATATCCTATTGTGCTGAAGTGAAAAATGTGCTAATATATAGCATATTTTCACTGGGGAAAGTAAAATTTAATAATCGTCATATGAAGCCTACAGGAAAAAATCGAAAGGTTTGCCGAAGGAGTAAAACTCTCAGGCTCACGCTCTGCGTGTGAGGACTGCAGGTGGATGAAATTCTGGAGAAGTTCGCTATACGCGGATGCCGAAGGTGTAAAGCCCCATAACGGGCCCAATCTCTCAGGCAAAAGGACAGTCTTATCATACCAGCCAAAAGCTGGTATATTTGTATTAGTCAGCGGAGCTAGCTTTTCCGCTGGCTTTTTTCTTTCCCCTAATTTTTTAATGGAGGATAAAGGGATGCCAATAGCAAAATTTTTAGAAACCGTGGAAAAGGTCAACGGCTCGATCAACACCTTTGTTTGGGTTACTATCGGCCTTGTGCTTCTGTTAGGTACAGGCGTACTTATGTCAATAGTTACCGGCTTTTTTCAGGTTTCGCACATAGGTCACTGGTTTAAGCACACAATAGGAGCTATTTTTTCCAAAAAGAGCGACGCCAGGGATAAGTCTGACGAGCGAAATATCTCCCAGTTTCAGTCTCTCTGCACAGCTCTTGCAGCCACGGTTGGAGTAGGAAACATAGCGGGGGTAGCCTCCGCGATAGCCGCGGGCGGAGCGGGCGCGATATTCTGGATGTGGGTAGCCGCGTTTTTCGGAATGATGACAAACTATTCGGAAAATGTCCTTGGGATCTATTACAGGCGCAAAAATAAGAATGGAGAATGGTGCGGAGGCGCGATGTACTATCTGCGTGACGGCCTCGGTGACAAAAAGGGAGGTAAGCACATCGGCTCGATACTGGCGGTGCTGTTCTGTGTATTCTGCCTGCTTGCTTCTTTTGGAATCGGAAATCTGAGTCAGGTAAACACGATCGCCGTGAATATGAACGCGGCGTTTAACATACCGATGTGGGCAGTGGGACTTGGGGTTCTTGTTCTGGCGGCCCTTGTAATAGTGGGCGGCATAAAGCGAATAGCCGCCGTTACTGAGAAAATAGTTCCTTTTATGGTCGTCATATATATGATAGGCGCGATAGTGATCTTCTTCTTCCATATTGATAAAGCCGGGGCGGTCTTCGGTTCCATTTTCCGTCACGCCTTCGGGGTGAAAGCTGCGGCTGGAGGCTTTGTGGGAATAACCGTAAAGTCGGTAATAACCTGGGGCTTTAAGCGCGGGGTATTCTCAAACGAGGCAGGTCTCGGATCATCTGTTATGGTACACTCTTGCTCAAATGTCAAGGAGCCTGTCCGTCAGGGTATGTGGGGAATATTCGAGGTTTTTGCGGATACCTTTGTTGTCTGTACACTTACGGCCTTTGCAGTGTTGGCCTCCGGGGTTGTAGATATTGAGACTGGTCAGGTGCTTGTTACAGACGCCGCAGGAAACCTTCTTGAGAAGACGGCTCTTGTAAGCGCCGCTTTCAGCACAGTTTTCGGAAATATCGGATCGATCTTTATAGCGCTGTCTGTCCTGTTGTTTGCATTCTCCACCGTTCTTGGCTGGAGCGTATACGGCAGCAAGGCCTGGGAGTATCTCTTCGGTACTAAGTCCACGATCATATATAAGATCGTATTCGTAGCGGTGATTTTTGTCGGTCCTTTGCTTACCTCCAGTATAGCATGGGATATCTCAGATACTTTTAACGGCCTAATGATGATTCCAAACCTGATAGGAGTCATAGTTTTAAGCCCGATCGTTTGCAGAATAACGAAGAATTATGTGGCCAGATACATAAAGAATGAGAGTGTTGAGCCTATGCTTTCGCAGTTTGAGGAGATTCAGCGGGAGCATTCAAAGCATATTTAACATAAAACTAAAACGCACGGTTATCCGTGCGTTTTAGTTTTATACAACTGTTTTTGCAAAGCCTACGCTCAAATCAGAGAGGACGATGCGAAAGTGCCGATAAAAAAGCGCCGTCGCGGACTATAAAAAGTCTGCGACGGCGTTGGTACGCCCGATGCGATTCGAACGCACGACCTTCAGAGTCGGAGTCTGACACTCTATCCAGCTGAGCTACGGGCGCATATACGATGCAGTGATTTACTCATCGGCGCTAAAGATTATAGCAAAAAAATCGATTTGTGTAAAGTGTTCTTATTGTTTTATTTCGTCGAATATGATACTATAACAAAAGAATTTTGAGTCTGTGAAAAGGCGGTGCCCTTCAATATGACACAGGAGACAGGTAATTTTAGAGGCAGGATCTTTGGCGGCTTTGATAGGAGCGACGTCATCGGATACATTGAGGAGCTTGCCGCTGAGAGAAACGAACTGCAAAAAGATAATGAGAGACTCAGGGAATGTATTGAGGGGTTGGAGAATAAGCTTTCTGAAGTTCAGGAGGACAATCACGGATTACCCGAGCCTTTACAGGAACAATCCGAGGCGGCTGTCTCCCAGAGCCGTAAGGAGCTTTCGGAGCTTATTGAAAATGCGGAATTGGTCCTCAATGGTATCCGCAGACAGTATGATGCGGTTTGCGCTGATATAAAAATAAACGTTACACAGGCTGAGTGTGAGCTTTCAAGGCTGAGCGGACACGCCTCCGGGCTTGAGAAGTCAATGAAAGCCGCCGGAGAGAGGCTCGACGGAATCGTTGAAAGCATCAACGAAATCAGGAATAATATCTTTGGCAAGGAGGAGCAGTAATTTGCAGCGGGAATTTGATATAAATACAAAGGACATCAGGCAATATGCCGAGAAACTTGAAGTCGGAGATAGAGTGTACCTTACCGGGACGATATATACCTCGCGTGATCAGGCCCATATGGCGCTTTGGAGGCTTCTTGACAGCGGAGAGCCGCTGCCGTTTGAGCTTAAGGATGCTATAATCTATTATGCCGGACCTACCCCGGGAAGAGAGGGGATGGCTTGCGGTGCATGCGGACCCACGACCTCGAGCCGCATGGACGGCTTTACGCCGCGGCTGCTTGATCTTGGACTTGCCGCGATGATAGGCAAAGGAGTTCGCAGCGATGAGGTCAGGGATTCTATCGTGAAAAACAAGGCAGTTTACCTCTGTGCCGTCGGCGGAGCCGGGGCGCTTATTGCAAAGCAGATAAAGTCTATGGAGGAGATTGCTTTTCCGGAGCTTGGCTGCGAATCAATAAAGCGGCTTCAGGTTGAGCGGCTGCCTCTTATTGTTGGTATAGACAGTGCCGGCAGGGACATATTTAAAAAAGGCATTGAAGAATTTGCGGAAAAAGAATAGCATAAAAAAGCGGCCGTAAAACGGCCGCTTTTCTGATATCTAAAACAGGCTGATAGGTTATTTTAATGGGAGCTTTATTACCTCAAGTCCGCGTTTCAGAGCGTAATTGATGGTTTGGAGCGTGCCTCCCGGGGCGCCGTCAAAGGCAGCGATAAGTATTGAGGAGTTATCCACCATATACCTGTTGCGCCGGAGCATACAGTCCGGGGTGTACTCCTTTTGAACAAGGGTTTCCGTATCACATTGATGGATTATGTAGAAATATCTGCGCCGGTCCTCGTCGCTCCAGCCGCCTGACTGGCTCTCACAGGGAATCGCAGCCTCCAGCGTGATGCCGGTAAGCTCGTCCCTCAGTTCTATGACCGCCTCAGCAAAATACATATCGCAGCCCTTGGCCATGCCGCAGATATAGTGTCTTATACCGGAGGCGTATACGGCGCTTACTGCATCGTATATGCTTTCCTTTAGGGCAAGGCATCTTGGGTCGTTCTCATTATCGCCCCACGGCAGCTTTTCGGGGCGGTGTCCGGTAAAGCAGCATGAGGAACCGATGGTATATTCAAAAGGCATTTCTAGCTCTCCAAAACAACATGATATTGCTATTTTAAGGCCTGTATACTGATTTGTCAAAAATCTATTGCATTTTTGTGACGGCAGTATTATAATTATTCTGCGCTTAATAGCGTGCAACTTGATAGTGTTCGTCTTCAGGGCAGGGTGAAATTCCCGATCGGCGGTAAAGTCCGCGAGCGCGAGAGCGCAGGACTTGGCATTTGTCCAAGTCAGGATTTGGTGAGATTCCAAAACCGACAGTATAGTCTGGATGGAAGAAGATGTACAGACATGGCACAGTGCATGTCCGCATATTTCCTTTGAAAAGTGTGCATCTGAATGGGAACACCCTTCAGGTGCATTATTTTTTAAGGAGAGTAAAAATGATGGAAACTTTAAAAGAAAACCTTGGCTTTATTGGCGTATGCCTTTTGGTGTTCGCGGGACTTTTTCTTGTGGCGCTTGCTGCTCAGAAGTTCCTGATCAAAGAGAAAAAAAAGCTGTCTCCCGCCCGTTATGTAGCATACATAGGGATGTTCGCTGCTCTGGCCGGAGTATTGATGCTGATTGAGATACCGTTGTTTTTCGCACCGTCCTTTTATAAAATGGACCTTAGTGAGATACCTGTCCTCATATGCACCTTCAGCATGGGTCCTGTGGCGGGTGTCGTCTGCGAGCTGATAAAGGTCATAGTGAAGCTGCTTCTAAAGGGTACGACGACTGCTTTTGTTGGTGACTTTGCAAACTTCGTTGTGGGCTGTGCAATGGTGCTGCCTGCTTCGATAATCTATCACATGAAAAGGACCAAAGAGGGAGCCGTAATTGGCCTTATGACAGGTGGAATAATTATGACTGTTTTTGGCAGCCTGTTTAATGCCGTCTACCTTTTGCCGGCGTTTTCCGAGCTTTACGGTATTCCGCTTGATGTGATAGTGGGAATGGGAACTGAGGTAAACTCCGCCATAAACAGTGTCTCAACGCTGGTCCTTTTTGCGGTGGTGCCGTTTAACGTTCTTAAAAGTGTTATTGTTTCCATAGTTACGATGCTGTTGTATAAACGGGTAAAACACATTATAAAGCTTGATTGAAGGCTTAAAAATATGTAAAACGGCTCATTTGAGCCGTTTTGCTTTATCTGAAGCGTGCGTTTCCGTTGTTGTTGTTGTTGTTGACATTATTGTTGTTGTTATTGTTGTTATTGTTGTTATTGTTGTCGAGGTCGTTGTTTGTATCACCGATGTCAATATTGCCATTTTCATCTGTGATCAATCCGTTGCCGTTGTTGTTACCGGTTATGTCGCCGGGATTACCGTTTGTGGTGCCGTTGTTGTTTGTAGTGCCGTTGTTATTTGTGGTGCCGTTATTATGGTCATTGTTAACGATATCATTGTCTCCGATGGCGTTATTGCCGTTGTTGGCGGTGTTTCCGTTTGCATTGTCGGTCACCAGATCATCACCGATACCGTCGCCGATGACGCCGTTTGTGGTGTTGTCGCCTCTGTCGGCGTCGGAATTCCGGCAGCCGGCGAGAGAGAATACCAGCGCAAGTGCAAGTGCGATATATACTGCTTTTTTCATAATTCCTCCAAGAGCCAGGTACAAGACCTGTTTTTTTGTGCGGTGATATTATCTGCACCTGAGGACTTTTTAATACATAAAAAGAAAAGCGAGCTTTAAGCCCGCTTTTCTTTTTTATTTTAATTATTATAAATTAAACAGTATATTCACTGTGGATTATTGCCGTGAGCATCAGTGAATCACCGTAGTACTCAAATACAAGGCGGAGCGTCGACCAGTTCTGGCTCTCTCCGTCGCTTGTTCCGGGATTGCAAAGATCAACAAACTGCGCACCTGGGAACACATCAGTAACATTCTCAAGGGAATTTCCGGTTTTTATTATGTAGTTGACTCCAATGATTTGAGCGGTGGTATAATCGTAATTAAAAACATATCGCTGAAAATAGTTGGCGACGGTCATATCGATAGGCTCACGCCCATCGCTTGTCAGCCCCCAAGTATATACTTGGGTGTTATCAGAAAAGTCGCGGATTTCGTCTGCCGTGAAGCACAAGTTCGTGGATAGATTTACCGTCGCGTAAGGAGAGATGACAACTCCGTATGTTGGGTGAACATATTCGGATAGCTTTTCAAAATCAGCTGATTTTATACAGCAGGCAACTTCAAAAGCGAGGTCGGTAAGCGTTTGACTGCATGAAGAAGTCTGTACAACAGAGTCGGATTTTGTTGAACTGCGGGTCTGAAAAGCTGCTGCACCTATGATTATTCCGAGTACGGTGCAGATGCCACATAAAAGTGTCTTTTTCATAAAGTCACCCTCTTGTACTTGTGTATTTATGTAGTATAATACAAAATTAGCAATTTGACAACAACAATAGATTACAAATTACAATATGATGTACAATTTGAAAACTTTAATTACAGCTATTGCTAAAATTGCCTGAGTATACTAAAATAAATAGACATAGTGATGGTTTTGCGGTGCCGTTTGTCTAGCGTGTAAGGAGGCGAAAATATGAACGACAGTATGCAATATCATATCCAATGCCGCTCCGGGGACGTTGGACGCTACTGCATTTTACCTGGTGATCCCGGAAGATGTTCGTTGATCGCCGCGTATTTGGATGGGGCGGAGCTTATCTCGAAAAACAGGGAATTCACCACCTATACCGGCGTCCTGGACGGCGAGCGGGTCTCGGTGGTCTCAACTGGTATTGGTGGTCCCTCCGCAGCTATTGCCATTGAAGAGCTTGCGGCTATCGGCGCAGATACATTTATACGCGTTGGTACCTGCGGAGGGGTGAATATGAAGGTAAAGAGCGGTGACTGTGTTATTGCCACCGGAGCTGTACGAATGGAGGGGACAAGCCGCGAGTACGCGCCGATAGAGTTCCCGGCAGTTGGTGACTTTACAGCTGTCACTGCTTTAGCTGAGAGTGCTGAGAAGCAGGGGATAAATTGGCATGCCGGTGTTGTCCAGTCAAAGGACTCCTTCTATGGACAGCACTCCCCTGAGCGTATGCCTGTATCGAACGAGCTTTTATATAAATGGGAGGCATGGAAACGCCTGGGGGTCCTTGCCAGCGAGATGGAGACTGCCGCGCTTTATGTTACCGCCTCGGCGCTGGGGGTGCGGTGTGCCTCTGTTCTGGGGGTGATCTGGAATCAGGAGAGAAAGGCCGCGGGCCTTTTTGAGCCTGATCAGGTTGGAACAGACGTGGCCATCAGGGCCGCTGTCGGTGCCTTGCACATCCTCATAGCCGGGGATAGGGGAAGGAGCGGTAAATGAACAGGCTTATTGAAAAATACGATAAGCTTATTAGAATAATCACTATCGCACCGTTCATGGCGCTGCTATTGCTGCTGGCAGTGTATTTTGGAACTCCTGGCTATGGGGTAACAAAGATACAGCTTGCAGTATCAATAGTGTTTCTCGTTATATTGCCGGTGCTGGCCTATCCGCTTCAGCCGTTTATTCCCGGCTTTAAGGACGGCGGACGCGCAGCGCAGCGGAAGCTTGCCATAATAACTGCGCTCGTCGGCTATGTCCTCGGCCTTATCTTTGCCTTTGTATTTACTGTGCCGGATATATTTATGGTAATCTATTTGACCTACCTAATATCTGGGCTTGCGGTAGCGCTTTTCAGTAAGCTCACACATATTAAGGCTAGCGGACATGCCTGTGGGATAATGGGCCCTATAGCTGTAGGACTTAAATATTTAGGCCTTTGGGCGCTTTCGGGACTTGTCTTGTACGCGCTGGCCTTTTTATCCAGTGTGCGGATGAAGCGTCATACTGTTTCGGAATTTATCATCGGAAGCATTATACCTGTAGCAGCGCTTTTTGTGTCTGTATGGCTGTGCGGGAGGCTTAATCATATATCATTAGTTAGCTGAGATAAAAATTAGGAGGTTGTAAAGGATGAGACTAAAGGAGCTGCTTGATACCGGATTTGGTGACGAGCAAGATTATAACTGCGCTGAGCGCCTTTTTGCGGGAGCAAACATAGCCTACGAGCTTGGACTCAGCGACGATGCGGTAAAAACGGCTGGATGCTTCGGGGGCGGAATGCAGACCGGCTCGGTATGCGGGGCGCTTTCGGGGTCGCTTATGGCGCTTGGAAAGCTTGTAATAACAGAGTGTGCTCACAAGACTGAGGGCCTTGAGGGCTTAGTGGTGGAGCTTTTTGCGGATTTTGCAAGGAAGCTGGGGGCTGTAAACTGTACGCCAATCAAAAAGATGCACTGGGATGAGAAAACCCATTGCATTTACACACAAAAGTGCGCCGCTGAGGTGCTGGATGAGTTTCTCATAAAGCATGGTATGCTTGATGAGAAAACAGGTGAGATAATAAAATAACACGGCCGCACGCGAAAATTTTCGCGTGCGGTTTTTAAAATAAGACATATATTGATGGGACAGCCTGTAAATTCAGGTCTTATTTCGCGTATAGGGACAAATATTGCCCGAATAGAATTTTGTGAAACACAAAATTCTATGATGGGTGGTGTGAGTTTTGCTGTCGATAACATTTGCCGCGCTGCTTTCATATCCGTTTCTGCTGCTTCGGCTGGGGAATACTGCGGGCTCCTTTCCCAAGCCGCTCACGGCAGAGGAAGAGAGAAAGTACATAGAGCGCTGCGCGGAGGGAGATTCTGAAGCGCGAAATATACTTATAGAACACAATCTGCGTCTTGTTGCACACATTATAAACAACGGTTGAAGCAGAAGGAAAGAACTCCCGCAAAGCCAGCGCTGATGCGGCTTTGCGGGAGTTGATAAGGGATAAAGCAAAAGGAAAGACCGTCTGGTGCGACAGTGGACAAGCCGTATTCCGGGATTATAACAGACATATAACCATCTGCTGGACTGTGCTTATATAGGCTTGGACGCTTGTAACCAGAGGGCAGTTGCCATATAATACATCATATAATCTCCTGCTCAAGTGAGGTGAATATGCAGATGCTACATTTGGAAGAAAGCGACTATGAAAAAGCCAAGAAAACATATATTGAGGCCGTCATTGAGGACTGTAAGCAACTCTTCAACGCAAAAATTTCCGACCATTTCTTCAGGGATAACAATCTAAAAGTGGCCTTCTGCACCTCAGAGAATCAGGCTGTCGTGTACGAAGTATTTTGCGAGCAATTCTTTCCGTTGTACTTAGCAGAAAACTATTCCAGGACAAACTATTTTGCCGCGCAGGCAATGACCAATGTACCGAATGGCATTTACGGTATACTGGTTTGTTTGGACACTTGCGATGAGGGAGACGACTGGTATCAAATCATTCTCCATGAAATGAGCCATATCTTTTGTATTACCCATGAAATCGGCGGCGAAAATTTTCAGCATAAATACTCAAAGGAGTATCTGGGGGAAAACGAGCAATATTGGTACTCCTCCATTGGCTATGCCGTATGGAGTGAATTCATTGCGGATTATATTGCATCCCAAATCAATCCCCTTGTAATGCCTCTTTCGTTGGCGAAACTACGGGTGGTTATTCGCGAACTGGATGAAGGAATGAATGTGAACAATCCAGATCGTGCACAGAATTGTTCGCAGGTACTATCCTATATTTTTTTGAATCCCAGAATTCGGGCAGCAAAGGATGCAGATTCCGTGTTTCAGATTCTGGAGAAAAACAGGGTATTTGCATCAAAAGAACGGAGTGGGCATTACCACGAAATCATCAGTCTCCTTTTCGACCTGCTTGAGCAAGAGCGTTACTGGACAATCGGTCTTGAGTTTATTGAGAAACTGGGTAAAGCGTATATGAGTCTGCTGAACTGGTAGCACGTTTCTTCTAAATGATGATATTGAGATATTGAGATATTGTGTATACAGCATGCCAGGCGAAGAAGAAAAAACAGCACTCCAACAGAGAAGCGACTTTCCGGGATGATTTGG
>JBJDXR010000047.1:0-222870 GCA_051866775.1 Oscillospiraceae bacterium | reverse complement strand
CCCCCCCAGGGTAGTTTATTTATATTATATACAATAAAAGCTAAAAGATGTCAATATATAATAAAATCCTAAAGATCTCAGCTATCGGAGCGTCTGACGACGGTCATGGTGACAAGGACATTTGCGTATTCCCGCTGGTCGCCGGTCTGTATAACGAGACGCACGGAGGGGTCCTTGCAGATGTCGTAGAAGGGGTACCTGTCATAGCGCTCAAGCTCAAGCCCCGGCATCACCTGATTAAACTCCCTGAAAGCTTCCCACGGTTCCGGCTCGCCCTCAATCTTCTGCGGACCGAGCACCTTGGCGGTCTCTATATTCATGACACCCGCCAGCGCCTCAAGCACCTGAGTGGTGGAGGGGATCCCGGCGCTGACGCCCAGATATATGCGCTTGGCGGCGGGGTTTGTCTGGCTGTCCATAGGGAAGTTGGCGCTGGCGATAAGTATCTGGTCGCCGTGGCCGCACTTTGCAAGGTGCGCGAGTACCTCGGTATTTATGCAGCTTGTCTTTAACATTGTGATTACTCCTTATCATCACGCGAAATTGTGGCCTGTATGCGGCCTTGTAATTAAAATATAGCAGTTTTTGCACCTACAGTCAACTATAGGTGCATACGGAAAAGACACCTCGTTTTATTATCTGTGAGTTAACGGGACCCCGTCCTCCGGAAAGCGGCGTTCCTTAAATATGTATATGAAAATCAATGGAAGTGCCGCGCCAATCCATGCAAGCGGACTTGCAAGGCACACCCCCTGATAGCCTAGTTTTTCGGGCAGCACCGCGCAGGCGGTACAGCGCATCACAAGCTCTATGGCCCCGGCCAGCATCGTTATAGCTGCGCTGCCGATGCCCTGAAGGGCGTAGCGGAAGACATTCAGAAAGGCCAGCGCAATGAAAAATATGGCTATAGTATTGAGGTAGGTCTGGGCATAGCCGTATATCTGCTCCGTGGGGGTGTCGATAAAAAGGCTTACAAAAAATCTTCCGAATACCACCACTGCGAAGGAAGCCAGAGCCGTGGCGGCCATGGACAACAGCACGCTGATGCGCATCCCGCGGCGGATGCGCCCGTACTGCATTGCGCCCAGGTTCTGGGCGGCGTAGGTGGATATGGTGACACCGAGGGTAGCCATGGGCTGGGTAAATATGATCTCCACTTTTGAGGCGGCGGTATAGGCGGCGACGACCGTTGAGCCAAAGCTGTTGAGCGCTGATTGGAGGACCATTATGCCGATGGCAGTTATGGAAAATTGGAGAGCCATAGGGATACCGACCTGAAGGTGCTTGAGGGCGAAGGACCATGAAAAACGCCAGTCCTCTCTGTGCATCTTGAGCATGGGATAGTGCTTTGCAATGTAAAAAAGGCAGAGTGTACCGGATACGGCCTGGGCAAGAACGGTAGCGTAGCCCGCGCCTGCCACGCCCATGTGAAAGGCCCGTATAAACACAAAATCCAGAATTATATTGAGCACCGAGGCCACGATTAGGAACATGAGCGGCGTGCGACTGTCGCCGATGGCACGCAGTATTCCCGAGAGGGAGTTATAAAAATACGAGGCAAATATACCGCCGAAAATCACGATTATATAGTTGTATGCGCCGTCTATTATATCTGAGGGGGTGTTCATGAGCTTAAGCATTGGCATTGCGAGACTCATACTGAGGGTTGTGAGGATCAGGGTGAGTGAGGCGCTGAGAACGATGCTGGTGCATATTGAGCGGCGCACGCCGTCTTGATCCCCTGCGCCGAACCGCTGGGCGGTTATAACGGAAAAGCCGCTGGTGGTGCCTATGACAAAGCCCAGCACAAGGAAGGATATCGAGCCTGTGGAGCCGACCGCCGCCAGAGCATCAACGCCCACGGTGCGCCCGACGATTATGGTGTCCGCCATATTGTAAAACTGCTGAAATACATTTCCAATCAGCAGCGGAAGGGAGAAGAGCAGTATGAGCCGCAGGGGACTGCCCTTAGTCATATCTTTACCCATCGACGGGTCTCCTTTTTACCGATAAAGATTTTTTGTGTAGCGCCAAACAGTATAGCAAAAACGGAAAACTTTT
The DNA here is from genome assembly GCA_051866775.1 of Oscillospiraceae bacterium. Classification (GTDB taxonomy): domain Bacteria; phylum Bacillota; class Clostridia; order Oscillospirales; family Oscillospiraceae; genus RUG626. The sequence goes on along the minus strand of JBJDXR010000047.1, from coordinate 220,809 downwards.
CAATCCCCCAAATGCACATAAATTTAAAAAATCAACACTGTTATGTTCTCCGGAAAAATTGGTATAACGCCGCCTCCGGCGCTCATATACTTACCACAGAAAACGCCCGTCCCCAAGTGGACGGCGATGCGTGAGGAGTGGATCATTTGGATAGAACTAACGACGCTATAAGGCTCTGTGGAGAGGTCGCCGGCAGGCCGGAGCTTTCGCATACAGGCCGGGAGGGAGCATATTACAGGTTTCCCCTTGCTGTCCGGCGGCTCTCGGGAACTGAGGATGTGCTCAATGTCGTTCTGCTGGAGCAGCAGCTTAAGGAGCTTGAGGTAACTGAGCTTCCGAGACTTAAGGTCTGGGGAGAGGTGCGCTCCTTTAATAACCGCAGCGGAGTTGGGCCGAAGCTGGTAATAACGGTTTTGGCCCGGGCACTTAAATTTACTGATGACGATTTTGAAAATACGGTGCTGCTTTCAGGAAGCCTGTGCAAACCGCCCACACTGCGCCGCACGCCCATGGGACGGGAGATTTGCGACCTGATGCTGGCGGTGAACCGAAATTACGGACGCTCCGATTATCTGCCTTGCATAGCTTGGGGGGCAATGGCCAGAAACGCCGCTCAGTGGGACACCGGCACGCAGGTGGACCTGATGGGAAGGCTCCAGAGCAGAAGCTACATAAAGATGGAGAACGACGTGCCGGTTGAAAAGACTGCCTATGAGATATCCGCAGTAAGCCTCGAGGCACACTGAATAAAATCCAACCTTCCCGGTGAATATAAGCACGTGCCCCGGAAGAGCTTTACATAAATATAACTTGACGGGGAAAAGGTATGGAAATAGAATAATGCTGTATTTTAAAATGGGAAGGTTTTGCTAATGAGAAAAACTAAGATTGTATGTACCATCGGTCCGGCTTCTTCGGATGAGGAGACACTGACAAAAATGTGCCTCGCCGGCATGAATGTTGCCCGGCTTAACTTCTCCCACGGAACCCATGAGGAACAGCAGGAGAAAATAGACCTTATAAAAAAAGTCCGCGAAAAGCTGGGACTTCCGGTGGCTATAATGCTTGACACCAAAGGCCCGGAGTACAGGATACGTACGTTTAAAAACGGCAAGATCGAGCTGCGGGAGGGAGATACCTTTGCTTTTACAACAGAGGAGATAGTCGGCGATGAAACCCGTGTCTCCGTGTCCTATAAGGATCTGGTAAAAGAGATGTCCCCCGGCGACAGGATACTGCTGAATAACGGGCTTATGACCTTTGAGGTAAAGGAGCTTACGGATACAGACATTATCTGCACTGTTATCGTGGGAGGGGAGCTCTCCGACAGGAAGAGCATGAGCTTCCCCGGGAAGGTGCTGAAGCAAGAGTATTTAAGCGAGCAGGATAAGAGCGATATACTTTTCGGCGCCAAAAACGATGTGGATTTCATTGCCTGCTCTTTCGTCTCAAACGGGCAGGATCTTCGTGATGTTAAGGCGTTTATGGCGGAGAACGGCATCTCCGGTATCGACCTTATAGCGAAGATCGAAAACCGCTCCGGCGTCAATCTTATAGCCGAGATATGCGCCGAGTGCGACGGCATAATGATAGGCCGCGGCGACATGGGCGTGGAGATACCCTTTGAGGAGCTGCCCGGTATACAGAAGCACCTTATAACCCAGTGCCGCCTGCTTGGAAAGCGCGTCATAACGGCAACAGAGATGCTGGAGTCGATGATACACAACGCCCGTCCCACAAGGGCGGAGATATCCGATGTGGCAAATGCCGTGTACGACGGGACCAGCGCCATAATGCTCTCCGGGGAGACCGCCGCCGGCAAGTACCCGGTGCTTACGGTGGAGACGATGTCCCGCATCGCAGAGGAGGCCGAGCGCAATATAGATTATGCCAAGCGCTTCCGCAATACGGAGTTTAATATTAAGAATACTGTTGACGCGATCTCCCACGCCACCTGCGGTATGGCTATAGATATTGAGGCTAAGGTCATCGCCGTATGCTCCCTTTCAGGCATGACGGTGCGCATGGTATCCCGGTTCCGTTCGCCGGTGGATATTCTGGGGCTTACCACTGACGTAAAGACCTGGCGCAAGCTGGCTATGTCATGGGGAGTTCTGCCGGCGCTGTGCGAGGAGTTTACCTCCACCGATGTTCTGTTTTACACGGCGGCAAAGGTCTCAAAAGAGAAGTTCGGACTTAAAAAGGACGATAGGATAGTGATCACCGGCGGAGCCACCGGCACCAGCGGCAACACAAGCCTTATAAAGATCGAGAAAATATAATAATTGCATATGGACCACAGCTATGGCACAAATGAAGCGGAGGGCACCCTCCGCTTCATTTGTGCCATAGCATTTTATAAAACCTCCCTTAATTGCGGAGGAGAAAAGCACCTTGCTTATCATGCGGTATGATATACTGAAGGACAGGTGGGAAGTTTTTATAAATTTTTTATGAGATCCCGAAAAAAACCCGCCCGGTATGCGTCATATTAAATGAAGGGGGCTTGAGGTTAATGACAAACGACGAGCTGCGCTGCAGCCTTGAGGCTGTCCGCAATGGCGATAAGACGGAGTTTGCGCAGATATATCACGATATGAAAACGCCGGTATACACGCTGGTGCTGCGCATAGTCAAAAACCGGCAGACTGCCGAGGACATACTGCAGGAGCTTTTCGTTCGGCTGTATATGTCACCGCCTGAGCCTTCTGTATTAAACCCAAGGGCGTGGATATTCCGGATGGCGCGCAATCTGGCTATCGACGGCCTGAGAAGAACGCGGGAACACTCCGCGCTTGAGGATGTGCAGGATTTGTCCGACAGCAGGGGGGAGCCTGAGACCAAGCTGGATATCCGCCGGGCGCTGGATAAACTTGAGCTTGCTAAGCGGGAGATAGTTCTTCTGCATCTGACTGCCGGCCTGAGCTTTAAGGAGATAGCGGAAATAACAGGCCTTTCTGCAGCGTCGGTCTACCGGAGGTATCGGGCGGCGCTTTCCTCGCTGCGGAGCATGCTTAATGGAGGCGACATATGAAGAAAATTTTCTTGTTTGTATTCTGCGCTGCAATATGTGCGTTCTGCAGTGTGGGCGCCTCGGCGGCGGAGACATTCGCTACCGCCGGCGAGCTGTACCAGTATTGGCAGATGGAGAACATAGACGAGCTTTCACCCTACCCCGACTATATTTGCGGAGTATATACTCCTGACGGTTCCGGTGTGAATCTGACTTTCGTCGTCACAAAAGACGAGGCAGGGGAGGCCGGAAAGCAGGAGATACTTGACCTTGTGGAGGATGACTCCACTGTGAGCTTTGACTACGGATCCTATAGCTACGCCGAACTTCGGGCGGTCCAGCAGGAAATTGGTGAGATCATGGAGGAGCAGGGGTATGAAGGCTCTGCCGGCTGGGGCGTGGATGAGATGGAAAACGCCGTCTATCTGGATATTGATTCAGAGAGCGAAGGGGCAAAGAAGCTCATTGAGGAGTGCTTCAGGCGCTTCGGAAGTATGTTTATGGTAAACGACGTGTCAGGCTTTGTAATAACTGAGGATTCCGCTGCGGATATGGGATTTGACACAGCCAGGAATGAGCTTGGCATTGAACGTTCTGTCTGGGCCGATCCGTGGCTGTGGCTCCTGACGATATTGCTGCTTGCAGCGGCGTCAGCGGCAGTGATCGCACGAAGAAGGGCGCTCAAACATGTCCTTATACTGGGCGGGGAATATGCGGATACGGAGCTTTCGCCGGTAGAGCGGGCGGTAAAGACCGCTGAAGATGTCCCTCCGGCGGCGCTTGACCGCAGGATCTTTGATGAGATAGACAAACTATAATAGGGGAAGAAAGATAAGCCCCGGGATCGTAAAGATCCCGGGGCTTTAAATTTGTCGGAGCCAGGCAATCTAAATCCGAACAGAAAAGCAATGGCATGATCGCAGAATATGCAAAGATTTCAGATTAATATTTTGGAAACATCCCTTAAAACTTTCAAAAACATCGGCATAGTATAATGCGCCTGTAAACAACAAGGAAATTGCACCGAAAGGGGTCATCTCAATGAATCACATCCTTAACGGCCGTAAAAACAAGTACGCAAAAGAGATTCTTGCCCTCAGTGAGAAGCTTCTGAATCAGTAAATAATAAAAGGAGATAAAAACCATGTCTAAAATCGTTGAAGCAAACGAAAAGATCGCGGAGGCAGTAGTCGGCGGCTACAAGAAGATCGAGGAGAGCGTTGTTGGAGGCTATAAGAAAATCGAATCCGGCGTTGTGGAAGGCTTTGAAAAGGTAACCGACAAGTGCGTTGAAAAGCTCTTTGCAAAAGAAGGCGAGTCCGCGGAGGATGCCAAAAAGCGTCTGCGCGGTGAGGACTAAGCATCACAGAAAAGCGAGACGGCTTATGACGTCTCGCTTTCTCATCATACATGGGTGGTGTCATGAAAACAAAATACAGGTATCGTGTCAAAGAAAAAGAAATTGAGCGGGAATATAACTACATACCCTTTCGATATATCCTTGCGATCCTTATTACCATATTTGAGGCCTTGGCGATCATCGGAATCGTCATCGCTCTCTGCTGTTATGTACCGTATTTTTATGTCCTGTGCGGGATCACGGAGATCGCCTGCGTGATCCAAATCATCGCCTCGGACGACAACCCTGATTATAAGGTCCCGTGGCTTTTGCTTGTGATGGTCCTGCCGGTTGCGGGGTTCATGCTTTATTTCATTTTCTATTCCCGTAAACTCAAGCGCAAGTATGTCAAACGGCTGAAAGCCCTGAAGGACAACGCATACCGCAAGGACGACGGCAAGCTGTTTGAGAAAATGCACAGTGAAAATCCGGTTGCCGCATCCCAGGCAAAAATGCTGTGTAACATTGCGGAGGCGCATCTGTTTACCGATACAAAGCAGACCTATTTCCCGTTGGGTGAAGAGATGTACCCCCCTCTGCTTGCGGATCTGCGTAAGGCGGAGAAGTTTATTTATATGGAATACTTCATCATCGAAGAGGGCAAGTTTTGGAACTCAGTACTGGATATTCTGAAAGCCAAAGCAGCCGAAGGCGTCGATGTGAAGGTCGTCTATGATGACGTCGGCTGTATGATGACTTTACCTGGAGATTACTGCAAAACGCTCTGGTCCTACGGCATTGAAGCGACTCCGTTTTCCCGGCTGAGAGGGAACGCCGACAGCGAATTCAATAACCGCAGCCACCGTAAGATTACTGTGATCGACGGTAAGGTCGGCTACACCGGCGGTATCAATCTTGCGGACGAATATATCAATGAATTTGAAAAGCACGGTCATTGGAAGGATACAGCCATTCGCCTTGAGGGGGAAGCAGTATGGGAACTGACGAAGCTGTTCCTGATTGACTTCGGCATCAATGTAAAAAAGATGCCCGAAATAAAGGCAGAGCAGTTTCCCACACAGAGCGCGGTAAAAGAGGATGGCTACATGATCCCCTTTGGCGACGGGCCCAATCCGCTTTATGAGCGCAGAGTCGGAAAAAGTGTCATCCAAAATATGCTAAGCAGTGCCACGCGCTATGTGTATATGACAACACCTTACCTCATCATTGATAATGATATGTGTTTGAGTATTGAAAACGCGGCCCTGCGCGGCGTGGATGTCAGAATCATCGTTCCCCACATCCCCGACAAAAGGATCGTATTCGGCATGACCCAAAGCTTCTACAAACGGCTGATGGACGCCGGTGTGCAGATCTACGAGTATGAACCTGGATTTATCCACGCAAAATCTTATCTTGCCGATGATGAATACTCTATGATCGGCACCATCAATCTTGACTACCGAAGCCTGGTCCACCACTTTGAAAACGGCGTGTGGATGTATCGGTGTGGATCCATCGGTGCTTTAAAGAGTGACATGGAGGCGACGTTTGAAAAGAGCATCCAGGTAACGCCGGATATGCTGAAAACAAATCTGATTCAAAGATTTATCCGCGCGGTGGTGCGTATTTTTGCGCCGATGCTGTAAAAAGGATTGAATTAATAAGACGAAAACAAAACGCAAAAATTTTAAAAACAAAGGAGATGTGAAAGATGAATGCTATCGAAATCAGGAATCTGTCAAAAAGCTTTCGCGGACTGTATGCGGTCGATGGCCTGAATATGACCGTACCTGTCGGAGCGATCTACGGCTTTATCGGGGAGAACGGTTCCGGCAAGTCCACAACAGAAAAACTGATCTGCGGCCACCTTGTCCCTGACGGCGGTGAGATCAAACTGTTTGGAAGAGATTATACAGACGCCGGAGTGAGAGTCCGGGTCGGCGCTTTAATCGAAAACGCAGGCTGCTTCCCGAATTCCAGCGTATGGGACAACCTGATGATGCAGGCCATCAATTTGGGGCTGGAAAATCCCGACGAGGAGATTCGAAGAGTGCTCCAAATCGTCCGAATGGAGGATTCCGCCAAAATCAAGTTTAAAAGCTGCTCTCTCGGTATGACGCAGCGCATCGGAATCGCCATGGCACTGCTTGGCAATCCGGCCCTGCTGATCCTGGACGAGCCTATCAACGGGTTGGATACGGACGGAATGCGGATAATGCGTGAAATTTTGGTGGATATCACCCAGAAGTATTCTACTACCGTTCTGATCTCTTCCCATATTCTCGGAGAGCTGGAAAAGATAGCCACCCATTACGGCATTATCCGCCAGGGGAGAATGATCCAGGAAATCTCCGCTAAGGAAATGGACAGCAGAGCCCGTGTTTTTGTATCGGTCAAAACGAAGGATATGAAAGGCGCAAAAAGCGTTTTGCGGAAAAAATACGGCGACGTCCGTGAAGAGAACGGGTATCTCCGGGTATACGATGTTGACGATACGGAAGCGATCGTTGAATACCTGATCAAAAACGATCATATCGTCAGCGAGATCAGGAAGAACAAGATCGGCCTGGAAGAATACTATATCGAACTGATGAGCAAGAAGGAGGAAGAGTAATATGGGAACGGCACGTGAATTAAAATTTGAATCCCCCAGCTTTGGAAAGAGACTAAAAGGTATGATGGGCGTTGATTTTTACCGTTTGTTCCATACTCCGATGTTTTACATTTTTCTCATCATTTCCGCACTCATCTCCGCGATGGTATTGAGCATGACGAGTATGCCGTCTCCCAACGGAACGATAACCGAGCCTCTGTATACAAACGCATGGCAGATTATTGCTGCGGACACGCCCCTGTATGTGGTCAGCAGTATCGCCGAATACGCCAATATGAATATGGTCTTCATCTTCGGCGGGATCATGGTCTCCATCTTCATCGGACACGATTACAAAAGCGGATATGTCAAGCAGCTGTTTACCACCCACGCCAAAAAGCAGGACTACATGATGTCCAAGACCATTATCTGCGCCTTTGCCATGGCTTGTATGTGCATCACATACCTGCTTGGAGGCGTTGTTGCGGGATTGCTTGTAGGAATGTCGTTTGAGGTCAAGGTCGGTTCGCTGATCTGCGCGATCCTGGGCAAGATGATTATGAGCCTGGGCTGGGCAAGCCTCTATACCTTCCTCAACATCATTTTCAGAAGGTATTTCGGAATTTCCATCGCCTCCTCCTTTTTCTTCGGAACCGGAATCCTTATCATCGGTGCGGCTGCTATCCTTGGAAATTCCTCTGTCCTGAACATCTTCTTATACGGCTCATCGGTCTATGCGTGCCTCAGCAGCAACGCGCTTACGGTGCTTGTATGCCTTGTGGTTTCCTCGGCATGGGCGGTAATTTACAATCTGCTCGGCACATGCATCCTCTCAAAGTGCGATGTATATTAAAAGGAGGCGGTCAGAATGAATGCAATAGAAATAAAAGGCTTGACGAAAAATTTCGGAGCGAAGCAGGCCCTTTGCGGCCTCGACATGACCGTCCCTATGGGCGCTATCTACGGCTTCATCGGTGAGAACGGAAGCGGAAAATCCACAACGGAAAAGCTTGTCTGCGGTCTGCTTGTTCCCAGCGGAGGCAGCATTAGGCTCTTTGGCAGAGATTACACGGACGCAGACGTCAGGGCAAAGGTGGGCGTGCTGATTGAAGCGCCCGGCTGCTTCCCCAATTACAGCGTGTGGAACAATATGATGCTTCAGGCGGCCAATTTGGGGCTGAAGAGCCCCAAGGAAGAGATAAGCAAAGTCCTGAAAACGGTTAGAATGGAGGGCGCTGCTTCCAACAAATATAAAAACTGCTCTCTCGGTATGAAGCAGCGCATCGGAATTGCCATGGCGCTGCTGGGACATCCGGCACTGCTGGTGCTGGATGAGCCGATAAACGGCTTGGACGCTGACGGCATGAGAATCATGCGGGAGGTTCTTGTGGATATCACAAAGAATTACCAGTGCACCGTTCTGATCTCCTCCCATATTCTAGGCGAGCTTGAAAAAATAGCGACCCATTACGGAATTGTCCGCGGCGGTAAAATGATCAAGGAGCTGACCGCAGAGGAGCTGGACACGGGCTGCCGCACCTATACGGCGCTTAGGACGAGGGACATGAACAGTACGAAGGCATTACTCGCTGGCAGATATTCCCGGGTGGAAGAAGATGAAAGCGGATATATCCGTGTTTATGACGCGGTCGGTCCCGAGGAGATCGTTAAGTTTCTGTATGAAAACGGTATTCTTTTGAGTGAAATAAAGACAGACAAGATCAGCCTGGAAGAATACTACATTGACCTGATGAAGGAAAAGGAGGTCCGGTAACATGGAAAAGATAAATGAAATCCAATTTGAATCAAACACCTTTGGCAAGAGGCTGAGAAGCATGTTAAAAGTGGACTTCCGAAGAATGTTCACTATGCCGCTTCTTTATATCATGGTGGGCGTCTGCCTTGTTATGCCGATCCTTATTTTGGTCATGACCACGACGATGGACGGCTCCGTTACGGTGGATCCGCAAACAGGTGTGGAAACGGTAATTGAAGGCTTTAAAAACACCTGGCAGGCCATCGCAACGGTCAGTACCGAAAGCTCCGGAATGTCAATGGACTTAACAGGCATGTGCAACATCAACCTGCTCTACTTCTTCGCAGCTGTGCTTGTCTGTATCTTTGTGTCCGATGATTTCAGAAGCGGCTACTCAAAAAATCTGTTCACTGTCCGCGCGAAGAAGAGCGACTATGTTATCTCCAAAACCATGGTATGCTTTATAGGCGGCGTACTTATGATCCTCGCCTTCTTTATTGGAACGATACTTGGCGGTGCCATCGCGGGACTGCCCTTCGATACGGGAGCAGCCGGTGTCGGCGGAATTGTGATGTGTATGCTGTCAAAAATGTTTTTGATCGCGGTGTTCGTTCCCATCTACCTGCTGTTGAGCGTTGTGGGCAAGCAAAAATTATGGCTCTCTCTGGTAGGTTCGTTTTGCGTAGGTATGCTGTTTTTCATGATGATACCCATGCTGACGCCGCTGGATTCCGGAATCATGAATGTCATTATGTGCCTTGCCGGCGGAGCATTATTCAGCGTTGGCCTAGGTGCGGTCAGCAACAAAATATTAGTAAAAACAAGCTTAGTATAAACTTCACCTGCAGAATAAGCAGTCTTTATAAAAGCGGAGCGTATCACAGACAGCGCTCCGCTTTTTTTAAAAATCTAGAAAAGGCCAAAAATGCAAACAAAACTTTAACATTTATGCGGTATAATAAGATAATGCTACATAATTGCGTCTGCGGCCTTCGGCGGATCTTTGAGCCGAATCCTCTTGCCGAATTATGCGGTGTTGCCTAAAATAAAAACATGGGAGGTCAGAACGCTATGTTTCAGATATTGGTAGTTGAAGATGATTCGGAACTGAATCGTACTGTATGTACATTTCTGAATAACAGCGGCTACGTGGCGACAGGCTGTATAAACGCATTCGATGCTTATGACGCTATGTATGATAAGACATTTGATTTGATCATATCTGACATCATGATGCCGGGAATTGACGGCTTCGAATTTGTAAAAAATGTGCGTTCCCTGAATGAGAATATTCCCATTTTATTTATGACCGCACGGGACGATTTTGCCTCCAAACAGAAGGGCTACCGTATCGGGATCGATGACTATATGATAAAGCCTATCGATCTTGACGAGCTGTTTCTTAGAATAGGGGCTTTGCTTCGCCGGTCAAAGATCGCATCCAGCCGCAGAATTGAAATCGGCGACTTCGTTATGGACGCTGATGAGCATACAGCATACTTAGGCGACGAAGAAATTCAGCTTACAATGCGGGAATTCAACCTGTTATACAAGCTCCTTTCTTATCCTAAGAAAACATTCACCCGTTCTCAGCTTATGGATGAATTTTGGAATGCCGATACAGAGACCGCACCTCGTGCCGTTGATGTGTACATGACTAAGCTGCGCAGTAAGCTCAGCAATTGCGATGCTTTTGAGATCGTAACCGTTCACGGGTTGGGATATAAGGCGGTATTGAAATGAAATTATTGAAAGCAATTCATTCATATATAATTATTTTTTTAATTTATTTTTTGCTGTGTGCTTCTGTGATCACGATTTCATTTCTTTTATTTTTTTGGAATTTCGGAGAAATAAATGAACCGCGACTTAAATTTACTGCAATCCTGACATTCTTTAATGTGCTGTTTCTGACTCTGCTGTTTACGATTGGAGATATAATTCGCCGCAGGCTTACGGTAGACCGGCCCGTAAGAGAGATACAAACGGTGCTGGACCGATTAACAAACGGTGACTACAGCGCAAGAATACCGGAATCCTTCATTGCGGGAAAATACGGCAAGTTCGGTAAAATCGCGGAGAGTATAAATGCTCTTTCCGGAGAGCTTTCAAGCGTAGAGACCTTGCGTACCGATTTCATATCGAACGTGTCCCACGAGCTCAAGACGCCGCTGGCCATTATGCAAAACTACGGAACCATGCTCCAGCAGCCTGGACTGGACGAAGAAAAGCGGATTGAATATGCAAAATCTGTTACAGATGCCTGCCGCAGATTGGCTCAGCTGATTACTAATATTTTGAAACTGAGCAAGCTTGAGAATCAGCAGATTTTTCCCACGGTATCGAATTATGATCTCGGCGAACAGCTCTGCGAATGTCTCCTGCAATATGAAAATGTGTGGGAGAAAAAGAACATCGAGATCGATACGGACATAGCCGAGGGCGTTCATGTCCGCGCGGATGAGGAGCTTTTATCTCTTGTATGGAACAACCTGCTGTCCAACGCCTTCAAGTTTACGGAAGACGGCGGTACTGTAGGCGTACAGCTTACTGCTGACGAAGAGTATGCGACCGTAAAAGTTTCCGATACCGGCTGTGGTATTAAGCCGGAGGTAGGTGTCCGCATTTTTGATAAATTCTATCAAGGCGATACGTCACATTCAACACAGGGCAACGGGCTCGGTCTTGCCCTTGTCAAACGGGTCGTGGATATTATGCAGGGCGAGATCGGTGTGGAAAGCGTCTACGGACAGGGCAGTATCTTCACTGTAAAACTACGGAGGTTCTGATAGGATGGATTGGAAGAAAGTGGGCAAAAAACTGCTTTTCCCACCGGTATGGCTGATGGTCGTATTAGCTGTTATCAGTACCGCCGCATTAGCTGCTGTTTTTGTAAAGGGCTGGGATACTTCACCGATCGCCTATGGGGTCTATGTTTTGGCCTTCTACTCGCTTTCGGTAATTTGTATCGCCTGTACCTTGGTGTTCCCGGGATATTACCAAAACATCAAAAAGAAAATTTATGATAGTAAATACGGCAACAAATATATGACTGACGCCGCATACAGAACTCATTTTTCGCTATATCTGTCTTTGGGAATAAATCTTCTGTATGTGGCAACCAATTTGTTCACCGGAATTTGGTATAGCTCCGTGTGGTCGATCACCCTTGCGGCTTACTATATAATCCTGGCGGTGATGCGCTTTTTGCTGCTCCGTTTTGTCGGCCGGGTAGGTATCGGAAAAGACCGTGTGAAAGAGCTCAGGCGGTCAAGACTTTGCGGTATGATTTTGATGACGGTAAACCTCGCGCTTTCAGGAGTTGTGCTTTTGGTCATCGTTCAAAACAAGGGATTTGAATATCCCGGTATGTTGATTTATGTCATGGCTATGTACGCTTTTTATGTTACAACCCATTCGATTGTCAGCATCTTTAAGTACCGCAAATATAACAGCCCGGTAATGCTGGAGGCAAAGTCGATCAGTCTGGCGGCAGCTCTCGTATCGATGCTGTCACTGGAAACCGCTATGCTTTCTCAGTTCGGTGCTGAAAACACGACGCCTCATTTTAATCAGATCATGGTTGGTGCGACCGGCGCGGGCGTGTGCGCCATCGTGGTAACGATGTCTGTTTATACCATCGTTCGCACCAGTAAAGAATTAAAAAAGATACGTGTTAATGATTCTCAAACATAACTTTATTATTATATAAACGAGCAGGTTGTATCATAAATACACAACCTAAAAGGAGAAACGCGTAATGGAAAATCAGGATAAAGAAAAATTCAGTTACACCTATTCCGCAAAAGAGCAGGAGGAAATAAATCGTATCCGCAAAAAGTATGTATCAACAGAGGACAAAATGGAACAGCTTCGCAAGCTGGATGCCGGCGTCACAGAAAAAGCCAGCATCGTATCTATCATCGTGGGAGTTGTAGGTGCTTTAATTATGGGCGTAGGAATGTGCTGCGCTATGGTATGGCAGGGAATGTGGTTTATTCCCGGCATCATTATCGGTCTTATCGGTATGGCAGTCTTGGCTTTGGCATATCCCATTTATCAGAAGGTCATCAAAAAAGAGCGCGAAAAGATCGCTCCCGAGATCATACGTTTGACGGACGAATTGCTGAAATGAGGCGATTCCCGTGGAAAGCTATAATGTTCAGCCGCTTGATCTGATGCGGTTTATCAACACGAAACATCACGATCCCTTGTATGATATTTATTAATGGAAATAACAAAGAAAGCCCCGGGATCATAAAGATCCCGGGGCTTTGAGTTTGGTGGACGATACAGGACTCGAACCTGTGACCCTCCGCACGTCAAGCGGATGCTCATACCAGCTGAGCTAATCGTCCGTGTCAGCGTGATTTATTTTAACTCACAGCAATCTTGTTGTCAACACTTTTTCTCCGGCTTTTGTAAAAAAGTTGATAAAATCTAAAATTAGGGCTTGCATTTTGCGGATGAGGGTGCTATTATATTTAAGCGCCGAATGATGGTGCTTAAATATGCGCCTGTAGCTCAGCTGGATAGAGTGCGCGGCTACGAACCGCGAGACCGGGGGTTCGAGTCCCTTCAGGCGTACCAGAAACCAGATTCTTCACGTGTTGAGGATCTGGTTTTTGTTTTTGCCTTAGCTTCTGAGGCCAAATCCGCAGTGCGGATTTGGGAAGGGACTTCTCGGTCAAAAACATGCCGCCGGCATGTTTTTTCGGTCGAACTTCAGGCGTACCAGAAGCCAGATCCTTCTTGTATGGGGGAACTGGCTATTATTTTTGCCTCTGCACCTGAGGTAAAGCCCGTAATGTACTCATTTAGCGCCGGCCGCAAATACAAGCGTACCGTCGGGGAGCTTACCGGCGGCGATGTTTCCCGGCGCGGTGAACAGCTGTATTTCGTCCCCAAGGCGCGTCTCCTTGGCGAAGTTTATTGTAAACTCACAAATAGTATTGCTTCCAAGAGCATCGATAGCCATATCCGCGTAGCGGCAGTTGTTCGTATGGTCGTTTTCATCGAGATGCCTCTTTGTGACTATGTGCCTTCCGGCAGGGGACAGCTCTCCGGGACGTATACGCTCAATGCCCTTAGGAAATGCATCCTTTTCGTAGATCTCGCCATCGTAGTGCATTGTGGCCTGCTCCACGTGGCGCGTCAGAAAGTTCACTATGCACCACTGGCTGGTGGCCGAGACTATTTCGCGTCCGTCTGAGAGCAAATAGAAATCCCGCTGATACATCAGTGAACCATTTGGCTTGGGATAGGTGACGAGGCTGTAGTCGATATCCGGCTTGAGCGTCTCCGCAACACGGTATTTAAGCTTAGTTATGACCCATATAAGCCCGCGGCTCATAAGGGCGTCAAAACCCATCCCGCAGTGTTCGGCGTGAGCCTTGGCGATCTCCTGAAAAAGGTGCAGCAGTGAAGACGGCCGCACTCCGCCGGTGGCGGTAAAGTCATCGGCAGAAAGCCGCGCGGGAAGCTCGTATTTTACTATCATTTGAGGTCTCCTTTTGTGTTTCTCCGGTTGGTATGCTTCTGACCGGAGCTGAAGTGAAGTTTCCTGATCCTCATAAAACACCTCAAACACCGGAACAGCAAAAAACAAATATACTATAACTCTTATTTTATGTGAAAATCAAGAGAATAAGGTATCTGAACGTCCTGCTGAAAGATTTTTACAGTGCAAAGGAAATTTAATAACGGTTTATTCTTATAAGCTGCGGCCTAAAAAGAGTGCGCAAAATGAAAAACATTTTGCGCACTCTTATTGTTATTTAAATTTTCGATCCAGCCAGCCCCAAAGCTTATACATCAGGAATCCCCATATGAAGAACAATGCGATAAGTATCACCGTGGGAACATGGTTGTCGTAATAGTCCTTCAGGAAATATTCCTTCCAGTTTGGAATGTCGGTGTAATAATACTGTCCCGGACCACATTCCACACCCTCGACCTGACCGACGCGGTTTATGATGATATAAGCGCATACAATAACGGCCGCTATAAACAGGACAATGGATACGACGCATATCGTTTTTACGGTGCGTCTCTTTTTTTCAGGCTCCATGAAAGGAAACTCCCCTCCAAGGTTTTATGCAGAGATCACCGGTATCCCAAAGAGAACGCCGGAGAGCAGCAGCCAGCACACGAAGTATGTCAGCACAAGGTTAAAAAGCTGACCGACGATGTACAGCGCAAGGGGCTTACCGCCGGAGAACTGCGCCTTCATCTCCTTGAAGTTAGTCTCAAGACCTATACTGGTGAAGGCCATGGCGAAGCACCAGGTCTGAGTCTGCTTAAAGCAGCTCTGAATGGCCGAGCAGGTCTCTGAACCGAAAACAGGCTCGATTATGAAGGAGAATATAAGGGACGCGCCCAGGAAACCGAGAATGAACTTTGGCATACGGGTCCAGATCTCGCCGGCGCCGACAGCCCTGTCTCCGGTGCGGTCGACCTTGGTGGCGAAGAATATTGCCACTGCAAAGGCAATGAAGCCTATGAGAATATTCTGGATCATCTTTACAAGGGCGGCAGCCTGTCCGGCAACGTCGCCCAAGGCCTCTCCCGCCAGGACGACAGCGCCCGTGGAGTCAACTGTACCGCCTATCCAGGAGCCGCCGATAAGCTCAGTCATACCGAGGAAATTGTGATTGATGGCAAAGCGGCAGAAGAAGGGCATTCCGACCATCATGACGACGGTGAAAATAAGGGACATTCCAACGGCGAAGGTCAGATCCGTCTTTTTTGCCTTGGCCGCAGCCGCGGTGGCGATAGCGGCGGAGGTGCCGCAGACGGAGGTGGCGGCAGCGATGGTTATCACCATGGGCTTGTTTTTGATCTTGAGAATCTTTGTGCCGAACAGCCACATGAAGATGATGACCGTGGGCGTCACAAGCCACGCAATGCCGAGGCCGTACAGGCCGAATTTGCTGATGTTTGAGAACATAACGGTTGCGCCCATCAGAACAAGGCCGGTCTTTATATAGAATTCTGTGTTCATGGCGGGCTTGAGCCAATCAGGCACGCCCACGGTGTTGGAGATAAGCAATCCCACAAGAAGCGCCCAGAAGGCGTATTCCAGATACTGATTCAGGACCACCTGAGAGGAAATGAAACGGACGACACAGGTTATAAGGAAAAAGCCTGTAAAAGCTATTGCGAATTTTTTTACATCTTTATGCATAAGCTTCATGCATACACAGAAGAGCACCAGAAGAAGTACAAAGGTAAAAAGAATGCCAAGCAATGTGCTGCCTGAAAGCGCAGAGGCAAGTGTGTGGCTCTCGTCGCCCCATGTGCCGAAGGTCTTGGAGGTGAATGGGAACCACCCTGTAAGAACACTGACTGCCGAAAGCAGCATGACAATAAATGCCGCCCAGATCGTGAGCCAATCTTCCTTGCAAATGAGATCCCGTATGCTGAATTTTTCAGTGGAAACGATCTCATCGGAAACTGCTGACGCCTGAGCTTCCTGTTTTTTGCTGTTTGCCATAAAAGCTCCTCCCTCATTTTTATTTTATTTTGTCAGACAAAAATGTTAATTTTCTGACAAAGTAAGGCGATGGAATTATAACACCATGCGCCAGGGAATGTCAACAGCTTAACAATCTTTTTCCGAAAGAATAATTTATGGATTTAAATTTGCAAAATATGCACAGATTCAGAGCTGCTTTTCTCGCGAAAACTACACAGTTTCCCGAATCAATCTGTTGACAAAACCAGTTAATGTGATATATTTGTATAAAAAGATAACATATCATACAACATACAATGGGGGGATATGCCATGGGACAGACAGCCAGAAGGAAGCCGTCCCTGTCAATGACGGTACAGAACGAGCTGCAGGAGCTGCTCATGAACGGGACCTTTAAGGTTGGGGAATATCTGCCCAGTGAGCAGGCGCTTTCTGAGCGGTTCGAGGTGAGCCGTACAACTATCCGTGACGCCATAAGCGCTTTAGCTGAAAAGGGCTTTGTGGAGCGCCATCACGGGAAGGGAATATACGTTATAGATAAGAGCCAGAGTGTGGCCGCCCACTCCCTGCGTACCCTTATGCTGCGCGGACACTACACTGTTGCCGAGTTTATTGAGACGCGAAATATTATTGAGACGCAAATAGCATATTTTGCAGCTACCCGCGCTACAGAGGAGCAGATAAAAACGCTGGAAGGCTGCACGGAGAATATGCTAAGCGACACCGATAACATAAAAGCCTATGCCGACAACGATGTGGCGTTCCATATGGAGCTTGCGAGGGCCTCTCAGAATATGCTGCTGCTGTCGGTAGTAACGGCGATACGTCCGATGCTGGAGAGACTTGTACAGCAGGTGGTGGAGGCGAACGGGAGGACGGAAAAGGACAGCGCTTTCCACGCCAGGATCATTGAGGCGATAAAGCGGCGTGACCCGGAGCTTTCAAGAGAGCGGATGGAGGAGCACCTGAGAGCCAGCGAGGAGATGTTCAAAAACAGCACGGATAAGGATGTCTCGGAGCTGTGGCTCTGATAAGGATGATAAGGCGGAAAAGTCTGCCCATCAAATATAATAAAGGGAGATATCGACGATGAAAATGCTTATAGGCGGCGTCTGGTGTGACGCCATTGGCGGAGAGACCATCGAGGTACATAACCCGTATACCGGAGAGCTTATCGACACGGTGCCCCGGGCGCGCGCAGCTGACGCCGAGGCGGCCGTAAAGGCGGCGCTGAAGGGCTATAAGGTGAACCGGGGCATCCCGGCAAACGAGAGGTATGATTATCTGGTCAGGGCCGCAAACAAAATGGATGAGCATGTTGACGAGCTGGCCGAGCTTCAGGTTGCTGAGAACGGCAAGTCCTGGTACTGGGCCCATTACGAGATATCCAAGAGTGCAGAGATAATCCGAACTCTGGCGGAAAGGGCAAAGGACCCCCAGGGTTCTACATATCCTATGGACGCCATGGGCGGGTGTGCCGGACAGATGGCCCTTGTATACCGTCAGCCCAGAGGTGTCGTCGCGGGGATAATCCCCTTTAACTTCCCGGTGGAGATGCTGGCCTATAAGCTCGGCGGCGCCCTTGCAGCCGGCAACTCCGTAATACTTAAGCTCTCAGAGGACTGCCCCCTTACCTGCCTTAAGATCGGCGAGCTGTTCCTTGAGGCGGGTGTGCCGGCAGATGTGTTCCATATGATAACGGGCTACGGCTTAGAGGCCGCGGTGCCGCTTGTTGAAGATCCCAATGTGCCCTGCATCACCTTTACCGGCAGCAGTGCGGTGGGAAAGGACATTATGGAGCGCTCGGCAAGGAACTTGAAGCACCTGTCCCTTGAGCTTGGTGGGAACGATCCCGTTATCGTCTGCAAGGACGCGGATCTTGACCTTGTGGCAAACGGACTTATTAAGGGACGCTTTACTGTGGGAAACGGGCAGGCCTGCGTTGCCGACAAGAGGCTTGTGGTTGAAGAGCCTGTTATCCCCGAGCTTATTGAGAAGTGCGTGGCTATAGCGGGATCTCTTAAGGTGGGAGATCCGGCGGATCACTCTGTTGATGTTGGACCTGTTATCCATGACAGGGCTGCCACGCGTATTCAGACCATGATAGACGACGCGGTTTCA
This sequence comes from Oscillospiraceae bacterium, assembly GCA_051866775.1. Taxonomy (GTDB): domain Bacteria; phylum Bacillota; class Clostridia; order Oscillospirales; family Oscillospiraceae; genus RUG626. The sequence continues at coordinate 202,507 of JBJDXR010000047.1, read as the reverse complement.
AAGGGCGCGACCCTCCACTGCGGCGGAAGGGCCGAGGGCAACATGATACTGCCCACTGTCATCTCCGGCGTAAAGAAGGGCATGATGCTCTATGAGGACGAGTGCTTTGGCCCTGTGGTAACTATTATTGCCTGCAAGGATGAAAACGAGGGCCTTGAGATAGCCAACGACTCCCGCTACGGACTTCAGGGCGCTGTGTACAGCCGCGACGTCAGCAAAGCTTTACGGCTTGCCGATATGATGGAGGTGGGCGGCGTTGTCATAAACGGAAGCTCCTGCTTCCGCCCGGGCAGCGTGCCCTATATGCCCAGAAAAGAGAGCGGCATTGGCACCGACAACATGTACAACTGCTTTGAGGAGATGACCACCGGAAAAGCCGTAGTCATATGTGACGCCATCGGACGTTTTAATAAATAAAATATATCCCGGAAAGGAATTTCGGTATAATATGAAGATAAGTAAGATTGAGACATTTATTCTAAGAGTTCCTCTGGGAGATAAAAGGTTCTTCTCCTCCCAGTGCGCCTTCCCCGAGCGCAACAGCTTCCTTGTAAAAGTTTCAACAGATGAAGGAGTTTACGGTTGGGGGGAGGGCGGTCAGTACGGCCCTCCGGAGCCTGTTAAGGCCTGCATAGAGTCTGTACTGGCTCCAATGCTCATCGGCAGGGATCCTATGGACAAGGGGGTGCTGTGGCATGAGATGTACAACTTCACCCGGGATTTCGGCCAAAAAGGCCCATATATCGAGGCCATAAGCGCTATAGATATAGCCCTGTGGGATATCTGCGGAAAAATATTAGGGGTATCCATAGGCAAGCTCATGGGCGGAATAAAGAGAACACATCTTGAGACCTATGCCACCGGCTGCTACTATCGCGGGGATAAGTATCTTGACCTTGGCGAGACGCTGAAGGCTCTTCAGAAGGAAGCTGCCGGCTATGTTGACGCGGGCTTTAATATGCTGAAGATAAAGGTGGGGCTTCTCTCGGTCTCTGACGACGCAAAGCGCGTCCGGGCCATAAGAAAGGCTGTGGGAGATGACGTGGGCATCTGCGTGGACTGCAACCATGCCTACAACGGCTATACCGCCGTTAAGATGGGGCGTCATCTTGAGGAAAACGGTGTGATCTTCATGGAGGAGCCGGTGGTCCCCGAGGATAAGGACGGCTACAGGCTCTGCCGCTCGAAGCTGGATCTTGCCATTGCCGGCGGAGAGGCGGAGTACACGCTATACGGCTTTAAGGAGCTTATTGCGGGGGGCTGTGTGGATATTGCCCAGCCTGATATCACCGTGTCCGGCGGGCTTACCGAGTACCAGCGCATACTGTCGCTGGCTGCGGCCTTTGGAGTGAATGTGGTGCCTCATGTATGGGGCTCGGGCATAGCCCTTGCCGCGGCGCTGGGAGCGCTCTCGGCGATGCCGCTGTTTCCGCATACGGCCAACCCCGTGGCGCTTCAGAATGAGCCGACGGTGGAGTACGACCGTAACTTCAACCCCCTTCGCGACGAGCTTCTCACAGATAATATACGTCTTGAGAACGGCAAGGTAAGAGTCCCCACGGCTCCCGGCCTTGGAGTTGACATAAATATGGAAGTGCTTAAAAAATATTGTGATTAATTTTGTAAAGGAGAATAGAGATGGGCAAGTTTTCTGATAAAGTTGTAGTTGTTACAGGCGCCCGTGAAGGCGTTGGCAGGCAGATAGCCGTCTCGTTCGCCCAGGAGGGCGGAAAGCTGATTTTAGTCAGCCGCGGTGAGCCTGTTGAGACTATGGAGGAGATCCGCAAGGCCGGCGGCACCTGCCTTGGGTTTGTACAGTGCGACATAAGTGTTGAGGAGCAGGTTGTTGCCATGGCACAGAAGGTCAGGGAGCTTTCGGGCGGAACAGTAGATGTACTTATTAACAACGCGGGCTTCAACGGCAAGGCACACCTTATCGAGAATATGCCCCTTGCCGACTGGGAATACACCATCAAGGTCAACCTCACCGGCACCATGCTTGTCTGCCGTGAGATGATACCGATGATGGAGAAGAACGGCGGAGCCATTGTAAATATGGCCAGCAATACCGGACGCAGGGGAATTCCATACCGTGCGGATTACTCCGCGTCAAAGTGGGCGCTTCGGGGCTTCACCATGACCCTGGCCCTTGAGCTTGTTGACAGGAACATCCGCGTAAACGCGGTTTGCCCCGGCCCGATAGACGGCGAGCGTGCTGATCAGCTCGTTCAGATGCACGCGGAGGCAGAGCACAAGACCGTTGATGAGGTAAATGCCGAGTGGCTCAATGTGCCGATGAAGCGCTTCATGAAGCCTACCGAGGTGGCTGACGTCGTTATGTTCCTGGCTTCCGACGCCTCCAGCGCCATGACCGGTCAGGCACTGAACATCACCGGCGGCATGATTATGAGCTGAGGCGGGCTATATGCGGGCGATAGATATCCATGCGCACATATTTTCCAGAGTAAACGGGGCCAACAACTTTGGCCCCGTGGTCTCCCAGCGGTACGGGCGTGTCTTGAACGGCGGTGAGGTAAAACCTTTTATGCCGCCGCTGTCAACAGACACCTCATTCTCCGCCGATGCGCTTCTGGAGCTGATGAGCCGTTCTGATGTGGAGAAGGCGGTTTTAATGCAGAATCCCACCATCGGGATCATTAACGGTGAGATCGCCGCCGCCGTGGCGGCCCACCCGGGGGTGTTTGCAGGTGTGGTGCAGGTGGACCCGTTCCTTCCGGGGGCGGCGGACACGCTGGAGGCCGAGCTTAAAAAGGGCAGCTTCTGTGCGCTCAAGCTTGAGATGAGCAGCGATTGGGGGTGGCTGTCGATACACCCGAGGACGGACTTCTCCTTCACTGAGCTGTATCCGATTTTGGATGTGGTAAGGGAACATAAGCTAAAGGTCATATTTGATACGGGCGCTGCAGTGGGGAGATACTATCTGCCTATAGAGTACCGGAAGCTTGCGGAGCAGTACCCGGATGTGCGCTTTATAATCGAGCATCAGGGCTATTACACCGGCAATGGCGGCTTTGAAAGACATATTGAGCTTCTTGGGCTCGGCAAGCTCCCAAATGTGAGCTTTGGCATTTCGGCGGCGGGACAGGTGCTTTCTGAGCCGTATCCCTGTCCCGAGGCTATGACGATGCTGCACAGGGCGGCGGAGCTTATGGGTACGGAGAAGCTGATGTGGGGTTCGGACTGCCCGACCACGCTTAACAGGTACACCTACCAGCAGATGAAGGAGCTGGTGGAGCTTCATACGCCGTTCTTCACTGAGCGGGAGCGGGAACAGGTGCTTTACGGCAATGCCCGGGAGTTGTTTTTCAGCTGAATAAAAACGCGGGACAGGAAGCAACCTGTCCCGCGTTTTTTCCGGCATGACAGCTTGTCTCAGAAAAAATTCCCGGATATATATTTCCGGACAAAAAAAGGACGGGCCGATAAGCGGCCCGCCAAAATAGGGTTGTGGGATAAAGATATGAGCTTACAGTCTTCGATCGGTTAAGTCGAAGAAATCGGATAAGCTGTACTTAGATAATACATCTGCTGGGACAAAATGTAAATAGGAGCTTTTGTCGCAAAAGCACTACTTTCGCCGGGGACACTTTTGGGGAAATTTCAGCGTTACCGCTTGTGGGAATATAAAAGGTGTGATACCATGAGCCTTACACATTGATCAGGGGAGAAGAGAATGAAGGAGCTTAAATTTATAGGGAGGTATGTCAAAAAGTTCGCTCTGCCGTACCTCTTTGGTATCATTGCACTTTTTGTGGTTGATCTGCTGAACGTCTATATCCCGCAGTACACCGGAGAGATCACCGACGGGCTTGAAGCTCATACGCTTGGGATAGACGGAGTATGGGCGCTTGTGGGAAAAATAGTGCTTATGGGCATAGTAATAACAGCGGGCAGGTTCTTTTGGCGGTTTTTTATATTTGGCGGCGCCAGATCCGTAGAGCGTGACCTGCGCAACGATATGTTCGGACACCTTGAGGGCCTCTCCATGCGCTATTTTAACGAGCACAAAACCGGCGATCTTATGGCGCATTTTACAAATGACCTGTCGGCTGTGAGGATGCTGCTGGGACCGATGGTAGTCACGGCCTTTGACGCCACCGTTATGCTGGTCATGGTGCTGTGGAAGATGATGGTGTACGTGAATATGAAGCTCACTGTCGTTGCCGTTTTGCCGCTGCTGCTCATTATGCTTGGGGATTATCTCTACGGCAAGGCCATGCACAAGCGCTTCATGGAGAAGCAGGAGGCCTTCTCTGAGCTTACCGATCAGGTGCAGGAGGCCGTGTCCGGCATACGGGTGATAAAGGCGTTTGTTCAGGAGCGGCGGGAGCTTGCCGCTTTTGCCAGAACGAACCTTAAAAATCAGGAAAAAAATCTCGGAGTTGTAAGGCTTCAGGCGCTGTTTATACCGATACTTGATCTTGTCGTCGGCATAAGCGGCCTTTTGACGCTCCTCTACGGCGGGTATCTGGCAATATGCGGGAGCATCACGCTGGGGCAGTTCGTGGCCTTTAACTCCTACATCGCCATGCTGGTCTGGCCTATGATCGCCGCGGGGGACTGCATAACCTACATATCCCAGGGGCTTGCCTCGATACACCGCATACGGGTCATATTTGAGGAGAAGCCGGACATAGTAGACAGCGGTGAAGCAGATAAGAGTATAGACGGGCTTCACGGACAGGTGGAGCTTAACGGACTGACCTTTGCCTATCCGGATCAGGCCGATGTGCCGGTGCTGGAGGGGATAAAGGTACGGGTAAACAGCGGTGAGACGCTGGCAATTCTGGGCCGCACCGGCAGCGGAAAATCCACGCTTGCAAACCTCATGCTCCGGCTCTATAACACAAAGTCGGACATGATACGCTTTGATGGGCACTCCATATATGAGATACCGCTGGAGGTGCTGCGACGGGACATAGCTTATGTCCCCCAGGACAGCTTCCTCTTTTCCGATACTCTGGAAAACAACATAGCCTTCGGCATAAGAAACAAGGACAGGGAGGCCATACGGCGCGCGGCAAAAAACGCCTGCATACATGATAACATCATGGATTTCCCGGCGGGATACGATACGGTCGTCGGGGAGCGGGGAGTGACCCTGTCGGGAGGGCAGAAGCAGCGCAGCGCAATAGCCCGGGCACTCTTAAAGGATGCTCCGATACTTATACTCGATGATGCGCTTTCGGCTGTGGATACGGATACTGAGGAGCAGATACTTCACAATCTGCGGGAGAACCGCGCCGGAAAGACGACGATCATAATCGCACACCGTATATCCACAATCCAGAACTCCGACAGGATATTGGTCCTGGACGACGGCCATGCCGCCGAGTACGGGACGCACCAGGAGCTTATGGAGCTTGGCGGGATCTACCGGTCAATATATGAGAAACAGCAGCTTGAAAAACAGCTCAATGAGGAGGGGGGCGAGCAGGAATGAGCAGAGCAAAAAACAGTGAGGGTACCTCGGATCTGAATTACAAGGGCAACGCCGTGCTGCGTATGTTATCCTATATTAAGCCCCATATCGGAGTGTTCCTGCTGTGCCTTGTGCTTATAACGGCTATGACCGTGCTGCAGCTTTATGAGCCGATACTTATAGGCGACGCCATCGACGAGTACATAACCGGAGATTATGTGGCGGGAGAGCTTGTGTCGGAGCGCTTTGCCGGGGTGGTCAGCGCGGCGGTCAAATATATTGTGCTGCTTTTGGCGCTGTTTGTATGCGACAGGGCGCAGTATATCCTGATACAAAAGACCGGGCAGAAGATAATCTACCGTATGCGCAATGAGATATTCACCCATGTGGAAAAGCTCTCGATGCGCTTTTTTGATTTGACGCCTGTGGGCAAGATAGTGACCCGTGTGACAAACGACGTTGAGGCCTTAAACGAGCTGTACTCCAATATACTTGTAAATCTTTTTAAAAACGCCATGAAGATAATCGGCCTTGCGGTGATAATGCTGGTGCTGAATGTGAGGATGGCGCTGTACTCGTTTATTCTCCTGCCGCTGGTGTTCGCGGCGACGATACTGTTTAAAAATATCTCACGAAAGGCCTACCAGATATCAAAGACGCGTCTCACCGCGCTTAATACCTTCCTATCGGAGAACATCTCCGGTATGAAGGTCATCCAGATATTTAACCGGGAAAAGGAGAAGTATCAGGAGTTTTTTGAAAAGAGCGACCAGCTGTATAAGGCGTATAAACGGGAGATGCTTGTAAACGCGGTGTTCCGCCCGGTGACTTATCTAATATCCATCGCGGCCCTGGCTATAGTCATTCTCAAAGGAAGCGGCGGCGTACTGGGCGGAGCAATAAGCATAGGTACGCTGTACATATTCATACAGTACATCAAGTCTTTCTTTGAGCCAATACAGGATCTGGCGGAACAGTTTGCGACTCTCCAGTCTGCTGTGGCGTCGGCCGAGAAGATCTTTACACTCTTGGACGAGGAGCCGATGATAACTGATAAGGAGGAGCCTGTCGTCTTACCGGAGGTGAAGGGACGGATAGAGTTTAAAAACGTCTGGTTTGCCTATAACGGCGAGGATTATATCCTTAAGGACGTGAGCTTTACCATAGAGCCGGGACAGAAGGTGGCTTTTGTTGGGGCCACAGGCGCGGGGAAGTCATCGATACTGAACCTCATAGGGCGCTATTATGATATTCAAAAAGGTGAGATACTTATAGACGGGGTGAATATAAAGAATATGACACGCGACCAGATACGCGGAGCCATAGGGCAGGTTCAGCAGGAGGTCTTTATATTTACCGGCGATATAAAGAGCAACATCCGCTTGAGAAACGAGGAGATAACGGATGAGGCCATCGTTGCCGCCGCGGAGCATGTCAATGCAAGCCGATTTATCGAAAAGCTCTCCAACGGATATGATGAGAAAGTGTCCGAGAGGGGTTCCACCTTCTCGGCAGGACAGAGGCAGCTTCTGTCTTTTGCCCGGACGCTTGCCTTTGACCCGAAGATACTTATTCTGGATGAGGCCACTGCGAATATAGATACCGAGACCGAGCAGTGGATACAGGAGGCTCTTGAGCGCCTTATGACCGGCCGCACCACCATAATGGTGGCCCACCGGCTCTCGACGATACAGCATGCGGACAAGATAATCGTCATGCACAAGGGGCGCATCCGCGAGAGCGGGACCCATCAGGAGCTGCTTGAAAAGGGCGGGATATATAAGAAGCTTTACCAGCTCCAGCTTGCGTGAAATATGGCCCACCTGCGGGGCAGCGGGACCGTGCGCCGGAGCCGGCGCGCGGTCCTGACATTGGCCCTTAAATGTATTGCATTTTATAATGCCGTTGTGGTAAAATTAACTTTACCCGATTTTGGGTTTTGGAGGGATGACAATGAGTAAAGAGAAATTTTACATCACTACGCCTATTTACTATCCGTCGGACAAGTTGCACATCGGCCACGCTTACTGCACTGTATGCACGGACGCGATGGCACGGTATATGCGCCTGCGGGGGTACGATGTGATGTTTCTCACCGGTACTGACGAGCACGGTCAGAAGATAGAGGACAAGGCAAAGTCTGCCGGCGTTACGCCGAAGCAGTTTGTAGATAATATAGTTGAAGGCCCCAGGGGCGTAAAAGACCTTTGGAAGCTTATGAATATCTCCTATGACCGCTTCATCCGCACAACAGACGATTACCATGTGGCCGCCATACAGAAGATATTTAAAGCCATGTATGATAAGGGTGACATATATAAAGGTACTTATAAGGGAAAATACTGCACCCCCTGCGAGTCGTTCTGGACGGAGACCCAGCTGGTTGACGGCAAATGCCCCGACTGCGGCAGAGAGGTCCAGGATGCTGAGGAGGAGGCGTATTTCTTCCGCCTTTCCAAGTACGCCGACAGGATACGCGACCTTCTGGAGAACACGGATTTCCTTGAGCCGAGGAGCCGCGTCAACGAGATGATCAATAACTTCATAAAGCCGGGTCTTGAGGATCTGTGCGTTTCCCGTACCAGCTTCACATGGGGCGTGCCTGTTGATTTTGACCCGGGCCATGTGGTTTACGTATGGGTCGATGCCCTGTTTAACTACATGACGGCTCTGGGCTTCATGAATGACAAATATAACGATTACGATAAGTACTGGCCTGCGGATGTCCACTTCGTAGGCAAGGAGATAGTGAGGTTTCATTCAATCATTTGGCCTGCCTTCTGCATGAGCCTTGATTTGCCCCTGCCGAAAAAAGTTTTCGGCCATGGCTGGCTCCTCCTTGACGGAGGAAAGATGTCCAAGTCCAAGGGCAATGTGGTGGATCCGTACCTGCTGTCCGAGCGTTACGGAGTCGACGCCCTCAGGTTCTTCCTGCTGCGGGAGTTCCCCTTTGGAAGCGACGGAAATTTCTCCAATGAGGCGCTCATCACACGCATAAATACCGATCTTGCCAATTCCCTTGGAAACCTTGTGAGCCGTACGGTGTCAATGGTCATAAAGTATTTTGACGGCACGCTGCCGGAGCAGTATGACGGCCGCGAGGAGATGGACGGGGAGCTTATATCCATGGTATCCTCTCTACGCGGGGTCTATCAGCAGCAGATGGACGCTTTTGCATTCCAGAACGCTCTTGCGGAGATATTCAAGGTGTTGTCCCGCGCCAACAAATATATCGACGAGACGGAGCCTTGGAAGCTGGCTAAGGACGAGGCGAAGAGGGAGCGGCTGGCACGCGTCATGTACAACCTGCTTGAGAGTGTCCGCGTCTGCGCCGTTCTGCTCAGGCCCTTTATGCCGGACTCCTGTGAGAAGATCTTTTCACAGATAGGTGCCGGCGAACTTACCGGCTGGGACAGCGCTGAGGAGTTTGGAAAGCTTCCCGCCGATGCCGCGGTCAAAAAGGGCGATGTAATATTCCCCCGTATAGATTTGGAAAAGGAGCTTGTGGAGCTGGATAAGCTCACCGGCGCGCAGGAGCAGCCCAAGTCAGAGCCGGTGCTGCCGGATGTGACGATCGACGATTTTGCCAAGTGCGATATGCGGGTCTGTAAGGTGCTCTCATGTGAGAATGTTAAAAAGAGCGAGAAGCTTTTGAAATTCTCCCTTGACGACGGCTCCGGAACGCCCAGACAGATACTTTCCGGAATAGCCAAGTTCTATAAGCCCGAGGAGCTTGTGGGCAAGACTGTTGTGGCGATACTGAACCTGCCGACCAGAAAGATGATGGGGCTTGATTCCAACGGTATGCTTCTTTCCGCTGTCCGTGAGGAGAACGGAAAGGAACAGCTGCACCTGCTTATGCTGGACGATGCGGTCCCTGCGGGCGCTCGCATTTCATGATGTTTATCCCGGCCGCCAGAAATTTGCGGCGGCCGGGATAATTTTTTCTTGACTTTGCAGACAATATAATTTATAATAACTAAGCTTGAATATGAATACTTGAGCAGTCACGATTTGGAGAAGTCGCGTAGCTGGTCGAGCGCGCACGATTGGAAATCGTGTAACGGTCAAAAGCCGTTCGAGGGTTCGAATCCCTCCTTCTCCGCCAAAACCCCGAAACAATTTGTTTCGGGGTTTTTTATTTAATCTGTCATGCGGATCAAGATTATTGCTGAAAGGGTGGTTTTTTAAGTGAAGATCAAGCTTAACGCCGTGCCTGTGAAAAACAGTTGCCCTGCCGGAAGTTATGGGAGTATAATCAAAATATGACATTGGACCATAGGTGGGACAGAAAATGAAAAGGACAAAATACTACGTTGAGCCACATGGTGCGCTTGTGATCTCAGCCGCCGTGTTTATGGCGGCCTCCGCTGTATTGAGGATATTTTGGTGTGTGCTGTGGCCGGAGGAGCTTGAGCCCACAGTGCTGTGTACGCAGGGAATATTGCCGGTCACCGCATGTATCCTTTTCATATTTCTTATATTCAAATACGGCAAGAAGGCCATTTGGCTGAGCTTCTTTCCGGCGGCGATGGGAGTGCTGTTTTTCGTACTTAAGGCAACCGGATTTGCCTGGTGGCATCAGCTTTTGTGTACGCTCCTATATCTGCTTGTGGCTGTGCTCTACGGGCTTACGGTGTTTGGAGTGCTGCCCACGAGCCGTCTGCTTATACCGCTCTTTGGCCTGCCACTGGCGTTTCATATATTTGTTGAGGATCTTGTGATAAATTTTTCGTCTAACACCCCGCGCCAGTGGTTTCAGGAATGTTCCGTGCTGTGCATAATGGCGGGGCTTTTATGCGTCTCGCTGGCTATGAAGAAAGAGAGCGAGACCTGAATATAGTTAAGCCCGAACCTTTCGGTTCGGGCTTAATTTTTTATATAAGGCTTCATCTGCGCCAGATATCCTTTGTAAACAGCGCCAGCATGGGGAATATCTCCAGCCGTCCGGCGAGCATATCCAGAATGAGTACGCTCTTTGAAAGCGCGCTGAAGGCGGAGTAATTGGAAGTGGGGCCGACGATGTCAAGGCCAGGACCGATATTGTTAAAGCAGGCCAGCACTGCCGACAGGTTCGTGGTCAGCGAAAAACTGTCCAGCGAGACTGTGATAAAGCTGAATATGATGATTATCACGTACGCGGCCAGGTAGGCATTTGTGTTGGAGAGGACCTGTTCGTCCATCACACGGCCGTTTACACGTATCATGCGCACCCGCTGGGGATGCAGCACATGAAGTATATTTCGGCGCAGGGATTTAAACAGAAGCAGGACGCGTGCGCATTTAATGCCTCCGCCGGTGCTCCCTGCACAGGCCCCGACGATCATAAGACTCAAAAGTATAGCCTTTGAAAAGCTTGGCCAGAGGTCAAAATCCGTGGTGGCAAAGCCTGTGGTGGTCATTATACTGACCACCTGAAATGCCGAGTGGCGCAGAGTCTCTCCGAAGGTGGAATAGATGTTGCGGATATTAATCGTGATGAGGGCGATGCTGCAAACGGTCACGCCGACATACAGCAGAAGCTCCTCATCCTTAAAGACGCTCTTAATATGGCGAAGCATCAGCAGGTAATAGCAGCTGAAGTTTATACCAAAGAGGAACATAAATACGGTGCAGACATTTTGCAGGTACGGACTGTAGCCGGCAATGCTGTCATTTTTTATGCCGAAGCCGCCGGTCCCGGCTGTTCCGAAGGCCGTACACAGCGCATCGAAAAAGGGCATCTTTCCGATGAGCAGGAAGATCACATCCAGAACTGTCAATGCTATGTACAGCAGGTAAAGTATAGAGGCGGTCTGCTTCATCCTCGGCACGAGCTTGCCCACGTTCGGTCCGGGACTCTCTGCCCTTAAGATGTGCATCGTAAAGCCGTCGGTACGGCCGCTCGCCGGGACAAGCGCGAGAATGAATACCAGTACACCCATCCCGCCAAGCCAGTGGCTGAAGCTGCGCCAGTAGAGAAGCGCGCGCGGCAGGCTCTCCACATCGTTTAATATGGAGGCACCTGTGGTGGTAAAGCCGGATACGGTCTCAAACAGTGCATCTATAAAGTTGGGGATCTGCCTTGAGATAAAGAAAGGAAGCGCGCCTATAATACTCATGACTATCCAGCTTGCACTTACACAGACAAGTCCATCCTTTGCATAAAAGCCGCGCTTCGACCCACGGGAAAGCAGCAGGAGAAGGCCTGACAGCAGCAGCGCCGCGAGGATACTGTACATAAACGCGAGAGCTGAACCGCCGTCGCTGTCAATAAGACAGATGAGCAGTGCAGGCAGCATAAAGACCGCTTCCAGCGCAAGTATAAGGGCGATAAAACGCCCCATCATCTTAAAATTCATTGTCAGCTCCTCGATTATTCAAAGATGTCGTTGAGCTGTTTGATGACAATGTCGCCGCTGACTACGACCACTATGGTATCGCCTTTGCGGAAGCGGGAATCGCCGTTGGGTATCTCGGTTTTTGCCCCGCGGGTTATTGATACCACAAGCACATTCCGGCGGAGCTTAATATCCTTCAGCGCTTCTCCGCAGTGGAGCGTGCTGTCATCAGCAATGAACTCTATCGCCTCGGCATGCCCGTCAGCTATTTTGTGAACAGTGACCGCCGCGCCCACCTGATTCTGCATGGCGCGGACGTAGCGCAATATGTTGTTGCAGCAAAGCTCCCGGGGACAGATGATGCTTCCGATGGGGAGACTGTCCAAAATAAGAGTGTTTTCCACGTGGCCGAGCTTTGTTATGACCTGCGGAACATTGCACTTTCTGCCGAACAGGGAGAGGATTATATTAAGCTCATCAAGGCCGGTGAGGGTTATAAAGGCGTCCGTATCAGCCAGACCCTCCTGTTCAAGCAGCTCCTGATTGCTGGCATCTCCGTTTACGATGTTTATTGAGGGAAGAAGCCCGGCCAGAGCCTTGCACCGGCTGCGGTCCTGCTCAATGAGCTTTATGGATATGCCGCTCCTCTGGAGACTTTCAGACAGGTAGTAGCTTACCTTACCGCCGCCGGCAAGCATGATGTTTTTCACCTTTCGGGTTATTATGCCGAGGTTTTTAAGGAGTATTGAGAGATCCCTTGCGGGGGCTGTGACGAATATGCGGTCGCCGGAACGGAGGATGAAATTACCGTCAGGCGTTATGGAGACACCCTCACGAAGAACGGCGCAAACCAGCACCTTGCAGTGGATTATGCTGTCCAGCTCGCTTAAGGGGACATCCCGCAGCTTGCTTTGTTCATCGATGCGCAGCTCGACTATTTCAACCCTCCCGTTTGCAAAGGTATCGCGCTTTAAGAAGCCGGGGTATTTTAGCAGCCTCTCTATCTCTGCGGCGGCCTGCCTTTCGGGATTTACAACGAGCGACAGGGCAAATTCGCTGCGCATGGTGTAGGTCTGTTCGGTGTATTCAGGATTGCGTATACGGGCGATGGTATGAAGCTGGGGATTCATGCCGTGGGCAGTCATGCAGCAGAGAAGGTTCACTTCATCCGCACCCGCGGCGGCAATGAGCAGATCGGCACTGCCGACGCCCGCCTGCCGCAGTGTGTCCATGGAGGCACAGTTGCCTTGAACGGACATAACATCATAACGCTCAACACTGGCAGCCAGAACGTGTGGATTAGAGTCGATAATGGTCAAATCGTGCCCCTCGGCGGATAATTGCCGCGCAAGCGTCGCACCGACCTTTCCATCACCAGCGATAAGAATTTTCACGGAAACAAATCACCTCATAAAAAAGTGAAACTGATATTTTATGTAAATCCGGGTTTACCACATTGCATTATAAGAATAAAACACCTTTTTCGCCATTTTTGCAATAAAAACGTGCATATACAGTATAGTATTATATCATCCGTGTCAAGAATAGAATACCGTCTGTTTTATTTGCGGATACAGATATAAGGACACATATTCCCGCCGTCTATAAAATAAGCTGTTGGTATAGCTTCGCCTGCCCTGAGATCCTGAGATATGCTTGCCGCATATAGACAGTGCAAAATACTGTGTGATTTGCTGAAAAAAGTCGAGAATTTTGCACAGTATATTGTGGAAATTATCAGACGTATATGGTATAATCTACTAGAAAACACATTGAAAGAGAGGATGACATAATGGGCAAAAATGTAATAGTCGGTCAGTCGGGCGGACCTACTGCCGTTATAAATTCCAGCCTTGCAGGGGTGTTCGAGGCCTCCTGCCAGCACGGAGCAGGGCGCGTGTACGGTATGCTCCATGGCGTGGAGGGGCTGTTAAAGGGCCAGTATGTCACGCTTAATGACAGACTCAGCAGTGCCATAGACATAGAGCTTCTGAAGCGCACGCCGTCAAGCTATCTGGGAAGCTGCCGGTATAAGCTTCCTGACTGGCGTGATGAAGAGGGAGAGAAGCAGTACAAAAAGCTGTTTTCATTACTCTATGAGCTGGACGTGGGATTTTTCTTCTACATTGGCGGAAATGACAGCATGGATACCATTGGTAAGCTGGCGGAATATGGTGAGCATGTAGGCAGTGAGATCCGGTTTATGGGTGTCCCAAAGACCATAGATAACGACCTGATGGTGACCGACCATACGCCGGGCTTCGGAAGCGCCGCCAAATACATAAGCATAGTGATGAAGGAGATTGTGCGCGACGCCACGGTTTACGGCACAAATTATGTGACGATTGTGGAAACTATGGGGCGAAACGCCGGTTGGCTCACAGCATCGGCGGCTCTTGCCAGAGGTGAGGACTGCGAAGGTGTGGACATGATATGCCTTCCGGAGATACCGTTTGGTGTGGACCGTTTTATTGAAAAGGTGGCGGCCATGCAGGCAAAGAAGTCCAGTATAGTTATCGCCGTGTCGGAAGGGGTCAAGCTTGCTGACGGGCGGTATGTCTGTGAGCTTGCCGATGATGTTCACGCGGTGGATGCTTTCGGCCATAAGGCTCTGACAGGTACGGCAAGATATCTTGCCAATACCGTAGCCAGAAACTTAAAGACTAAGACCCGCGCAATAGAACTCTCCACATTGCAGCGCTGCGCCGGGCATCTCACCAGCCGCACCGATATAACTGAGGCCTATCAGGTGGGCGGTATGGCGGTAAATGCGGCGTTTGAGGGCCACACAGGTGAAATGGTCGCGCTGAAGCGTATATCCAACGCTCCATACCAGTGTGTGACCGAACTGCATCCAATCTCTGAGGTCGCAAATCTGGAGAAGAAGGTGCCGATCGAGTGGGTAAATGAGAATCATACGGATATGCGTACGGAGTTCCTCGAGTATGCAAGGCCGCTGATCCAGTCCGAGCTTACGCCGATATTCGTTAAAGGCAGCCCGTTCCATGTATATCTGCCGGAGGCATAAATTTAAACTTAAAGCAGACACGGTTTTTTAGGCCGTGTCTGCTTTTTTACTTGGAGCCGTTCTCTGAATGATGACAGAGGATCGCCTCGGCTATACCCTCGCTTGTAAAGCGGGAGGCCGTTATAAATGACCTTGTTGTCATTTTCTTAAGAGATGAGGCGGTGACGTCTCCGATACACACACAGAGAGGGCCGTCGGGAATATCACCAAACTCCTCAAAAAATGCACCTACCCCTCCGGAGCTTCCGAATACGAGGTAGTCCGCGCTTTTGACTTCCGAAAGGCGCTCTTCGAAGCCGCTGCGTACGGGATTTACCGTATAGAGCGGGATATCCTCCGCTGAAAGCCCGGCGGAAACAAGAGCGCTTAAAAGCGGTTCAGAGCCGAGTCGTGAGCGGAGCAGCGCGATAGGCTCCCCTGGGGGGACTGATTTTATAAGCTCCGCGCCCAGCGCTTCACTTGTAAACACCTGCGGACAGATGTCGGCGCAGATACCGTATTGGCCGAGCGTTTTTGCCGTGGCGGATCCTATTACGGCGAATTTGCAGGCTGAGAGCCGTCTTATGTCGATATTGAGGTTTTTAAGCCGTGAAAAGAACACACGCACGCCGTTGCTGCTGGTGAATACCAGCCAGCGTGTACGTCCGTCAAGAAGTCTTTCGATGTCACAGGCAAGCTCCTCCACCACTGAGCGCTGTGCAGTGAAGACGTATGCGCCAAGCTCCCGAAGCTTGGCCGAAAGCTTTCCGGTAAGATTGTCCGTTCCGGTGACGCCTATGCGAATGCCGGAGAGGGGGCGAGAGATCGAGGCGGTAAGCTCAAGCTCCGCGACTTTACCCACGACTATTACAGCGGGGGATCTGACATCAGCCGCCCTTGTAATGGACGCTATATCCCCAAGCGTCCCGCGGACGGTGGCAGGATTAGGGGAGTTTCCGCCGGATATGACCGCTGCCGGGGTGCAGGAGTCCATCCCCGCCGATATGAGCCGGGCGGAGATAAGCTCGAGCCGGCTCAGACCCATCAGCAGCACCAGCGTCCCCTTAAGACGCGCCAGGTCGTCGAAGTCCTCGGGCAGGCCGTCGGCAGTGTCGGCTGTGTGTACGGCAACAATGTGTACGCCCCGGCTTAAACCCCGGTGGGTGACGGGGATCCCCGCGGCAGCCGGTATAGCAATGGCGGAGGTTATGCCCGGTATCTCCTCACAGGGGATCCCGGCATTAATTAGCGCCATAAGCTCCTCACCTCCGCGGCCGAACACAAACGGATCGCCGCCCTTTAATCTGACGACGCACTTACCCTCCCGGGCCTTTGCTATGAGCTGGGCGCATATCTCCTCCTGAGACGCGGAGTGGCGCCCCTGGCGCTTGCCCATATAGATCCGTTCAGCCTCCGGCTTTAAAAGCCCCAGAAGTTCCGGGGAGATGAGACTGTCATAAACCACAGTGTCGCAGTGCCTTAAAAGCTCCTGCCCGCAGACGGTTATCAGCCCCGCGTCGCCGCAGCCGGCGCCCACAAGATATACGCATCCGGTTTTTTCCTTCATATCGTCACTCCAAAGACCCCATAAGCGCCTCATACTCTGAGGATGTCAGGGGCCGTTTTTTTTCAAAGCACTCATCAAAAAGCCGGGAGAAAAGAGCCGCCCGGCGGTGTTCATCGGGGATACGGGCTTTTACATCTCCCCGCAGCGAGTCCAAAAACTTGAGTATCTCAGGAAACTCCTCCGGCAGCAGGGCATTTATCTGATTTTTCAGATATATTGCCGCAGTAGGGCTTGCCCCGCCGGTGGAAATGCCGATGGACAGTTCCCCGCGCTTTACTAGGCTTGGGAATATAAAAGAGCAGTTCTCCCTGTCGTCAACGGAGTTAACAGGTATTCTCCGGTCTTTACACATAGCGGCGACGGAGCGGTTAAGGGACTTATCGTCCGTCGCCGCTATGACGAACATACGCCCGTCTATGTCCTCCGGCAAAAATTCGCGCTTTAAGATGGAGATGCCCTCGATCGCACATATTTCCGGGGAAAGCTCCGGGGATATTACGGTTATGCGTGGTGAATAAGGGAGAAGCTTCTGGACCTTCCTGAGAGCCACTGTCCCGCCGCCGACTATGAGACAGTCGGCGCCTGTTATGTCCATAAAGAAAGGAAAATATGCCATATAAAGCTCCTAAATACAGCCCGATGGGACTATTTGACGTAGTAATACTGCCAGCCGTCAGGGGTGCTTACGCGCCGCAGTGATATGTCGAACACCTCGTCCAGCGCGCCGCTCAAAAAGACCTCCTCCGGCGTGCCTGACAGGCGTATGCAGCCATGCTCCATGACGGCGATGATGTCTGCGTATCTCATTGCAAGGCACAGATCGTGCAGCACAAGAACCACGGCTTTTCCGCTGCTTGCCAGCTCCCGCGCGACCCTCATGACCTCAAGCTGATGGGCCACATCCAGGAAAGTGGTAGGCTCGTCCATAAATATAGTGCCGGTCCCCTGAGCCAGAGCCATAGCCAGATATACCTTCTGCCGCTGCCCGCCGGAAAGCTCTGTCATAAAGCGGTCTGAGACGTCAGAAGCGTCTGAAAGGCGAAGGGCCTCTTCCGCCGCGTCCAGATCCTCCTTGCGGTACCGTCTTGGGTATGAAAGATATGGAAATCTGCCGTGAAGCACCATTCTCCGGGCTGTTATGTTCGGTATGCTGCGGGACTGTGCCATATAGGCAGCCTTCTGCGCCAGCTCCCGGGTGCTTAGCTTATCCGTAGGTGTGCCGTTCACAAGTATTTCCCCGGATGCCTTGGGTATAAGACCGATTATTGTCCTGAGAAGCGTGCTTTTCCCGCAGCCGTTTGGGCCTATGAGTACAAGCACCTTCCCCGGGGGAAAGGAGAGGGAGATGTCCTTTATCACATCTTTGCCGTTGTAACCGGAGCAGAGATCTTTAAGCTCAATCATGTATCCGCCCACCTCTCTGATGCAGGAGCAGCCAAATGAAGAACGGTCCGCCCACAAAGGACATGACTATTCCCACGGGCAGCTCAAAGGGTGAAAACAACGAGCGTGCCAGAAGGTCGCATATTGTCAGCAGTGCGGCCCCGCCCAAAGCCGATGCAGGCAGCAAAAACCGGCTCTCTTCGCCCATGAGCCGGCGCATTATGTGGGGAACAATTAGGCCGATAAAGCCTATGAGTCCCGAGAAGCTGACTGCCGCGCCGGCAAGGGCCGCGGCAAGAGCCAGCAGCAGGAGCCGCATACGCTTTGTGTGAAGGCCAAGGCTCCGCGCGGTATCCGTGCCCAGCATCATAACGTCTATCTCGTTTGTCATGGAGAAGGCGATGATAAGACAGACAAGGATTATCCAGAACGCAGGGCCGATACGGGACATGGTAAGGTTTGAGAGACTCCCTATGCGGAAGTCGGAGTAGCCCACAAGCGCGTCGGGAAACAGCGTCACCACGGCGTCGATCGCCGCGCTCAGCACACTGGACACGGCGACGCCCGCAAGAACCAGCGTTATTTTTGACGCGCCGGTCTTTTCCGAGATGACCAGTACCAGCACTACCGCCGCAAATGCCCCGATAAAAGCCATGACGGGAACCAGATTAAGCGCCGATGGGGCGATCGCACAGCATATGGCAACACACAGCCCGGCTCCGGAGTTGACGCCGATTATATTTGGCGCAGCAAGCGGATTTGACAGAACGCTCTGGATGATAGTACCTGATACTGCAAGGGCAGTGCCCGCAAGAAGGCACCCGCAGGTGCGCGGAAGGCGTATATATAATACTATTCTGGAAATGGAGGTGCCGGTCTCCTTGCCGGAAAACACCCGCAGAAGCTTAAGCGGAGATATAAATACTGTGCCGAAGCACATACTTGCCGCCGCGGCAAGGACAACAAGGGCGGCAAGTATGAAAAAGTATTTTTTTTTGGAACCTTTACGGATAGATGATGTCCGCGAGCTTTTCATAAGCCTCCCCCCAGCGAGCGTTTGGCTTCAGATTATAAAGGTTGTTGTCAAGTACGTAGTAGCGTCCCTCCTGTACGGCGGTAAGCTGGTTCCATGCGGGATTGGAGAGCAGCGTGGCGTCAAGATTCTTTTCCGCGTCGGTTGGATCTGAGCCTTGGATGACCACGAATATATAATCCGGGTCGGCTGTGAGTATGGCCTCCAGACTCAGCTCCTCAAGAAGGCTTTCATCGCTGTCGGCAATATTCACGCAGCCCAGATCAAAGAGCATCTCTCCAAGAACACTGTCCTTACTGTTTTTTACCTTGACGCTGGAACCGGTCGCGCGCACGTAAAGGACTGTGGGGGCCTCCCCGGTCACGCGGGCTACGGCTGCATCCACCTGCTCCTTAACATTCTCACCGTACTCCTGATAATTTTCCGGGCAGCCGGTTATCTGGGAGCATATGTCCAGCATATGCAGATACTCATCAAAGGAGCTGACACCGAAGTAGATAACGTTTATGCCCATGGACTCAAGGGTGTCCAGCATTTCAACGTTTGCGGACGTATTGGTGCTGGCTATCACAAGATCCGGCTCAGAGGAGATGAGGGCCTCCATATCCGGAGACTTGATGGAGCCAAGGTTTACCACGTCATCGGATAATCCCAGATCGAATTCCGTCCATATGTCGTTTGCAGCGGCAACTATGCTGTCCTTGCCGCCTGCAAGGCACCATATATCGGCAAAGCTGCCTATCATTACGGCGACACGCTCAGGTGAATTCACCGTGACCTCACGGCCCAGATCATCGGTAAAGGAAATGGTGTAGGCGCTGTCATGGCTGACGTCTGAGCCATCCTCCGCCTCGCCGGTATCCGCGGCACAGGAGGCCAAAACAAGTGAAAGTAGAAGTACAAATACAAGGGTGCGTTTGATTTTCATTTAAACAACTCCGTTTCAGGGTTATTCTACCCAATGCTGTTATAGGCAAACAGATAAAATAAAAGTGGGGGCTAAAAGCCCCCGCTTTCACTTTTTATTTTGCCTGAGGACCTGCGGTGTGATGCATGGACAGGGGCTTGACGTTGTAATTGGAGCGATACTCAGTCTCAGTCCAGAATATATCCTCTGCAACCAAGCACTCGGGGTTCAGCTCGACGCCGTCAAGTATGATCTCTTTGAACTTCTTGTAGCCGGCACGGTCGATCAGGTGTCCGCCGTGGAGATACTCGGGCTTGTAGTCCATGACCCATGCGGAGAACTTCTGCCAGTTCTTGAGGACTCCTAAAACTACGTCCTCAGAGGCCCAGTTAAGGAACATCTTGCCCAGTCTCGGGGTCTGGCGGCCGGTACGTCCGCCGACGATGACTTTATAGAAGGGGGTGGGCTTACGGGTCCATGCGCTGGCCGGGCAGGCCTTTACGCACTCGCCGCAGCCGACGCAGCAGCAGGGGTCCTTGTCGATCTTTCCGGTCTGGGGGTTGAGGGACAGAACGCGTGTTGCGCCGTGCTCGCACTTCTTGGCACACAGGCCGCAGCCTATGCAGCGGTCAGGATGGTAATCGATCTTAGCACAGCCGATGATGCCGAAATCGCAAAGGTGGGCCTTGTTGCAGTCATTGGGGCAGCCGGCGATGTTTATCTTGATATGGTAATGGCTGGGGAAGATGATGTTCTCAATCTTACGGGCAAGCTCAAAGGTGTTGATGTTGCCGCAGATGCAGTGGTAATTGCCTATGCAGGCGGTGATATTTCTTGCGCCGATGGTGGGATAGCCGGACTTCGGATCCCACTCATGAGGCTCACCGGCGACGGTGTCCATATTGACGTTGCACATCTCTGCGTCCACTTCGCGGATGTAATCCTCGATATAGGCGTTGACAGCGGGGATGTCGTCATACTTGATCCCGCATACGTCAAAGGTCTGGCGGGTGCCGAAGTGCATATTTCCGTCGCCCCAGGTCTTGGAAATGTGCTGAATAACGTCAAGATACTTAGCGTCTACCATACCGCCGGGGACGCGCATCTGAAGCATAAACTCCCCGTCTACCTTGGACTGACGGAAGCAGTTAAGACGTGTTTCCTTAATGTTTATATCTCTGTTCATGTAATTACCCTCCTCAGTCAACAAGATCTCTTGCGACGGTGTACGGGAATACAGGGCCATCCAGACAGACGTAGACTTCGTCTATACGGCAGTGCCCGCACTTGCCGACGGCACAGGACATCTTTCTCTCAAAGCTCATCCAAATTTTATTCTCGTCAAATCCGTTCTTGAGAAGCTCAAGTCCGGTGAACTTCATCATGGGAGGAGGACCGACGACTACCACAGCGTAGTTATCTCCGGCCTCCTTGAGAGGAAGCTCCTTAACAAAGTTGGTCACGAAGCCCTTATGGAAGCCCTCATGCTCCTCGTTGTCCAGGCAGAACCATGTGTTAAACTTGCTCTTCCAGGTCTCAAGGTCGTTTCTGAAAAGAACGCTGTCGAAGCTCTTAAAGCCGGAAATGAGGGAGACGGACTCCACAAAACCGGGGTTCTTCGCGCAGTAGTTCAAGAGGCTGCGGACGGGGGATACGCCGGTACCGCCGGCGATGACAAAGAGGTGCTTGCCCTTTATCTCATCCATAGGCCAGCCCTTGCCATAGGGGCCGCGGAGGAAGAGCTTGTCTCCCGCCTGCTTGGAGAAGATCACGTCGGTTACCTTTCCGACCTTGCGGATAGTGAACTCGAGCCAGCCGTCGCCCTGCTCGCTGACGGAGATCGGGCACTCGCCGATCATAGGTACGGAGAGCTGAAGGAACTGGCCGTGCTGGGGCTTTATGTCTGTAGCTATACGGAAGGTATATTCGATATCTGTCTCATGCTTTACATTTATGATCTCGTAAGGCTGAGGCTGAACGCAGTTTGTCATGTTCATGCTCCTTTCTTATTCGCCCATTTCGGCTTTGATCTCCGCGACGGCGGCGCACATCTTGTCAAGCGTTGCAGTGATGGAGATGTACTCGGGGCAGCGGGCCGTGCAGCGGCCGCAGCCGACACACATATTGGAATCGCCAAAGCGTGCCTTGTAGTCGTGGAATTTGTGGAGCATCTTGTAACGCATACGGTCTCCGGCTGTGGTGCGGTAATCTCCGCCGCCGGCGACCTTTGCAAAGGTGTCGATCTGGCAGGAGGCGGAAACCCTGCGGCGCTCACCCACCTCAGGATTGTCGCCGTAGATGACGTCTCTGGTGGTGAAGCAGGTGCAGGTTGAACAGGCGACGGTGCAGGCTCCGCAGGAGATGCAGCGGCCGTTGAACTGTTTCCACATGGGATGGTTCTTAAGGGCCTTGAGGACCTCTTTGTTGGGGATGTCGGGGATGTGCGCCTCAAGCTCATTCTCAGTGACGAACTCAGGAGCAAACTCCGCACTCTCAGCACCCTCAAAGTAAGACGCAAGATCGGCGTCCTTTACCTCGATAAGCATACCGTCCTCGGTATTCTTAACGGCCATGGAATAATTTTCGGTGGTGTTTGTGCCCATGCTGACGCAGAAGCAGGTGTCATCGCCGCCGTTGCAGGGCATGAGTATGTATTTGGCTCTCTCATGCATACGCTCATAGTACATATCGGTGAAGCCGCCGTTGCCAGCATAGATTCTCGCCTGAACCTCCATTGCGTTTATGTCGCAGGGACGTGCGAAGATAAGCATTGGACGGGTCTTGCCCTTGCTTGCGCGGTACTCATCCTCGGTGAAGTAGAATATCGCCTGCTGAATGGGAGTGAGGACCTCCTTCATGGGATAGGTGGATTTCTTGTCCCAGACGACCTCGCTCAGTGAAGAGATCTTGTCATACTTGATGACGTCTGTGTCAGAAAAGCGGCCTTGCTTTGGGAAACACTTGGGAGCATAAATATCGTATGTCTCCGCAAGCTTTGCAAACAGCTTTTCCGTTTCGGAAGATGAAAGTCTGTAGCTCATATGTGTTGTACCCCTCCTACTTATTTTGCTAAACCTTCAAGTTAACATTGACACAAGATTAACATTTGACGTGCCGTTTGTAAAATGCTAATATACTAATATAAACTATAGGGAAAAACCTATATCTGTGGGTAACGGTGAAATCACATTAAGGAATGGTGAAAACATGACCATACGCAACATGGAAATATTCGTAACGGTCGCAGACACAGGCAGTATGAGCGCCGCGGCGGAGAAGCTGTATATAACCCAACCTTCTGTCAGCCTTGCCATATCCGATATTGAGAAGGAATATAGCGTGAAGCTTTTTGACCGCACAGGCCGCAGGCTGCGCCTGACGCCGGCGGGCAGGAGGCTTCTGGGGTATTCAAACGGTATAATACATCTCAATGAGGAGTTGGAGCGCTTCCTGCGGAACGAATCCCATAACCCCGGGATACGCATCGGAGCCACGGCGACTGTGGGAGTGTGCGTCATTGCGCCGATAATCGAGCTTCTGCGTGCTGAGACACCGGAGGTAAAGTGCGAGGTCAGCGTCGCAAATACGAAGATAATCGAGGAGAAGCTCCTGAAAAGTGAGCTTGATATCGGCCTTGTTGAGGGAGATGTCAAGACGCCGGATCTGGTGGTAAAGCCGGTGATAAATGACGAGCTTGCTGTGATATGCTCGCCAAAGCACCCGTTCAGCGGCCGCAGCTCCGTAAAAATTGCGGAGCTGGTAAAGGAGGAACTTATACTGCGTGAAGTGGGCAGCGGGACCCGGGCGAAGCTCGAGACGGCCATGAGCGAGCATGGGCTTATATGCAGCCCATCCTGGAGCAGCTACAGCTTTGAGGCGATAAAGGAGGCGGTGCTCCACAATCTTGGAATAACGGTCATGTCGGCAAGGCTGGTGCGGCGCGAGCTTTTGCGCGGGGAGCTTTGCGTATGTCCCATTGAGGACACGAACCTGTCTCGGACGTTCGACCTTGTATACAGAAAGAACAAATTTTTTTCCAGCACATTGACGCGCTTTGCGGATATATGCAGCGGTATGGAGAAGGAAAAACTGGGCGGCTGAATTCCGTACAGAACCGGATTGCGGTTTGCCTTAGGCTGCGGCTCAATAGCTGATACCATTATAACATAATATATTAAAATGTATAAGCGGAAAAATGAGACACCTTTTTAATTAAAAAAACGGTAAAAAAGCGGCGCTGAGATCATAAAATCTCAGCGCCGCTTAATAATAGTGTGAGCGTTGCTTTACTTTATATTGCCGCAGTCATATGAACCGCCAAGGTAACGCATCATTATGCAGGCAAACTCCCCACGGGAGGACCCGTGGGCATATGCCGAATACTTTCCGGTCTTTACATTATTAATGGTACATTATTAATGGTGTGGATGCCTCCGGACTGCTTGGTAAAGGTGAAGCGAAGCCTTCGCTGCCGTCCCACATAAAGGAACTGCCCCCCTATTTTTGCTCCCTTTCAAAAAATTTCCTATTCTCTGCTGAATTAGTAGACGAATAAGATAAATTTTATTATATATTTCTGCAAACACGGATGTCAACATTTTGTTTGCACAGTGTTAACAAAAATGTTATTCCACAGTTTGTGTGCTACATTTAAAATAATACAGTGTGATAAAGAACAAAAGAAAATAAGGGGGAGATTACTTGAGCACAGGCACAAAAACGGTGGGACGGGACCTGACGCAGGGGTCGATCATGAAGTCGCTGCTTATATTTGCGTTTCCCATCGTATTGATGAATTTGGTCCAGCAGCTGTATTCAATGGTGGACCTGATGGTCATTGGGCGGTTTGTAGGAAATAACGGAACAGTCGGAGTCAGCGTAGGCGGTGAGGTCGTTGATTTTCTAACACCGGTGGCCACGGCCTTTGCAACGGCGGGACAAATATACATAGCCCAGCTTGCAGGAGCAAAACAGGAGCAGAAGCTGAAAAGAGCTATAGGCACCTTTATTTCCATGATGCTTATAATTTCCACTGTGCTTATGGTTATCCTGCTGATATTTCATAAGCCCATACTTGAGCTTCTAAACTGCGCGGAGTCGGCATTTTCACAGGCGACGGCATACATGGTGATAACGGCCTTTGGACTGCCGTTTATCTTCGGTTACAACGCCGTCTGCGGACTGCTGCGGGGCATGGGGGAGTCGAAGCGGCCTCTTATCTTCATCATAATCGCAGCAACCGTAAACATCTTCCTTGACATTTTGCTGGTTGCGGTATTAGACCTTCAGGCGGCGGGTACGGCAATAGCGACGGTGGCTTCCCAGATAGCCTCCTTTGCGGCGACCTTTGTCTATATGTACAAGCACAGAGATGCCTTTGAGTTTGAATTGAAGCTCAGCTACTTCAGGTGCGAGAAGGAGCATTTGAAGGTGATCCTGAAGATCGGCCTGCCTCAGGCGGCCCGCTCCATTCTGGTGCATTTCTCAATGCTGTGGGTAAACGCCAACGTTAACGCCTGCGGTGATATAGCGTCCGGCACAAACGGAATAGGGAATAAGCTTCAGAAATTCCTGGAGATATTCTCCACCAGTGTTGCGCAGGCCTGTGCGGCGATGGTAGGGCAGAACTTAGGCGCGAAGAAATATGACCGGGCCAAGAAGGTCGTCCACTGCACGCTGTTGTGCTGCCTGGGGTTTGCGGCGATAGTGTCTGCTGTTATTCTGATATTCCCTCATCAGGTGTTCGGAATATTTACGACAAATGAGGAGGTTATCGCGCTTGGCAAGGTATACCTTCAGATACTTGTGATACACGTCTTTGTCTCGGCCGTCACAGGCTCCTATCAGTCAATGGTCATCGGCGCGGGAAATGCCTCGCTGAACTTTGTGCTGGGAATACTTGACGGGGTGGTCTGCAAAATCGGCGCGAGCCTGCTGTTTGTACATGTCATCTTTGGAGTTACACCGGAGACCGACTGGTACATGACGAGCCTTGGCTATTTCTGGGGCGTGGCGATATCCCGAGTGCTGCCGGCGATCGTGTGCATGATCTACTTCTACGGAGGCTACTGGAAGCGCCGCAAGCTGCTGTCCGAGGATTGAGCCTAATTATACGAAAAGAAAAACAGCCGCAAAAGGCTGCGAAAACAAAAAAGGAATCACCTGAAGATCAGGTGATTCCTTTTTTTAAATAAAAAGCCGCCGCGAACGATATGCAGTCCGCGGCGACGTGGCACCCATGAGGGGATTCGAACCTCCGACCTACCGCTTAGGAGGCGGTCGCTCTATCCTGCTGAGCTACATGGGCATATATCCGGTTATTGACCGATTGGCATTTGACATTGTAACCTCAAAGTTGATTTCTGTCAAGTACCAGGGGCAAACCGGCATAATGAAAATTCACTCTTACTGCCGTACGGCGGACTCCTTCTGCAAGGCGGTAAGCTTTGGCCAGACGGTCAGAAGCATTGTTATAAAACACGCACCGCCGCCAATGAGGTTGGAAATCGGTTCTGCGAGGAACACGCCGTCGGTGCCAAGCCCCGCTACTGTAGGAAGCCAGAGCGTCAAGGGGATGACTATTATGGCCTTTCGGAAAAGGGAAAAGAAAATGGCGTGCCGGGACTTCCCCAGCGCCACAAAGGTGGACTGGCCCGAGTGCTGGAGCGCCATCAGGAATATGCCGAAAAAGTAGATATGCATGGCAGAAACGCCTTTTTCTAAAAGCTCCGGGTCACTGTTGAACAGGTGAATAAAAAAACGGGGGAACAGGACTATCAGTCCCCATGTGGCAAGAGTGATTCCTATGCAAGCGGCTGACATGAATTTGATGGCGCTTTTTACCCTGCCGTATTCCTTAGCGCCGTAGTTGAAGCTTATAACGGGCTGTGCGCCGCTTGTTATGCCGGTCATGGGAGTTGTGGCGATCTCGCGGACGGAGTTTATGACGGTCATTATGCCCACATAAAGGTCTCCGCCCCAGCGCTGAAGCGTGGCGTTGCAGATTATCTGGACGGAGCCGTTGGTTATTGACATGATGAAGCCTGACATGCCGAGGGTACATATTTCCCGGACGAGAGGGAGGCTTATATGGAGGCTGCGCCTTGTGAGCTTTATTACGGCTTTTTTGCCGGTGAGAAAGCGCAGCACCCACAGGGCGGATATAAGCTGGGAAGCGACCGTCGCAGTGGCGGCGCCTCTGACGCCCATATCAAAAACGAATATAAAAAGCGGGTCAAGGATAAGGTTCAGCACCGCGCCGATGGAGACCGTGAGCATACCGGTAACGCCAAAGCCCTGGGCATTTATGAAGCTGTTCATACCCAGGCTTATCATCACAAAGAGCGTGCCTGCAAGGTATATCTCAATGTACGCGGCGGCATAGGGGTATGTGGCGTCGCTGGCCCCGAACAGGTAGAGCAGCGGACGGCGGAGGGCAAAGCAAGTGACCGCCAGCACCGCGCCCACAAGCAGCATCGTGGAAAAGGTCGTTCCCATGATCCGCTCCGCGCGGTCCTTGTCGCCAGCACCGCGCGCCATGGAGAATAGAGGGGCGCCGCCGGTGCCGAAAAGGTTTGTGAAAGCCGTTATTATGGTTATTATCGGGAGGGCCAGGCCTATGCCGGTCAAGGCCTGAGTGGAGGCTTCGGGCAGATGGCCTATGTATACCCTGTCCACTACGTTATACAGCACGTTTATAAGCTGAGCCAGAGTCATGGGGGCGGCTAGACGCATGATGTTGGAGACAACACTGCCTTTGGAGAAATCGTTTGAGCTTTTACCAGACAATACGCGCACATCCTTCTTGAATGATTAAATATTATAGTATCCGCGCAGGCGATTTACAAGAGGTCAGATAAAAAGAAGGCGGGAGTGCGGCGGATCATCACATATTTGAGAATATCAAAATTACTTGACATAACATCTTATGGGCGGTAAAATAACGTGTATGGTATTTTCGAAATTAATTGGGGATATTTCGTAAATATATTTATTAAGTTTGCACATACAGAATTTAATAAGGAATGGAGGTGTGTATACCCGGATGACATGGTTATATATCGCCATAGCAGCAGTTGTGGCGTTAGCTATAGGCTTCTTTGCCGGAATTATGTACCGCAAAAAGGTGTCCGAGCGCGAGATAATGAGCGCTGAGGAGGAGGCAAAGAGAATCATCAATGAGGCCATTAAGAGCGCAGAGAGCAAGAAGCGTGAGGCGCTTTTGGAGGCCAAAGAGGAAATACACAACAGCCGCGCAGAGTATGAGCGCGAGGTCAAGGAAAGACGTGCAGAACTACAAAAACAGGAGCGCAGGCTCCAGCAGAAAGAGGAGACTCTGGACAAAAAGTCCGAGACCGTAGAACGCAAGAACGATCAGGTCACGAAGAAGCTGGCCAGTCTGGACGCGGCCAGAGAAGAAGTGGCGCTTATCAAGCGCAGTCAGCTTGAAATGTTGGAGAAGATCTCCGGATACACTATTGATGAGGCGAAGGCATACCTCATTAAAAATGTGGAGTCTGAGTGCACCCATGAGGTCGCAGTGAAGATCAAAGAGATCGAGGCCCGCTATAAGGAGGAAGCGGACACCAAAGCCAAGGAGTATATCTCTCTTGCCATCCAGCGCTGTGCCGCAGACCATGTTGCCGAAGCCACCGTCTCAGTGGTACCCCTGCCCAATGACGAGATGAAGGGACGCATCATCGGACGCGAGGGGCGCAATATCCGCAGCATAGAGACGCTCACGGGCGTTGACCTTATCATAGACGATACACCCGAAGCGATAACGGTTTCCAGCTTTGATCCGGTGCGCCGCGAGATCGCGCGGCTTGCCCTTGAGAAGCTGATAGTCGACGGACGTATACATCCCGCCCGCATCGAGGAGATGGTAGAGAAGGCGAAAAATGAGGTGGATGCCACCATCAAGGCCGAGGGAGAGCGTGCAGTATTCGAGACGGGAGTTCGCGGCCTGCATCCTGAGCTTGTTAAGCTCATCGGCCGCCAGAAATACCGCACGAGCTATGGACAGAACGTCCTTAACCATTCCAAGGAGGTCGCGCATATCGCCGGGCTTTTAGCCTCTGAGTTGGGCGCGGATGTGGCGACGGCCAAGCGTGCCGGACTGCTCCACGATTTGGGCAAATCAGTCGACCACGAGATGGAAGGCTCCCACGTCCAGCTGGGCGTTGAGCTGGCCAGACGCTATAAGGAAAACGAAGAAGTGGTCCACGCCATTGAGGCCCACCACGGCGACGTTGAGCCGCACACCTTGATAGCCTGCCTTGTACAGGCTGCGGATACGATATCCGCCGCGCGGCCCGGAGCCAGAAGAGAGAACATAGAGAATTACATCAAGCGCCTTGAGAAGCTTGAGGAGCTTACAAAGTCCTTCAAGGGTGTGGATAGCTGCTACGCCATTCAGGCCGGACGCGAGATACGCATCATGGTCAAGCCTGAGGAGGTAAGCGAGGACGAGATGGTCCTGCTGGCCCGCGAGATCGCCAAGAAGATCGAGGCGGAGCTTGAGTACCCGGGACAGATAAAGGTAAACCTGTTCAGGGAGACAAAAGCAGTGGAATATGCGAAATAAAAGAAATAAAAAAGAGCGCCTGCGGGCGCTCTTTTTTTACTGTCGAAAAAGTGGCTTTGCCACTTTTTCGAGTAGGCCGCGGCCCGCCGCAGCGCACTCACATACGTTCGCACGTTTGCGGGCCGAGAAGTGTTTTCTCCGACGCACATGTCGCCGGAGAAAACAGATTTCAATTTATTCGCACCTGCGGGCGCGAACTACGCGGATAAGCTCAATAGTTGAAGTCAAAGATTGCGTGATTTACTTATCTGAGAGGCCTTTTTGACAGGCTGAAAATTTCACGGGGTATTGACAATGCCTATAAACAGGGGAAGCCCATCGGTGCCCGCGATGACAAAGAGGAACGGGCGGTCAAGGACAAAGTCTATTTCATCGTCGGGAGGCTCGGCGGCGCCGGTGGTTGCCAGCGCCGTAAAGGCCGCGGCGGTCACGCCCTCCTCGTCAACCGTAACACGGACGGCGTGCTGGGCGGAGGAGAGGTAGATATCAGCGTCAGCTCCGGTCGTTGGGGAGAAGTCAGAGCTTTCGGGGCTGAATATATCCGTTATCCCCAGATTCTGAAGCCCTTCCGCAAGATCAATGCTGGAGGTCACATCAAACTTGGGGATGCTCTCGTTTACGATGAGGTATTTGCGGTTTTCCCATGAGGAGCTGCCGCGCATCATGATAAGCGCCATGGTCTCCCCGTCATAAAGAAGCTCCTCTGCCGGTACGCCCTCGTCGGGGAGTATGAACCACATGGTGCCGCCGTCCTCAAAGCCCTTGCGTATCGCGCCGAACTTACCGCCCCAGAAGTAATTCTCCTCGTCGGTCTTGTGCATGAAATCACAGACAACATCGCCGCTGTCCGTGTGGAACACCTCTTCAGTTGTTTTACTCTCGGAATATTGACTGCGCCATTTGGCGTTAAAATATACCGTGGCTGCAAGTGCAAGGATCGTCTCCCCGTCAAGCTCCAGCCCCTCGGCCTGATCTGTAAGCAGCCCGCCCGTCTGCTGGTTTATCCAAGCCCTGAACGCCTCGTTAAGGTTCTCCGAGCCCATAGCCCCCTGATAGGAGGAGGCGTAATAGGTCTCGGCCAGCGTATCCATTGTGGACTGGTTGAAGCTAATGGTGTCGCTTAGCCACACCGAGCTTGCCAGAATGCTGGTGTACGCGCCGTCGTCGCAGTAGTTTGCATTCCAGACGGCGTTTGCCTTTATCCTTAGCGCTTCGATGCTGTCAACCTCCAGCAGGTCTAGAATTTGCCCGCGGCTCTCTCCGCCTGTAAGCTCTGCCAGCATGGAGAGCGCCATATATATATTAAGAGGTGAGTATACCCGGTTTTCGCCGTTTGCACCTGACAGAAATTCCTGAGCCGTCGCGGCTATAAACCCGTCAAGGCCGTCCGCGTAGCCCTCCGGCTGGTTTCTCTGGGTGAGCTTATCCTCCCGCCATTTTTCGTATGCCCGCTCAAAGCCGATGGAATTCTCGTCGGGGTATGGCGACATCTCGGGATATTCCGCCTCGGATATGGCGTAGGCGCTGGTGATAAGCGGACTGCCGTTCGGCCAGAGGGTGGCTCCCAAAAGTATCGCCGCCGCGGCCGCCGCTGCAATGGCCGGGATGGCCCAGCGAAAGTGCCTTCTGGGCTTTTTGACGTTAAGCAAGGCCCCGCAAAGCTTACACGGGGTATGTATATCGTTATTGGCATCCTTATACCTGTTCATAATTCGACCTCCTTAAGGGACTGGCGGAGCATTTCTCTTGCGCGGCTGAGCTGTGAGCGCACCGTCCCTTCACGCAGATTGAGACATGAGGATATTTCCCCAGTGGACAGCCCCTCGTAATAGAAAAGATGGATTACCGTCCTGTATTTTGCCGGGAGGGACAGAACTGCTGAATAGACCTCGCGGTATTCGTCTAAGACGCCGACCTGCGCCGCCGTTTTAAGCGGCACGGTGTGCCTTCGCCATGGCGAGCCGAGAAGGCTCTTGGCCCTGTTTACTGTACAGCGTATGAGCCACGCCTTCCTGTGCTCATCGCTATGGAGCTTGTGCTCGTTTTTAAAATAGCGCAGAAACACCTCCTGAAAGACATCCTCGGCGTCGTGGACATCCGCCGTGCGGGCAAGTGCCAGCCGCCATACCATATCCCCCCACAGGTCCACAGCCTCGGACATAGCGGCCTGCGTCATATTATCCCTCCTCTTTTTAGCCAGACGGCGCCAATTTGAATCCGCAGTTCGGCGGCCCTATCCGGCGCTTTTTCCTCTGTCCTCCTTGCCTTGCGTCAGCAAGGCTGCCTCAGCCAAAGCAAAAATCACTCGAATATTGCTCGCCGAAACTGTGCAAGCAGTTTTTACAGGGCGGATTTTTGTTCAGGCAAGGCGTCGGCCGCAGGGAATACTTTGTGTATTTCCAAGGCCGATAACACAGCATGGGCACAAATCCGCCCGTAAAAACCGGGTCTAAATCGGCGCCGTCTGGCTAAGCGCGCTTACACTAATAATACCCTGCAGATGCTGAAAATGCTGCACGTTTTTACAAAATTTCTGATAGAATAAGAAAACTGCGGATAAAATTTCAAAGCCGTGCCGTCGGAGGCGGCACATGGCCATTTTTGCTATGCTTTTGCATAGCAAAAATAAAATTGTTGCCAAATTGTGAACGTCATAGTATACTGTGCGTAGCTGCACACAATCATGGAAATTTCGAGGTTATGGTGATATGTCAAAGAAAGAAAAGACTATAAAGTTTCCGAAGAACAAGCCGGGAAGACGCATACGCGGCATGTCGTCATATATGGCGGTGACACCGTTTATAATGAGGACCCGCGGCGACGCCTCCAACTATTTTAAGGACAGTGTGGAGATATCCGAGACTGAGAAGTTCCTCAGGGCAAAACGCGCAGAGGGCTACAAGGGTCTTGGTATGCTGCACCTGTTTATTGCGGCGTATATACGCGTAGTGAGCCAAAAGCCGCAGCTTAACCGGTACATAACCGGCCAGCGGGCCTACGCCAGAAAAAATATTGAGGTAGTTATGACGGTCAAGGAGGTCATGGCTGAGGGAGCGGGTGAGACCTCTATAAAGGTCATCTTCGACCCGCACGACACGATATACGACGTCTATAACAAGATGAACGAGGCCATAGCCAGCGTTAAAAACAAGGATGAAGGCAACGCTACCACAAATGTGGCGGACAGCCTTACCAAGATGCCCAGGATATTATTTAAGTTCGCGGTATGGTTCCTGAACCTGCTTGACTACTTTAACGCCCTGCCAAAGGCCCTGCTCAAGGCCAGCCCGTTCCACGGCTCCATGATAATAACCGACATGGGATCGTTAGGCATACCGCCGATTTACCATCATCTGTATAATTTCGGCAACCTGCCTATATTTATATCCTTCGGAATAAAGCGCCGCGCCTATGAGCTTAACAAGAACGGAGAGCCGGAGGAGAGAAGATACGTGGACTACGCCATGGTGTGCGATGAGCGTATCTGCGACGGCTACGGTTATGCTCAGGGGCTTAAGCTCCTCAAAAACTGCCTGATGCATCCGGAACAGCTGGAGGCGCCGCCGGAGAAAGTGGTGGAGGATATATATTGATATTTCCTCCGTTGATTTGTGCTGCTTAATAAATATTATCTGAATATTTTCCGCGCAAATCTTGACAAATCTGTAGGTTCGTGTATAATTTAAAAGCTTGGCACCGCAAGGTGTACAAGCTCCTTGCTTCCGTTTGAGCGGAGGCCATAAGTCCAAAAGGAGGTGCAAAAAATGGCGAAAGTATCAGCCAACTACGAACTCATGTACATCATTGATCCCGATCTAGGCGAGGAGGCAACTGCTGCAGTTGTTGAGAAGTTCAAGACCCTCATCGAGGCTAACGGTACACTGGGCGAGGTCGAGGAGTGGGGCAAGCGCAAGCTGGCCTACGCTATAAACGACAAGTCCGAGGGCTATTACGTCCTTGTGAAGTTCACGGCTGCCCCCCAGTTCCCTGCGGAGCTTGACCGTGTTCTCGGCATTACCGAAGGCGTTATGCGTTCCCTCATCACCGTTGCCGGTGAATAAGGAGGAGGAAAATGCTTAATCACATTGTGCTCATGGGCCGGCTCACCCGTGACCCGGAACTCAGACGCACCCAGAACGGCACAGCGGTCGCGTCCTTTTCACTGGCTGTTGAGCGTGACTTTGCTTCGCGCGACGGCGGTGACAAGCAGACGGATTTTATAGATATCGTCGCATGGCGCAACACCGCTGAGTTTGTTTCAAAGTATTTTTCCAAGGGCCGTATGGCCGTTGTCTCCGGCAGGCTTCAGATACGTGACTGGACCGATAAGGATGGCGGCAAGCGCCGCTCTGCCGAGGTCGTTGCGGACAATGTCTACTTCGGGGACAGTAAGAAGGACACCGCGTCGGACGGTGGGTATTCGCACTCCTATTCGGAGCCTGCCCCCAGTTATTCCACGCCGGTCTCCGGCTCCGATTTTGCGGAGCTTTCTGATGACGACGGGGATCTCCCGTTCTGATTCAGCTGAAACTGATTAATAACTTTTTAATAACCTGATGATTGGAGGTTTAGAAATGACCAACGAAAGAGAGTCCAGACCTGCACGTCCCGCACAGAACCGTAAGCGCAGAAAGGTTTGCCAGTTCTGTGTTGACAAGTGCGACCACATAGATTACAAGGACACCGCTAAGCTCCGCCGCTACCTCTCCGAGCGCAGCAAGATACTGCCCCGCAGAGCTACCGGTACCTGCGCAATGCATCAGCGCCAGCTGACCGTGGCTATCAAGCAGGCCCGTCAGATCGCCCTGCTGCCTTACGTTACCGACTGATCGAGCGAAAAGAGTAGGATAAAATGTTTACAAAGAACGGGGGATCTGCCTTTGGCAGTCCCCCGTTCCTGTTTACCGGATTTTTCTCCTCTTTATGAGGCAGCCTGTCAGTGAGACCGCCAGCATCAGGATAAATTCAAATATGTACGCCAGCCAGATACCGGAGGTATTAAAAAAGCCGGCAATGAAGAACGCCGGGACCAGTATGGGCGTGTAGTATAGCTGTGAAATCGTCCCGATGAGATTCTGCCAGTATGCTTTGACGGCCAGCTCCTGAATGAGCAGCAGTACAAGAAACAGCGCCGCAAGGACGTTTTGAAGCAGTACATTTTTAAGAAGGCTTTCTCCGTCCTCCAGGAGGAAATATGCCAGCACCCCCCAAAGAACGAGAAAAACATATTGGATGAGACTGAAGAGGGATGTGGGTATCACAAATATAAATATGTTTATAAGATACCCCAGAATAAGCGGTATAAGACTTAAAAGCAGGATTTTGATCGTTTTGTTCACGGGACGGCTCCTTTAATCTGATAAGTAAAGTATATCTTATCCTGCTTTTAAATAAAAGATGATTTTATTAAAAGCTTATT
Organism: Oscillospiraceae bacterium; assembly: GCA_051866775.1. GTDB lineage: Bacteria > Bacillota > Clostridia > Oscillospirales > Oscillospiraceae > RUG626. The sequence goes on along the minus strand of JBJDXR010000047.1, from coordinate 167,842 downwards.
AAGAATTGCCTACTGACGTTGAAAAAGACTCAAAATAGTATAAAATGTAGAAAGCACAGGGGGAGCGTGAAGGTATGAAAACGGACTGGAACAGTCAAATGGAAAAAGAGATATCGGGGCTTGACGGCCGCAGGCCGAGGCTTTTGCTGCATGCCTGCTGCGCACCGTGTTCAAGCGCCGTCTTAGAGAGAATTGCGCCTTTTTTTGAGGTGACGGTATTTTATTATAATCCCAATATTTACCCCTTTGAGGAATATGAAAAGCGTCTGGGCGAGCTTTATAAGCTGTTGCGGGCAAACGGTATGGAGAAAACGGCGGAGATTATCGACGGTGGCTTCGACGATGCGGAGTTCTACGCCTGCGCTGCCGGTCTTGAGAACGAGCCGGAGGGCGGGGCAAGGTGCCCCAGGTGCTTTGAGCTGCGGCTGAGAAAGACTGCCGAGACGGCAAAAAAGCTGGGATGCGAATATTTCGCCACCACCCTTACCGTAAGCCCCCATAAAAACGCGGAGGTTATAAACGCCATCGGCGGGAAGCTGAGTGAGGATGCGGGCGTCAAGTGGCTGCCCTCCGATTTTAAAAAACGGGACGGCTACCTTCGGTCCATCCGGCTCTCGGAGGAGTACGGCCTGTACCGGCAGGACTACTGCGGCTGCCGCTTCGCTGCCGGATGGTGAATCCAGTATTTTTCTGCGCATACTTTCATTAAACGGAATTATATGTTACAATACCTCCGACAGGTTTCCACACCCTGTCCAAGCACGGATACTCCGTGTTCGTTCGGCCGCTTTTCCGGCCGTTCTCTAAACAAAAAATGGAGGTATTTTACTATGCACAAATTCAACACCCGCCAGCTTGCCCTTGCCGCCGTGGTGGCGGCGCTTTACACCGTTTTAAGCTATTTTGCAAACATCTTCGGTCTGGCCTTTGGGCCTGTACAGTGCCGGTTCTCCGAGGCGCTGTGTGTGCTGCCGTTTTTCTTCCCCGGAACCACATGGGGACTTTTTATCGGCTGCGTGCTTACAAACCTGATGAGCGCCTATGGACCGATAGACATAGTATTCGGATCACTTGCTACGCTGCTGGCTGCCTTTGCCACATCAAAAGTAAAAAACAAGTGGCTTGCGCCGCTGCCGCCGGTCATTGCAAACGGCGTGATCGTAAGCGCCGTTATCGCCTATTCGGAGGCCGGCAGCCTTTCGGCCTTTTTCCCGCTTTGGGCGTATAACGCGCTCACTATTGCCGCAGGCGAGGTGCTCGCCTGCTACGTGCTGGGTATGCTGCTCCTGATCGCCCTGCCGAAAATAAGCTTTTTCAGGAGCATGATACCTGAGGACAGGTTAAAATAAATTGTTATGGAGGCTCCCATGAAGATCAGAAAAGCCGTTATCCCCGCAGCCGGTCTGGGCACGCGTATGCTTCCGGCGACAAAAACTGTGCCGAAAGAGATGCTGCCGCTTGTGGACAAGCCGGTCATACAGTATATTATCGAAGAGGCGGTGGCCTCGGGGATCGAGGATATACTTATTGTAACTAATCGCGCAAAGTCGGCGATGGACGACTATTTTGACTACTATCCGGAGCTTGAGGACAGACTGCACAGGGACGGAAAGACCCACGAGGCGGAGATCGTCCGGCGCTCGGCGGATCTTGCCAATATTTTTTACGTCCGGCAGAAGGAGACCCACGGACTCGGACACGCCATAGGACGTGCGCGCCGCTTTGTGGGAGATGAGCCGTTTGCGGTGCTGCTGGGCGACGATATCATGATGTCGGAAAAGCCGGTGCTCCGTCAGCTCATGGATGCGGCGGAGACCTACGGCGGCAGCGCCATCGGGGTCCAGTGGGTCAGCGACGAGGCAATATCCAGCTATTCCTCCGTCAAAATGACGCCGCTTACAGGCAGGGTGTACGATGTCCAGGATGTAAACGAGAAGCCTTCACCTGAGGAGAAATTTTCAAATTTTGCAATCCTCGGCCGGTATGTGCTTACACCGGAGATATTTGATATCCTTGACAGCACGCCCCCCGGAAGAAATGGGGAGATACAGCTGACGGATGGCCTGGCCAGGCTGTGCAGAGAGTCAAAAATGCTGGCTGTGGACTTTGAAGGGCGAAGATACGACACGGGAAATATACGGGGCTTCCTCGAGGCGACTATAGACTATGCGCTTAAAAACGAGGAGACCGGCGCGTGGCTTGCCGGCTTCATAAAAGAGAAGGCAAAAACGCTCTTATAATGAGTAAGGAGACCGTTTATGGGACTTTATGATCTGGCGCGGAAGGTTAATGCAAAGCGCAAGGCATATCTTAAAATGCAGGCCGGGAAGTCGCTCTCACCGGTCCGGCGCATAGAGAAGGTCTGCCCGCCCAAAAACGGCAGGTTTGTGGCTATGACCTTTGACGACGGACCGGATGCGCTTGACGTTCAGGGCAGGGAGCAGGGCCTTACCCAAGTGCTGCTTGATGAGCTTAAAGAGTATGACGCCCACGTCACTTTTGACGTTATCGGAAGCACTAAGGACAACTATCCGGACACAAAGGGTGAGGATGGAACCTTTATGTGGAGCGGGAACGCCTTTGACCACTATCCGGAATTCGGCAAGGATGAGCTTGCCGGGGCGAAAAACCAGCCGGAGCTTATAAAAAAGATACTGGGTGGTGGGCATGAGATATCCAACCATGGCTCCACACATCGGCTTTTCGGGAAAATGCGTGCTGTATACGGAGCGAGAAAGCATTTTGATACGCTTGGTGAGGTGATCGCCGATCTTCAGGACCTTCACACCTATATGGAGAGCAGCTTCGGCTATACGATGAAGCTGGGCAGGCCCGCCCACTATATTGACAACATACCTGACGGGTCCAATGCCTACGACGCCTACAGGGTGATGGGCTATAATTACATGGCCGCCAGCTTCGACGGAGCCGGCTGGCAGCCTCTGCCCACATATGAGGCCGAGGTGTCCGCCATGGTGGAGCCTCTGGAGCGGGCGCTGGCGGCTGATCCGGAGGCCCTTAACGGCAGGATCATATTTCAGAAGGATGGCTGCAATATGGCGCGCCGGACACCGATAGCCGACGCCCTGCCGAAACAGCTTGAGATACTTAAAAATTTCGGCTATAGGGTCGTGTCCGTGTCGGAGCTTCTTAATATGTCGCCTTTTGAGGATATGAGCCCGGACGCCCCGGAAGCGGACAGCGTAAGGTTCCTTCTCGGGCGCGGGCACACCGTGGGCTATAAAAACAACACCTTCGGCGGGGATAAGCCCATAACGGAAGATGAGCTTTACATCATGCTGGCACGTCCCGAGACGCTGAGAGCGCCGGTACACATGACGTTAAGCGATATGGCGGCGGCGGCTAAGGCGGCGTCCCGTATCAGACTGAATTCAGCGTCGGGCAATGCCCTGCTTGACGCAGCGCTTTCTGCTGGAGTGAGCGTGGACGAGAGCCTATATAAGGATAAAAAGCTCGTCAGGCGCTCAGATGCGGTACTGCTTATTGCAGAGCTTGTAAGAGGCAGTGAGAAATGAGGAACGTTATCGTTACGGACCTCAGATACCGTATGGCCATGGCGCCGGTGAGGACGCTTTTCCGCGCAGGGTATAAGGTGACGGGGGTGGAGCTTGAGTCCACGCCCCCCAAAAAGGCGATTGGCTTTTACTCAAAGTGTCTCTCTGATAAGCGCTTCCTCCCTGACAGGGAGGAGGCGCTTCTTGAGGCGCTTATGAAGCTGTGCCGGGAGAAGACCGTGGACGGCGTAAAGCCGGTGATACTTCCCGTGGGAAGAAAGTTCCTGAACCTGCTTCAGGAACACCCGGAGCTTTCGGAACAGGCGGATTTTCTTGTTCCCTCCAGAGAGAGCATGGAGCTCTCGGACGACAAGGGGGAGATGTATAAGCTTGCCGTGAAGCTGGGGATACCGGCTCCGGTGACGAGCTGCCTTTCGGAGTGCGCCTCCCTTGAGAACCTGTCAGAGCGGGTAAAATATCCGTGCTTTATAAAGTTCAGAAACGGCGAGCTGCTGGGCTTAAAGCCGGCGGAGCGCTACCGTATCGCAAAAAGCCCCAAGGAGCTTATGGAGCTATACCCGCAGATGGAAAAGCGGGACCATGATCCGCTTGTTCAGGAGTACGCCGCGGGCAGAGATCTGGGCGTGGCGGCGGTAATGGGTAAAGACGGCGAGCTTCGCGACTTTATATGTTATGAGTCGCTGCGGGAGTTTCCTGCGTCCGGCGGGCCCACGTGCCTTTGCAGGACGTTTTTAAGCCCTGTTATGGCCGAGTACGCCCAGCGGCTATTAAAAGCGCTGGACTTCAGTGGGATGGCTATGCTGGACTTCCGGGGCTCAGCACAGGAACCGAGGCTGCTGGAAATTAACCCAAGAGTGTGGGGCAGCGCGAACCTGTGTGACGTTTCCGGCTCAAGCTTCTTTGTGAGTTATGTAAGGGCCGCGGCGGGGGAGCCGAGCCTGCTTTCGGATATAAATGAGCCGCTTTATAAAAACGGCGTGACCATGCGCTTTTCCCCCCAGAACGCCGCATCTTTTATATCCTATGTTAAGAGCGGCAGGCCGCTTTTAAAAACCGCGGGGGAGTATATTAAGACCGCATTGGACAGGAGCATTGCGGAAGGCTTTGACAGCCCAGATGACCATGGCCCGTACAGGCGGTATATTAAGAATCTTATTTTTAGAAAATAGCAGGGAGCCCCGCCGGAAGGCGGGGCCTTTTTTTGCGCCGCGGGGTGCCGGTGCATACATAAATCTATCCCACAGGGTGGATTTAATAAAATTGCCATTGGGTATTGCATTTTGCTATCGTGTATAATAAAATAGGCAACTGAAAAAGCAAGCGTATGGTGAGAGGTGGAACACATGGAATACAGCGCCGGGGAGTGCGATGTGGCCGTTATCGGTGCGGGACATGCCGGGATAGAGGCGGCGCTTGCCTCGGCCAGGCTTGGACTTAATACCGTGTGCTTCACGATAAACCTGGACGCTGTGGGAAATATGCCATGCAACCCGGCGATAGGCGGCACGGCAAAGGGACATCTGGTACGCGAGCTTTCCGCTCTCGGCGGAGAGATGCCGAATGCCGCGGATAAGGCCTGCATACAGTACCGTATGCTGAACCGAGGCAAAGGCCCGGCGGTTCACTCCCTGCGCGCGCAGGCCGACAGGCGGGAATACCAGAAGGTCATGAAGGGAACACTGGAGAGGCAGGAAAATCTTCGTCTTATACAGGCGGAGATCGCGGATATAATCGTTTCCGATGGGCGCGTGCAAGGCGTAAGGACAAAAAACGGCGGAGTGTACAAATGCCGCGCCGCGATAATCTGCACGGGCACATACCTTAAGGGACGCACCATCGTCGGTGAGACGTTTGAGGACAGCGGCCCGGACGGTATGCACGCCTCTATTGAGCTGGCGCCCAGGCTCCGTGAACTGGGGCTTAGCATGCGCCGCTTCAAGACGGGTACACCGCCCAGAGTCAACAGACGCTCCATTGATTTTTCGAAAATGGAGCTTCAGCCGGGGGATGCTGAGCCGGAGCCCTTTTCCTTTGACGGGGACAATGTCCCGCAAAACAGGGAAGTCTGCTGGCTCACATATACAAATGAGGGCACCCACGATATAATAAAGAGGAACTTGGACCGTTCGCCGCTGTATAACGGCGCGATCGACGGAGTGGGGCCGCGATACTGCCCGTCCATCGAGACGAAAATAGTCACTTTTCCGGATAAAAAGCGCCATCAGCTTTTTATAGAGCCTATGGGGCTGGACACGGAGGAGATGTATATTCAGGGGCTTTCATCTTCGCTGCCGGAGGATGTGCAGATCGAGATGGTCCATTCTATATCCGGGCTTGAAAATGCTGTTATACAGCGCTTTGCCTACGCCATAGAATATGACTGTGTAGACCCCACGGAGCTTTATCCCACGCTTGAGACAAAAAAGATACAGGGGCTTTACGGAGCAGGTCAGTTTAACGGCAGCTCCGGCTATGAGGAGGCGGCTGTTCAGGGATTTGTAGCGGGAGTTAACGCAGCGCTGAAGATAAAGGGCGAGGAGCCGATGATACTCGACAGGGCAGGCTCTTATATCGGTACGCTTATTGACGATTTGGTCACAAAGGGCACCAATGAGCCGTACAGGATGATGACGTCGCGGTCAGAATACAGGCTTTACCTGCGCCAGGATAACGCGGATATCCGTCTTACCGGGATCGGAAACAGGATAGGGCTTATATCAGATGAGCGCTACAGGCGCGTGCTGGATAAGTATGAGCAGGTGCGCCTGGAGATAAAGCGCCTTGAGAGCACGTTTGCGCCCCCTTCCGATAAGCTCAACGCCTTTTTAAAGGCGCACGGCCAGCCTGAGGTGCATACGGGTGTTTCCATAGCGTCGCTGATTCGCCGCCCGCAGCTGGGCTATGCCGATACTGCGGATTTCGACACGGAGCGGCCCGCCATCTCCAGAGCAGCGGCCCAGGAGGTGGAGATAGAGCTTAAATACGCCGGATATATTGACAAGCAGCTTCGCCAGATAAAGGAGTTTAAAAGGCTTGAGGCGCGGAAGCTCCCGGCGGATATAGATTATTCTTGTATACAGGGGCTGAGGCTTGAGGCACGCCAGAAGCTGGAGAAGATACGCCCGGAAAATCTGGGCCAGGCTTCGAGAATTTCAGGCGTATCGCCTGCCGATACAGCAGCTCTTATGATATTTTTGGGATATTGATGTATTCTTAATAATTGATTGGAGGATCAAAAAATGGCAAGATATCTTTGTGAGCCTTGCGGCTATATTTACGATTCAGAAGTGGGTGACCCCGATAACGGTATCCCCCCGGAGACTGAGTTTGAGGACCTGCCTGAGGATTGGGAGTGCCCCATCTGCGGTGCACCTAAAACGGATTTTGTTGAGGCAGACTGAGAATAAAAAGAAAAAACTTTACAATTTTAAAGTTATATGCTAATATAACATAGATTGCCCCTCTATCTGGTTTTGGGAGTATTGCCGGACATCTCCGGTGCCTTTCCGCCCTTTTCCCGGTGGAGCGGGGACTTATAAAAAGAAAGGAGAAACAGCAATGATAACCAAGGAGCAGAAAACCGCAGTTATCGAGTCCAACCGCAGGAGCGACAACGACACCGGTTCGCCGGAGGTTCAGATCGCCATCCTTACTGAGCGCATCAACCAGCTCACAGAGCATCTTAAGGTACACAAGAAGGACAATCACAGCCGTCTTGGAATGTACAAGATGATCGGTAAGCGCCGCAGACTTCTTGACTACCTTAAGGAGAAGGATATCGAGCGTTACCGTGCTATCATAGCAAAGCTCGGCATCAGAAAGTAATCATTAAATGGGTATTATATGCGGCGCAGCCGCCGCATATAATACCCCTGTTGCTATTTAAGACGGTTTATCCGGATAAAGCCGGGGTATCATATCACAGATGAAAAATAAGGAGCCGTGTCATTTTAGTATTTGAACCTGCACCCGTTTGAGCGGGTGCAGCTTCAAGTGCTAAAAGGCAAATGGCTCCGGAACTACGAAAGGAGCACATATCACATATGATAATCAAACACAGAGAATTTCCAAATTACAAAAAGTATGAGATGGAGCTTGCGGGACGTCCCCTCAAGCTGGAGATAGGCAAACTGGCGGAGCTTGCTAACGCCTCGGTGCTTGTGACTTACGGCGAGACTACGGTGCTTGTTACCGCCGTCGCTTCTGCACGTCCCAAGGATGGCATCGATTATTTCCCACTTTCCGTTGAATTTGAGGAGAAGCTTTACTCCGTTGGACGTATCCCCGGGGGCTTCAACCGCCGCGAGGGCAAGCCCTCTGAGCGCGGCATCCTCGCATCCCGCATGATCGACCGTCCCATGCGCCCGCTGTTCCCGTCGGACCTACGCAACGACGTTGTCATCACCTGCACCGTCATGAGCGTGGATTATGACTGTGCTCCGGAGATCGCCGCCATGATCGGCGCCTCCGCTGCAATAAGCATCTCCGACATCCCATTTAACGGCCCGATAGCCGGTGTTGGACTTGGTCTTAAGGACGGAAAATTCCTTATTAACCCCACTCAGGAGGAGCGCAAGACAAGCGAGATGTACTGCACCATCGCCGCTACCATGGATAAGATCGTAATGATCGAGGCCGGCGGTGACCAGATACCTGAGGACGTCATGTTTAACGGCATAGTCGCAGCGCACGAGGCGATAAAGCCTGTCATCGCCCTCATCAACCAGATGGTGGCAGAGGTAGGCAAGCCTAAGTTCGAATATGAGCACGCTTCCTGGAATCAGGAGCTGTTCGACAAGATCGTTGAGAAGCACCTTGACGATGTGCGCTACGCTATGGATACAGACGATAAGAACGTCCGTGAGGAGCGCTACAATGCAATAGTTACCCAGATGCTTGATGAGTTTGGTGAGGATTATCCTGAGATAAACACCATGCTTGAGGAGATAACCTACAAGATCCAGAAGAAGGTAGTTAAGGAGTGGCTTCTGCAGGGCAAGCGCGTTGACGGACGTGCCATGAATGAGATCCGCCCCCTCTCTGCTGAGGTGAGCGTCCTGCCGAGAGTCCACGGCTCGGGACTCTTCACCCGCGGTCAGACTCAGGTGCTCTCAGTCTGCACACTGTCCACACTCTCCGCCGCACAGAAGCTTGACACCATCTTTGAGGAGGAGTCCAAGCGCTATATCCACCACTACAACTTCCCCAACTACTCCGTTGGTGAGGCAAGACCCACCCGCAGCACCTCACGCCGCGAGATCGGCCACGGCGCTTTGGCTGAGAAGGCCCTTGAGCCTGTGATCCCCACTGAGGAGGAGTTCCCCTACGCCATCCGTGTGGTCAGCGAGGTGCTTTCCTCCAACGGCTCCACCTCCCAGGGCTCAATCTGCGGCTCCACACTTGCACTTATGGACGCCGGCGTTCCCATTAAAGCGCCTGTCGCCGGTATATCCTGCGGACTTATACACGACGACAACGGCGACTGGAAGACCTTTATCGACATCCAGGGCGTGGAAGATTTCCACGGCGAGATGGACTTTAAGGTCGCCGGAACGAAGAAGGGCATTACCGCCATACAGATGGACCTGAAGAACGACGGTCTTACCTACGACATCATCAAGAATGCCTTTGAGATAACGAGAGAGGCGCGTATACAGATACTTGACGAGATCATGCTGCCTGTCATCTCTGAGCCGCGCGGCGAGCTTGCTGCAAGCGCACCCAAGATGATATCCATGCACATCGATCCCGACAAGATCCGCGAGGTCATCGGCTCAGGCGGAAAGACCATACAAAAGATCTGCGCCGATACCGGCTGCAAGATCGATATAGACGACGACGGGAGCGTGTTTATCTCCCATCAGGATATAGAGGCCTGCCGTGCCGCGAAGAGGACTATAGACAACATCGTCTTTGTCCCGGAGGTCGGCAAGCTCTATTGGGGCCAGTGCGTGCGCGTGATCCCCATAGGAGCATTTGTGGAGCTTGTCCCCGGTAAGGACGCCATGTGCCACATCAAGGATCTTGAGTTCAAGAGAACTGAGAAGGTTGAGGATGTCCTCAACGTGGGCGACTGGACATGGGTCAAGTTCCTCGGTGTTGACGACCGCGGCCGCTGGAATATCTCCCGTAAGGACGCTATAAGGGAGCGGGAGGCAGCCGGACTTCCCACTGACAGACCGTAAAAGTTGATTCATATGTAAAAGAAACGGAGGACCCATTTGGTCCTCCGCTTCTTTTTCTTAGCCCACGAAGGCGGCATTAAAGAGCCTTACCTTGTGATTTTAAGACTGAGATCCTTGATCATAGCCATTTCCTGGTTTAAGGCGCAGGAGAGCGCGCGTATCGTGGACTCGTCTGCGTCCAGGAGGCTGCGGACGTCGCTGGCACGGGCGACACTTTCTGTCAGGCGGTCGGCTTTTTTTGCCAGAAACTTCGCCGCGCTGCGTCCCTGATATGCCGCACTGTGCAGAGCATAATCGCCGGCATAGGAGCGGTCCCTCTGAGGGCAGTGCGGACAGTCCACCCAATGCAGGCGGACGCCGCTTTCCGGGCTCGCACTTTCTGAAACGATACAGCTCATAACGTGAACCTCCTTCTCGGGTTGGGGCGGACAGGAAGAGAACTTCCGGTCCGCTCAGATTTATTTATGACAGGGAGAACGGTCACAACGGCAGGGCATATCCGGGCAGAGACAATCTTGGAACAGGTCAAGCTTCAGCTGAAGTGCCAGCTCCAGACGGGTGACTGCGGCCAGAACACGCTCAACGCTCCTGTCGATCCGGACAAGATCATCTACGTCGGTTCCACACAGCTCGGTGGTCTTTTCAATCTTTTTGTGCTCAGCCTCCAGAATGCGGGCCAGGGCCTCCTGCTGCTCAGCAACGGCTTCGATAAGCTCGCTTATAGCCTTGCAGCGGTCGTCGTCATGGCGGGCAGGGGAGGTGGTTTGAAGTATTTCCATAGAACAAACGTCCTCTCATTGATAGTTGTGCCGGACGGCACAATTCATTCTATGTACCCTGACCGGATTTGACACTCTTCTACGGGCGGAATTTGCGATACCTAGGCAGCCCTGACAGACTCTGCCGCAAAGCAAATTCTAAATACTTGTAACAAGTCTCGAATTTTTTACTTGTCGGCCTTCCACAGCCCAAGTGCCGGCGTGCCGACAAAATAGATCTCCTCCCCATCGGGGAGGGTGTTCCAGCCCTCGCACAGTGTCTTGGGGTCGTAACGGCGGGCGGTCTCCTCAAAATCCGCCCAATTAAAGCCCACCAATTCTATATCCTCCTTGGAGAGATTCTCAGGTCTTGTGGCATAGGTTATGGAGAACCGCCCGTCGGAGGAGCCGTGGATAAGGTGCGCCGCGCTCATCTCCATATTCTCAAAGGCCCCTTCGTTATAGAGCCTGAGTATGTAGTCCCTGCCGCGGTAGCCGTAGCGGCGGATCATTGCGTCAGTCTCGCTGTTCTCGCCAAAGCCCCGGACCCCGGGAGCAAGAATTATAAGCTCTCCGCCGTCAGCCACAGCCATGCGCGTGCGGTAGATGCCCTTGTTGCCCACCCAGGTGGTCTTAAGCTCATCGGGATCCAGGTATGTGACGACCTTTTTCGCCCTGCGGTCAAGATGTGTGATGTTAAGCTCCTGTGAAAGCTGGGAGGCCAGCTCAAAAGGCCGGCGGCTCATGCCGGAGAACAGCCCGTGCAGCAGGACGTTCCCGTTCTCACGGGTGGTGACAGTCTGCATATAGACGATGGGGACCCTCCCGTCGATGAAATTGCGCTGGGCGTAATCATACAGCATACGGGCAGGGCTGTCCGTGACGCCAAGGGCATTTTCTATACCGCAGATAGCGCTCAGCATATGGGATTTATTTATCATGGAGCGCCCGCCAAGGCCGACAAAAATATTTTTGCTGTAGTTTGCCATGCCGACGACCTCATGGGGGACGACCTGGCCAACAGAGAAGATAACGTCGTAGCCGCCGTCAATAAGCAGATGGTTAAGCTCCACCTCGATAGGCTCAGAGTACAGCCCGCCGCTTATTTCACCTGTTACGGATGCCGGAACGTAGCCCAAGGTCACCGTGTCGGACTGCCAGCGGTGGATGATATAGCAATCTTCGGGGATATCCTCTCCGAAGAATTTGTGCCGCTCCTCCGTGTCCATTGGCATGTGTGTGCCAAGCGCCGGGATTATATGGACCAGAGCGGAGGGCGACAGCTCTCTGTATAGGAGCTTTGTTATCTCCCCGGCCATAGAGTAGCACCGGGTGAAATCAGGCGGGACGATGAGGACGCGCTTCGCGCCGCGGAACTGCTCTGCGACAGAATGTACATGCTGTGCAAGATCCCCTTGCGATATGCCGGCGGGAGCCTTTGTATATATTTCCTTCATAGCTGCCTCCATATAACAAAAAACTTAATAAATACTTGAAAAAGTTAACCGTTTACGTTATACTGATTTGTAAATGATGACAGGTGTATTTGCTCCTATATGTTAGCACGGAAGATCGCATATTTGCAATACTGTTGTGGACGCTTTGGCGTCAAGAGGGGAGATCAAAATGAAATTAACAATGCGCTGGTACGGTGAGGGCCGGGATAACGTGACATTAAAGCAGATACGTCAGATCCCCGGGTGCACGGGACTTATGGGCCTGCTGGACGAAAAGGCGGCAGGGGAGGTATGGCACGAAGATGAGATAAAGGCCTACATCGACCATATAAACGCCGCGGGACTTGAGTGTGAGGTCATCGAGAGCGTAAATGTCCATGAGGACATCAAGCTGGGCCTGCCCACAAGGGACAAGTATATTGAGAATTACAACATCACGATAAGGAACCTTGCAAAGCACGGGGTTAAGGTTATAGTATACAACTTCATGCCGGTGCTTGACTGGCTGCGTACGGATCTGTCACGTGAGAACCCGGAGGACGGGACATACAGCCTGTATTTTGATGAGAAAGAGCTTGGGAACATGACGCCGGTGGAGATCGTAAAGAGGACGGCGGAGAGCTCCAACGGCTTCTCCCTGCCGGGGTGGGAGCCGGAGAGGCTTGCCGACCTTGAGCGGGTGATGGAGCTGTATAAAGACGTGGACGAGGAAAGGCTTTTTGAAAACTTCAAATATTTCCTGGACGGTATCATCCCCACCTGTGAGGAGGTAGGAGTAAAAATGGCCTGCCATCCGGATGATCCGGGCTGGAAGATATTCGGTCTTCCCCGCATAACCCACGATCAGGAGGGGTATGACAGGGTGATAGCTCTGCATGACAGCCCCTGCAATACCCTGTGCCTGTGCACGGGAAGCCTTGGGAGCAATGTGAATAACGATATCCCCGCGATGATCCGGCACTTCGGAGAGAAGGACAGAATAGGGTGCCTGCACGTCAGGAATATAAAGCACCTGGGAAGCGACAGATGCTTTAGAGAGTCTGCGCATCTGTCAAGCGAGGGCGACCTTGATATGTTTGAGATAATGAAGGCGATACACGATACCTGCCCGGATACGTACATCCGCCCTGACCACGGGCGCATGATATGGGGTGAAGTGGGCAGACCCGGCTACGGCCTTTATGACAGGGCGCTGGGGCTTACATATTTGAACGGCCTCTGGGAGGCCATTGACAAAATGTCAAAGTGAGGCTCTGTACATGATAATTTAAGGGCGGAAGCTTTTAGCTTCCGCCCTTATTGCTTTTGTGCTTACGGCCGAGCTTCGGTCTGAATTTCGCCGGGGGCTTCATCCTGAGTATCATCTTGGATTTCTTCTTGGGTTTCAACTGGGGGTTCGTTCGGTGTTTCTTCCTGAGACTCGCCGGGGAGTTCGCTTGAAGCTTCATCTTGAGTATTATCCGGAATTTCACCGGGGGCTTCATCTTGAGTCTCACCGGGAGTTTCAACTTGAACTTCGTCCGAAACCTCGTATACTGATACGGCTCTATCACGATTAAAGACAATCTCGTCATCATAAGCCGCCAAGAACTCGTCAATTTTGGAAAGGCTCTCGGCGCTGTAAGAAACAGCGCTATCTGTTGCCGAGGCATCCGCAGCAGTGTTACTATCTGCGGCGGCTTCAAGCAGCACGTTGGTACCCGGTCCCGACAACATAATACCGCCATTCCAGTGCTGCGCTATCCCGGAGAAAATGTAGGTGCAGCCGACCTGAGGAAATGAATCGCCGGAATATAAAAGGACGCTTTTCCCATCCAGCTCAATACCGCCGTCTTTTAAAATATAAATGGGTTCATCCGTCCGCAAATTACCCTTTATGTTTTCTGTCACCTGAACAGTATAGCCTGTGAAAGGATCTGCAAATACCTTGCCGTTGTGTTCAGAATAATTGTCATAAATAGTCTCTTCATCCTGATCAATGACCGTCCCTATGAATACATAATCCACAAGCCCCACCAGCGTCCGCAGGTCGCTGGGATCATACGCGAGATCTGCGTACATATAGTCGATAGGAAGCTCCTCAATGCTCTTTTTCCGGGTTTTATTAAATACAAGAATACCTGAGATAAGAATACAGACCGCCAATGCGGCGATGACGGCTGTGACAACGCCCTTTTTCCTAGTCATAAAAGCCTACCCCCTTAATATCTTTTATATGCTTCGTCATAGGAAGCCTTGTCGTTATTGGACAGCGTTATTATTGCGTATGGGCCTTGACGCATGACATCATTTGAGCCAGTGCTGTGTCCCAGTCCAAGTGCATGACCAAGCTCGTGTATGACAGTTTTAAGCCTTTTTTCATCAGTTACCGTGATACCATCTACCTCGTCATTATCAAAATAGTATGTATTGATTTGTATAATACCGCTGGATTTTGTTCGGGCAAAAAAGCCACTGTCGCTTGATATGTCGGCTATATAGACATCTTCAACGGACACATCGCTCCCTGTCAGAATGGTGTCCTTTCGGATGACACCGGGCTTATAGGCATTCCAGACATCTTTTGCTTCGTCAAAGAGATACATATAGGCGCTGTCTCCGCTGTAATCCAGATGCTTCCCGGAATCAACTAAGTTCCAAGAGAGGATGGAAACACCGCAATCACATCTATACTCGTCTTCAACTTCGTCATACACAAGCGTATGCCCTGTTGCTTCAGCCGTCGCGCCGCAGACGCAGACGCCGCCGGTTGTACAGGACAGCCCAACATAGGTGTGTGTTCCGCAGTCGGGACAGGTGCCGCTGCCCCATTCGCCGGTGCCGTGAGCCTTTGTTTCCTGCCCGCCGATGTAGACCTTGGCACCGCAGCGGGAGCAGTTCTTGTAGTAATAGTGTGGGTGAGTGGCTTCGCTGTATCTTTGCCCGAGATTATGCCCCAGAGCAGCAACGGTGGCCCCGCAGGCGCAGACTCCGCTGCTGGTGCAGCTCTGCCCAACATAGGTATGTGTTCCACAGTCGGGGCAGGTGCCGCTGCCCCAGGTGCCGTCGCCATGGGCTTTTGTGGCGTAGCCGCCTGTGTAGACCTTGGCTCCGCAGGAGTTACAGTAACTGAAATAAGCGTGGGGATGTGAGGCCTCGCTGTAGCGCTCGCCTAAGGAAGAGTGAGTACATGCTGCTGACGCGTTTTGCGGAAGTGCGGCGATCAGCACGGCGCAGACAAAGAAAACCGCCAGAATCTTTTTGATATTACGCATGCGCAAGCTGGTTATTATTCCCTGCGATATAAATATAGCACAAAAACATGCCGGATGTCAATGAATATATTGTATATATTGCACATATAAAGCCGCGGCGCGGTACAAAGGGTGTGTGAAAATACATATTTAATTGCATATCAAAGCATTACGCCGCCTTGAGAAGCGGAAAAATCCATAATAAAAAGGAAGCTGCAATGCGGCTTCCTTTTTACTTATTTCTCCTCCGGCTTTTCCCAGCCGCGGAGGGGATAGCGCTTTATGGCACCGAAGAGCTTGGATTTTAGATCCGGAAACTGTCCGGAGAGCTGATCGATAAGCTGCTTTATGTCCTCACGGGAGCTTTCTTTGTCCATTGGGCAGGTGCTTTTGACGACCGGCAGGGAGAGACGGTTCACATAATTTATGACCTCTTGTTCCCGGCAATAAACAAGCGGACGTATCTGTGCTATATCTGCGCGGCTCATATATGTCACAGGCTGAAAGCAGGTGATACGCCCCTCGTAAAGAAGGGACATGAGAAAGGTCTCGATGGCGTCGTCCAGATGGTGGCCAAGGGCCAGCTTTTTTATTCCCAGCTCGTTTATGGTGTCGTTAAGGGCGCCCCTGCGCATTTTTGAGCACAGTGCGCAGGGATTCTTCTCCTGCCGGGCCTCAAACACCACGGGCGCTATCTGTGTCTGCTTTATTATATAGGGAACGTCCAGCCGGCGGCACAGCTCCTTTACAGGTGTGAAATCCATGCCGGGAAAGCCCATGGAAAGCGTCAGTGCGTAAAGCTCAAATTTTTTCGGATAATAGAGCCGAAGCTCAGCCAGAGCACATAACAGTGCCAGCGAGTCCTTTCCGCCGGAGACGCCTACTGCCACGTGATCTCCTTCCTTTATCATATCGTAATCCGCAATACAGCGTCGGACTGTGCCGGTGAAACTCTGCACTGAGGACACCTCCTAAAATAAAATTTTAATTTTGGAAATGAGAAAACGGGAGAAAATCGAAGATAAAAAGAGTATTTAAAAGAACGTGCCGAGATAAATAAAATTTTTGAAAATTTGGTGTTGACATTAGATTTCCGATGTGCTATAAAAATATAGCACGCTTATTGTAAACGTGCCGTATTATTTTGTCAAAATAAAGTTTTATATAATTTGGAGGAACAAAATGTCCACTACACTTGCGAAGAAGGAGACCGTTTCCCGTAAATGGTATATCCTCGACGCTGCGGGCAAGCCCCTTGGACGTACTGCCGCCAAGGCCGCAACACTGCTCCGCGGTAAACACAAGACCGATTACACACCTAACGTTGACTGCGGCGATTTTGTCATTATCATCAACGCATCCAAGGCAGTCCTCACCGGCAACAAGCTGCGTGACAAGTATTACCGTCATCACAGCGGCTGGATCGGCGGCCTTAAGGAAATCCAGTATTCCACCCTCATGGCTGAGAAGCCGGAGTTTGCCATGACTCAGGCTGTCAAGGGTATGCTCGCAAAGAACTCCCTTGGCCGTGAGCAGATGACCCGCCTGCGCGTCTACGCCGGCGAGGAGCACAAGCACGAGGCTCAGAAGCCCGTTGCATGGACTCAGGAATAAGGAGGAAAGTGAACTATGTATACCAGCAAGAAGCCCTATATGTACGGCACAGGCCGCAGAAAATCTTCCGTTGCGAGAGTTCACCTCTTCCCGGGCGGAACCGGCACCATTACCATTAACGGCCGCGATATCGACGATTATTTCGGCCTTGACACCCTCAAGTTCATTGTGCGTCAGCCTCTGAACACCGTTGGCCTTGTCGGCAAGGTCGATATTGACGCCACTGTTTCCGGCGGCGGAGTATCCGGTCAGGCAGGCGCTGTCCGTCACGGCGTTGCCCGCGCCCTCCTTCAGGTGGACGAGAGCTACCGTCCTGCACTTAAGGCTGCGGGATTCCTTACCCGTGACCCGAGAATGAAAGAGCGTAAGAAGTACGGTCTCAAGGCAGCCCGTCGCGCACCCCAGTTCAGCAAGCGATAACCAGATTTCCCCAAGAGATAAATTGTTGTCCATATTCCCCGGAGGCTATTGCCTCCGGGGATTTTCTATTAAAAAAGAGTGGCGGCGAATATAGTGTGCTGAGCAGCGCAGGATCTTTGATCCCGCGCTGCTTTTTTGTATTTAAAGGGCACCGCAAAAAAGTTTTTTGAGGACATATGAGCGTGGTTAAAATGACGAGATGCGAATGAATAAATTGACTAAAATTTCGAGTTAATGCGCTTAATGCTTGTTTAATATAAATAAAAATAATTAAATTTACAAAATCAGAACGCTGTTGTAAGATGAATTCAATGATAAGAGACGTGCTTTTCGCTCTGATGATCACTGCTCTTACAGATGTAAATCTTGGACGCCGGTGCTCGGACGGGTTCTTGGTTTACATGGCATAGGGCGAAAAGCAGATTAACGGAGAGGGTATGAAATGGCTAAGTATATCTTCAAGCGAATATTGATGATGATCCCTGTTCTATTTGGAGTGCTCCTGTTGGTTTTCACAATGCTCAGCTTTGCAAAAGGCGATCCCGCTCAATATCTGGCTGGTGCGGATGCTACGGAGGAAGCGGTTCAGCAGCTTAGAGATAAGTGGGGACTTGACGACCCGTATTTCGTGCGGCTGTGGAACTATATCAAGCAGCTCGTTATTCATTTTGACCTGGGAACGTCGTACCGCACGGGGCTGTCGGTCTCAAGTGAGATAATCTCACGCTTTTGGGTTACTCTTTCCCTTGCTCTCTCGTCGGTGGCGTTATCGCTGATAATCGGTGTGGCTTTAGGGGTGCTCTCGGCGACGCATCAGGGGACTGCTCTTGACTCCGCGGCGATAGGCGTGTCCCTTGTGGGCGCCAGTGTGCCGGATTTCCTTGTTGCGCTGCTGTGTTCGCTGCTCTTTGCACTTAAGCTTCAATGGCTGCCCGCAAGCGGCTGGGGCGAGCTGAAGTTCTTCATATTGCCGGTGGCGACTTTTGCCGTATCGCGCGCTTCAACATTGGCAAGGCAGACGCGCTCGGCGATGCTGGAGGTAATACGCCAGGATTACATAGTGACCGCCAAGGCGAAAGGCGTCACCCCGTTCAAGGTGGTTTTCAAGCACGCCTTAAGAAACGCACTGGTCCCGATAGTGACGCAGGCCGGCCTTATTCTAGGCGGAGCAATCGGAGGCGCTGTCGTTGCCGAGACGATATTCTCGATACCCGGGCTTGGGACGTACATATTGACCGCGGTAAAATCGCGGGATTATCCGGTAGTTCAGGGCGGCGTTTTGTTCACAGCGTTCGGGTTTGGAATAATAATGCTGCTCGTCGATGTGCTCTACGCGTTTATTGACCCACGAGTCGGCGCTCGTTACAAAAAACCAGCGAAGGAGAAGAATTCGTGATGGATAATCAGAATCCGAATGTTGCATTTCATACAGAAGACAACACCGTGGAAGTGAAAAAGGAAAGCCAGTTCCGGCTTGTATTTAAACGTTTTCTGAGAAGGAAATCGTCGGTGATCGGCGGGATATTGCTTATAGTGATAATACTTGCATCGGTTTTCGCGCCGGTTATCGCCCCGTATAATTATCTGGATCAGGATTTATACAATAAAAACAGCCCGTCAACTTCGGAGCACTGGCTCGGTACAGACACCTTGGGCCGCGACACCTTCAGCAGGCTGCTCTACGGAGGGAGAAATTCTCTTATTGTTGGTTTTGCGGCGACGTGCACCTCGGCGATAATCGGGTGCATTATCGGCCTTATCGCTGGATATTACGGCGGCAAATTAGACAACGTTATAATGCGGGTGCTCGACGTGTTTCAAGCTATACCCAGCATGATGATGGCGATAACAATTTCCGCGGTTCTGGGTACAGGCTACATAAATACGATAATTGCCATCGCAATAGCCGGGATGCCGATGTTTGCAAGAATGGCAAGGGCGTCGTGTATGACGGAAAAGGGCAGCGATTATGTTGAAGCGGCCAAGTCGATAAACGCAAGCGAGAAACGCATCATCTTTAAGCATGTTCTGCCTAATGCCGCCTCGCCGATGATCGTACAGTTCACTATGCGCGTCTCCGGTTCCATCATGTCAGCCGCGAGCCTGAGCTTTGTCGGACTGGGAATACTCCCTCCCGAGGCGGAGTGGGGAGCGATGGTCTCCGCCGGGCGTACATATTTAAGAACTGCTCCTATGCAATGCATCTGGCCGGCGGTTTGTATAATGCTCGTTGTTTTTTCGGTGAATATGCTTGGCGATGGATTGCGTGACGCAATGGATCCAAAGATGAAAAACTGAGGGGGAGAGACATATGGAAAAGCACAACGATAAGCTTCTTCTCGAAATAAAGGATTTGACAGTCCAGTACGTTACAAGTGAAGAGACTGTGCATGCCGCAAACAAAATATCGTTTACACTTAACGCCGGCGAAACGCTTGGGCTGGTAGGCGAGACGGGAGCGGGCAAGACGACCATAGCGCGGTCGATACTGCAGATACTTCCTGTTCCCCCGGCGAAGATATGCGGAGGCGAGATACTGTATAAGGGACAGGACCTTGTGAAAATGCAGGAGAGCCATGTGCGGCGCATACGCGGCAAGGAAATATCCATGATATTCCAGGACCCGATGACCGCGCTCAATCCGATGTTCACGATAGGAAAACAAATCTCGGAGGTCATCAGAATACATGAAAAATGTACGGGCAAAAACGCGGACAAGCGTGCCATGGAGATGTTGGAGCTTGTCGGGATCCCGGCGGAACGGTTTGACGAGTATCCCCACCAGTTTTCCGGAGGGATGAAGCAGCGCGTGGTTATTGCCATGGCGCTGGCGTGCAATCCGGAGCTGCTTATCGCGGATGAGCCTACAACGGCGCTTGATGTGACCATTCAGGCACAAGTGCTGGACATGATGCATAAGCTGCGCGAGCAGTTCAACACCTCGATGATCCTTATCACTCACGATCTTGGCATTGTGGCCTCCATGTGCGACAGGGTGGCGATAATATATGCCGGAGAGATAGTTGAGATCGGAAGCGCCGAGGACATATTCGACCACAGCCGGCATCCTTACACAGTGGGACTGTTTGACGCGCTGCCGAAGCTTGGAGTGAAGGTCAAGCGTCTCACCCCGATAGATGGGGCGATACCCGATCCCACTAATCTGCCGAGAGGGTGCAAATTCAACCCGCGCTGCGCCTTCGCCACGCCGGCGTGCTTGGAGCGTGAACCGGAACTGGTGGAAATAGCGCCGGGACACTACACAAGATGCTGTGCAGCCGAAAGGAGCGTGAAGAGATGAACATCGTTGAACTGAAAAATCTGAAGAAATATTTCAAAACTCCCCGCGGTATGTGTCATGCGGTAGATGATGTTTCCTTTTCGATAAAGCGCGGAAAAACCCTTGGAGTTGTCGGCGAATCAGGCTGCGGCAAGTCGACCCTCGGTAGAACGATAATCCATCTGATCGAAAGCACCTCGGGACAAATATTTTTTAACGGTGAGGATATCACGAACGTATCCTGCAAAAAGCTTGGTGAGCTTAGAGAGCACATGCAGCTGATATTTCAGGATCCGTATTCCTCCCTTAACCCGCGCATGACCGCAAGAGAGACGGTTCGCGAGCCGCTGGAAATCGCGGGCAGATTTTCCAAGGCGGAGATAGACGAACGGACGAACGAGATAATGCAGCTTGTGGGCATAGACAGGCGAATAAGGAACTCGTATCCACACGAGCTTGACGGCGGCCGCCGTCAGAGGATCGGCATTGCGCGCGCGTTGGCGATAAAGCCTGAGCTTGTTATCTGCGACGAGCCGGTTTCCGCGCTGGATGTGTCCATTCAGGCACAGGTACTCAATCTGCTGCAGGACCTGCAGGATGAGATGAGCCTTACATATGTGTTTATAACCCACGACCTTTCGGTGGTGTCTCATCTTTCAAACGAGATCTGCGTTATGTATTTGGGACAGGTAGTGGAATTCTGCGACACGGATGAGCTTTTTGAAACGCCTGTCCATCCATACACAAAGGCCCTCCTGTCAGCCATACCTGTTCCGGATATACATGTACCGGTAAACCGGATACTTCTTAAGGGCGAGGTCACGTCACCTATAAATCCAAAGCCTGGCTGCCGTTTTGCGGGCAGATGTCCCCATGCCACGGAGGCGTGCTCACAGCCGCAGTCCCTCAGAGAGATAAAGCCGGGGCATTTTGTGGCGTGCTGCAGGGCCGAAGGAATAAACTGAATTGCAGGATTTAACCCGTTTGGGTTCAAAATAAATGAAAGGAAGCAAAAAATGAAAAGAAACGTA
The DNA here is from genome assembly GCA_051866775.1 of Oscillospiraceae bacterium. GTDB lineage: Bacteria > Bacillota > Clostridia > Oscillospirales > Oscillospiraceae > RUG626. Next base: position 146,328 of record JBJDXR010000047.1, on the reverse strand, counting down.
AAAAAGGTTTTAGCATTGCTTTTGGCGCTAGTTTTGGTGCTTGCGCTGGCTGCCTGCGGCAAGACGACCACAGACGACTCAAACAAGAATTCTAACGGCCAGCAGGACGGCTCCGGCGGACAAGACGCGTCCTCCAATGACCGGGTCCTTCCGGGCGGGCTTGTAGTCCCCGAGGGAAAGACGACCTCCATCACGATCCAGGCGGAGATGGATGTGGGCACGCTTAACCCGTGGACAGGCCAGAACTCCGCTGTGACCTTAGTATCGCTCAATATCCACGAAAGGCTCTTTGAGTATGTTGAAGACGGCACCATCCAGCCGTTTTTAGTAAAGGACTATGAGTGGATAAGCGACACAGTGCTTGAGTGTACGATCTACGATAACATATTTGATTCCGAGGGCAACCACTTCACCACAAGCGACATACTCTTCTGCTTTAATCAGGCCAAGGATTCCGCGGCGGTCGGCGCAAAGACGAACGCCTTTGATTATGACAATATAAAGATAGTCGATGAATATACGATCGATATAGCGTTTAAAACCGGAAATATTCTTGTTTATGATAACCTTGCCAGCATAAACATGGTCACTCAGGCCGCCTTTGAAGCGAGCGGGGACAACATGGAAAAGAACGTTGTCGGACTCGGAACATATGTTGTTGAGTCATATACGGCCGGAACTGAGCTTACGCTTGCGGTCAATGAGAACTATTGGATGACCGACGAGAACGTGGCGGATGGCGCGATCAGGTACAACCAGAATGTTGATAAGATCAAAGTGAAGATCATTCCCGATGAGACCCAGAGGACCGTTGAATTTGACGCCGGAACTATCGACGCGATGTTCTATTGCCCCACGAGCGCGTTGTCCATGTACCAGAATGACGATTCCTGCGTGGCATTCTATACGAACACCTCCATCACAAGGATGCTCTATTTCAACAGCACCGCAAATTCCGTGATGCAGAACGCGGATCTGAGAAGAGCGGTGGCTTATGCGATAAACACCGAGGAAGTAAACATCGGCGCTTTTGACGGCATGTTCACAGCGGCAACGCAGCTTGCCTGCCCGATGACAGCCGAGTATGATCCCAACATCGAGCAGTACCCCTATGACCTGGATAAGGCTGCTGAGCACCTTGCCGCGGCGGGGTACAAGGCAGGAGAGCTGACGCTCCACTGCATTTATTCCTCAGGACATGGCCTTGTAGCACAAATCATTCAGGACCAGCTCAGCGCAGTGGGCATAACCGTCGAGCTTGAAGAGGTAGACGCCAGCAACATCACTAGTATCATTAATACCGGTGCGGACGGCTGGGATATGTGCGTGAACCAGAACGCTCAGAACGCGGGAACGATCCTGTTTTACTTCTACAATTTGCTCAATGCAAACGGGACTGTCCGCGGCGGATGGAAAAACGAGGAGTATCAGAGATACTTTGAAGACGCCCTTAAAAATGGCGACCCTGTGCTGACTGAAAAAGCGTACGACATCGTTGTGGATGAATGTGCAAACTACGCTCTTGCTTATACAGCGGCTTGGCATGTAAACAAGGTCGGAATTGAAAATCCCACTGTTGCAAACAGCTGCCCGCTGTGCGGCAACTGGGAATACACCGCCGATGCGACATGGCTGATAGACGATTGATTCCACGGCAAATCATACTACGGGATCTTAAGTAAAATATAATATATGATAAGGTGGGGAAGAAATGTTCAGGATCAACGAAACCCTTGAATGTGACGTTTTTGTTGCCGGGGGAGGCATCGCCGGGCTTAGTGCGGCGATAGCCGCGGCGGACAAGGGCGCGAATGTGATAGTTGGAGAAAAGGCAAACACGATACGCAGCGGCAACGGGGCTACCGGAAATGACCACTTCCAGTGCTATGTCCCGGAGGTCTTTGGAACTTCAGAGAATTATCTCAAGAATTTGATAGAGGTCGCACAGGAGATGCGCGGCCTCCATGACATGGACTGGATAAAGGTCTACGCCGAGGAGAGCTGGGACCGCTGCAAGGAATGGGAGGAGTGGGGTATTCCCATGCGGCCCCACGGAACTTGGGAATATGCCGGACACCACGCCCCGGGACAGATGGGCGTACATCTTAAGTATGCAGGCCAGACGCAGAAGCCCGTGCTTACAAAGCAGGCACTTAAACGCGGCGTTAAAATACTTAACCACCATCCGTTCGTGGACCTGATAACCGATGATGAGGGAGCAATCTGCGGCGCTATCTGCCTTGACCTCTCTCAGGATGAGCCGGGATTGCAGGTGGTGCGCTGCAAGAGCGTTGTCCTGGCCTCCGGACGCACGGCCCGTATATATAACTGCATGGGCGGCATGGGCCTTTTCAATATGGCAAGCTGCCCCGCCAGCGGCGGCGAGGGCATGGTCGCGGCGTATGAAGCAGGCGCAAGGCTTGTGAACGTCGAAAATAACGGACGCGGTATGGGCATCAAGTTTATGCACCGCGGCGGAAAATCCACATGGGTGGGCCTTTATACGGATATAGAGGGAAATCCGGTCGTTAAATACGACAAATTTCCGGGCTGGGAATATGGTGATTACGCCGCGGATAACGATCCGACCATCTTCCCTGAGGCAAGAAAAAAGGGCGAGCCTCTCTTCATGAATTTCAAGAACAACTCAGACTATGATATCGAATTTACAAGGTGGGGCCTTGAGCACGAGGGCAACGCCGGCACCCTTGATCATCTTGATGACGAGGGCTTTGACTTCCGCAAGCACATGATCCAATTTGACCGCCACCTTGCTCAGGCCGATCAGGCGATACAGGGGATCGACTGCAACACTAAGGCGGAGACGACGGTAAAGGGACTGTATGCCTCCGGCCAGGAAATAGGAAATGCCATCGGCGGGATAAGCTTCGCGGCCGTGTCCGGAAATATCGCGGGCAGGAACGCGGCTGAATACAGCAGATCAAAGGTGAATATCGACGCAGAGAACGACCCGAAGGTCAGGGCCTACGCTGAGCATTGCGAAAAGCTTCTGTCAGGCGAAGCCGGGACCGGAGCGCCGGACTGGAAAGAGATCCAGCAGGCCCTCGGCTGGACGATGAACGAATACTGCAACACCGATGGCACCAGCGAGCATCTCATTGAAGTCGGAGAGAAGCATCTTGAGCGTATAGTTAAAAAATCCGAGACAGTACACTGCGAGGACGGACATGAGCTTATGCGCGCTCTTGAGGTGGAAAAAATGCTCAAGCTTGCAAAGCTGGTGCTCACTTCCTCCAAGGAGCGCCGGGAATCAAACCGCAAGCATAAACGTATAGACTATCCCGAGGCCGACCATAAGTATGACGGCATGTTTATGACTATTCAGAAGGTCGACGGTAAGCCCGTGACAGGCTTACGTCCGGCAGTTAAATTAGAGGAGGTGAGATAAATGCCGCCAGTAATCAATAAGAAAAAATGTATATCCTGCTATCATTGCGTCGATATTTGTCCGCTTGATGTTTTTGGAAGACAGGAAAAGAGCGATAGACCTCCGATGGTGAAATACCCTGAGGAGTGCTGGCACTGCAACGCCTGCGTCATTGAGTGTCCCGCAAAGGCTCTGCGCATCAGGCTTCCGGTTCAGGATATGGTCGTGTTTATCGATGCACCTGACGTAAAGAATTAAATTTTAAATGATTCGGAAGGCCTTTGCGTATGGCCTTCCGAATTGCTATAATATATATTATTTTTAGGGGGAAATAAAATGCTGACAAAGCTTTTTCCGATGGTACAGTTCAAAAAAAACACGTGGGAGATTGACGAATTTGACTGTGCAAGTATGTTTTTGCTGATTGGCGAGGAGAAGGCGCTGCTTATTGACTGCGGCATGGGCATAGGAGACCTGCGCGGTGCGGTGGAGATGCTGACCGATAAGCCGCTTATCGTTGCGGCATCCCACGGCCACATTGACCATACAGGAAACGCGGTGCAGTTCGACGAGCTGTGGATAAACGAGAAGGACATGGATGCGCCCATCCCTCAGAGCCTAGAGCGCCGCCGGTGGGACACGGAGCGCATTGCGCGCCGCAATAAAGGGGCGGTCGGGGCGCCCTTTACTATGTTCAATCTTTATCCTTATGACATAAACACAGATCTTAGAGAGCCTGAAGCGACGGCGAAAAAGCCCGTTTTAAGGGCGCTGAAGGACGGCCACCGCTTTGATCTTGGCGGTGGCAGGATAGTCACTGCCTATGAGTGCCCCGGACACACGAAGGGCGAGATGGTGTTCCTTGACGAGATAACGCGCACGCTGATCTGCGGCGACGCCCTCAACTTTAACCTGGGGGTGGGCGCGGTCCCGGTGGAAACGACTCTTAAATATTTAAAGCGCCTGCGTTCCATGGGCGACAAATATGACGGTATATACAACGGACATCATGATTTCCGCGCCTTTGGAGCGCCGCTTGACCCGGATTGCCTTGAAAACACGATCGCGATCCTTGAGGATGCCATGGCGGGCATTATCTGTCCTGTGGAGATGCCGAGCTTCTGGGGCCAGTCAGTGCCGCTTACGCCGGACAGGGCTGGAGAGACCGCGCCCCAAATGTTGCCGAACGTGGTACAAACTAAGCGCGTTATGCTGCACAGGGGACGCAGCTTTGTGAGTATAGACCCGGGTAATATTAGGGAGTAGACGTATGCCTCTTACATTGGACAGCCTGTGCTCAGAATTGCTTGCACTCAAGAATTTGGATCCTGAGATGGGCAGGATAATGGAGCTATATATGCCGGCTGACGTGGCGCTGATCGACCCTGAAAGACCTGTAAAGGCCCTCGGCCCAAGGACGGCGTATAACACCATGATATCCTTAAACCTTATAGCAAGCGTGTTAAAGAGCGGCGGGCGAGTGCTGGATATGCTCGACGGAGAGAACACCGTTCTGCGCTTTGAAATGCACGCTGGCGCGCCGGAGATTGTTGTGATAGCGGATGGCGGCAGCGATGCAATTCTTTTTAAAAGCTCCGGCGTGCCGATTGCCTATGAATTGGACAAGCTTGGATACAATGCGGCTGTCCTGAGATGCGGAAATGAAGGACAGAACGGCGTGATCGCAGGATGTATAGAGCGGCTTAAAAACAGGCCGGATCACGCCGTTATTGGATTCGGCGCGGGCGGGCTTGCCGCGTACAGCTGGGCGTTTGGTAAAATGGGATTCATGGAATATGGACTGCCCGCACCGGGGGCGGTGATATGTGCCTCGGCGCACTTTCCAGATGTGGATATACAAAATATGTCCCACGCGGATCTGCATGATTTCCCGCCGGTGTATATTATCCATGGCGAGCTTGATGAGATAGCTGATTTTCAAAAAGCGAAGCTTATGGCACGTGGACTCGCGGAAAGCGGGGTAAAGTGCAGGTTCCGTGCTGTCGCCGACGCCGGGGCGAATTTCGGAAAAGGCTTCAACACGCAGGCTGATGGCTGGATTGAGGAGGCCGTAATATTTTGGAGAGAAAACAAAAACCGTTAAGGGTCATTCCTTAACGGTTTTTACGGTTTTTATAAAGGCTTTGAGCGGCTCAGACAGCTGTTTCTTTTTCTTCCAAGCCAGCACCATGTCGGATTTGAGCGGTGGCTCAACGCGATAGGCTTTATACGAGGCGCCGTCGTGGCAGCGCGATACAAAGGAGAGATTTTTTGTATTTAAGGTGCTGTTTAATACGCTGGGCATCGGCGCGTTGACGCTATGAAGCGTGACGTGCACATCATTTTCCGCAAAGTATTTTGCAGCGGTGTCCAAAAATGTCGGTTCATCCTTTGAAACAAAAACGTCATAGCCGTCAAGTTCATGGATATCGATGGTGGGGGCGGCGAAGGAAGCGCGGTCCTGTGGGATTGCGACCATATACTCACAGACGGAATAGGGGACATATTCAAGCTCCGAGGTGACGGCGTGTATAGATACAAGCGCGCAGTCAAGCGTGTTGTTCAAAAGAGAATCAACAAGGATAGAATTTGAGGATTCGATAGTTGAGAACTGCAGCTTTGGAAACTGCTTGACAAAGCGGTATGTTTGATTGGGGTCGAAATGATATCCCCGGGGGCAGCCAACACGGAATTTCCCGGAAATATCCTGACGCAGGAAGCTGATTGTAGACTGGAGCAGATCGGCCGCTTCCAAGACCGGGACCGTAAGCTCGAGAAACCGGGTGCCGATCTCAGTAAGCTCAAAACCGCGCTTTTCGTGATCGTAAAGCTGGATATCAAATTCGTTTTCCAGCTTCTGAATGGCAATGGTTATGGCTGGCGGAGATACATGCATGGCTGAGGCCGTTGCGGAGAAACTTTTCTTATCGCAAAGCGTTTTAAAATAATAAAGCTGATACAGGTTCATTTATTTTCTCCTTTGCTGATAATAAAATAAATTATAACATCGGGTATAAATGATGTCAAACCATGCACAGCACATAAGAGAGCTTAAACGGGCGATAAGTATTGCCGCTTACCGGTATCAGCGGTCCTTCTGGCTTTGCCAGAATTCCGTGGCCTCACTGAGCCAGCCCTGTGCCTGAGTGTTTTCTCCGTTGCCGAAGGCGTGCCCGGTATCAGGCACAAGATGAAGTATGTACGGCACGCCGCACGCGTCAAGAGCGTCCGCCATAAGCTCGGAGTCGCTGCAATAAACGCATATGTCCATCTCGCCGTGTATTATATAGGCTGGGGGGCAGGCGGCGCTTATATGGCTTGAGATGTCAAACTCCTCAAGATCCTCCGTGGTATAGTCCTTGCCGCATAAGAGAACGGGGGTGCGGGCAGCGTGAAAAAGATCCCGCTTTGTTCCCAAGCCATATTTTATGGCTATAGCTTTACGTGAGCAGGAGTTCAGCGCATACGCATTTATTAAAGCGTTCGGACGGGGAAGGGAGTAGTTCATGTAGCCGTGGTTGTCGGTACACCACAGCCCCGCAAGATGACCTCCGGCGGAGAAGCCGGAGAGCGCGTAGTCATTGGGATCCACTCCAAGCGCCGAACTGTTTTTGAGGATAAAGGTAAGCGCGGCGGCAAGGTCTTGAACCGGCTTTGTGCGCAAGTTTTCTTCCCCGACACGGTAGTTAAGGACAAAGGCGTTATATCCGAGAGCGTTATATGATAATGCGATGGGTATCCCCTCGTCAAGAGTGGCGACTACAGAGTATCCGCCTCCCGGAAGCACGATCACAAAGGGTTTGCCCAATTCTCCGGGATAGAAGAGAAGCTGTACTTTCTGTTTTGCTGGATCAAGAGCCGTCTCTTCGGGCGAGTAGACGTCATATATGAGCTTGTGACCGCGGCTTATTAGCGCTGCGGAGCTGCTAAATGCGCTTTTGAATCGCTCAAAGGACCTTATATATGAGGCTGCTGAAGCTGAACCGGGGGCTTCAAGGACATCAGGGCAAAGCATTTTAATGAGAGCAGTCAGCTCCTCGAAGGGGAGGGCGTCTTTGATCAATTCTTCGATGGTAGTGTTTTCAGTTATAGTCATAGCAATCATTTTCCAATCGTTGAAAATTATATAAATAGTGTAATTTAATAAGGGGCCAAAGTCAATTTAAAGGATTTTAATTTAAATAAGTATTGCTAATTCGGCTATATACACGGTATCAGACGTGCCTCAGGCGGCAGACATAGTCAGAACGTTATGTGTCTTTGGAACATGGAGTTTTCCTAAATGATAAAAGACGTAAAAAAACAGGCCCGGATATCCGGGCCTGTTTTATGCTTAATGGTCAGCCGACCATCTTTTCTATGATCTCAACGACCTGTCCGACAGTCTTGACATCCTGTACGGCGTCCTGAGGGATCATGATGCCAAACTCACTCTCAAGCGAGGTGATAAACTCCACAAGATCGAGGGAGTCCGCGGCAAGATCCTCCATAATGTCGGTGTCGGGGGTAATAACGTCCGCCTCAACATCAAGCTGGGAGGCGAGGATATCGCGAATTTTTTCAAACATCGAATATTCTCCTTTCTTTTAGCATCCTATCGGTAAAAGGACCGGGGATCGGAATCAAACCCGCAGGGATTGATCTTACAACTGATAGTTCAAGATGAGGATAATCAGTGCCACTCCCGGACGTTTTTGTCTGCTGAGGGTATCTCAGGAGTGTAGGGCTCAGGTTCCGGAGCAGGAGCCGGCCTCTGCGACGGGCGGGGGGCGGTCGTCTTTTCATAGGACACGACCACGCGGCGGTTTGGCTCGGTGCCGGTGGAATAGGTGGTCACCCCGGGAAAGTCCTGAAGTGCGGTGTGTATAACATGGCGCTCATAGGCGTTCATCGGCTCAAGGGTAACGCTGCGGCGGTATTTGACGACCTTTACGGCAACCTTTTTGGCAAGATGGGTGAGGGCGTCGGCACGCTTTGCACGGTAGTTCTCGGCGTCGATATTGACGCGGATACGCTCGCTACTGCCGTTGTTGAGAACGTAGTTCGAAAGATGCTGAATGGCGTCAAGGGTCTCGCCCCGCCGTCCGATAAGAGCGCCAACGTGCGAACCCGACAGTTCGGCGGAGATGGTGTTTTCCTCCTCGTTTATTTCGGCCTTTACTTCAGCTTCAACGCCCATGCGTTCAAAGAGACCGCCGAGAAAATCCTCAAGCTGAGTCAGCTTTGAATTGCGCTCCTCATAGCTTACACGTACACGTGCGGGTGAGCCGCCTATGCCGAGAAAACCGGATTTTGCACGCTCAAGCACTTCAACGGAGACCTCGTCGCGGGTCTTTCCAAGCTGCTTGAGGGCGGTGGAGATGGCATCATCCTCCGTACGCCCGGTAGTTTCAATAGATTTAATCATAAGGTGTTATTCTCCCTGTATTTCATCCGTTCCGTCGTTATCGGCGGGATCATTTTGAGTGCTGGCCGGCTCGTCGGCAGCTTCGGAAAGCTCGGGAGCGTCCCCTTCGGGGCTGGGCTCGGCATTTGCGGCACGGTTCAGCAGATCCTGAACGTCGTTAAGATCTGCATCGATCTCCGAGACGCTGCCGGTGGCGCCCTCAACACCGTTGAAGGCGAACCTGTCCGGGTCGTAGGAACGGCCGCGGGCATATCTGCGGTTTCCAACCCGGGAAGGCTCATAAGACGGCTCCTCGCCGCTGTTGGATTTGAGCCACTCAGCAGCTTTTTCGCTCTGGGCCTGTTTTTTCTTCTGCTGCTGCTTGCGCTTAGATGTGTTCTCGTTCTGGCTGGTAGCATTTTGCTCTCTGAGACGCTCGGTCTCCTTGCGCTTTTGTTCAAGCTCGGCTTCCTTGGCGGCACGGGCCGCATTGCGCTCTTCCATCTCGGCAGCCAGCTGCTTTCCATAGTGCTTGTTAAGAAGCACATCCTGAATTATTGCGAAGAAGGAGTTAGCTATCCAGTAAATACCAAGAGCCGCGGGCATGAGAAAAGCAAACCACAGAGTCATAAGCGGCATGACCGCCATCATACCCGATGTGCTGCTTGCTGCGGCGTCATCAGTGCTTACTGCGGTGGGATTGGTCTTCATGGAGATCTTGGAGGAGAGCCAGGTGAGCAGGGCGGCCACTACAGGGATCATGAAAAGTCCCAAAGCCGGTCCCCAAACGGATGGGCTGCTCCAGTCGTAGGTCCAGATCTTCCAGTTCGGAGTTGAGCCGAGGTCGAGACCAAAGCAGGTATAGTTGATCTGGTGAAGGTTGGGGGAAAGCCCCTCAAACTCCTTAAAATTTTCGGAAATGAATTTAGCCTGCTCAATCTGGATATACGCGGAGTTGGCGCTGCCGGAAAATCCAAGCTCAGTGAGCTTATTGAGAATGGCGCCGCCCTCCTCGAGAAGGCTCTCTGCAACACCCATCATTATGGTGATCGGCTTGCGTATGGCCAAATAAAGTGCGAGAAGTATCGGGAACGGGATAAGAGACCAGAGGCAGCCGGACATGGGGTTTATCCCCTCTTCCTTATAGAGCTTCTGGACCTCCTCATTGTACTTGACTTTGTTTGCCCCGTGCTTCTTAGCGATCTCTTGAAGCTGCGGCTGAAGCAGGGACTGCCTCATCATGCTCTTTTTGCTCTTCATCTGGAAGGGGAGCAGGATGAGCTTTACGATCAGTGCGAACAGTACGACCGCAAGGAAATAGTTGTTTGTGAGCTCATACAGCCACATGACAAGTATACCAAACGGTCTGGCTATCAGGTCTAACATTTAATTACTCCGATCTTAAGTGGATCATGGTACGGGATCGTATGGGTCGTAATGCTTGTTGAACGGGTTGCAGCGCAGTATACGCCGGAGAGCCAGCCACGAACCCTTGAGCGCGCCGTATTTCTCCAATGCCTCCAGCGCGTATTGCGAGCAGGTAGGTGTGAACCTGCAGCAGGGTTTTGTAAAGGGAGATATGTGCTTTCTGTAAAAACGGACAAGCAGAATGAGAAGCTTTTTCATTTTATAAGCTCCAGCTTCTCTGCAAGAGCGAGAAAATCTCCCTCAAGCGCGCTGTATGGAGCCAAAATACCACGGCCCCTCACAACGATGACGATATCCCAGCCCGGGGAAAGCCTGTGCTCGTTCAGACGGTAGACCTCCCTGAGGCGGCGGCGGACACGGTTGCGCCGGACTGCGCACGCAAGCTTTGCGCTGACGGTTATGCCCAGCCTGTTGGAAGATGATTTGTTCCTGCGGCAGTAGAGCACGATGTTCCGTGACACCGCACTTTTTCCGCGTGCGTATATGCGGCGAAATTCAAAATTGTTTTTTAAAGTTGTGGAAAACTGCAATTTTTTACAACTCCCGCGTATACATTCACAGAGCCATATGCTCCGCGAGGGCGGGTTTCCCCGCCCTAAAAAATCGTTATTCTTAGGCTGCGCCGCGTACCATCAGTGAGTGAGTCTGGCGCGGCCCTTCGCGCGCCTGCGGTGGAGTACCTTGCGGCCGTTAGCGGTGGCCATTCTTTTCCTGAAGCCGTGCTCCTTGGAGCGATGACGTTTCTTCGGCTGATAAGTTCTTACCATTGGTTGCACCTCCAAAATAAAATACTAATACTCAACATCGGCTTGAGCCGAAGCAGTTGACAAAAAGAGACTATGGACAATCCATAGGAAATACATTGTATATTATTTCGGGCTGATATGTCAATAAGAATTTGCAAAAACAGGTCATATTTTTGCTTTTCAACGAGTAAAATTTTTTTAATTTATGCATTTATTAAAATAAAAGTCTCTTGCTGTTGCAATCTTTTTGTACCTAATGTTATAATAATAAATAACTTGCGCGGTGTTTCCCTGTTTCCAAAATATTTATGCTTTTATGGAGATAATTATGGAACGGACGGACAAGATCAACTACTATCTCGATATCGCCCAGACTGTGGCGGAACGCTCCACCTGCTTAAGACGGCAGTATGGGGCGATAATCGTACGGGAGGATGAGATAATATCCACCGGCTATAACGGAGCGCCGAGGGGGAGGAAAAACTGTGCGGATCTCGGCGTGTGCAAGCGGGACCAGCTGGGCATCCCTTCAGGTGAGCGTTATGAGCTGTGCCGCAGTGTCCATGCGGAGCAGAATGCGATAATATCTGCCGCGCGGCGGGACTGCATCGGAGCGACGATGTACCTTGCCGGAAAAGACGCCAAAACCGGGGAGATACTTAAGGACACGACCTCCTGCTCCATGTGCCGCAGGTTTATAATAAACGCCGGTATCAAGAAGGTCGTAAACCGTATAGGGGAGGACGCCTATGAGGTCGTCCATGTGAGAGACTGGGTATTTGACGACGATTCTATTTGACCGCCTGTGCCGGGAGAGGCTCGGCAGGTCATTGAATAATAAATGAGTGTATACATAGTTTCGCAATGTCAGGAGGAAGAATATGAAAGAAACCATGAACAAGTACTACAGCTATGCCGGACAGGAGTTCTGGGATATGCCGTCAAAGGAGACTGTTGCTGTCGTACCGCTTACGACTAAGGTATCTCAGCTCAACACGGAGCTTTACACAGTAAAGGCAAAGCCGGAGAGCGAGCGCCGCAATCAGGGTTATTATAACCCGAAGGCCTTCTCCTATGTCTATGATGATTTTCTTGAGTCGCTCAAGAGCAAGGGATTGACCTTTTACCTCTCTGCGATGATGGATATGACCTATGTGGCCATCGTTCCCGAGAAGCATATGAAGGAGAACAAGTTCTATACTGACGATATCGACACTCTTGTGGTCATGGTACACGTTGATATAACCGATCCCAACTACGCCATGTACACCATGGAGCGCTATGCGGACTACATTGACGAGGCCTCCAAGCAGGGCTTTGCTATACACTTTGGTATGTACAGCAAACTGGATGATAACGGCCGTGTGCTCAGCACCGTGCGCGAGTCTCTGGTCATCCACCGCTTCAACTACAAGAGGCTTTATCTGGATGTCTCCGGACTTACCAAGGCCGGCGTTAAGATAGCAGATATAGAGGGCTTCTCCATACCCGGATATGAAAATCCCGATGATGCGATCGTGCGTTTTCACGGTGTGGCTGATGCCGTTGATATCTCCGATATGTGGATCAGCAAGGTCAGATCCAGGACTCTCGCAAGCCGGGGACGTCATCACAACATGGACTTTAACCCCGAGCAGCACATCCACTCCCGTATGGGCCGCCGCAAGGCCGAGGGAGTCCTGTTCTTCGATGAGTTTGAGGACATAAACGACCCCGCGCTTGCCAAGAAGCTCTATGATATGGGCGCTGTGTTCAGCGTTGAGGAGACCGGCGGTGAGCAATGGCTTGCAATAGTTCCCCGCCAGGCGGTGGAGGAGGGCAAGAAGGTGCCTATAATTGGCTGCTTCAGCGAGGTGAACGCGTTCGATCCCGCCCATGCCGTTGGGTCGATGGCAGGCTATTTCTCCTATATTACACTGGCCGCCGAGGGCAACTTTGCCATGGCGATGTTCGCTATGGAGGATCCCGATTCAAACGACCTGATGGCCGATATTATCATGGATGCAGCCAAGAAGTACCCGATCGACCTCAGCCGCGTGTATGTCACCGGACACAGCCACAATGGACGCTTCACCGCGGAGTTTGCGCGCCGCCACCAGAAGCTTGTCGCCGCCGCGGCCCCCATGGGTAATGAGCCGGGTCAGCTTTCGCCTGAATGGACCAGCGGATATTTTGCAGTAAGCGACGAGCAGCTCAAGCTCCAGGCATCAGTTGATACGCCTATCATCATGCAGTGCGGTCTGAATGAGATCAACAGCATGTTCCCGCTCTACACGGACGCTCCGTATCCCAACCCCGCCACTCCGTTTATCGCCCTTAACACCGCAGAAAAGCGCGTTAAGAGCTGGCAGAGACGTCTTATTTCCTCCAACTGCCCGATGAAGACCGAGGAGGAGATCTACGCCACCCAAAACTCAAAGGATTACGTGGAGCGCAAGCTGGGTATTCCAGCTGATAAGACCGACGTGCTCTTTATGGACGACGGTGAGGTATACATCGCGGATATTAAGAATGTAAACGGCGACTATCATCTGCGTGTATGCGGCTATGAGAATACCCCCCACGCCGTCACGCCTGAGTTTGCCGATATGGCATGGTCCTTCCTGCGCAGATTTGCAAGGGATCAGGAGACCGGTGAGACCATAGAGCTTTATTAATAGAAAGCTGATAAACGGCGCGCCTCGTATTAAACGAGGCGCGCTTTTTTGCAAAGGATTGTGAAGATGGAAGATCTGCATTTTGTTGACGCCTGTAAGGAGGCGCACTTTGAGGCCATGTCGCTTATACACGCACTGGGCTGGCGGGACACCTACCGGGACGCCCTGCCGGAGGATTACATGGCCCGTGAGATAACGGATGGACGCTGGGTTCCCGTGTTTAGAAGGAATTTTGAGACCGGCGCCTGCCGGGGACTGCTCCTGTACAGGGGGGACAGGCCTGTCTCGTGTATAAACTACTGCCGTGCCAGAGAGGCAAATTACAACCCCGGCGATATCTGTACCTTTGATAACCGGGATTACGCCGACTGGGGGGAGATAGCCTCCTTTTACACGCATCCGGAAGAGCGCGGAAAGGGCTATGGCGGTATGCTCTTTGAGGAGGCCCTGCGCAGGCTAAAGGCGGAGGGCTATAAGAATGCGTTCGTTTTTGTGCTGCGGGAAAATGAAAAGTCGCGCAGGTTCTATGCCGCCCACGGTTTTGAGTGGGACGGCACCTCTGCAAACATCCCGTTTCCCCACCACACGGTGTGTGTGGATTTGAGATATGTAAAAAAGCTGTGAAAAAAACCAGCTGCGGTTATGCAGCTGGTTTTAGCTATTTTATATCTCCCGAAATCCCTTGCCGATTATCTCCGAGGAGTTCACGATGGTTATGAAGGCGTTGCGGTCTATACTGCGTATGTAATTTCGCAGGAGGACGGCCTGACGGCGTGTCAAGACGGTGGTTATGACCTGCTCCTTCTTATGGGAGAAGGCTCCCTCGGCGGTACTCAGGGTAGCGCCCCGGTGGAGCTTATTAAGTATGAAGAGCTTTATCTCATCGGGTTTAACGGATATTACGGTGACGTGCTTTCTGGAGTTTATACCGTCGATGACTATGTCCACAAGGAAGGTCTTCATTAGAAGGCCCAGCACGCAGTACAGCCCCGTGCGCACGTCGAACAGGAAAAAGGTCGATGCGGTTATCAGAAAATCGGAAACCAGAAGCGCCTTGCCGATTTCCAGCGAGGTATGCTTTGAGAGTATCATAGCCACGATATCGGTGCCGCCGGTGGAGGCACCGATGTTAAATACCAGCGCCGAGCCGACCGCGGGCAGTATGACCGCCCAGATAAGCTCAAGAAGCGTGTCGCCGGTCATCGGAGACTCAAGGGGAACGAGCTTTTCAAAAAGCGCCACATACAGAGACAGCGCAATGGAGGCATAGACGGTAGCCGCACCGAAGCTCTTCCCGAGGAAGATAAAACCTATGACAAGAAGTGCCAGGTTTATGAGCATCATGGCTCCGCTGACGTTGAGCTTTGGGAACAGGTCTGAGAGGATTATGGCAAGGCCGCTGGTTCCGCCGATGGCAAAATGGTTTGGAGTCTTAAAAAGACTTATGCCCGCGGCGGTGAAGATTAGGCCGGCGTTAAGAATTAAAAACCACAGAAGCTTTTTCTTCAGTTTGCTCTTTTCCATTAGAAAACCTCCGGATATCATATGTGAAGCCGCCGATATTATAAGGCAAGGCGAAAGAGGTTTCAAGATGAAAGGAGATTAATTTTATAACAAATGACCCGCTAAACGCGACAAGGAGGAGAGTATAAGGCAGGCAATGATACCGCATATGGTGGGAATAAGAAGTGCCGCCGCTGTCCACTTGAGGCTGCCCGTCTCCTTTTTTATGGTCATGACCGTTGTGGAGCAGGGCCAGTGAAAAAGGGTGAAGAGCATCATACACAAGGCGGTGGTGACTGTCCAGCCGTTATCCACAAGAAGGGCCTTCAGGCTTTCAAGGTTTGAATAGCCTGTGATGGTACCCAACTGGGAATAGGCCATGATTATTATTGGGATTACCGTCTCGTTTGCGGGAAAACCAAGGATGAAGGCGATGAGAATGACCCCGTCCATACCAAGCATCCTGCCGAGCGGGTCGAGAAAGTCCGTGCAGATTTGAAGTATAGAGCGGCCGTCTATTGACACATTTGCGGTGAGCCATATTATAAGCCCTGCCGGAGCCGCCACGGCAGCGGCCCTGCCGAGAACAAACAGGGTCCTGTCAAGCAGCGAGCGCACGATCACCTCACCGATCTTGGGCTTTCTGAACGGGGGCATCTCCAGCGTCAGAGAGGAGGGGACGCCCTTTAGAAGTGTTCGGCTCAGTATACGGGATACAAAAAGCGTCGCTGCGACACTGAGAACTATGAAAAGAGTGAGAAGCAGCGCGGCCAGCGCAGATCCCAACAGTCCCGCGCCCACACCGACAAGGAACATCGTTATTAGGGAGATAAGTATTGGAAAGCGGCCGTTACAGGGTACAAGGCTATTGGTCAGTATTGCGATAAGGCGCTCCCGGGGCGAATCGATTATCCGGCAGCCCACCACCCCCGCGGCATTGCATCCAAAGCCCATGCACATGGTCAGGCTTTGCTTGCCGCAGGCTCCGGCGCGGCGGAAACGGTCGTCTAGATTGAAGGCCACCCGCGGAAGATAGCCCAGATCCTCAAGCAGCGTAAACATGGGAAAGAAGATGGCCATGGGCGGGAGCATGACAGAGGTGACCCAGCTCAGGACTCTCCAGACACCATAGATCAGCGCGTCGTGAAGCCACGCCGGAGCGCCTATTGATAGAAGCCCGCGGCTCATCACCCCGCCGAGGCTTTGGAGAGCGGCGTATAACAGGTCGGAGGGCAGGTTTGCGCCCTTTATGGTTATGAAGAAGATGAGCGCCAGAACCGCCAGCATAACGGGAAGGCCGGTCAGACGCCGCGTGAGCAGGCGGTCTATTTTAAGCTGGCGGCTGTCATATTCACCGTTTTTATGCAGCATAGCCTTTGAGCAGATAGACTCGGCGCTCTTATAGATAGAGGAGACGATGTCATCCCTGAGGGCGGAGCCGTCGATGCCGGCGCTTTTAAGGCGTTCACGGGCCTCCTGAAGATACGGTTCTATATCCGGGTGAGCCGCCAGGGAGAAACCGAGGAAGCTATCCAGAGATGACATAAGGTGCTGGTCGCCCTCAAGAAGGCGCAGCGCCGTCCAGCGCTCAGAAAGACGACCGCCTAAAAGATTCCAGAGGCGCATCTCAAGCGGTGCGACGGCCTGCTCAAGCTCATCGCTGTAATGTATGCGGAAGGTGTGAGGCGGGGAGTCGGGGAATGTGCGTATCTCCTCGCGGAGCTTGGAAAAGCCCTTTCCCCGGCGGGCGTTCGTGCCGACGACAGGTACCCCCAGAAGCTCCGAAAGGGCGCCAAGGTCTATCTCAATTCCCCGGCGGGCGGCCTCATCCAACAGATTCACCGTTACAATTACCCGGGGGGTTATCTCCAGTATCTGAAGCACTAAGTTAAGATTCCGCTCAAGGCATGTGGCGTCGCAGACGACGACTGTTACATCGGCCCCGCCGAAGCAGATAAAATCCCTTGCCGCCTCCTCCTCGGCGGACATGGCCAGAAGCGAATACGCGCCGGGAATATCGATAAGCTGATATTCCCCGCCTTTATATTTATATGTACCACTGGCGGTGGATACGGTCTTTCCGGACCAGTTGCCCGTGTGCTGGTGAAGCCCTGTAAGGCCGTTGAACACCGTGCTTTTTCCCACGTTCGGATTGCCGGCGAGAGCGGCTGTCCGGGTTATACCGGGCGGACGGGAGTATGCTCCGATGTCGGCGGCGTTTTTTCCGGTAGAGGCCGATGTAAGTCCCATTTTATACCTCCTTGGCTAATTTATAGGCACTGCGGCGATGCCTGCGGCGTCGCTGCTCCTGAGAGCGATTATTGAGCCGCGCACCATATAGGCACGGGGATTTCCCGAGGGGGCGGCAAAAAGGCAGGTCACCCTTGCGCCGGGTGTGAAGCCGAGGTCCAGCAGCCTCCGGCGGGTGGTGCCGGTAAGCTCCATGGAGCGCACCTCGGCGCAGGCTCCCTCCGGTATGGAGAGAAGGTTTGAGCACATATATGAAGGTTCTCCTTTCGCGGGAGGTTTCCTTTGTTTCCCGCTATAACAAATTATGTGGAGTGTACCCGGGAGGTTACAGGAAAAAGAAAACCGGGCGGCCAAATGCGGCTGCCCGGCGGGTCAAGGTCTTTTTAACTGGACATATTAAAACTTCCGGCAGTATGTAGAAGCTGCCGGAAGTCCTGATCACTTCACAAATTTTTATAGCTGTGAGTCTTCTTCACCTGCTGATGCCCTTTTGCGTTTTTGACGCACTGCAATAAATATGGCGGCAGTGGCAATGAGAACTGCCGCTGATACGGCGGCGATCACTACAGCCGCGGAGTCATCCCTTGCAAGCTCCCTTGCAAGCTCATCCACTCCGCTCTGGAAGCCCGAAAAATCCGCCACGTCCTCCACGGGCTTGAAGGCGGCCCCCACCGCTTTAGTATCTACCCCGGTTATTCCGGTCTCGCTGCCTATATAGACAGCCCCCTCCCCGGTTTCGTAATAGTAGGCAATGTAGATACGATTTTCCGCATAAAGAGTATGCGACTGTTTGGCCAGCTCCAGGCACTCCGCAGCTGTTACCTCGGCCGACGGTACATAATAGACCTCTATAAGTCCGTCAAAATATTCGCGGACGCCGTCAAGGCAGGCCTTCAGGCGCTCATCCTCTTCTCCGGTAAATCTCGATTCAACTATCCTGCGCGTGGGTATTTGCTTGTATAAAGCCTCTAAGACGTTCAGCAGGCGGTATTTTAGAAGCAGGGCCTGATCGCCGCACAGCGCCTGCTGGATCTCCTCCGTTTCAAAGCTCACAGCCGGCAGGGCGCTGCCTATGTAGGCCGCGGCCTCGTTTGTTTCCAGGACATAATATACCAGGACCGCATTTTCGCCGCGGAGTTCAATTTCCGCCTGAAGCGCCTCATCCAGCGTCTCGAAGCTCCCAAATTCCGCTAAAGTATCCTGGACGGATATCTTTAGGTAGCACATGTTTTCAACTACCAGCGGCCTTGCTAAAACGCACAGTTCAGTATAGGATTGCTCACTGAGACTGTCCTCAGAGTCATTGAGGCGCGCGCCGGTGACTATGTGGATCGCTGGCTCTGAAAAAACCGCCTCGTCAGCCCGCGCGGCCGCCGCGATGGATATGGAAAAGAGTATGAGCAAAAGGACTGCGGCTATCCGTTTCATAAAAACACCTCCCGCGTTCTCACGCTTTTTGTGGTAAAAATATCTTTGCGTCTAAAGTATACAAAAAAAGGGACGAAAAAGTCAAAAAAATTATGTATATTTACGGTTTGCTGCTTGACAGGTATATAAAAATATCCGCGGTCTGTGATGACCGCGGATCAGGATGGCTTTTGAGGGCTTTATTTTAAGTCGGCGGCGGGACGCCCTCGAAGGAAACTCAGCTTAGTCTCGGAGATGATGACCGCCGCAAATATCAGGATGAAGCCGGATATGAGCCGGAAGGACATGTCCTCCGCGCCTGTGCAGATAGAGAGAAGCGTCCCAAAAACGGATTCAAAGGTCATTATGACGGCGGCGGAGGAGGGGGAGGTGCGCTTTTGACCAAAGGTCTGGAGAAAAAAGCTGGCGGCCGTACACATTACGCAAAGGTATATAATTGGCAGTATAGCCTCTGATGGAATCGCGGGAGGCATAGGCTCGAAAATAACTGCACAGACTGCGGCGAGGATCCCTGCAACGGCCATCTGCAGCATGGACAGCAGCAGCACGCTGTGCTTTTCCGTCCCCGCGTCCGTGGCGATGATGTGAAAGGCGAAGATGACGCCGCAGACAAGGGTCAGACCGTCGCCGAGGCTCACAGACATCCCACCGTCAAGGGATACAAGCCCTACTCCGGCTATACATATAACAGCGGCGGCTATATTGAACCCGTCCGGGCGGCGATGGCGGATAAGCCAGTAAAGGAATGGGACGATCACGCAGTAGACGGATGTCAAAAAGGCGTTTTTACCCGGAGTTGTAAGGGAAAGACCGTAGGTCTGAAATATATATGCAAGAAACAGCAGCACGCCCATGAGCATGCCGCTTTTTAGAGTGGAGAAATCCAGCTTTTTAAGCTCCCGGAGGGAGGATGCCAGCATGATGAGCGCCGCTCCCAGAAAGCGTATGGCTAAGATGGTTAGAACCGGTACGGAATCAAGTGTGCTTTTCAGCACAACAAAGGAGGTCCCCCAGATCAGCGTTGCCGAAAATAAGGCTATCCGCCCAAGGCGGCTTTGACTTTTATCATTCATTTTACAGGTCCTTTTAAAGTTGATGACCAAAAAATGATATCACATTAAGATTCCCTTTACAATAGGCCGTTTGCCGGAAAAACTTTAAAAATACGGCGTTTACTTTTTTCAAACAGTGCTGTATAATCCCTTTAACCCACCATGGAGGAAGCTTTTATTATGATGACGATATCTTATGAGTACGGCGGTGCGCTGTACGTTAACCTTACAAACAGATGCGACTGCGCCTGCGTTTTCTGCCTGAGGTATAACGGGCACAAGGGCAGCATATATGCCGATGACCTGTGGCTCGAGCGTGAGCCTAGCCGTCAGGAGGCGCTGGAGGATCTTCTGTCCCGGGAGCTTGGGGCTTACCGGGAGATAGTTTTCTGCGGGTTCGGTGAGCCGATGTTTAGGATAGACGATATCCTGTGGCTGGTGGATGAGCTTAAAAAGGCGGTGAAGAACCTGCCGCCGGTCAGGATAAACACCAACGGACACGGGAACCTTATTTCCGGGCGTGACGTTACGCCGGAGCTTGCCGGAAGGATCGACACACTTTCCATATCCTTAAACGGCTCAACAGCTGAGGAGTATATTGAGGTCACCCGTCCCAGGGACGGCTCTCTCGGCTGGGAGGCTATGCTGGACTTCACAAAGCGGGCGTCTGAGTTCGTGCCGAATGTGGTTATGACCGTCGTTGATAAGGACAAGACGGAGAAGGATATCGAGCGCTGCAGGGAGATTGCCCAGTCGCTGGGCGCAAGGCTCAGAGTCAGACAATACATCAGCGATTGAGGTGAGAAAGTGACATCCGGCATAATTGAGCTTGATATCCACGGCATGACGCGCAGGCAGGCAAAGGTGTTTCTGGAGTCGCGCATAAAGCGCGCCGGCCGCGACGTGTACAGGATAAGGGTGATACACGGCTACCACGGAGGTACTGAGCTGCGGGACATGGTAAGAAAGGAGCTTTCGCACGATCAAAAGGTTTTGAGAGTCGAGGCGGGGCTTAATCCGGGGGAGACGGATCTTGTGCTTCGGGAGCTGTATTAAGAATAAAACACAGCGCGGAGCGTAATGCTCCGCGCTGTGCTGTACTCTTTGAAAAAAGTCAGGCCTCTGATGAGTCAAAGCCGATATCCTCAAGCTCGGACTTGGCTGTGGCCACGCAGTTTTCACAGCCGTTGATGGTAACGGTTTTGTTTTCCAGTGAGACCGAGAAATCAAGTCCCGCGTCAGTCAAAACCTTGGTTATGCGTGAGACACAGTGCTCACAGTGCATATCGGGTACATTTAATACTGTCATAGTTTTTTCCTCCTTAATCTTAAAGCGTTTGTCACGACGCAAACTGAGCTGAGCGACATGGCAAAGCCAGCTAACATAGGTGAGAGCAGGATCCCGTTAAATGGATACAAGATGCCTGCTGCGATTGGGATGCCGATGGTGTTGTAGCAGAAAGCCCAGAAAAGGTTCTGTTTAATGGTGCGCATGGTGAGCTTACCCAGGTGTATGGCCCGGTAGGCGTCCATGGGGTCGGAGCGCATAAGGACGATATCGCCCGCCTCGATGGCGATATCGCTGCCGGCACCCATTGCCGCGCCCACGTCGGCTGAGGCGAGGGCCGGGGCGTCGTTAATACCGTCGCCTACCATCATGACGGTGCCCTCGGCGCGAAGCCCCTCGATAACCGAGGCCTTGTCGTCCGGCAGCACCTGTGCCAGGACCTTGTCCACATGTATCATGGAGCCGATATACTCAGCTGCCTCGCGGCTGTCACCGGAGAGCAGTACGGTTTTTACACCGAGACTGTGCAGCTGCTCGATCGCCTTTTCGCTTGATGGCCGCACGGTGTCGGCTATGCCGAGAAGCCCCTTGATATGGCCGTCAACCGCAACTATAACAGGGGTGTGGCCGTTTTTTGCAATCTCGGAGAGCTTGGCCGTGAGGGGCGACACGTCAACGCCACGCTCGTCCATAAGACGGCGGTTTCCCACGAGAAGCGCCCGGCCGTCCTGAAGCGCTGCCTCGATCCCCATGCCGGAGAGGTTTTTAAAATCGTCTAGCTTCAAAAGCTCCATGCCCTCCGCGCGCTCCGTCACCGCCAGAGCCAGCGGATGGTCGCTCATGGCCTCGGCAGAAGCCGCGAGCCTCAAAAGCTCATCGTCGGATATGTCGATCGGGGCGATGTCCACGACCGAGGGCTTGCCCTCGGTGACGGTGCCGGTCTTGTCAAAAACGACGGTGTCCACCTTGCCTACCGTCTCAAGAGCCTCGCCGCTGCGTATCAGCACGCCGTTTGCCGCGCCGAGACCCGTCCCCACCATGATGGCGGTGGGAGTGGCAAGTCCCAGAGCGCAGGGGCAGGCTATGACGAGTACAGAAGTAAATATTGTAAGCGCAAAGGAGATATCCTTGCCCGCTATGAGCCATATGGCCGCCGCAACCACGGCGATAGCCATCACTATTGGGACGAAAACGCCCGCGACCTTATCGGCTAAACGTGAGACCGGGGCCTTCTTTCCCTGGGCATCCTCAACAAGATGGATTATCTTGGACAGTGTCGTGTCCTCTCCGACGCTGCTTATCTTAACATACACGGCCCCGTCCACACTGATGCTCCCGCCGATAACGGCGTCGCCCTCGGCGCGTTCAACGGGGAGGCTCTCACCTGTGAGCATCGCCTCGTTAACGGAGGCATGGCCGTCGGAGATCGTCCCGTCGGCAGGGAAGCGCATACCGGGCTTGACAAGCACCGTATCGCCAACGGAGAGCGTGGGGGAGGGGACCTCTACGACGCTGCCGTCCTTTTTAACCAGAAGGGCCGTGTCGGGGGCGAGGGCGGTCAGCTTCTCGATAGCCCCGCGGGTCTTCTTGCGGCTGCCGGCCTCAAGATATTTTCCCAGCATGACAAGGGTTATTACCAGCGCTGCGGACTCGTAGTACAGGCTGTGGACACGGGAGGTGTCGCCGCGGGCGATGAGGACGGTCATTACCACGCTGAATATAAAGGAACAGCCGCTGCCTACGGCAACAAGGGAGTCCATATTTGGGGACAGGTGGATTAGGGCGTTTATGCCGCTTTTAAAAAACCTGCGGCCAAAGTAAAATACGATCGGTGCTGCCAGTATCGCCTGAACAAGCGCAAAGCGGAAGGGGTGCATATGCATATCTATCGCCGAGGGAACAGGAAGAGTGAAGGGGAGCATATGTCCCATAGCTATATACAGCAGCAGGACGGAGAATATTGCCGCGCCGATAAGGTCACGCCTGCGTGAGATGATGTCCCTCTCCTCAGCGCTGCGGTGTTCCGCCGCGTCCTCGGCGGTGTAGTGCCTTATGCCGAAGCCTGCCTTCTGAACTTTTTTGATAATATCCTCAGGAGTCACCTGGGACTCGTCGTAGCGGATAGTCATTCTGGCGGTGGCCAAGTTTACGCCGGAGTTTACAACGCCGGGCATCTTCCGCGTGACGCGCTCGACGGAGGAGGAACAGGCGGCGCAGGTCATACCCTCGATTATATATATTTCATCTGTCAAAAGATTACCTCCTTACACAAAGAGCGGCGGGAGCCGCCCGCCGACAGGTTTTGCAGATGCGCATGGCTCTCATAATTAAAATCATAACACGTTTTTGTCATATGTCAATAATCGTCTTATAAATTATGCCAAATTTAATTTTTATTTCCATAAGTTTTACACGACTAACATACTACGCAGGTATGCAAATGTCAAGGGAATAAGCGGCAGCCGGTTGTTTTACAATTTGTTCACCCTTGCGGCAAATTGGGGGTTATAATATAATTATTTATAAGGAAATAAACTGCGCATATATATTATTTTCACGTTTTTGCTTATTAACAGGGCGCGGAGAATTTTTTATACGTATGGGAGATACACCGATTTTGAAAGGGGATCTGCAAAATGGCTGAAAAAGTGCTCGTTGTTGAAGATGACATAAACATTGCCGAGCTTCTGCGGCTCTATCTTGAGAAGGAGGGCTTTCAGGTTTTCATAGCCCATGACGGAGGAAAAGGCGTCACGGAGTTTGAGCGTGTAAAGCCCGATATAGTGCTGCTGGATATAATGCTGCCTGTTATGGACGGCTGGGGGGTCTGCAGGGAGATACGCGCCACATCAAAGACGCCTATAATAATGCTGACTGCCAAGGGAGAGACCTTTGATAAGGTATCAGGGCTTGAGATGGGGGCGGACGACTACATAGTCAAGCCCTTTGAGGTCAAGGAGGTCGTTGCGAGGATACACGCGGTAATGCGCCGCAGCGGCGGCGAGGGCAGCGAAAACAGTAAGAAGAAGCTTGTATTTGACAAGCTCATAATCGACATGGAGGCCTTTGAGCTGACTGTGGACGGTAAGCGTGTGGATATACCGCCGAAGGAGATGGAGCTTCTTTATCATCTGGCCTCATCACCAAACAGGGTCTACACCAGAAACCAGCTGCTTGATGAGGTTTGGGGCTTTGATTACTTCGGAGACTCCAGGACGGTAGATGTGCATATAAAGCGCCTGAGAGAGAAGCTTGAAAACGTAAGCGACAAATGGTCTCTCAAAACCGTGTGGGGCGTTGGATATAAATTTGAGCTTAAGGAAAACGCGGAGAACTGACCGCGGGGTATTTTAGCGAGGCGATAAGCTATGAGACAGCGTATGCAGAGCATATACTTTAAAAATTTTATGACCATCGTACTGCTGCTGTGCATGAGCTTTCTTATACTGGGCGCGGCCTTCGCGGGCTTGAGCTACAGGTTTATAATAAGCGAGAAGAGACAGACCATGCAGCAGAACGCCGAGACTGTTGGCAAGATGATCTCCGCAAACAGCCAGGTGTGGAGCGTGGACGGACTTGAGATGAAGGCTGTGATGCTTTTTATATCGGAGATCACGGGCTTTGACATCATCGTAACGGATGAGGAGGGAACTGTAATAGCCTGTTCTGATCCCGTAAAGGTCTGTCCGCACATAGGGACCGCAGTCCCGGCCAGGGTGATAGCGGAGGTAAATCAGAGGGACAGCTTTTCAGGTTTTACTTCCCTTGACGGTGTGTATGAGCAGGAGCTTTACGTCGTGGGAGTCATGCTTCCGGAGTCAGGACGGGTCAAGGACGGAGACGGCGGGTATATATTCCTGTCCGGAAATGCCGAGCAGATGTCGGAAATTTGGAGGCATTTTTCCGGGATATTCCTTATGGCGGCACTTGTGGTGGTGCTTATTGCATTTGTTCTGACGCTCATAACGACCAGAAAACAGACGCGGCCGATAAAGGAGATGGCGGACGCGGCCCATAGGTTCGGCACCGGAGATTTTGCCGCGAGGGTCGACCCCGGCGACAGGGACGACGAGATAGGCGAGCTTGCCGAGGCCTTTAACGCAATGGCGGACTCCCTTGAGAGGTCGGAGAAGTCGCGCCGTGACCTTATTGCTAATGTCTCCCACGAGCTGAAGACCCCGATGACGACAATCACGGGCTTTGCAGACGGCATACTTGATGGGACCATCCCACCGGAGAAGGAGCGGGACTATCTGGAGGTGATATCCTCGGAGACGAAGCGCCTGTCAAGGCTTGTCCGCGGGATGCTGGATATGTCCCAGCTTCAGGACATGGACACCGGAAGGATCAGCGCAAAAAGCTTTGATATCTCGGAGGTCATCTGTCAGGCGCTGCTGAGCCTCGAGCAGAAGATAACAAAGCGCAGCCTTGACGTGGACGCCAAGCTTCCTGAGGAGCCGATAATGGCCATAGGAGACAGGGACTCCATAACGCAGGTGGTATATAACCTTATTGATAACGCGGCCAAGTTCGCGACGGAGGGAACGGCCATAGGACTCAGCCTCTGGAAGGAGGAGGGGAAGGTATATGTGTCCGTTGAAAACCATGGCGAGACCATACCGAAGGACGAGCT
Organism: Oscillospiraceae bacterium; assembly: GCA_051866775.1. GTDB lineage: Bacteria > Bacillota > Clostridia > Oscillospirales > Oscillospiraceae > RUG626. The sequence continues at coordinate 120,569 of JBJDXR010000047.1, read as the reverse complement.
TCCGCTGATATTTGAACGCTTCCACAAGACCGACCGTTCACGCAGCGTGGACAGGGAGGGCGTGGGCCTTGGGCTTTATATCGTAAAGACCATACTCGACAGCCATGGGGAGGATATATTTGTCACCAGCCGTGACGGGATAACAAAATTTGTGTTTACGCTCAAGCTTGCAAAGAACACAGGTTCACAGAAAATTAACTGAATTCATAAAAAATATAAAGAAAATTCACACAAAACTCCACAAGGTGTTGTAAAATAACAATCGAAGCGATTCCTCCATAGATCCGCTAAGGGCATTTCCCCAATGCCCAGAAGGCGGGCAGCTTCAGCGGATACCTCCCTTATCCGCTATCAGCGAAAGCTGAAAAAATTCCCCCTCATTTTTTGGCAGGAAAGCCCCGTCCTTACGGACGGGGCTTTCTGTATCTCTGCTTAAATATCTGCTTCCGGGAGAATTAAGGCCCACACCTAAGTGTGGGCCTTAAACTATTAAATTAACCGCGCTGTGCTATGGGTACATACTCGCGGTGTCCGCCCACAGCCTTGTATGCAGGACGGATTATCTTGCTGCCGTTTATAAGCTCCTCCATACGGTGGGCGCTCCAGCCGGAGATACGGGCTATCGCAAAGAGCGGGGTGAACAGCTCCACGGGGATGTTCAGCAGCTGATAGAGGAAGCCGCTGTAAAAGTCCACGTTTGCGCTTACGCCCTTGTACATCGTCTTGCTGCCGGAGATGATCTGGGGGGCGATACGCTCCACATTGTTATAAAGCCGGAACTCCTCCTCCATATGCTTTTCGGCGGCAAGTCTGGCAAGAAAGCTCCGCAGAAGCTCGGCACGGGGGTCGGATATGGAGTATATGGCGTGCCCGACACCGTATATGAGGCCGGAACGGTCAAATGCTTCCTTATTCAGAAGCTTTGTCAGGTACGCAGCTATCTCGTCGTCGTCGTTCCAGTCGGAGATGTGGGACTTTATGTCCTCGAACATCTGGCAGACCTTGATATTGGCTCCGCCGTGCTTGGGCCCCTTGAGTGAGCCGAGAGCCGCAGCCATGACGGAATAAGTGTCTGTCCCTGAGGATGTGACGACATGCGTGGTGAAGCTGGAGTTGTTGCCGCCGCCGTGCTCAGTGTGGAGTATGAGCGCAAGGTCAAGCACACGCGCCTCGGTTTCCGAGTAGCTCCTGTCGGGACGGAGCATCATAAGGATGTTTTCCGCTGTGGAGAGGTTCGGGTCGGGATCGTGGATAAACAGGCTGCCGTTTTTGTTTTTGTAATAATCGTAGGCCTGATAGCCGTAGATCGCCAGCATTGGGAACATGGCTATAAGCTGAAGGCACTGCCGCAGAACGTTGGGAAGGCTTATATCCTCGGCATTGTTATCGTAAGAATAGAGCGTCAGTACGCTCCGCGCCAAAGAGTTCATAATGTTCTCACTGGGGGATTTCATTATGACGTCCCGGGTAAAGGAGTTTGGAAGGGACATATAACTGCCCAGCAGCTCCTGAAATCCAGAAAGCTCCTCCCTTGTGGGCAGCTGCCCCAGAAGCAGCAGGTATACTATCTCCTCATAGCCGAAACGGTTTTCGCTGACCATGCCGTCAACCAGCGATTTTACGTCGTAGCCTCGGAAATAAAGCTCCCCGGGGCTTGGCACCTCCTTGCCGTCTATCAGCTTTTTAGCTTTGATTTCGGAGATCTCCGTAAGCCCTGTAAGCACACCGTTTCCGTTAAGATCTCTCAATCCGCGGTTCACTTTATACTGGGTATAAAGCTCCGGGGAGATGGAATTGTTCTGTACGCACAGGCCGGTGTAATCGACCACCTTTTGCGGTATCTCCGAATAATTGCGTTTTTTGTCCATTCTGGCGATCTTCCTTTCTAACTGCACAGAGAAGCTGTGCAGTCAGTCGGTACAACCTCCCGCCAGCTTCTTCATTATCCTTAAATATGCCTGTGCGTCCTCCTCGCCGAGCTGCTCAAGCAGCTGCCGCGTACGGGATACTATCTCCCCCAGCACAGCTTCGATCGCTGCGTGGCCGTCCTGGGTAAGGGCAACCTCGGCCATGCGCCGGTCCTTGAGCGAGTGGGTCCGCAGGACATATTTCTTGACTTCCAGAGAGTTTATAAGCGCGGTCACGCGCGGAGTGGTTACTCCCAGCGCCCGGCTTATCTCCCCCGGGGTGGATGCGCCGTGCTCCAAAAGATACAGCAGGGCGACATTCTCCCCTTTGAATTCTTCGTTAAGATAGTGGTTTCTGATTACATGGCGAAGGGTCCATATTGCTGACAGGAGCTCCTTCGCTGACTGTGTGTAGTCCATCCTTGCACCTCGGTGAATATTTCATGCTAATGAAAATTTCACGACTATTAATAGTTTACCATAATCGGTGGGCAGACTTCAATAGTTTATTTTGTTAAATTTTGATGACATATTGATAAAAATGGCGCAGGCAGTTAAAATGACTTCATATGATACGAGAGGTGCGTTATGGACGATAGTATCACGCTGAAGGTTATAGCCAGAATAAGAAACGACTTCCCCACAAAATTCGGGGTTCCGCGCCAGAGCGGTCTTGTTAAGGGACTTAGGGCAAGGATAGTGTTTGAGCCGGAGTATAGAAGCGCCGAAGCACTGAGAGGAATAGAGGGCTTTACACACATATGGCTGCTGTGGGGTTTTTCCGAAAACCGCCGGGACAGCTGGTCCCCGACGGTGCGTCCGCCAAGGCTGGGCGGCAACAAGCGCATGGGCGTTTTTGCCACGCGCTCGCCGTTCAGACCCAACCCGGTGGGGCTTTCGTCCGTTGAGCTTATCGGTACGGAGCAAAGCCCAAAGGATGGGACCACACTGCTGGTTTCCGGGGCTGACCTGATGGACGGGACGCCGATCTATGACATCAAACCGTATCTGGCCTACACCGACAGCCATCCGGACGCTTCGGGGGGCTTTACGGATGGACTTTTGACGCGGGGGCTGAAGGTCGCTTTTCCCGAGGACAAGCTGTCTGTAGTACCGGAGGATAAGCGTGAGGCACTTGTGGAGATCCTGCGCGGCGACCCAAGACCATCATATCAGGATGACCCTGAAAGGGTGTATGGTCTTGAGTTTGCCGGATACGACGTACACTTTCGGGTGTCGGGGGAGGAGCTTGAGGTCATCGGGGTAGAGAAAAGAGCCTGAGCTGTAAGAAAACGGAGGCCGGAGCTTTGCAGGAAGACATACTTGCATATTGCCAAAAAAATATGTGCTGCAAGCATAATTTTTGGATGTTATTTTTGCAAGCTTTCTGTTATAATTACTAGGGATGATTGTGCACTTTTGCAAAATTTGTAAAATAAGTGTTAAAACTGGATAATCAGGACCAAAAACAGAAATATTTTTATGGAGGAATCAGAAGATGATTTCACACGGCAAGGATATCAAGATCTTTTCCGGTAATTCCAACAGAGCCTTGGCGGAGGATATCTGCCGCTGCATGGGGACCAGACTTGGGGATATGTCGGTGTCGCACTTCTCTGATGGAGAGGTTGCGCTTTCGCTGTATGAGACCGTCCGCGGTTCGGATGTGTTTCTTGTACAGTCCACATGCGGCCCGGTAAACGACAACCTTATGGAGCTGCTCGTGATGATCGACGCATGCCGCCGCGCCTCAGCGGGGCGTATCACTGCGGTAGTACCGTATTTTGGCTATGCAAGACAGGATCGCAAGGCAAAATCTCATGACCCCATCTCTGCAAAGCTTGTTGCAAATCTTATAACCTCCGCCGGAGCAGACCGTGTGCTCACGATGGATCTTCACGCGCCGCAGATCCAGGGATTTTTCGATATTCCCGTGGATAATCTTGTAGGCGCGCCTCTTTTTGCTGATTATTACGCCAAAAAGTTCGGTGAAAACAACGATGGGGTTATCGTTGTTTCTCCTGACGTGGGCTCGGTCTCCCGTGCGCGTAATTTCTCCCACCGCCTTGGGCTTGGCCTTGCCATAGTAGATAAGCGCCGTGAAAGGGCCAACCAGTCCGAGGTCATGAATATTATCGGAGATGTCTCAGGCAAGGATGTAATCCTCTTTGACGATATGGTGGACACCGCGGGCAGCCTTTGCGGAGCCGCCAAGGCACTTGTGGAGCTTGGGGGCGCCAAGGAGGTCTACGCCTGCGCCAGCCATGCCGTTCTCTCAGGCCCGGCCATAGAGCGCATAGAAAGCAGCTACATAAAGGAGCTGGTGTTCCTTGACTCAATACCGGAATATGAGGAGAAGAAGATAGATAAGATTAAGTTCCTCTCCATAGCCCCCATGTTTGCCGAGGCTATTGACAGGGTCTATGAAGAGGTCTCCATGTCTACTCTGTTTAAATAAGATGCTGTTTAAAAGCAAAAAACCCGGCGTTTCTTGGATAGTTGTTTTTCTGGGCAATCCCGGGGCTAAGTACGACATGACCCGGCACAACGCCGGCTTTATGACGGCGGACGCCTTTGCCGAAAAGCACGGTATAAAAATATCCCGGCTTAAATTTCGCGCCTTGACTGAGACCTGCACAGTGGGGGATGAGACGGTGCTCCTGATGAAGCCGCAGACCTTTATGAATCTTTCTGGGGATGCGGCGTCTGAGGCGATGAAATTCTACAAAGTGCCCCTCGAACACGTGCTTGTGGTCTCGGACGATATTTCCCTGCCGGTTGGGAAGCTGCGTATAAGGCGCTCAGGCTCCGCGGGCGGGCATAACGGCCTTAAGGACATAATAGCCAAATGCGGAGGGGATGGCTTTCCCAGAATAAAGCTGGGCGTCGGCTCACCGCCGCATCCTGATTACGATATTATAGACTGGGTGCTGTCGGTGTTCAGGGACAAGGACGCGGAGGATATTAAAGCCGCCGCCGGGCGCGCGGCCGACGCCGTGGTAACTCTTATAACTCAGGGCGTTGACAAGGCCATGAACGAATACAACTAAAAAGCAAGTAAAGCCATGCGCTCCATCTGTAAGCGCATGGCTTTATGGGTTTTTTCCTGTAAGGGACTTTATGCCCCTGAGGGATGAATATATAACATGAGCCTCGGGGGGCGCTGTATGACATTTGACGCAAGGCATATTCGCAATATCGGGATAATGGCCCATGTGGACGCGGGCAAGACCACGATAACAGAGCAGATACTTTTTCAAAGCGGACGCATAAGGCGCGCCGGGAGCGTGGACAGCAGGGATACGCAGATGGACTATATGTCCATAGAGCGTGAGCGCGGCATCTCAGTCATGGCCGCACAGACCAGCTTCATCCATAAAGATGTTTTGGTAAACCTGATAGATACCCCGGGACACGCGGATTTTGCCGGGGAGGTGGAACGCGCTCTGGCCGCCGTGGATGGGGCGGTGCTCATAATCTCCGCGGTGGAGGGCATACAGTCACATACCGAAAATCTGATTCATGTCATAAACAAAATGAAGCTGCCGTATATGGTCTTTATAAATAAGCTTGACCGCGCAGGGAGCGACGTCGGAGGGGTGCTCAGCGAGCTTAAAAGCCGGTATGGCGGCGGCTTCGTTATGCTCTCGGACTTCGCGGGAGAAGGAGACAGGGGATGCTCTGCAAGCATTGCCCCAGACGCCGAGGCGCGGATGCTGGAGGCTGCCGCGGATTTTGACGACGGGCTTGCCGAGCGGTGGCTGTATGGGGAAAAGGTTGACGGTGACACCGTCCGAGGGGCCTTTAAAAGGGCTGTGGGAAGGTGTGAGCTTGTGCCGGTGCTCTGCGGATGCGGCAGACAGGGAATAGGTATAAGCGAGCTTATGAACGCCATGACTGACTGGCTGCCGGGCGCTGACAGCCGTGAGGAGCCGGAGCTTTCGGGGATCATATTCCGCATTGAGCACGACAAGGCCATGGGGCGGATCGCCCATGTGAGGCTCTTCGGCGGGGAGCTTAAGAACCGCGACACGGTGCAGCTTGTAAGGGGGGCTGAGTCCGGCGAGAGCGGCCCGGCGGATAAGATAACGCAGATACGAAAATTCTCCGGCGCGCGCTCTACCGATGAGGGAAGTGTCAAAGCGGGGGACATCGCAGCGCTCTGCGGCCTCACAAAGGCGAAGGTATACGATGTGATCGGAAAAGGCCGCGGCATCGGCGAACTGGGACTGGCAAATCCATTCCTGCGGGTGAAGGTAAGCCCCGAGAAGCCGGAGGAGCTTACTGCTCTTGTGGGGGCGCTTACCGAGCTTGCCGAGGAGGATCCGCTCATCCACTGCCGTTGGGAGAAGACCGAACGGGAGATCGACCTTAACATAACCGGAAAGATCCAGCTTGAGGTGCTCTCGGCACTTCTGCGGGAGCGCTATAATCTGGGAGCCGGGTTTTCGGCGCCATCCGTCATATATAAGGAGACCCCCGCAAGGGCCGGAGAGGGCTTTGAACGCTATACCAAGCCAAAGCCCTGCTGGGCTGTGGTCAGGCTCCGGTTCGAGCCGCTTGAGAGGGGAAGCGGTGTGGTGTACGACGGCGGCCATGTTCCAAACGACAAGCTCTATTACCGCTATCAGACGCATATCCGCACGTCGGCGCTTTCCTCGCTTGAACAGGGAAATTACGGCTGGGAGGTAACGGATCTCAAGATCACGTTAGTTGACGGAGGCCACCACACGATACATACCCATCCGCTTGACTTCTTTGTCGCCACGCCTATGTGTGTGGCAGACGGCCTTAAAAACACCGGGACGACGCTGCTTGAGCCTTTCCTGAGCTGCAGGATCAGCGCGGGGGAGGAGTATATGAGCAGGATAGTTTCCGACATAACACTTATGCGTGGTGAGTTTGACAGCCCTGTTATAAAAGGAGGCACCGTCACGGTGGAAGCAATGCTGCCCGCGGCCACCAGCATGGACTATAATGTGAGACTTGCATCGGAGACAAAAGGAACGGGGACGTTTTTTTCAAGCTTTGCGGGGTACCGGGAATGTCCGATTGAGCTTGGAGCGGCGGCAAAGCGCCGGGGGATAGATCCGCTGGACCGTGACAGATGGATACTTCACTCAAGAGGCGCTCTGTAAAAAGAAAACAGCACTGCCTGGCAGTGCTGTTTTTTATTTTGCGTACAGTATATATACAAGCTTAGATACCAGCGGGGCCGGAAGAAGCCTGACCAGCATGGTGAAGAACTTGTACACAAAGCCGATGGAGCAGGTGGGCGGGACACGCTTTTTGAGGCACATACGGCGTATGAACGCGCCCGCTGTATCCGGTGACATCCCGCCGCGTTCGTCCTTTTCCATTTTGCTGACGGAGCGGGATATGCGCCCGCCGTACTCGCCGTCTCCTGCGGGGCTTTTTTCCCTTGCATCCGTAAAACCGGTGGCGATGTCCCCCGGCATGACGGCACAGACGGAGATCCCGTAGGGGCGGACCTCGTTTCGCAGGGCGCAGGCGTAGGAGTTTATCGCCGCCTTGGATACAGAGTAGTAGGTCTGGAAAGGTATGGCGATCGCTCCTGCGACGGAGCTTATAAGGACTATCCGCCCGCCATTTTGCGAGCGCATGACCGGAAGGGCCGCTTTTACGGTATTAACGACGCCGAAAAAGTTGACGTCAAGCTGGCGCTTTGCATCCGCGAGCTCTGTAAACTCCACTGCCCCCGATATGCCAAAGCCCGCACAGCACACAAGAATATCAAGTCCGCCCTCTGCAGCGATAACTTGCTCAACTGCAGCTTTCATGGCGGCTTCATCCGTCACGTCTCCGGAAATATGATTTATCCCCGGAGCGCTCGACTCCCTGCGGCTTATCTCATAGACGGTGACGCCTGCATCGCAGAGCGCCTTGGACGCGGAGAGGCCTATTCCGCTGGAGCCTCCGGTCACAAGGGCGGTCTTTTTGATCTTCAGCATAGGCCGTTTGCCTTAAGGACCTTCTCGATTATATCGGCGGCCTCCTCACAGAGAGCCTCGGTGTGGGTGGCCATAAGCGAGGTGCGCAGCAGGCACTCATGGGGAGCGGCTGCAGGGGGCAGAGAGGAGTTTACGTACACGCCCTCATCATAGAGCTGCTTTGCGATGGTAAGCGTCTCAATAGGCTCGTATGTGTAGATGGGGATGATAGGAGTCTCACTCATGCGTATCTTTATGCCCCTGTCAAGAAGAAGCTTACGGAAGTACGAGGAGATGTGATGGAGATTGTCCACTATTTCCGGATGCGCCTCGAGGTACTCCAGCGCCGCTATGGCGGTGGCGCATGAGGCGGGGGTTATGGATGCTGAGAAGATAAAGGGGCGGGAGGAGTGGCGGACATAGTCGCAGACCCGGGCGCTTGCGGCCATATAGCCGCCCAGGGACGCAAGGGACTTTGAAAACGTGCCCATGTAGATGTCGACCTCATTCTCCAGACCGTAGTAGCTGGCGGTTCCGCGGCCGCCCTCGCCCACAACGCCGAGACCGTGGGCGTCATCCACCATGACGCGCGCACCGTAGGCCTTTGCAAGGCGGACAATCTCCGGCAGGTTTGCGATGTCCCCGCCCATGGAGAATACGCCGTCCGTGACTATGAGGCAGCCGGACTCCTCGGGGACCTTCTTGAGCTGCTTCTCCAGGTCCTCCATGTCGTTGTGACGGTAGCGCAGCATGGTGCCGTAGCTGAGGCGGCAGCCGTCGTAGATGCTGGCGTGGTTTTCCCGGTCGCAGATAACATAGTCGCCCCGGCCGACGATGGCGGAGATTATGCCGAGGTTTGACTGGAAGCCGGTGGAGAAGGTGACGACGTCCTCCTTGCGCAGGAATTTTGCAAGCTTTGCCTCCAGCTCCTGATGGAGCCTGAGAGTGCCGTTTAAAAAGCGGGAGCCGGAGCAGCCGGTGCCGTATTTCTCAAGGGCGCGAAGCCCGGCGTCTATGACCTCCGGGCAGGTGGTAAGCCCTAAGTAGTTATTGGAGCCAAGCATGATGCGGCGCTTACCCTCCATGACAACTTCCACGTCTTGACGCGACTCCAGCGCGTGGAAATAGGGGTATATGCCCTTTTCCCGGGCCTCATCGGCCATGGAGTGCGCATTGCATTTTTCAAATATGTCCATAGATCCCTCCAAAAATTTCCAACTTAGTTGTAATTTCGTATTCTATTATGCTATCGCAATAAGAGCGATTTGTCAAATACTTACCGATTAAGAAAAGCTTAAGATAGACAAAAAATTGCAAATATGGCAAAACGCCGGGGACAATTCGGGGAATGAATTGGACAAAGAAACAGATTTTTGCAACTGCAATTAAATCGCTTGACGGCGGGGCGGCACTTAAATATAATATAAAAGTAATCAAGTGACAGAAGCCTCTTGTGACTGACGGAAAAGGGCGCAGCCCCAGCGGAGTACCGCACGGGAGCAGGGGGAGAATAAACCGGGACAACGCCCGGAGGATCCCGCGCCGCGGGATAAAATTATCCCTTTTTGGGATTGGCCGGCCGTCTGGGCAGATCTGTCTCATAGCTCTTATTTGAGCGGTTTTTGCCGGACTGGAGCGTGAGATGGGCCTGCCTTTTTGCTTTTGTGAAAGGAGAATACCGATGAAAAAAGTTGGAATACTCATGGGCAGCGCCAGTGACTTGCCTGTGGTCCAAAAGGCCATAAACACATTAAAGGAATACGGAGTGCCCGTAGAGACACACGTATATTCGGCACACCGCACGCCGGAGGAGGCCAGAGACTTCTCCATAAATGCCAGAAAGAACGGCTTCGGGGTGATAATCGCCGCTGCCGGGATGGCGGCGCACCTTGCCGGGGCCGTGGCGGCGAATACAACCCTTCCGGTCATAGGCATCCCGTGCAAGTCCGCGGTCCTTGACGGCATGGATGCGCTGCTGTCCACCGTTATGATGCCCTCCGGTATACCTGTGGCCACCGTCGCAATAGACGGGGCGACAAACGCGGCGCTGTTGGCGGTGGAGATCCTCGCCGTTTCCGAGCCTGAGCTTGCGGAAAAATTAGACGCTGCCAGGCGTGCCGGGGCAGAAAAGGTTCTTGCGGCAGACAAGGAGATCGCGGAAAAAAATATGTGAGAAGATTCGGAGGTGCGCAGGGCGGCGGCCCGGCACTTTTCCGGGGGTAATATAAATTCAGATAAAAACGGAGGATAAAACGTGGGCGGATTTTTCGGAGTTACATCCCGCAGGGACTGTGTGATGGACGTGTTTTTCGGGACGGATTACCATTCCCACCTCGGCACCCGCAGGGGCGGAATGGCTGCATGGTCGCAGAAGGACGGCATCCAGCGGGAGATACACAATATTGAGAACACGCCGTTTCGCACCAAGTTTGAAAATGACGTCACGGAGCTTAAGGGCCCGGCGTGCATCGGCTGCATAAGCGATACGGAGCCCCAGCCGCTGCTCGTCCGCTCAAGACTGGGCGTCTGTGCAATAAGTATGATCGGCATAATAAACAACGCCGAAGAGCTTGCACAGCAATTTATGAACGAGACCCACGGCCACTTCGAGGCCATGGGCGGAGGAAGAATAAGCCAGGTGGAGCTGCTGGCGGCACTTATAAACCGGAAGGGCAGCTTTGAGGAGGGCATCCGCTACGCGCAGGAGCAGATAGTGGGGACTGCCTCCATACTCATCCTTACGGACAAGGGTGAGATAATCGCCGCGAGAGACAAGGAGGGCAGGCTGCCGATAATCATCGGAGAGGATGACGACGGCTTCTGTGTATCCTTTGAGTCCTTTGCCTTTGAGAAGCTGGGCTACCGCTACCGCAGGGACATAGGCCCCGGAGAGATAGTGAAGCTCAATCCCGAGGGCTATGAGACGCTCTCTCCGGCGGGAGACAGGATGAAGATATGCACCTTCCTGTGGACCTATTACGGATACCCCAACTCCTGTTATGAGGGGACGAATGTGGAGATTTCAAGAAACGCTAACGGACGCATAATGGCGCAGAATGACAGGATGGCCGGCGGAATACCCGATGTGGATTATGTCTGCGGGGTGCCGGACTCCGGAATAGCCCACGCCATCGGCTATTCAAACGAGAGCCACATCCCCTATGCAAGGCCGTTTATAAAATACACCCCCACATGGCCTCGCAGCTTTATGCCCCACAAGCAGGAGATACGCAATCAGGTGGCGAAGATGAAGCTTATACCGGTCCACCAGCTTATAGACGGAAAAAAGCTGCTGTTTGTGGATGACTCAATCGTGCGCGGGACACAGCTGAGAGGGACGGTCAATTTCCTCTTTGAAAACGGTGCCAAAGAGCTTCATATGCGCTCGGCATGCCCGCCGATAATGTTTGGATGCAAATACCTCAATTTTTCAAGAAGCACTTCGGATATGGAGCTTATAGCCAGAAGGACGATAAAGGAGCTTGAGGGGGATGCCGGGCAGGAGCACGCGGATGAGTACGTTGACGGCTCCACAGACCGCGGCAAGGCGATGAGGAGCCACATCTGCAAAAAGCTGGGCTTCGACTCCCTTGAGTATCAGACCCTCGACGGTACGCTGGATGCCATAGGCATTGACCGGTGCAAGCTCTGCACCTACTGCTGGAACGGTGCTGAGTAAGACTGCGCTTTACACCGCGCGGGCGGCCCACGGATGAAGCGGGCCGCAAAAATATTTAGAGAGGTTTAGAATATGGAAAATTCAAAATCAGACCGCTATGCAGCTGCAGGCGTTGACATAACCGCAGGCTACAAGGCCGTTGAGCTTATGAAACGGCACATTAAAAGGACTGTTATCCCCGGGGCGGACACAGATATCGGAGGCTTCGGAGGGACATTTATACCGGATATTTCGGGCATGAGCCAGCCTGTGCTGGTGTCAGGTACCGATGGCGTGGGCACTAAGCTAAAGCTGGCGTTTGACCTGGATAAGCACGACACCGTGGGCATCGACTGCGTTGCAATGTGTGTAAACGATATAATCTGCTGCGGCGCAAAGCCCCTGTTCTTCCTTGACTATATCGCCTGCGGGAAAAACGTCCCCGAGCGCATCGCCCAGATCGTCGCCGGAATTGCAGAGGGCTGTGTCCAGGCGGGAGCCGCCATAGTCGGCGGTGAGACTGCCGAGATGCCCGGTTTTTATCCGGAGGATGAGTACGATCTGGCGGGCTTCTCTGTGGGCATGGTTGACAGGGACAAGGTGCTGAATCCCGCATCCGTAAGCGAGGGCGACGCTATTGTTGCAATCCCTTCCTCGGGCGTACATTCAAACGGTTTCTCACTTGTGCGGAAGATACTTGCGGATTCCGGCACCAAGCTTACGGATACCTTTGAGGAGCTCGGCGGAAGGACGATCGGAGAGACGCTTCTGACGCCGACTAAGATATATGTAAAGCCGGTGCTCAGGCTTCTTGATGAGGTGAAGGTAAAATCCATAGCCCACATAACCGGCGGCGGCTTTTATGAGAACATCCCCAGGGCACTGCCGGAGGGTCTGGGAGCGCTCATAGACAAAAAGAGCCTCAGGACACTGCCTATATTCGGCGTCCTTCAGCGGCTGGGCGGCGTTCCGGATAGGGAGATGTACAACGTCTACAATATGGGCGTGGGTATGACCGTGATAGTCCCGGCGTCTGATGCGCAGAAGGCTGTTGAGGTGCTCAATGACTGCGGAGAGGTTGCTTATATCTGCGGTACGGTGCGCAGGTCCGACGTGAGGATGGAGATATGCTGAAGGCTAAAATAGCCGTCCTGGTATCCGGCGGCGGCACGAACCTTCAGGCGCTTATAGACGCGCAGGGAAGCGGAAAGCTCAAAAGCGGCGAGATAGTTCTTGTGGTGTCCAATGTCAAAGGCGCTTATGCTCTTGAGCGCGCGAAAAACGCTGGGATAGAGGCTATAGCTATCTCAAAAAAGCAGCTGGGCGGCTCCCAGGAGGCCTTTGAAAAGGCGCTTTTGGAGGTGTTGGAGGAAAGAGATATCGACCTCATAATCCTTGCCGGCTTTATGAGCATCCTGTCGGCAGATTTTACAAGGCGCTACCCGGATAGGATAATAAATGTCCACCCGGCACTTATACCCTCCTTCTGCGGAAAGGGCTACTACGGGCTTCACGTCCATGAGGCGGCTCTTAACTACGGCGTAAAGGTCACGGGAGCGACCGTACACTTTGTAAATGAGATCCCGGACGGAGGAAAGATCATCGCTCAGAAGGCGGTATATGTGGAGGAGGGCGACACGCCTGAGGTGCTTCAGCGCCGGGTCATGGAGCAGGCCGAGTGGATAATACTTCCCGATGCCGCGGAAAAGGTGTGCGGCAATATCCTTAAAAACAAGACGGAGAAACCGGAATGATTTGCGATATTGAGGAGCTGACCTGTGAAGGCGGTCATCCAAAAGACGTTATCATTCTGGGCAGGACCGAAGACGGAGGGGCCTCCCGTGTCATATATTTTACGGCTGAGGGGGACTTCAAGGATCACATCCGGACACTTGGAGGAAAGACGATAATAGCAAACGGCAGCCAAATAGACACAATTTACAGCTGCCTCAAGGCCGGCCACGGCTTTCGCCACGGACTGCGCACACTGCCCTTTGGGGCGGGGGAGACTCCCAGAATATCCGGGCTTATGCACGAAAACGGATCATTTGAGCTGTCGGTAATAAAGGAAGAGGACGGCGCCGTCTGCCGCTATGTGTTCAGCTTTGAAAACGTGCGCCCCGGAACGGGAAGGCTTATAGGCACAGCCGGGGCTGCTTTTGGGGAGCCGGCGGCGGTCAGGGTTTACGGTACGCCGGATGAGTATGCCGGATATATACTTAATGGGCTTTGCGCGGGAGGCGAAGCGCAGCTCTATGTGTGTGATGCGGATCCGCACAGCGGCGTAAGGACACAGCGGGTATTCGGCAAAAGTGACATTAAGACTGTGTGAGTCTGAGAATATGAAATAATACGGAGGAAGAGAAATGAGATACGATATTGGCACGCTTTTGAGTACAAATACATATCCCGGGCGCGGTATTATTATCGGCACTACGCCTGATGGAAAGAAGGCCGCCGCGGCATATTTTATTATGGGCAGGAGCGTAAACTCCCGCAACAGAGTGTTTGAAAAGACAAAGGACGGCATACGCACGGTAGCTTTTGACGAGACAAAGATGGAGGATCCCAGCCTCATCATTTACCATCCGGTGCGCACCTATGAGAATAACCTGATCGTAACGAACGGTGACCAGACTGATACCATATACGAGGCCCTGAGGCGCGGCGGAAAATTCGGCGGAGCGGTGGATTCCAGAGAATTTGAGCCGGACGCGCCCAACTACACCCCCAGGATCTCGGGAATACTCATCTTTGAAAACGGCACCTTCAGCTACAAGCTGAACATCTTAAAATGTGTGGACGGCGGCGGCAAGTACTGCGGCAGGTTCACCTACGGTTATCCCGCCATGCCCGGCGTGGGCCATTTCCTCCATACCTATAAGTGCGACGGAAATCCCAGCCCCTCCTTTGAGGGAGAGCCGGAGGAGATAGGCATCGGAAACGACATAGACGCCTTCTCAAACCTCCTGTGGGACAATCTCAATGAGGACAACAAGGTGTCGCTTTATGTACGCTTCACCGACCTTGAGACAGGAGAGTATGAGGACAGAATATTCAATAAGAATGGAGAGAGATAAGGATGACTGAATTTGAGCTTAAATACGGCTGCAACCCCAACCAGAAGCCCGCGAAGATCTTTATGCGTGACGGGGGCGCTCTGCCTGTTGAGATATTGAACGGCCGTCCCGGCTATATAAATTTCCTTGATGCCTTTAACTCCTGGCAGCTTGTCCGGGAGCTTAAAAATGAGCTTGGCATGCCCGCCGCGGCCAGCTTTAAGCACGTATCCCCAGCCGGAGCCGCCGTGGGAACGAAGCTCTCCCAGGAGCTTAAGAAGGCCTGCTTTGTGGACGATATCGATGGACTTGACGACTCTCCTCTTGCTTGCGCCTATGCCAGAGCCAGAGGGACCGACCGCATGAGCTCCTTCGGCGACTGGATAGCCCTCTCCGACGTGTGTGATGAGACCACCGCGAAAATAATAAAGCGCGAGGTGTCCGACGGAATAATCGCTCCCGGTTATACTCCCGAGGCACTGGAGATCCTGAAGGGCAAGAAAAAGGGCGGCTATAACATCGTAAAGATCGATAAGGACTATATTCCTGCCCATGAGGAGACAAAGGATGTTTTCGGCATAAGCTTCTCCCAGGGAAGGAACGACTTCAAGATAGATTATGAGCTGCTTTCAAAGGTCGTCACGGAGAATAAAGACATCCCCGATTTTGCAAAGCGCGACCTTATAATATCCCTGATAACACTTAAGTATACCCAGTCCAACTCCGTCTGTTTTGCTGCTGACGGACAGGCTATCGGCGTAGGCGCGGGACAGCAGTCGCGCATCCACTGCACACGCCTTGCCGGCGGAAAGGCCGACACATGGCACCTGCGCCAGTGTCAGCGTGTGCTGGAGCTGCCCTTTAAGGCGGGTCTGGGAAGGGCCGACCGGGACAACGTTATCGACGGCTTTATCAACAAGAACGAGGAGGACGTCACCGCCGACGGCGTGTGGCAGCGTTTCTTTACAGAGCAGCCGAAGTATTTTTCCGCTGAGGAGCAGCGGGCATATCTGGACACGGTGACGGACGTATCCCTTGGCTCGGATGCCTTCTTCCCCTTTGGCGACAATATTGAGCGCGCGGCAAAGTCAGGAGTTAAGTACATTGCCGAGCCGGGCGGATCTGTCAGGGATGACAACGTCATCGCCACCTGCGACAAGTACGGCATGGCCATGGCCTTTACCGGAATGAGGCTGTTCCACCACTAAAATAAAAAGCCCGGCTTTTTTAAGCCGGGCAATAGCTGTAATTATAAGGAAGGGTCTTGCTTATTATGTCAATAATTAGACTTGGAAATACCGGCATCGAATCGGAGCAGTGCGGCTTTGGCGCGCTCCCAATTCAGAGAATACCGAAGTCTGACGCTGTCGCGATACTGCGCAGGGCTTTTGAGGGCGGTGTGACCTATTACGATACGGCCCGCGCCTACACAGACAGCGAGGAGAAGCTGGGCGAGGCGTTCAGGGGTATGCGCGGCGGCATATACATCGCTACAAAGACTGCTGCAAAGAACGCGGAGGGCTTCTGGAGCGACCTTGAGACGAGCCTTAGAACTCTGGAAACGGACTATATCGACGTATATCAATTTCACAACCCGGATTTTTGCCCGAGACCGGGCGGGGAGGACGGCCTTTATGACGCTGCCCTTAAAGCAAAGGCCCAGGGAAAAATAAGGCACATCGGAATAACTGCGCACAGCTTAAAAGTGGCGGTGGAGGCTGTTGAATCCGGCCTTTATGAAACGCTTCAGTTTCCTTTTTCATATCTTGCTTCCCCCAAGGAGCTGGAGGTGTATGAGGCGGCGGTCAAGGCCGGAATGGGCTTTGTGGCCATGAAAGGCCTCTTCGGGGGGCTTATAACAAACTCCGCCGCGGCAGCGGCGTTTATGCGCTCCTTCCCGGGCGTCATGCCCATATGGGGCGTTCAGCGCATGTACGAGCTTGAGGAGTTCCTGTCATACATAGGGAATCCCCCCGAGCTTACCGATGAGCTTAAAGCGGTAATAGAGCACGATAAAAAAGAGCTGTCGGGTGATTTTTGCCGTGGCTGCGGTTATTGTATGCCCTGCCCTATGGGGATACAGATAAACACCGCGGCAAGGGCGTCGCTGCTTATGCGCCGCGCGCCGATAGAAACGATACTCGGCGAAAATGGACGCAGCATAATGGAGAAGGTACCAAGCTGCATAAACTGCCGCCAGTGTGTGAGCCGCTGCCCATACGGACTTGACACCCCGGCGCTGCTTAAGAAAAACTATGAGGACTACAGGGAGGTCCTCGCCGGAAAAGCCATATGATCGGGTCTATAGCCGCCGGAAAAGCTGGCTTTAGGCAGGAGAGAGCAGTGTGAAAAATCACACTATATTACTTATTAGAAGCCGCGCCGTCAGAGCAGGCGCATGGCGACTTCCCCGATCCGGGTGGAGATTTTAATTAAATTTTGTGCTGCTGGCAGCAGAATGGAGAGCATGATGAAAATTCTTGTCGTGGGCGGCGGAGGCCGCGAGCACGCCATAATAAAGGCGCTCAAAAAGAACGATAAGGTCGAAAAGATATACGCCCTCCCGGGGAACGGCGGCATCGCCGCCGACGCGGAGTGTGTTAATATCGGAGCCAAGGATATTGCCGGGATAGTCGGATTTGCCGGTGAAAGCGGCATTGACTACGCTGTTGTGGCGCCTGACGACCCTCTGGCCCTTGGGGCGGTGGACGAGCTTGAAAAGATAGGGATCCCCTGCTTTGGACCGCGCAGGGCTGCCGCAATAATTGAAAGCAGCAAGGTCTTTTCCAAGGGGCTTATGAAGAAATACGGAATTCCCACGGCAAGGTATGAGGTGTTTTTCGACATGGACGCGGCGCTCAGCTACCTTGAGACGGCGCCCATCCCCACGGTGGTAAAGGCGGATGGCCTCGCCCTCGGCAAGGGAGTTACCGTGGCTATGACCCGGCAGGAGGCAGTAAATGCCGTCCGCTCCATAATGGAGGACAAGGTATTCGGCGAGAGCGGAAACTCGATAGTCATTGAGGAGTACCTTGAGGGACCGGAGGTGTCGGTGCTGTCCTTTACGGACGGAAATGTGATCGTGCCTATGATATCCAGTATGGACCACAAGCGCGCCCACGACGGGGACGTTGGCCCCAACACCGGTGGTATGGGTACGGTTGCGCCGAATCCGTATTACACGGATGCCGTCGCAAAGGAGTGCATGGAGAAGATTTTCCTGCCCACTATCAAGGCGATGAACGCCGAGGGGCGCACCTTCAAGGGGTGCCTGTATTTCGGCCTTATGATAACGAAGGACGGCCCCAAGGTAATCGAGTACAACTGCCGCTTTGGCGACCCGGAGACACAGGTGGTACTGCCGCTTCTGGAATCAGATCTGCTCACCGTCATGCAGGCGGTGACAGAGGGCAGGCTGGGCGATACTGAGGTCAAGTTCTCTGATAAAAGCGCCTGCTGTGTGGTGCTCGCCTCCAAGGGCTACCCGGTAAAATATGAGAGCGGCTATGATATAGTCCTTCCCGGGCCGGAGGAGAACCGCGAGATATATGTTGCGGGCGCGGAACTGAAGGACGGGAAGCTTCTGAGCCACGGTGGGCGAGTGCTTGGGGTCGTGGCGGTGGAAAAAACGCTTAAAGAGGCCATAGACGGCGCATATAGGTATGCTGATAAGGTCGTTTTTGATAACGGCTTCAGGCGCAGCGATATAGGGAAGCGCGCTTTGGAAGTCAAAAAGGAGAGCTGAAATGGTTTTTAGGGTATTTGTGGAGAAAAAGGATGGCCTTCGCCTTGAGGCGGAGGCGCTCAAATCGGATATTTGCGGCCTTCTGGGGATAAAAGCTCTTGAGAGCCTGCGCATCTTAAACCGCTATGATGTGGAGGGCATAGATGAGGAGCTTTTTAAAAAAAGCTGCGTATCTGTATTTTCAGAACCTCAGCTGGACGATATAAGCGGCGAGCTGGAGGCGGACGGCACCGTTTTTGCGGTGGAATATCTTCCGGGGCAGTTTGACCAGCGGGCGGATTCCGCGGCCCAGTGCATACAGATAATATCCCAGGGGGAGAGGCCCCTCGTGCGTACCGCCAAGGTGTATGTGCTTGGCGGGGATATATCAGGCGACGAGCTTGAGCGTATAAAGAAATATGTCATAAACCCCGTTGAGGCAAGAGAGGCGTCAATGGAGCGCTTTGAGACCCTTAAGGCCAACTACGAGATCCCCACCCAGGTGGAGACCCTTAACGGCTTTACAGCACTGGAGCATGACGGGATAGAGGAGTTCTGCGCAAAATACGGACTGGCTATGGACGCCGACGACCTGATGTTTTGCCGGGACTACTTCCGCTCAGAGGGCAGGGAGCCGACTATAACAGAAATACGCATGATAGACACCTACTGGTCAGATCACTGCCGTCATACCACCTTCCTCACGCACATAGATGACGTGGCTTTTGATGACCCTGAGGCCAAGGAGGAGTATGAAAATTACCTCTCCATGAGGGAGGAGTGCGGCGATAAAAAGCCCATCTGCCTTATGGATATTGCGACGGTAGGGGTTAAATACCTCAAAAAGAAAGGGCTTCTCCCGAAGCTTGACGAGTCTGAGGAGATAAACGCCTGCACCGTCAAAATGAAGATAACCGCCCGCGGGGAGGAGCAGGATTGGCTGCTGCTCTTTAAGAATGAGACCCACAACCATCCCACGGAGATAGAGCCTTTCGGCGGTGCGGCCACCTGTATCGGAGGAGCCATACGCGACCCCCTGTCCGGGCGCTCCTATGTATATGCGGCCATGAGGGTAACAGGCGCTGCCGACCCCACCGTTCCCGTATCAGAGACTATCCCCGGGAAACTCCCACAGCGCCAGCTTGTGACCGGCGCAGCCTCCGGCTACAGCTCCTACGGCAACCAGATAGGCCTGGCTACGGGCATAGTAGATGAGATATACCATCCCGGTTACGCTGCAAAGCATATGGAGATCGGCGCGGTGATAGCCGCCGCTCCGGCGGAGAACGTGCGCAGGGAGGTGCCGGCACCCGGAGATATCGTCATACTTCTCGGCGGACGCACAGGACGCGACGGCATAGGCGGAGCCACCGGCTCCTCAAAGGCCCACAACGCCCACTCCGTAGAGACCTGCGGGGCGGAGGTGCAGAAGGGCAACGCCCCAGAGGAGAGGAAGCTCCAGCGCCTCTTCAGAAACGCCGCGGCGACCAAGCTCATAAAGCGCTGCAACGATTTCGGAGCGGGCGGAGTGTCCGTTGCCGTAGGAGAGCTTGCGGACGGGCTTCACATAAACTTAAACGCGGTACCCAAAAAGTACGAGGGGCTTGACGGCACGGAGCTTGCCATTTCCGAGTCCCAGGAGCGCATGGCCGTCGTGGTCGCCGCGCAGGACGTGGACGCCTTCAGAGCTATCGCCGACAGCGAGAACCTTGAGTCCACCGTAATTGCGGTGGTGACAGAGGAGCCGCGTTTAGTTATGGATTGGAACGGCAGGAGCATCGTCAATATATCGAGGGAGTTCCTCAATACGAACGGCGCCCCAAAACATACGAGCGTTTGTATAGCCGAACCGGAGTGTATTAAAAAACAGGTCATAGGCGGATTCATTGAGAATATTAAAGCTATGGCAGCGGATCTTAACATCTGCTCAAAAAGAGGACTGTCCGAGCGCTTCGACTCCACCATCGGCGCCGCGACGCTGCTTATGCCCTTCGGCGGAAAGAACCAGCTCACGCCGATACAGGCCATGGCACACCGCATACCTACAGACAGCGGCAATACGGACGCCTGCTCCTTCATGGCGTGGGGCTATAACGCCGATATGATGTCCAAAGATCCCTTTAAGGGAGCTTATATATCCGTTGTTGAGTCTGTATCAAAGCTGATTGCAGCCGGAGCCTCCTTTGAGGATGTGTACCTTACCTTCCAGGAGTACTTCTGCAAGCCGGGTACCGATCCCAAGCGCTGGGGCCAGCCCATGGCGGCGCTTTTAGGTTCTTTAAAGGCCCAGCGTGAGCTGGGGATCGCCTCTATAGGCGGAAAGGATTCCATGTCCGGAAGCTTTGAGGAGCTTGATGTCCCTCCCACGCTCGTGTCCTTCGCGGTCACCACAGGCAAGGAGTCGGAGGTTATATCCAATGACTTTAAGGCGCCGGGGCACACGGTTTGCTGGCTTAAACCTGAGTACGACAGGGGGCTTCCCACGGCCCAGAGCCTGAAGAAGCTCTACGGCGAGGTGACGGAGCTTATAAGGAGCGGCAGGGCCGCCGCCGTATACACACCGACACTCGGCGGAGCGGCCGAGGCGGTGTTCAAGATGGCGATAGGAAACGGTGTGGGCTTCTCCTTTGCTGACGGTGTTACGGTCGGGGAGATATTCGGCTATGCATATGGCTCATTTATCGTAGAGCTTACCGGCGGTGAGCCGGTTGGGACAGTCCTTGGAACTACGACAGACGACGAAGCTTTGTCATTTGGTTCCGATATAATAGACCTTTCCGAGCTTCTTGAGCTTTATGAGGGCAGGCTTGAAAAGGTCTATCCCACCAAGGCGGGCTACACCGACACAACCATGGAATTTAATTTTACCGCGGTCACGCGCGCTGCTCCCGCTGTAAAAACGGCAAAGCCCAGAGTCCTTATACCGGTGTTCCCCGGCACGAACTGCGAGTTTGACACAGCCCGGGCCTTTGAAAACGCCGGAGCTGAGGCTAAGGTGTTCGTCATAAGGAATATGACCGCCGACAGCATAGCCCAGTCGGTGGAGAGCTTTGCAAGCTTAGTTGATGATTCACAGATAGTTTTTGTCCCGGGTGGATTCTCGGGAGGAGACGAGCCGGACGGCTCCGGTAAGTTCATAACGGCATTTTTCCGCAATGCCTCAGTCGGAGATGCTGTCACGCGGCTTCTTGAGACCCGCGACGGCCTTATGGGCGGTATCTGCAACGGATTTCAGGCTCTGATAAAGCTGGGGCTTGTGCCTTACGGGAAGATAATTGACACGGATGAAAACTGCCCGACGCTGACGTTCAACACCATCGGCCGCCACCAGTCACGGCTTGTACGCACACGTGTGGCGTCAAATAAATCGCCGTGGTTTGCCGCGACGAAGCCCGGGGATATCTATACCGTAGCCATTTCCCACGGGGAGGGCAGGTTCCTGGCAGGCGGTCAGATCGTGGCCTCTCTTGCCGATCACGGGCAGATAGCCACCCAGTATGTGGACTTTAACGGCAGGCCCACCATGGACATCGCCCACAACCCCAACGGTTCCTTCTGCGCCATCGAGGGAATAACAAGCCCGGATGGCAGGGTTTTCGGAAAGATGGGCCATACCGAGCGCGCCGGGGGGCTCTATAAGAACGTGCCCGGAAATTACGATATGAAGCTCTTTGAGTCCGCCGTAAAATATTTCAAGTAAGCTCCCTGATGATAAGTGCCTGAGACTGCCGGACATATGTCCGGCAGTCATCATTTAGATTGTAATTGACAAAACAGGTATAAAAAGAGATAATATATCAATATGTATGAATATAGAGTGTATTGAGGGTTGGTATGAAAGAGAATAAGATGGGAGTGATGAGCGTAGGAAAGCTGCTCATCACAATGTCGCTGCCGATGATGATCTCGCAGATCGTTCAGGCACTTTACAACATCGTCGACAGCATTTTTGTGAGTCAGATAAATGAGAACGCGCTTACAGCGGTGTCGCTGGCCTTCCCGGTGCAGATGCTGCTGATAGCTTTTGCAAACGGCGTGGGCGTGGGAATGAACGCCCTGGTATCAAAGGCGCTGGGAGAAAAGAACGGCAGCAAGGCTAATGCGATTGCAAAAAACGGGCTGTTCCTTGCAGCGGTAAGCTACATAATCTTCCTGCTTGTGGGGATTTTTCTGGCGCGACCCTTCCTAATTACGCAGATGACGGCCGACACGGATCCCCAGATACTGGAGTACGGTGTAAGCTACTTATCAATCGTGTGTATCTTCTCCTTTGGCCTCTTCACGCAGATAGCCTTTGAGAGGCTGTTTCAGGCCACCGGCAGGACAGTCTATACAATGATAATACAGGCCACCGGCGCTATTATAAACATAATCCTTGACCCGATACTTATTTTCGGCTACTTTGGACTTCCGAAGATGGGCGTTGCCGGAGCCGCAGCTGCAACGGTAATAGGACAGATAATCGCAGCGTTATTGGCGGTAATACTGCACCAGAGAATAAATAAAGAGGTGCGCATAAATCACGGTTCAATGCGCCTTGACGGGGGAATAATAGGGAATATACTTAAAATAGGCATCCCCACTACGATAATGCAGGCCATCGGCTCTGTTATGAGCTACTGCATGAACCGTATCCTGATCGTTTTCTCCTCCACGGCCACCGCGGTGTTCGGAGCGTACTTCAAGATCCAGAGCATCGTCTGTATGCCCGTGTTTGGACTTAACAACGGCATGGTGCCTATCGTGGCATATAATTACGGTGCGCAGAAGCGCAGCAGGATAATAAAAACAATAAAGCTGAGCCTGCTGGTGGGTGAGGCAATAACACTGGTGGGCCTTGCGGTTTTCCAGCTGTTTCCGGGACAGCTTCTGGGGATGTTCAGCGCCTCTGATTATATGCTTGAGATAGGCATACCGGCGCTCAGGACCATGTCCATAAGCTTCGTATTCTCCGGGATATGTATCGTCTCGGGTTCCGTGTTTCAGGCCCTTGGCAACGGCGTCTACAGTGCTCTGATGTCATTTTCAAGACAGATAATAGTGCTGATCCCGGTTGCTTATATATTTGCAAAGCTGGGCGAGCTTTCGCTGGTATGGTGGTCCTTCCCGATAGCGGAGGTGGCATCACTTGCGGTATCAGTGACATTGCTTCTGAGAATATACAGAAAGGTCATTTTAAACGTACAGGACAACCCCTGATTAGGAAAGTGAAAGGAGCGGCTTATGGCCAATCGTGAGATAAAACTTCAGGCGAGAGAGACAATTAAAAAGCGGGCATTTGTAATAATTATGACGTCTGTAGTTTTTATTCTGCTTCAGTATTTTGTAACATATCTGTGTTATGAGCTGTCCGGCTATAACGATTATTATAATCAGGTATACGACATAGCACAGGCTACAGCCAAAAGGATAGAAAGCGCAACCACCGTTGAGGAGGCGGAGAGGATAATTGAGAGCATAACGCTGCCGGGACTGGAGGCCTTCCGCAAAAGCGCGTTCTCATCATTTTTGGCTGTCGTTATGTTCTTTGTCGGTATGCTGCTCACCGCCGGCTATCAATTTCACGCGCTTATGGAGAGCCGTGGGATCGAGACACACTTCCGCTCCATATTCTATTCCTTTAATCACTTTTGGAAAATATTGATAATCAATATTCTGACTTATATATTCGCGGCCATAGGGTTTGTGCTGCTTATAGTCCCGGGGCTGATAATAATGCTGCGCTACAGCATGGCTATCATGGTGCTGTACGATAATCCTGAGCTGGGGCCGGTACAGTGCATGAGGCAGTCGGCGCGGCTGATGCGCGGCAACAAATGGCGGTATTTCACCTTGCTGCTCTCCTTTCTGATGTGGCTTATAGCCTCCGGCTTTGTCTCCGCCATAGTGGGGCTTCCGTTGCTTGACGTGTGGGTATACCCATATTACTATATTTCCAGTGCGGTGTTTTACTCAAATCTCACTGTAGGGAGCTGGAACGCCTCCTACGGACAGACCGGTGAAAATTGATTAAAAAAAGTTGAAGGCAGGAGCTTTTACCTAAAAAGCTCCTGCCTTTATTGTATTAATTTTATGCTCTCAGCGCTCGGGCAGATAGTTAAGGGGATTTGCCGGTTCACCGCCGCCGGGACGGATCTCAAAGTGAAGATGTGTTCCGCTGACGTTCCCGGTGGCGCCCATCTCGCCTATCAGATCTCCCTGCGCAACCTTGTCGCCCTCAGAGACGGATATGGAGCTTAGGTGTCCATAGTAGGTGATATCGCCGTTGTCATGCTCTATCTCTATCAGATTGCCGTAGCCGCTGCCTGTCCAGTACTGGGCAAAAATGACTGTTCCGCCGTCAGCGGCGTATATGGGGGTGCCGGAGCTGCTGGCGATGTCTATGCCCTTGTGGTTTGAGGAACCGACGGCCACGCTGCGGTATCCAAAATCAGAGGACAGCGTACCCTCGGCGGGCCAGATATAGGTCCCGGTGGAATCGGAACGGGAGCCGGGCTTTGTGCCCACAAGTATTTTTTCCGGAATGGCATCGGCTAAGACATAGGAGCCGGTGACAACGGAGGACAGCTCCTCGCCATTTGACCTGCGGGTCAAATAGGTGACGGACATGGCGCCGTCCTTTCCTGTTTGGAGCAGCTCCTCCTCATCGGAGTATTTTTCGTCGTCGAATTCGTACTCGGTGGTGTACTCCACGGCCTCGACAACTTCCGAGATGTCGCTGGTGAGGACGGTAAGGCTGTATGGGGACTGGCTGTTTTCCGGGGAGAGAAGCTGGGCAATCTTCTCCGGATCGCTTTCAAGCTCCTCGCTAATAAATATATAGTCCACGGAGACATCCTGTGCAAATCCCGCAGAGACAGTGTCCTTATTGGAGTATTCATCCAAGATCGAGTCAAGTATGTCGGAAAGCTCATCGCTTGAATCAAGCGTGCCGACAGCTGAGCCGTCAACTGTGATAGCGTATTTGCGGACAATGCCGTCTACATTTTCAAGAAGCATATCCGTAAGCTGGTCAGAGCTACCTCCGGCCGTGCCGAGTCCGGCGGTGACAGTGACTGAGGAGGCTATTGAAAGCTCCTCACCGAGAATGCCCGAGGCCACGGTCTCTGCCGCTTCTATTGCCTCAATAAGTTCGGAACGGCTGCTTACTTCGCCAAGCGCAGTGCCGTCATAGGAGACGGCGTAGCAGATGAAGGAACTGCAGAAAACAGTGGCTATCACAAGCGCCGCGCAGAAGGACGTGAGAGACGCCAGCGCTGTTATTTTCGCGCGCTTTGTAAGTCCGGAAAACCTTCTTGATTTACCGGATGGCTCGTCTGAGTTTCTATGAAAAACCATATTTAACCTCCGTAATGTAACCGCAGGTAACAAAAGTGTTACAATTAGTTGCAAAATGCACTATACACTATTTACAATTTGTTGTCAACACCTTCGACAAAAGTTTACCTTTATATAAAGTAAAAGAGCGCATATGTTGCTGCGTGTCCAAATATACATTTAACGATCAGAAAATAAGCGGCGTGAAAGCGGGGAGAAAACATGGCATATGAGGAGAGGCGGCCTCCTGTGGAGATACCGCATGGGATAGTTATGGATAACCGCAAAAAGCTCTCAGTTTCAGGTGTCACAGAGGTTGAGAGCTTCAACGAGCAGGAGGTAATAATGGGAACCAGCCAGGGAATACTGACTGTTCACGGCGAAAATCTGCACATGGAGAAGCTCAGCGTTGACAGCGGGGACGTGATGATAACCGGGAGTATAGACAGTCTGGAATATGAGGACTCTGCGCCCTCTGGCGAGGGGTTCTTCGCCAGGCTTTTCAGGTGAAAAATGGGCATAACGGTTTCCGGCCAGGCGGCGGAGGCGGCTCTCTCGCTGGCACTGGGCGCTTGTGCGGGTATACTTTATGACTTTTTCAGGGTCATCAGGAGGAGAATAAGAAGCACAGTGCTGACAGCCGTTTTTGACGGCATATTCTGGATCTTATGCGCGGCGGGGCTTTTTGTCCTGGGATTGGCTGCCGGTCACGGACGCCAGCGGCTGTTCATGAGCGTTCTGGCTTTTTTGGGGACAGTGCTGTATTTCCTGACGGTGAGCCGTCTGATGCTGGAGCTTCTGGGCCTTATCGCCGATGCTGCGGCTTTTTTGCTGGGAATACTGTTTACGCCTTTTAAGTGGGCGGGAGGTTTTTTAAGAAAATTTCTTAATTTTTCAAAAAAAATCTTTTCTTCTGCGCTCAGATGGTATAGAATAGAAAGCAAAAAGAAGGCACATAAAAGACGCGCAGCATCTGGCCGAACGTTGGGAGGGAGCGAAAATGCGCCTCAAACGTACAGGTATACTTACGAAAATAATTATAGTAGTACTTCTGGTGTACGGAGTAGTAACGCTGATGAGACTGCACTCGCAGATAGACACGGCCGAGGCGGCAAAGTTGGAGCTGGAGCAGCAGGTGGCGGACATAACCGCCGAAAACGAAGATATGCAGTACGCCATTGACAACAGTGAGGATGAGGGCGTTATAAGAGACATTGCCCGGGATAAGCTTGGGCTTGTTGAACCGGGAGAGGAAGTATATTACGCAGGATAAAGGCTAAAAGAAAGGTATTGCCCGAACTATGGAATTTGAAAAGGGAGCAGTGGTAAAAGGCAAGGTTACCGGAATCGTTAAATTCGGCGCGTTTGTGGAGCTTGCGCCGGGAAAATCGGGGCTTGTCTATATATCCGAGATTTCCAACACGTTTGTTAAGGATGTAGCGGACTTTCTGAAGGTCGGTCAGGAGGTGACCGTTAAGGTCATTAGCATCGATGAGGCAGGGAGGATAAATCTGTCCATTAAGCAGGCCGCGGCGCCTGCACAACCTGCGGAGCCTGTTTACAGGCAGCCGCGAGCCGCGCAGGAGCCTGTTCAGGACGGCGAGCCGCCGGTGAACGCGGAGTTTGAGGATAAGCTCAAACGTTTTATGAAGGACTCAGACAGTAAAATGTCTGATCTTCGCCGCCAATCTGAACGCCGCGGTTCAAGGCGCCGCAGAGGATAATTTAAAAGTTTCCCCGAGCTGATCCATATCAGCGCCGGGGATTTTTCCTTATTTGGCATATTTACAAAAAAGTTATTTTTTGCATATATAATTACTTGACAAGGTGGACAACAATGGTTTAACATTATTTTGTAATGCTTTGTGACTATGTTACTACAGCATCACAAACCTTCGAGATCACGAAGGCAAAAGCTGTGTTCGTTTTATCACAATGGAGAGGCATGAAAGATTTTAAACTTATAAGGAGGAGGCATGATTATGAATAGGATGAATATTGCACTGCCGAAGGTCGGTATACGCCCGTGTATAGACGGACGCCGCAACGGTGTACGCGAGGGCATCGAGGACAAGACCATGGCAATGGCGCAGGGCGCTGCTAAACTCATAAGGGATAACCTGAGGTACGCAAGCGGCGAGCCTATTGAGGTAGTTATAGCTGACACGACCATCGGCGGCGTAGCGGAGGCTGCACAGTGCCAGGCCAAGTTTGAGCGCGAGGGCGTTCAGGTCACGCTGACTGTGACTCCCAGCTGGTGCTATGGCATGGAGGTCATAGATCAGGATCCTAACACCATAAAGGGAATCTGGGGATTTAACGGAACTGAATATGCCGGCGCGGTGTTCCTAGCCGCGGCGATCTCCGCTCATGCCCAGAAGGGCTGGCCTGTTTTCAGCATCTATGGACATGATGTTCAGGACGCGGATGATAACTCTATCCCCGAGGACGTCCAGAAAAAGATACTTCAATTCGTAAAGTGTGCCGTCGCCGCAAAATCCATGCGCGGCAACTCATATCTTCAGATCGGTACTTTCTGCATGGGCATCGCCAGCTCGGTGCTTGACCATGACGTGCTTCAGCACTATTTCGGCATGCGCTGTGAGTCTGTTGACCAGAGCGAGATACTCCGCCGTATTCAGAACGGCATATATGACCACGAGGAGTTTGAGAAAGCCAAGGCATGGCGCAGGGAGCACTGCAAGTTCGGCTTTGACCGCAACGGTCCGGAGCTTCAGCGTGACGAGGCAGGTTATGAGGAGCAGTGGGATTACTCAATCAAATATTTCATGATCATCCGCGATCTGCTCATCGGCAACCCGAAGCTTGCCGAAATGGGCTTCATTGAGGAGTCCTGCGGACACAACGCCATAGCCGGAGGAGTTCAGGGCCAGCGGCAGTGGACGGACTTCATGCCAAACTATGACTTTGCCGAGGCTATGCTCAACAGCCAGTTCGACTGGAACGGCATACGTGAGGCATTCTGCTTTGCCACCGAAAACGATTCCTGCAACGGAATGACCATGCTTCTGGAGCACCTTGTGACCGACAAGCCCGGCACCTTCGCGGACGTCCGTACATACTGGAGTCCGGAGGCTGTCAAGCGCGTCACCGGCAAGGAGCTTGAGGGCTATGCCAAAAACGGCGTTATCCACCTTATAAACAGCGGCGCCGCCTCCCTTGACGCGACCGGAGGGGCAAAGGATGCCGGCGGCAATCCGACCATAAAGGCCTTCTATGACCTCACTGAAGAGGACGCGGAGGCCTGCCTTGCGGCTACCGATTGGTGTCCGCCTGACCGCCATTTCTTCCGCGGCGGCGGATATTCCAGCCATTTTATCGGCGGCTCCAAGGGCAATATGCCCGTGACCATGGCGCGTCTTAATATAGTAAAGGGCATTGGCCCTGTCCTCATGATAGCGGAGGGCTATACCTGTGAGCTTGATCCTGAGGTACACGACATACTCGACAAGCGCACGGATCCGTCGTGGCCGACAACCTGGTTTGCACCCATCGTCACCGGTAAGGGCGCCTTTAAGGACGTTTATACTGTAATGAACAACTGGGGTTCCAACCACGGTGCGTTCTGTGGCGGTCATGTGGGCGACAAGCTCATAACGCTTGCCTCCATGCTGCGCATCCCTGTGGCTATGCACAATGTCTCTGAGGACCGCATTTTCCGTCCGGCCACTTGGGCGGTGTTTGGCACTCAGGATCTTGAGGGAGCTGATTACCGCGCCTGCGCAAACTTTGGACCGATGTATAAGTGAGCCGACGGGTGCCGGGAGATAGTTGTTTAATATTTATATAAGGAAGGTAAACAAAATGTCCGTTCTTGATAAGTTTAAGCTGGACGGAAAGTCCGCTTTTGTCACCGGTGGGGCGCAGGGCATCGGTAAATGTATAGCCATGGCCATAGCCGAGGCCGGAGCTGATGTCGCCATTGTTGATGTGAACATCACGAAGGCACAGGCTGCGGCGGAGGAGATAGCCAAGGCCACCGGCAGAAAAACCATCGCCATAAAGTGCGACGTCACGAACAAGGACGAGGTGGATGCCATGGTGGAGAAGGTGGTTGAGACCTTCGGAAAGCTCGACATCGCCTTTGCGAACGCCGGCATAGCCGAGCATGAGCCTGCCGAGAATATGGACTACGAGAAGGATTGGCTCCGGGTCATCAACGTCAACCTCAACGGCGTGTATCTCACAGATATGGCGGCGGGACGGCAGATGATAAAGCAGGGCCACGGCAGCATCATCAACACAGCCTCCATGTCGGGCCATGTTGTGAATGTCCCGCAGCCCCAGTGCTCGTATAACGCATCTAAGGGCGGGGTCATCATGCTTACTAAGTCTTTGGCGGTCGAGTGGGCGGAGAAGGGTGTGCGCGTAAACTCCATAAGCCCCGGATATATGGCCACTGAGCTGTGCGTCGACGATCCGAAGCTCATCCCGCTTATTGAGCAGTGGAATGCCCTGACGCCGCTTAAGCGCATGGGCAATCCCGAGGAGCTGCAGGCTATAGCCGTATATCTGGCAAGCGATGCAAGCCCCTTTACAACCGGCTCTGATTTTATAGTTGACGGAGCATATTCCTGCCCCTGAGTGAGGACAAACGCGGCGGGAGACCGTGCGCTCTTTGCACCGCATGTAAGCAGTATAAAAGGATGGACACCGCGCCGCGGCCCATCCTTTTATGCTGATATTACGAATAAAGATATTTAAGGGGAGTGACGATTTGGAAAACGGTAAGTTCTCTGTTACCTTCATAGAGCACAGCGGCTTTTTGGTGGAGACCTCGGAGCGCTTCATGCTGTTTGATTACAATCAGGGTACGCTGCCCGCGGGGCTTAAAAAGCCGCTTTTCATCTTTGTCAGCCACAGCCACAGCGACCATTTTAACAGAGGCGTGCTCCGCTATGGGGAGAGCTTTAAGAACACGCGTTATATCCTGTCAGACGATATCGTCATTGACCGTAAGCTCAGGGAGCGGTGCAATATATCGGATGAACAGCTTGACCGAACAACCTTTATCCCACCGGATGGGCATATTGAGCTTGACGGCATGAGGGTAGATACCCTCCGCTCCACAGATCAGGGCGTGGCGTTTATAGTCGAGTGCGAGGGGCGCAGGCTCTACCATGCGGGCGATCTTAACTTGTGGCTCTGGGGGGATGAGGACACCCGGGAGGAGGCCGAGGAGATGACCCGCGCCTTCAAGGCGGAGGTCCGCAAGCTCAAGGGCATGGAGCTTGACATTGCGTTTCTGCCGCTGGATCCGCGGCAGACTGAGGAGCAGTACTGCCTTGGAATGGATTATTACGCGAGAAATGTGAATATAGGACATATCTTCCCCATGCATATGTGGGGAGAGTACGGCGTAATAGACCGTATGCTGAATAATCCCATCTCCACAGGATACTCTGACAGGATAATTAAGATAACAAAGGAGGGTGAGAGCTTTGACGTTTAAAATGACGCACCAGAACTTCAACGTCTTTGACATGGAGAAGTCGATAAAATTCTATGAGGAGGCGCTTGGGCTGCGCGTCCTCCGCCGCAGAAGGGCCGATGACAGCTCTTACGAGATCTGCCATATGGGCAACGACGCGGCGCAGTTTGACCTTGAGCTTACATGGATGAAACAGTATGACCGCCCGTATGACCTTGGCGACTGCGAGTTCCATCTGGGCTTTTCTGTGGACGACTTCGACGCGGCCTATGAAAAACACAAGCAGATGGGCTGTATAGTGTTTGAGAATATGGGCATGGGCAAGGGCCTCTATTTCATAACAGACCCTGACGGCTACTGGATCGAGATAACCCACAGTAAGGACAAAAAATAAGGACAAAAACGCAGTCCCGTTTTATTCGGGACTGCGCACGTGTTTTAAGAGTGTTATTCCGTTGTTATCATAGGATCGCCGTTCTTGCGGAAGCCGTAGAAGGTGACGGAGGCGACGCCGTTATCAAGATCATCCTTGATATCTATGGTGAAGGCGCAGCCGCTCCTGCCTGCGTGAAGGCAGCGTGCCTCGGCTATGAGACGTGAGCCTTTAGCTGTGCCGAGGTAGGTTATCTGCCCGGAGACGGAGACGGTCGGCGCGCTGTCCACATTCGCGGCTATGGCAAAGGTGAAGTCGGCCAGAGTAAAGATGGCACCGCCCATCACGCCGCCCATGGCGTTTCTGTGTATGCGCTCTATGGGCATGGAGCAGCGGGCGTAGCCCGGGCCGGCCTCCTCAATGACCACGCCGGTTGCCTCAGTGGCAAACAGGTCGTTTTTGAAAAACTCTCTGATCTTTTCAAGATTATCCAAAATGGCACCTCCGAAAATTTTATTGTATTCTTTAAAGCATATATTGCATAAAGTTATCTTTAAATATGGAAAAAATAATGATATAATTATTCAAATAAGTTAACAGCTTATTTAAACTGAACCTGTATCAGTCTACCATATTAAAAAAATAAAATAAAGTGCCTATGCACGGAAATGGAGTGATTTGACTTTGTACAGTCTGTTTATTGGAACAAGCACGGAGAAAAGCAGCAGCAAGGGCATATATTACGCGGAGATAGAGAAGGGGCAGGAGCCGAGGCTTACCCTCGCGGCGGAATCCGAAAATCCATACTTTCTTCTTAAGAGGGGCAATATCCTCTATGTAGGCTGCGAGCTTATGGATAAATGCCGGGTGGAGGCCTACACTATAAATGGCGAAAAGCTGGAGCTTTTGAGCCGTCAGGATGCGCCCAGCTGCGGCTGCTGCCATGTGACCGTCAGCGCCGACGGAAAGGTGCTCTGTGCCGCCAACTACGCCGGCGGCAGCGTCTGCGTGTTTCCGCTTCTGGAAAACGGAGCTATTGGCGAGATGTCCTTTATGGTACAGCGTACAGGGAAAGGACCGCTGCAGCCCCGCCAGGACGCGCCCCACATCCACTCCACCGCGCAATCCCCCGATGGTAGGAGCTTCTGGGCACTGGATCTGGGGACCGACAGCTTGGTGCAGTTTGCCCGTGAGCCGGGCAGCACAGAGGTCAAGGAGTCCGGCGTTGTAGTAAAGTTCCCCGGAGGGGAGGGCCCGCGTCACATGACCTTCTCGCCGGATGGGAAACTGGGCTACATAGTCGCGGAGCTTGGAAATGCCGTGTTCGTAGTTGAGCTTGAGCCTGACGGTATGCGCGTGCTTCAGCGGATAAATGTCCTTCCCGAGGGGTATACTGACACCTGCACCGCCTCCGAGATCGAGCTGTCGCGTGACGGGCGCTTCCTCTACGTGGCGGCACGGGGCTGGAACGGCATAGCCATTTTCTCCGTTGGAGAGGACGGCCTTCTCACACGTGCAGGAGAGACCACCTGCTTTGGAAACTGGCCTTGGCACTTCGCTCTGTCACCGGAGGGAGATATGCTTGCAATATGCAACCAGCGCTCAAACCATGTACAGGTCTGCGAAATGGATAGGGCCTCCGGGGCTATACTTGAGCCAAGCATAACCATCCCTGTTGAGATGCCGCTTTGTGCCATCTGGTGCTGAGCAGGACGGAGATTTATATGAATAAAAAAGCAATAGTTACCGGCGGAAGCCGGGGGATCGGAAGAGGAATAGTAAAAAAGCTCGCGGCGTCGGGCTATGACGTGGCGTTCTCCTACTCCACCAAGGCGGAGGAAGCGAAGGTGTTGGCAGAGACGCTGGCGGAGGAGACCGGCGTGCGCTGCGCCTGCTTTAAGGCTGCCCTCAACGAGAGCGGAGCGTGGAGGGAGCTGTTTAAAAAATGCACGGATTTTCTAGGCGGGCTTGACCTTTTGGTAAACAACGCCGGAGTCACTATTTTTGAGAGCCTGTCTGAGCTTACGCAGGAGAAGGTGGACTACCTTGTGGAGCTGGATTTCAAGACATATCTCTTCATGATGGACGCCGCGGCAAGGTACATGAAGGAGCACGGCACAAAGGGCAGCATAATAAACGTGACCTCCTCAAGGGGACAGCGTGCCTATCCGGGGGATGGGCTTTACGGCGGACTCAAGGCGGGGCTTAACAGGGCGATCGAATCATTTGCTTTGGATATGGCTCCCTACGGTATAAGGATCAACAATGTCGCTCCCGGCGCTATTGCGGTGCGCACCAAGGAGGAGCTTGCAGCCCAAGGTGTGACCGATGAAAAGAGGCTTGGATTCTGGGACCGGCTTGGAGGTAGAATACCCCTTGAGCGCTGCGGAACTCCGGAGGATATAGCCGACGCCGTATGCTATCTGGCATCCGATAAGGCGTCATATGTCACGGGCTTCACCCTTAGGGTTGATGGCGGACTTATCCTGCCCGGGATGCCGGAGAGGGCTGACGCATCAAACTGGGGTTCCCCGGCAAAATAGATTTAAGGGGCATCACGGATATGTTCTTGTGACTGACGGTGCCTGTGCAGGAACTGAGTTTTTCGTGACGCTGATAACGCAAAAAAAGCGGCAGCCAGAAGGTATTTTGCCTTCCAGCTGCCGCTTTTTGCGGTCATTTGCTGTCTAATATTGGGATGAGATAGAGCGGCGCTATATATCCATGCCTATCCGTCTGAAGATACGGTTGATAAACTCCGCCAATTCCTCAGGGGATTCACGTTTTTCGCTGTTGAGCCATTTTGCGATAATACTGTATCCTCCCAACACAAGAAACTCATACATATAATCGCCGTATCCAGAAAAGGCTTCGTTTTGCGTGATGTCCAAAAGTTGTTCCTTAATGGCAGGCATGTTAAGCAGCTTTTTTGGGAACTCCGGATCAATGTTATTGTTCAGCAGGAGACGGCACAGCTCTGTGTTCTCATCAATAAACTTCAAAAGTCCGGGCAGCATCTTTTCCGCAGGATCGCCGCCTTTGATCCCCTCCGAAAGCGTGTCCAGCACATTGTTTTCAATATCCGCCAGCAGGTCGTACTGACTGCCGTAATACTTATAAAAAGTCGTACGGTTGATCTCCGCCATGTCGCATATTTCACGGACGGATATTTTGTTTATAGGCTTTTCTTTGAGCAATGAGATCAGCGCGTTTCGCAGCATCTGCTTACTCAGCCTTACTCTTTGGTCCTCTTTCATAACAGCGTCTCCTGAACAAATTTATTTTCGATGTGCAAATATCCAACAGGTTTTTAAAATGTGTTGATAAATACACCAAACAATATTCAACAGTCGGTTGTAAAAACACAATATGTACATTATTATTTAAAAATATTTCTATGTCAAGCATGATTGTTAAGGAGAAATCATATGAAGAAAACAGCGGACTTTTTAGTGGAAAAACGATACATTATTCTGTGTATTATGCTTGCATTTACCGTCCTTTCAGTATTTTTGATGGGAAAAGTAAATGTCAATTACGATATGACAAAATATCTTCCCGAGGAATCCTCCATGAAACAGGGTATGGACCTGATGGAAAGTGAGTTCGGCAGCTCTGAGGCAAGCACGCTGCGCTTAATGTTTGACGGGCTTAAGGAGGATGATAAGCCGACCGTATATGAGTATTTGGCAGGTCTTCCCAACGTGGACAGCGTGGAGTGGGAACAGGGCAGCGATGCCTTTAACAAGGATACATACACCTTATATGAGATAAACATGGCCTATGACAGCTATTCCGATGAATGTGAGAAGCTTTTCGATACGGTCACGGAGAAGTATTCCGACAGCTATGATATCTACACGAGCGGTGATATTGCGTCTGCCAATACTCCAAGCCTTCCGACTTATATTGTTGCTCTTGCCTTTGCGATACTGATACTGGTTCTGTTTGCCATGTGCAATTCATGGTTTGAACCGGTTGTGTTTCTGGCAACGATTGGGGTTGCGATCGTGATAAACAGCGGAACAAACGCCTTTTTGCCGAGTATTTCGGATACGTCCCATTCCATCGTGGCGATCATGCAGCTTGTTCTCTCCATGGATTATTCCATTATTCTGATGAACCGCTACAATCAGGAAAAGGAGACTGCATCCGATAAGCTTACCGCGATGAAACGCGCGCTTTCGGGCGCGTTTTCTGCAGTCACCAGCAGCTCCTTTACAACCTTTGTGGGTCTGCTCGCCCTTGTTTTCATGAGCTTTACCATTGGCGCGGATATGGGTATCGCTCTTGCAAAAAGCGTGCTGATAAGCCTGCTGTGTATATTCACTGTTCTTCCCGCGCTTATCATTATGTCGGATAAGATCCTTGTCCGGACGAAGAAAAAAGCGTTGCACATCCCTATGGGCGGCTATGCCAAAGTGATTACAAAGGGGAGATACGTCTACCTTGCGGTGTTTGTTGTGCTGTTCGCCGGAGTGTTCCTGCTGAAAGGCAATACTGAGATCCTGTATTCCCTTGAGGAGAACAACAAGGTTGATGAGGTCTTCAGCGAGAGCAACACCCTTGTGGTGCTGTATCAGACTTCGGACAGCGAGGCCGCCGGCGAGATCGCCGAAGCCTTTGAGCAGGACGAACACATCAGCAGCGTGACGGCCTATTCAAATACGCTCGGGCGTAAATACACCGCCACAGAGCTTGCCGATATGATGGCAGGGCAGATAAACATGGACGCCTCCGCGATCAGCCTGATCTATTACGATTATTTTGGCGGGGACAGCGCTGAAAAGGTCCCTGTTTCCGATATGTTCGCCTTTATACAGGAGATCTCGTCCGACGAGAGATATGGCGATATGCTGGACGGGAGCATGTCCGCCCAGCTTGAAATGATGGCGGCGCTCACCGATGAAGAAAAGATAGGGACACCTATGAGCGCGCAGGAGCTGTCCGCGGTTTTCGGGATCGACAGCCAGATGATCTCACAGCTTTTTGCCATGTCCGGAGCCGAGAAAATGAGTATGCGGGAGTTTGCTGATTTCCTTACGGGCAGCGTCCTTTCAAATCCCGCCTATGGGGCAATGGTTGACCAAGAAACGGCCGCCCGCCTGTATACCATGCAGTCGCTTATGGGCCTTGCCGGTAAAGCTTTTGACGAGCAGGAGTTTGCGCAGGTCTTTGGCGCCATGTCGGACTCGCTCGATAAAAATACGGTCTCCCTTATCTATTTATACTACAACGCGGCCAATCGTTCTGATGCCTCGTGGACGATGACACTTTCACAGCTTGTGGAATATGTGTCGGAATTCATGGTAAATGACCCGCGCTTTGCAGGGTTTATAAGCGATGATATGAGAGACAGTCTTGCCGATATGAAGTCGCAGCTTGACGAGGGTACACGTCAGCTTGAGGGAGAGAACTACGGCAGGATGATTTTCGATACATCCTATCCCGAGGATTCTGCGGAAACCAGAGCGTTTATCGACAGGCTTACCGCCGAATGTGACGAGTCGCTGGAGGGAGATTACTACTTCATCGGCAGTTCCGCCATGGATTATGAGATGTCAAGGACATTCTCCGACGAGATGAACAAGATCACCATTATAACAGCAATCGCTATTTTTATCGTGGTCGCGCTTACATTCCGCTCCGTTATCCTTCCCTTGATACTTGTAGCAGTGGTGCAATGCGGAGTTTATACCACAATGTCCATAATAGGCTTCAGCGGACAGGGGATGTATTACCTCGCCCTTCTTATTGTACAGTGTATTCTTATGGGAGCTACCATCGACTACGGTATCCTGTTCACCACCTATTACAGGGAGAACCGAAAGACGATGGAGGTCCGTCAGGCCATCGAAAAGTCCTATGACGGCGCCATGCACACGATCCTGACGTCGTCGCTGATTATGATTCTTGTGACGGGCATCCTCGGATTTATGTTCGAGAATCCGACTATCGGAGAGATATGCCTGACCATCGCGAAGGGAGCCTTCTGCGCAACGGTGCTTATCGTACTGATTTTGCCGGGGATCCTCGCAGCGGTTGATAAGCTGATCTGCAGAAAGAGCCGTACAGAAGATAAGGCGTAAAAGCTGCGGGCAAGCTTGATATGGAATATGTATGGTGTACATTGCGGCATTAGGCGCTGGCAGCGGAATCGTTCTTGCCGGACTTTCCGCATCACCTTTAATCAGGGATTAAAGCTATCAGTCCACCGGAAAGGCATGCGGAGAGGAGAAGCGTCTTTTCCGAGCCGTCAGGGAGGCGCAGGCGGATACAGCCGTTTTTGCTGTCAGTTATGACGCACCGGCCGAATACCTTGTGCATCACCACGGCGCCGGCGACAAAGTCTTTTTCCGACCATTTAATGGCCTGCGGCACGGCGGCGGAGGGGGAATACCTGCGCTGGGGAGGGGACTTCAGGGGTATATCCCGGGAGGTGAGCTGCCGCACAAAGGCGGAGTCCAGCCCACGGTAAGTGAGAAGTGTTAGCCGATGCTTTGCCCGGGTGACGCCCACGTAAAAGAGCCTGCGCTCCTCCTCGAGGGTTTTGGCATTGTCGGGGGTCATGTACATGGCGTCGGGATTGTCTATACATGGAAGGATCCCGTCGATGACGTCTATGAGTATCACGTGGTCATATTCAAGCCCCTTGCTGGAGTGTATGGTGCTGAATACCGCGCCTGTATCGCCCCCGCCCGCCTCGCACAGCCTCTTAAGCTCGTCAAGGCGGCCCATGAGGGAGGAGAAGTCCGGCTCCTGTGCCGCCAGCGCTTGGAGGATGCTGAGCCTTTCCGTGTCCGCGCCCCGACGCAAAAGATACTCCCCGTAGCCGAGCTCATAGCGTATGCGGGATACCGCCTGCGCAGGTGAATCGCCGCGCAGGGCGTAAAGCGCACTGTTAAGCTCCAGGAGCTTTTCGCCCTTGCGGGAGGATATACCGGGCATTTGAGCCAGCGTCAGGAGGAACGATCCGCCCTCCCGCGCCTCGCTGAGCCGTATGGCCGCCAAGGTCTCCTCCTTGCTTATGCGGCAGTTCAGCTTATAATAGAGCGTCATAAAAACGTCTTTGTCAAAGGGATTATTTGAAAAATACACAAAGTCCGCCACGTCGCGCAGGATGTAATGGGAAAAAAAGCTGCTGTCCATCCCCCGGCAGCTGTATGGGATACAGAGCCTGTCAAACATGTCGATCAGGGGGATGGCACTGTCGTTGTTGCGGTATAGCACCGCCGTGCCGCCGGGACAAGACCTTAAGAGCTTCGCCAGCTCATAATATTGGGAGAGCCTGCTCTTCAGAGGGAGCACCTCTATGGGTGTGCAGGCGGGGTTCCCAGTCGTCATGTGCTTATCGCGGCGCATGGCGTTGCGTTTTATGAATATGTCCGCAGCAGAGACTATCTCCGGGGAGGAACGGAAGTTTTCTTCCATAAGCAGTACCTTTGCTCCGGGATAGGTCTGTTCAAAGCTTAAAAGCGCGTCGGGACAGGCAGCGCGGAAGCCATAAATGCTCTGATCCTCATCCCCAACCATGAATATGCTGCCGCCGGAGAGGAGCCTTATTATCTCGTGCTGGATCTTTGAGGTGTCCTGTGCCTCGTCCACACATATATGCCGCCATCTCCTGCGGAAATACTCAAGTATCTCCGGATAGCGCCGCAGTATCGTGTGGGCGTAAACAAGCTGGTCGTCATAGTCCATAAGCCCTTGGCGCCTTAGTTCCCCGTTGTAGGCATTATAAAGCGGGATAAAATCAGCGCCGTCCAGCTTAAGCTCCGCAAGTTCCTCGCCCTTCAGCATCATGTTTTTTGCATAAGTTATCTGCGTCTGCAGACCTTTTATGTCCGACTCGGAGGGGATGGTGCCGTTTACACCGCGCCACACATCCGATATGAGTTTGCTGTTCTTATCAAGAAGGCGGAAGGCGGTGGAACCGCGCAGGCGGGAGTAGTACAGGATTATCATGGCGCACACGCCGTTTATAGTGCGAAATTCCAGCCTGTCCGAGGCATCCCCGCCGAATATGGAGCGGAAGCGCTCCCGCATATCCGCTGCGGCGGAGACGGTATAGGTCATGGTAAGTATGCTCTCCGGCGGTATGTTCCGGCAGTTTAGCATATATCCAAGCCGGGTGACCAATACTGTGGTTTTGCCGCTTCCCGGGACCGCCAGCAGAAGCGTGGACGGTGCGGAGCATCTGACAGCCTCCTCCTGCTGGGGCGTGAGGGATATATTGAATTTTTCCTTAAAGCTTTGGTAATCCATGGTGACCTTCCGAAAGAGCATGATGCTCTTATTATAGCGTTTTTCGCCGGCAAAGAAAAGCGCAGCAGAGCAAAATGCCGCGAGCGATAGCCCATTATGCCGTTTCGGAGAATTGAACTGCGCCGCATAAAAACATCCCCTGCGGAATTTCCACAGGGGATGTTTTTATTTTGCCGTGCCTGTTTTTAAAAGCCGGGAGGAGCTGCGCCGAGGCTCCGGAGCCTTAACGGAGATTTCCTGCGAAAAATTGTCTCTGGCGTTTGAGAGCATCAGCTTCAGGCGGTTTTCCTGATTTACCTTGGTGGCTCCCGCGTCGTAGTCAATGGCGACGATATTCACGTCCGGATTGCGCTCCTTTATGGGCTTCATCATGCCCTTGCCGCAGATGTGGTTGGGAAGGCATCCGAAGGGCTGGGTGCAGACGATGTTTTTGACGCCGCTCTCACACAGCTCCAGCATCTCGGCAGTAAGCAGCCAACCCTCGCCCATTTTAGCGCCGTTTGAGATATATCCGCGGCAAAGCTCAACCGTGTGCTCAAAGGGTGTATAAGCCTCAAAGCGGCCGCTGTCCTTGAGAAGCGAGCTTATGTAGTTTTTCTTTTCCGTGAGGTACTTGTAAGCCGCTTTGTAGCCCAGATATTTTAAAGCGCCGCGGCCGTAGAGCTTGTGGTCCTCAATGCCGTTATACACGCAGTAGAGGCAGAAATCCAGAAGGCCGGGGACTACAACCTCCGCGCCCTCGCTCACAAGAAACTGCTCCAGATTGTTGTTGCCGAGGGGGGAGTATTTTACGAATATCTCGCCCACGACGCCGACCTTTATCGTGTCACGCTGTTCCACCGGTATGGCGGCAAACTCGGAGATTATGCGCTTATAATTTTCTTTTACCTTTTTATAGGATATATGCCGGCCCGCGCCAAGCTCCTTTCCAAGCTTCTCGGTCCACAGCTCCGCCAGAGCCTGTGCCTCGCCCTTTGTCTTTTCGACGGTTCTGCACTGGTTGACCAGAGTCATGAGAAGATCGCCGTAGAAGACCGCGTAGAGCATCCCCTGTATTTTTGGGAGCGTCAGCTTAAAGCCCGGGTGCTTTTCAAGGCCGGCGAGGCTGAAGGATATAACGGGCACATGGCCGTAGCCGCCGTTTTTGAGGGCCTTGCGGATGAGGGATATGTAATTTGAGGCGCGGCAGCCGCCGCCGGTCTGGAACATTATGAGCGCGACCTTGTTGGGATCGTACTTGCCGGAATTCAGGGCGTCCATAAACTGGCCAATCACCAGGATGGCCGGGTAGCAGGTGTCGTTGTGCGTGTATCTGAGGCCAGTCTCTGCTATCTCCGGGCCGGAGCTTTCCAGAAGCTCCAGCTTGTAGCCGTATGTGCGCATGAAGCTCATTATAAGCTTAAAGTGGATGGGGAGCATATTTGGGACGAGGATGGTGTAGTCCTTCTTCATCTCCTCGGTGAAGGGTATGTATGTATCAGCCATTTACCTGTTCCTCTCTTCCAGAGCGCCAAGCAGACTGCGCAGGCGTATTTTGACAGCGCCCAGATTGGTTATCTCGTCGATCTTTATCTGTGTGTAGTATTTGTGCTTTTCCTCCAATATGGAGCGCACCTCATCGGTGGTTATGGCATCCACTCCGCAGCCGAAGGACACCAGCTGCACAAGCTCGGTATCGTCGTGCTCTGATGCGTAGCGAGCCGCCCTGTATAATCTGGCGTGATACGTCCACTGGTTAAGGACGTGTACGTTTTGGACGGGGGCTAGGTGGCAGACGCTGTCCTCACTCACCACAACAAAGCCCAGTGAGGAGGCGAGCTTGTCGATGCCGTGGCCGATCTCAGGGTCTATGTGGTAGGGGCGCCCGGCAAGGATCATTATCCGTCTGCCGTTTTCACGGGCAAATTTGAGTGCGGCCTCACCCTGGGCGCGCACGTCCTTCATGTAGTTTTCATAGGCCGCAAATCCCGCATCCACTGCGTGCTTAAGCTCAGCCTTGGTGATTGAGCTGTCAAAAAGGGATATGTTCTTAAGGAGCGTCCTGAAAAGCGACTTCCTGTCGTCAATGCGCAGATAGGGATACAGGAACCGTATGTCCTTGAGGCTGTTCATATTGCCGCTTAGCAGCTCCGCGTAGTAGGCGACCACAGGGCAGTTGTAGTGGTTTACGCTTGCCTTCTCGTCGATGTTGTATGTGAGGCAGGGATAGAAGACGGTGGTCACGCCGTTATCTATAAGCGTCTCTATGTGACCGTGCATTATCTTCGCCGGATAACAGGCGGTATCCGAGGGGATGGAAAACTGCCCCCGCTCATAGGTCCTTCTTGTGGACAGCCCGGAGAGCACCACCTCATACCCAAGGTCTGTGAACAGTCCATGCCACAGGGGCGCAAGCTCGTACATCCCCAAAGCCAGCGGCAGCCCGAGCTTGCCGCGCTTTCCGGGCGCGGGCGAGAGGGAGGCTATACGGTCACGCTTCCACTGGTGAAGGTTGGGAAGCTCCTGAGAGGCTTTAAGTCCCAGCGCCTTCTGGCACTGGTTCCCGGAGATAAAGCATTCCCCGCCGCCGAAGCTGTTTATGGTCAGGTGGCAGTGGTTGGCACAGCCCTGACACACAGCGGATTTTGACGTGTGGACGAATTTTGAAAGCTCCTCTGCGGTTAAAAGCGTGCTCTCCTTAAAGCGCATTGCATGGAGGGCCGCACCGTAAGCGCCCATAAGCCCCGCGATAGCCGGACGTATGACGTTTGCGCCAAGCTCCAGTTCGAAGGCGCGGAGCACCGCGTCGTTGAGAAAAGTCCCGCCCTGAACTACTATGTGCTCGCCAAGCTCCTTTGGGGAGCTGGCGCGTATGACCTTGTATATTGCGTTTTTAACAACGCTCATGGATAGGCCTGCCGATATATCCTCAACTGTAGCGCCGTCCTTCTGGGACTGCTTGACGGAGGAATTCATGAACACGGTGCAGCGGGAGCCGAGGTTCACCGGGGCGCTGCTTTTAAGCCCCAGCCTTGCAAATTCCGCCACCTCGCAGCCCATGGATTTGGCAAAGGTCTCTATAAATGAGCCGCAGCCGGAAGAGCAGGCCTCGTTCAGCATTATCGAGTCAATAGCGCCGTTTCTTATCTTAAAGCACTTTATATCCTGTCCTCCGATGTCCAG
The DNA here is from genome assembly GCA_051866775.1 of Oscillospiraceae bacterium. Taxonomy (GTDB): domain Bacteria; phylum Bacillota; class Clostridia; order Oscillospirales; family Oscillospiraceae; genus RUG626. Next base: position 77,701 of record JBJDXR010000047.1, on the reverse strand, counting down.
AATGAAGTCCACCTGAGGCAGAAAATATTTGGCAGCGGTGTAATGGGCAATGGTCTCCACCACGCCCTCATCGATGTGGAAGGCGTTTTTGATAAGCTCCTCCCCGTAGCCGGTGGAGGCGCAGCCGCAGATCTTTATCCTGTCAGAGCAAAGGTTTAGCAGCTTTTGAAGCTGCTCCTTCACAAGCGCCACGGGATTGCCCTGATTGGAGCTGTAGAAACTGTAAAGGATTTTACAATCGTCAGAGATAAGTGTGAGCTTGGTGGTTGTGCTTCCGCAGTCTATGCCCAGCCAAGCGTCCCCTTCATAGGAGGATATATCCCGGCGGGGTACGTCCGCCTTGGCATGGCGGGCGCGGAATTCATCATATTCCGCCTCAGAGGAGAAGAGAGGCTTTAGCCTGTCCCTGCCGCAGGTCTCCCGTCCCGCACTGGCTTCTAAACGGTTTACAAGCTCCTCGTATGTAATGGCCTTGCCGGACGCGCTGTAAATGGCCGCGCCCAGTGCCACGGCAAAGCGCCCGTATTCGGGAAATACGGCGTTTTCATCTGAGAGCTTCAGCGTCTCCTGAAAGCGCTGGCGAAGCCCCTTGCAGTAGTAGAGTGGTCCGCCCAGAAACAGTATCTTCCCGCTGATCTCGCGCCCTTGAGCAAGCCCGGTTATGGTCTGGTTCACCACCGCCTGGTATATGCTGGCGGCTACATCCGCCTTGGACGCGCCCTGATTTAGAAGGGGCTGGATGTCTGTCTTGGCGAATACGCCGCAGCGGGAGGCGATGGGGTATATTCTGGTGTGCTTGAAGCTCTCTTTGTCCATCTCGTCGACGGTCATGTTGAGAAGCACCGCCATCTGGTCTATAAACGCTCCTGTACCGCCGGCGCAGGAGCCGTTCATGCGCTCATCCACGCCACCCTTAAAGAAGATGACCTTTGCATCCTCGCCGCCCAGTTCGATCACCACACTGGTGTCCGGCTCCAGGCGCTTTATGACCTCACCGGTTGCATATACCTCCTGCACGAAGGGAAGCTGCGCGGCTTCCGCCACGCCGAGTCCCGCTGAGCCTGATATGGCCACGGTGAACTCCCCTTCGGTCAGCAGGGGCCGTATGTCCTGTATAAACTCAAGCGTCTTGGCCCTCACCTGCGAAAGGTGGCGTTCATAGCGGCTGTATAGAGTTTTATTACCTTCAGTGACCACTATCTTTGTGGTGGTGGAACCGATATCGATTCCCAATGCGCGTGACGCGCCCTGTGATGTGCTCATAGCTGCCTCTTATACTTGCGGACGGTAGATGTCCGTAATAGATGATATGAAAATGAGTATTAATAACTATTCTACACCCTCCGGTCAAGATGGGTTTGAATGTTTTGTAAATTGTGATAACAGGACTAAGACAATATTCTGAAGGGCTTCCATATAATTGAATTTTTGCGCCCGCGGATTGCGAAACGGGCGGGAAAAATGGTATACTCAAAAAAGAGTGAAACATTTTTGCGAGTTCAGGCATTATATATACAGCAGAGGTGACAAGATGCTGTTTTTTACTGTAGGTGAGGATGGGCACCCGGAGAAACCGGATAGGGATGCAAAGCTCGACGGGCTGCTCCTCTCAGTCTCCAAGGGGGACAAGGGGGCGTTTGCGGAGCTTTACGCCCAAATAAATAAGGATGTGTACGGCTTTGCCCTGTCCATTCTGCGCAGCCCACAGGAGGCGGAGGATACCGCGCATGACACCTTCCTGCGGATCTGGCAGGCGGCCGGCAGCTACAAGAGCACCGGAAAGCCCATGGCCTGGATCCTGACTATTGTGCGCAATCTGGCCCTTATGCGCCTGCGGGAGACGGGGCGCATCTCCGGGACCACGGCGGAGGAGGCGATGGCCTTCCTTGCGGACACGAGAGGCCTTCCGACGGAGGACAGCCAGCTGCTGGCCGCGTCCCTTGAGCTTTTGTCCCCGGAGGAGCTGCAGATCGTCACGCTCCACGCGGTCTCGGGCTTTGAGCACCGGGAGATCGCCGCTATGCTGAAGCTTCCGGACGCGACGGTCAGGACCAAGTACCGCCGGGCGCTAAAAAAACTGAGAACATTGATGGAGGAGGGAAGCCGATGACGGACCGTGATATTGAAAACAGATTCAGAAGCGCCGTGGAGAAGGCGGCGCCGGACGAACTTTCGGCCCTTCTCTCCTCACTGCCGGAACAGAAAAGCCGCCCGCCGGAGGATACGGCGGCACCGGAGAAGCTCGCGGGCCGAAAAAGCCATTGGAGGACCTTTGCGGCCGCGGCTGCGGCGGTGCTTATACTGGTGTGCGGCCTTTACGGCGCGGGCTGGTACCGGGCATATCACGCGGTGACCTCCGTGGTGGGCTTTGACGTGAACCCGAGCATCGAGCTTAAGCTCAACAGCCGGGAGACGGTGGTGGCGGCCACGGCCCTCAACGCCGACGCGGAGCAGATCCTGGGCGGTATGCGTCTGGAGGGGACTGACCTGGAGGTGGCGGTTAACGCCCTCATCGGGTCCATGCTCAAAAACGGTTATATCAGCGAGCTGGCCAACTCTATTCTGATCACGGTGGAAAACGACGACGCGGCCGCGGCGGAGGAGCTTACCCAGCGGCTGACCCAGGAGATCAACAGCTTGCTGTCCGTCAGCAGCACGGGCGGCGCTGTGCTGAGCCAGTCTCTCTCCTCGGACACGGAGCTTGAGCAGCTTGCCGCACAGTACGGCATCTCCCAGGGAAAGGCGGCGCTGGTGCAGGAGATCCTCTCCATATCCCCCACCTATACGTTTGAGGAGCTGGCCTCCCTCTCAATAAACGAGATGGCCCTTCTTCTGACGAACCCGACGCTGGAGTCGGAGAAGGTGACCTCCACCGGAACGGCCAGCGACAAGGCCTACATCGGCACCCAGGCGGCCAAGGAGGCGGCCCTCCGCCACGCCTCTCTCACGGAGTCTCAGGTCCGGGAGCTTGAAGCGGAGTTTGACCACGACGACGGGAAGATGGTCTACGATGTGGAATTTGTCTTTGGCGGCACCGAGTACGAATACAAGATCGACGCTCTCACCGGGGATGTTCTAAAGGCCGAGGTGGAGGGCGGCTCCGGCGGCCACGGGGAGGACCACAAGGACCACGGGGCGGAGACTGTAACGGCATCTATCACGGCGGAGCAGGCACGGAGCATCGCCCTTGACTACGCGGGGGTCGCCGCCTCCGAGGCGAAGTTTGAGAAGATTGAGCTTGACACGGACGACGGCGTCACGGTGTATGAGCTGGAATTTACCGCCGGCGGCATGGAGTATGAGTGCACTGTCAATGCCTCCACCGGCGCAATCCTTGAGTGGGAAGCGGAGAAGAACTGACTTTAAAAATTTTTTCTCTCTTGATGAAACATTTATGCGGCCACGTACATTATTCAGGTGAAGGGCCCAAAAATAAAATTTAAGGGAGAAAACCAGATGAAAGAAAAGCTTAAAAAGATATGCAAGCCCGCCGTTATCGGCACGGCGGCCGTTCTGGCGGTGATCCTGGCAGTCCCCGCCTTCGCCTCGGACGACTACATCGGCCTTGACCGGGCCAAGAGCGCTGCGCTGGAATACGCCGGTGTGACCGGAGAGGTCCGGTACACCGAGGCCAAGCTCGACTACGGCGACAGAGATTATGAAATTGAGTTTATCGCGGACAATGTGAAGTATGAGATGGAGGTGGACGCTTATACCGGTGCCGTGCGGGAATTTGAGAAGAAGAACGTGCGGGGAGCCTGTACGTCCGCAGCAGGGGACAGCGTGACGGTCACACTTGACGAGGCAAAAACGGCGGCTCTCTCCCATGCGGGCGTCTCCGCCGGGGAGGCGGTCTTTACCAAGGAGAAGCTGGACTATGAAAACGGCGTTATGGTCTATGACCTTGAGTTTTACGCAGCAGGGTACGAGTACGACTATGAGATAGACGCTGTCACCGGCGATGTGCTGGAGCACGACTGTGAAAAGGACGACTGTGAGAAAGCCGGCCGCGTACCGGCTGCAAGCACCGGGGCAGCTGCCGCCATAACGCTTGACGAGGCCGAAAATATTGCGCTCTCTCATGCGGGAGTCTCTGCCGACAGCGTGTGCGGCCTTAAGAGCAAGAGCGACTATGAGCATGGCCTCACGGTGTACGAGATCGAGTTTAAAAGCGGCGGATATGAATACGAGTTTGAGATCGACGCCGCAGACGGCAGCATCCTGAAGTACGACCGGGAATACGACGACTGAGAGCGCAGGAAGGAGCACAATTTTTAACTGCATGGAGAGGATGGTTTGCCGTCCTCCTCTTTCTATGGTATAATCGGCAAAAACAGGGAGAGGGAGGCGCTCTATGGATAATACCGCCGGCTATGTGCAGGAGAGGCTTCTTGCCATGCAGGATATAAAATACAGGGACTTTCAGGCAAAGCTTATACCCACGATCCCGAAGGAAACCATAATAGGCGTGCGTACGCCGGAACTGAGGAAACTGGCAAGGGAGCTGTCCAAAATGCCGGAGGGGATGGAGTTTTTGAAAATACTGCCCCATGAGTATTTTGAGGAGAACAACCTCCACGGCTTTATGATAGGAAATATAAGGAATTTTGACGCGGCCCTGCTTGAGGTGGAGCGCTTCCTGCCGTTTATCGACAACTGGGCGACATGTGACCAGACCTCACCGAAGGCGCTGAAGAAGAACCTGCCGGCTCTCTATGAGCGGATCAAGGTCTGGATACGCTCAGAACATGTGTACACGGTCCGGTTTGGGCTGGGGATGCTGCTGGAGCATTTTTTGGATGAGAATTTTAGGCAGGAGATGCTTGAGCTTGCGGCGTCGGTGCACTCGGAGGAGTATTATATCAACATGATGTCCGCCTGGTATTTTGCCACGGCTCTTACCAAGCAGTACGATGCGGCGATAGGCTATATAGAGGGCTTTAAGCTTCCTAAGTGGACGCACAACAAGACAATACAAAAGGCTATAGAGAGCTATCGGGTGCCTGATGAGCGGAAGGCCTACCTGCGTACGCTGAAAGTAAAATAGTTATTAACGGAATATATAAAATTGAACGGCTCCGGTAATGCTCGATGTGAGATAAAGACGGATATCAGGAGAAGAGAAGCGCATAAAAATAAATTGCCTGTTTCGTATGGAAACAGGCAATTTACTTTTATGATATTATCTTGGTTACAGGCTTTCAGCCCAGCCAGCGGCGGTAATTTGGAAGCTCAAGCCCCAACTGATCGAATATCTTGCCGATTATGTGGTGCACCTCGTCGCCGATGCTCTCCGGGCTGTTATAGAAGCTCAAAACCGGCGGAAGCACCACAGCGCCGATCTGTGACAGCTCATACATATTGCGCAGGTGTATTGTGCCGAAGGGACACTCACGGGGAACAAGGATGAGCTTGCGGCGCTCCTTCAGCGTAACGTCAGCGGCCCGAAGGAGAAGGTTTTCACTGTAGCCGGAGTGTATCCCGGCGAGAGTCCTCATGCTGCACGGCACGACCACCATGCCGAGATTCTTCCACGTGCCGCTTGCGGGCGCAGCGCCGATATCCTGGGACTGATAGGAGAAATCCGCCAACGAGGCAAAAGACTCAGGCGTCATGCCGCACTCCCGGCGGATGGTCTCCTCGCCGCCCCGGGTGATTATAAGGTGTGTCTCGATATCCGTATCTGAGAGCGCTTTTAAAAGCGAGAGTGCGATCGGTGCGCCGGAGGCTCCGGACACCCCGACGATCAGTCGTTTTTCAGCCATTTGGTGTAGTCGACCTCCAAAAACTGAGCGCGCTTGAACTTGTCCTTGAGGTGGAAGGGAACGGTGCAGTCGTAGATGGTCTTGCAGGAGATCCCGCGGTTGAGTATGCTGCCGGAATATTCAGGGCCTGCGCTGGGATCAAGGGGATGGCAGCGTACGCCGGGGATGGTGATGATGTCCCTGTCACCCTGAAAGCGCGTGTTCATTGCCCAGAGAACGTCATCGGTGTCGAATATGTCCACATCCTCATCAACTAAGATGACATGCTTAAGCTCCGGAAATGCGGAGAAGGCCAGAAGCGCCGCCTGCCGCTGCTTGCCCTCATCCGTGGGGACGACCTTGCGGCACTGGAGTATAGCCATGTACTTTCCGCCGCCTGCCGGATGGGAGTAGACGTTTGTGACCTTCCCGGGAAGGGCCTTCTCGATCATGTTGATGATACTGGCCTCCGTGGGGATACCCGCCATGTTGACGTGCTCACCGCTTGGGCCGATACAGGTCTGGAGGATTGGGTGCTCCCTGTGGGTGACGGCCTTAACGCGGATCTCCCAGCATTGGTCGCTGGCAGCACCGGTGTAGCCGGGGAATTCCGGCATGGCGTAGCCGGTATTGGAGTTCTTGTCCTCTATCACCCTGTGTCCGGTGACGATCTCACCCTCAATAACAAACTCCGCATTTGCTATGCAGTTCTCCTTTACTGACACGCAAGGCGCGAGAACGACGGGCTGGCCTCTCACGGCTCCGGCGATGGAAAGCTCGTTAAAGCCCAGCGGGGTCGTTGGCGGCTCAAAGCAGGAGCCGATCTCGATAGCCGGATCCACTCCGATGCTGATGGATATTGGCAGGTTTTGTCCAAGCTCCTCGGCGCGCTCGGCCATTGCGCCGATGTGGCGGGAACCGGGCTGAAGAAATACGGAAAGCTCATCAGGCCCCTGAAGGCACAGACGGTGTATGGTTATGTCTGAAAGACCGGTATCCGGGTGGGTGGCATAGCACATCCCCAGGGTTATATAGGGGCCCGCGTCGGCAGGGGTGTTCTTAGGAGCGGGTACAAGCTTGCGTATGTCGAAGCCCGGCTCGCTGGCCAGATGAACTACTTCCTGACAGAGAGGCTTTTCGGAAGTGACGACAGGCTCGATGGGGTTGAGCGCGGCTTTGCAGAGAAGCCGGCCAAGTTCCTCCTTGGGGCAGTCAAAAAGCGCGGCGACGCGTTCCCTTGTGCAGATCACACCGATAGCGACGCTCACATCGGGAAAGCCGTTTACGTTTTTAAACAGCATCGCCGGGCCTTTGGAATTTGTCGGCCGCTGGACGGTTCCACCAGCACCCACATAACGGTATACTCCGGAAAGCTCAGCCTCGGGATCCACTGGGACCTCCGTCTCAAGAAGCTGCCCGGGCATGCCGCGCAGGACTTCAAGGGCGCTTCGCAGGTCGTTTACATGTTTTTTATCCATTTGACATTCTCCTCACTATGAGATGTTCACTATGTGAAAGTATATTATAACAGGGGCATATTGTCAAACTTTTAAGGCCGGGAAATGCTCAAAAATAACGCATAAATCAATAAACGCGCAATAAATAGGACTAATAGGCGGGACTTATAAACATATCAAAATATAAACTTAATTAATAGCTATCAAGATATAAATTCAGAAAAATAATTGATTGGACAAATGAAAGATATGAATATAAAATGAACACAGAAAACAAAATTTTATGACAGGAGAGACTTGACAATGAGTGAAATCTTTAAAGTTGTTTTCCCCTCAGTTACAACGACCAGCAAAACCAAGTCCGTTGCTCCCTCCCTTCCTGACCTTAACGGCAAAGTCATCGGAGAGATGTGGAACTGGGCGTTCCGCGGAAACGAGACCTTCCCCATGATCGAGGAAGAGCTGAAGGCAATCTATCCCGACATCAAGTTTGTGGGTTATGAGACCTTCGGAAACTTCCATGATCCCTCCTATGAGGCCCAGATGATGGCAGAGCTTCCCGCAAAGCTCAAGGAGCACGGTGTTGACGCTGTGATCGTCGGCAATGGCTGCTGCGGAACCTGCTCTCCGGCTGTTGCCCGCGGCGTGGTTCTTGTTGAGGATCAGGGCATCCCTGCAGTCGGAATCCTCTGCAAGGGCTTCCCCACCATGGCCAAGCAGATCATGAAGAGCGCCGGCTATCCCGATGCACGCGCTGTCGAGTATCCCCATCCTATAGCTCTTGACTCCGTGGACGAGGTCCGCAAGAACATCCATGAGGTGGTAGTACCCGCTATCATCGATGCTCTGACAAAGCCTGTCAAGGCCGCAAAGAAGAAAGAGAAGAGACAGCCGGGTTCCAGGGACATCATCTTTGAGGGTACTTATGACGAGATCCAGAAGTACTTCTATGAGCAGCGCTGGTCCGACGGACTGCCCATCGTACCGCCCACCATTGAGAACATTGAGAAGTTCCTCAAGTTCACCGACCGCGATCCCGAGGAGGTCCTCGGCATCATGGAGCCTTCAAAGGGCGCCTGCACCATCTGGAAGGTAGCTGTAAACGGCGTTATGGCCGGCTGCCGTCCCGAGTATTTCCCGCTGCTTCTTGCTATCGCCGAGATCATGGTGACTCCTGACTTCAGCGTTAAGGACTCCGGCGCCACCCCCGGCTGGGAGGCTATGATCATGCTGAACGGCCCGATCCGCGACGAGCTTGGATTTAACTACAAGATCGGCCATCAGCGTCCTGACAACATGGCAAACGTATCCGTCGGCCGTTTCTATCGTCTGATGCTCCGCAACGTCGCCGGCTTCCAGATCGGCTCCACCGATATGTCCAGCCACGGCCAGATGTTCAGACCCGTCATTCCTGAGAACGATCAGGTCTGCGAGGAGATCGGCTTTAAGACCGTCGCTGAGATGCGCGGCTTTAAGAAGGGTGAAAACGTTGTGACCATCGTATCCGGCCGTGTGTGCAGCGATCCGATGCAGACCAACGGACCCAAGGCTGAGCAGCATCTTGATTACATGACTGACTGGGCTGTTCGTATGACCGAGCCTTATCAGTGCATGCGCAAGTATCAGGACAACAACGTCCTGTTCTTAAGCCCTGTTGTTGCCAAGCTCCTTGCCGAGCAGGGCTACACCAAGGAGACCATCTCCAAGTACATTCTCGAGCACGCCAAGGTCACAGCCGAGTACTTCGAGCTGAACGTATCCCGCTTTAACCACTGGAAGCCCTACAGCCTGAAGGAAGAGGTTGAGAAGGGTGAGCTTGACGAGCGCTGGTATGACGGAAACGACGATCCGAAGCGTATGGTGCCGCTGTTCTGGCCGGAGGCCGACATAGTCCCCATCGTTGTCGGCGACCCGACCCGCAACCGCAGCCAGTTCTTCCGCTCCAACTACTCTATGGCTAAGCTCACAAGCCGAGCTATAAAGCTCCCTGATAACTGGAAGGAGCTTCTTGAAGAGGCTCAGGAAGACTGAGACAATAGATAGATAAGTCACGTTCCGGAATAAACCGTTGTCTGTGTAGACCAAAAGAGGCACTGCCGCTGCGGTGCCTCTTTTTGGCAGATTAACCGATGATTCCTTCCTGCGTGACGATACGAAAGGAAGAAAAGCTTATTATGTCCTTCTTAAACAGCCTTATCTCCTTGAGCGGAACCACCGCGGTGTTCATAGGCGCTTTCTTCATATGCGTTATCGGATATATGATCGGACATATATCCATCAAGGGGGTAAACCTCGGTACCGCTGGAGTTTTCCTTATGGCGCTTCTGTTCGGATACCTGTTCACTGTGCCGGGCCTTCAGAATATACCTGTTCTGTCAAAGCTTTACATAGCCGACTCATCGGATTCTGCCGTTACCAGCTATAAATTCATAGAGAATATCGGGCTTGTACTGTTTGTCACCTCTGTGGGCTACATCGCCGGTCCGAATTTCTTCCGAAATCTGAAGAAAAACGCTAAGTCCTACGTTCCCATGGGCGCGCTGATAATCATAAGCGGTGCGATCCTCGCGGTGCTCTTTGCGCTTATCCCGGGAATCGGCTCCGACTTCAGCACAGGCGTTCTCTCCGGGGCGCTGACCTCCACTCCGGCTTTCTCCGCCTCCAAGCAGGTTGCCGAGCAGGAGGGACTTGTATCCCTCGGCCATGCGATAGCATATCCCTTCGGCGTTGTGGGCGTTGTGCTCTTCGTCCAAATACTTCCCAAGATTCTCCATGCCGATATGGCACAGGAGAGAAAGAATATAGCAATTGATAAGACTGAGTCAGGTAAAAAGACCGGCAGGAAGTCCGTAAAGACCGCGGTTAAGGATCTCGCTGTCATGGATGAGTTCAACTTCACGGCTTTCGGAATCGCAGTCATCCTCGGTATTATCCTTGGCTCAATAAAGATACCTCTCACCAAGGAGGGCTTTTCGGGAGCCTGCTTCTCCCTCGGCACTACCGGCGGTCCGCTTATTGTGGCGCTTATCTGCGGACACTTCGGCCACATCGGCAAGATAAGCCTGAAGGTGCCCGACTCCATGATAAAGGTTTTCCGTGAATTCGGACTTATGCTGTTTCTTATAGGCGCCGGCGTAGAGGGCGGTGTTGAGCTTGTGGCCCAGATAAACGCCTCCCAATACGGAGCTATGCTCATACTCTACGGCTTCCTCGGCGGCGCTGTAATGACGCTTGTGCCTATGTTTATCGGTTATTTTGCAGCACGGAAGATCTTTAAGCTTCCGCTTCTCAATAACCTCGGCTCCCTCACCGGCGGTATGACAAGCACGCCTGCTCTCGGCACGCTCATCAGCGTAGCGGAGACTGAGGATGTTGCCTCCGCCTATGCATCCACCTATCCGATAGCTCTGGTGCTTGTTGTTATAGCATCGAACCTTATCGGCACATTCCTGTAAACTGAAAAGAAACGGGCAGTGAAGCTTTTAGCTTCGCTGCCCGCTTTTCGTTAGGGGAGACGAAAGCGAAAAACGCCTCCGTCCTCGGATTTTTGGAGCCGTCCCTTGCCGTACAGATACTCATAGTAGGCGATGGATTCACCGGTCAGTGAGCGCAGCCTCCTGCGGCTGCCCTGGCTTTGTATATTAAGTGCTGCGAGCCAGGGTGTGTTGGCCCCGGCGGCGCACATTTCAAGATATTTTTCCGAGGCGTCAAGATAATGCTGACGCTCCGCCGCCGCCCGCTGGAGCGGCGAATCAAAGGGCCAGCCGTGGCCCGGAAGGACGGTGTAATCCCCTATATCCAGCGTCAGGAACCTGTCCAGTGCCGCTATAAAGGAGCCTATGGGATCCTTATCCCCATATGGGTGCATACAGACAGGGGAGAACGTCACGGGAAGCAGCAGGTCCGCGGCGAATAAATACTTTTCCTCCGGCCAGAGAAACACACACTGTCCGGCCGTGTGACCCGGTGCGAGGACGGCTTTAAGGGAGCCTTTATATACCGGAAACTCCGCGCCCTCCTCCATAGGGATAATATGCGCGCACGGCTCCACGAACATACCGCGTACGCGCTCCTGCTTTTCGGCAATATCGGAGAATGTGCCCTCCATACCGTAGCGGCGCATCATCAGCACGGTATTTTCGGTGTTCTCTTGGCAATCCACAAGCTCCGTATAGTATGCGCCGATATCTATGGAGTGCAGGTATATGGGAGCGTCCGTCCAGCTCTCAAACCAGCCGGCCATGCCGGCGTGATCGGGGTGGTAGTGGGTGAGTATTATATATTCGATGTCCTTTGGCCCGATCCCCAGTGTGGACACGGCCATCCTCCATCCGGCAAAGCCCGCCGGGGAGGCAAAGCCCGTGTCAATGACCGCCCAGCGTCCGGAGCGGGTGCGTATGAGATAGCAGTTCAGCGACCCGGAGACTACCGGCTTTTCACCGGGAGCCGCGGGAAGCTCCATTGGGATTTTAAGGCGCAGGAGCCTGTCGGGTATTATATCTATGAGTTTAGGCTCCGGGGTTTGCTCCGGCGCATTTTTAGGCATTAATATCACATCTTTCACAGTACTTGAATTTCAATATCATACCGTCTTTTACACCCTTTGTCAAAGAAGTATATGTGAACTTCTGGTTAACTCCAAGTCACAATAAAGATAATTCAGGCAGGCGCCTGCAAGTAGTAAAATATTTTTAAAAGCAGTATTGTATTCTCCGGCGGAAAACCGCGGGAAATACATCAAAAAGAAGAGAAACAGACGCACATAATGAAAGGAGATGCGCTTATGGATATGCGGGAAAGGCTCGAGGAGCTTAAAGAGCTTCGCGGCGAGCTTACCAAGGGCGGCGAAAAAGAGATCGAGCGCCAGCACTCAAGGGGAAAGCTCACGGCCCGTGAGAGGATAGACCTGTTTCTTGACCCCGGCACTTTTGTGGAGATCGGCCTTTGGGCAAAGCCCAGGGCCACAGGCTTCAGCATTGACAAGCGGGTGCTGCCGGCCGATGGAGTGATCACCGGCTACGGCAACGTAAACGGAAGGCCTGTTTACGTCTATGCTCAGGACTTCACCGTTCTGGGCGGCACTATGGGCAGCACGGGAGGAAAGAAGATAGTCAAGGTCATGAAGCGGGCGCTTGAGGAGCGCGTGCCCTGCATCGGGCTTGTAGACTCCGGCGGCGTACGTATTCAGGACGCGGTGACCCGCAGCATGTTTGACGGATATCCCTCCATGTTCTATCTGCACACCCAGTCCTCCGGTGTCATCCCTCAGATAACACTGATGATGGGCCCCTGCGCCGCAGGTGCGGCGTATTCACCTGCAATGACAGACTGCGTCATCATGGTAAAGAACACCAGCCATATGTACGTGGCCTCCCCGACCCTTATAAAATCCGCGCAGTTTGTTGAGACAACTGATCAGGAGCTTGGCGGAGCTATGGTCCACGCCACCGTCAGCGGCTGCTGCGATCTGGTGGCGGAGGATGACGAAAACTGCCTGGCGCTTGCCAGAGAGCTTCTCAGCTTCCTGCCCTCCTCCAACACTGAAAAGCCCCCTGTTTACGAATGCACAGACGACCCCAACCGCAGGGATGAGGAACTGCTGGACATTATCCCGGAGTCGCCTAGAGGCTCCTATGATATGCGCAAGGTCATCGGCCATATTGTTGATAACGGCTACTTCTTCGAGCTTAAGCCCGATTACGCACCGAATATGATAACCGGCCTTGCCAGGATGGACGGAAAATCAGTTGGCATCGTGGCGAACAATCCTCAGGCCAAGGCCGGAGCCATCGATATAAACGCCAGCGACAAGGAGGCGAGATTTATCCGCTTCTGCGACGCTTTCAATATCCCACTTATCTTCCTTGTGGATACGCCCGCGTATCTTCCTGGAGTGGAGCAAGAACACGGCGGGATTCTGCGCCACGGCGCAAAGGTCCTCTACGCCCTCTCTGAGGCAACCGTGCCGATGATAACGGTGTACATACGCAAGGCTTACGGCGGCGGACAGAGCGCCATGTGCTCAGAGCCCATGGGCTCGGACATGCTCATAGCATGGCCCACCGCGGAGCTGGGACTTATGGGCGCCGAGGGAGCGGTAAATATAATCTACAAGAATGAGATCAAAAATGCCGAGGACCCCGCTGCGATGAAGCAGAAGCTCCTTGAGGAGTACCAGTCCACCTTCGGCAAGTTCCCGTACCACGCGGCTAATGTCCAGTGGCTGGAGGACATCATTGACCCGAGAGACACGAGGCCGCTGCTCATCGGTGCGCTTCGCAGGCTCGAAAACAAGAAAAAGAGCGATCGTGTCTGGAAAAAGCACGGCAACATCCCGCTTTAAGCTTCTGCCGCGCACAGGAACACAGACCGCAACTGAGAATAATTTTAAAGAATGGAGCGATTAGAATGGCAACAGGACCTCTTAGTGGAGTGAAGGTAATCGAGTATTGCAGCTTTGTTGCCGGACCTTACGGAACTAAGCTGCTGGCTGATCTTGGAGCTGAGGTTATCAAGATCGAGCCGCCTGAGGGAGACGAGGCGAGGAAGAGAGGGCCCTTTAAGGACGATGTGCCCAATCCCGAGACTTCCGCCGTTTACCTCTACAACAACACAAACAAGCTGGGCGTGACGCTGAATCTCGAGTCCGCGAAGGGCCGCGAGATATTCAAGAAGCTGATAGCCGACGCGGATATTTTTGTTGAGGATAAGGCGCCCGGAAAGATGGCCAGCCTCGGACTTGGATACGACGTACTTAAGGAGATAAACCCGGGACTTATCATGATGTCCATAACCCCGTTTGGACAGACCGGACCTTATAAGGACTTTAAGGCGTATTATCTCACCACCTATCATGCCAGCGGCTCGGGCTACATCCTTCCTGCAAACTCTCCGGATGACTCCCGTGAGCCTATAAAGGGCGGCGGATACTCAGGCGAGAGCGATGTGGGCAGCTGCGCGGCAGTCGGACTTCTCGGCGCTATGTTCTACAAGAACGCCACTGGCAAGGGCCAGTATATCGATTTGTCAAAGCAAGAGGCTATGATGAACATCGAGAGAATGAACATTGTCCGCTATTATGAGCTTGGCAAGAGCCCCAGCCGTGTAAAGATCAACCGTCTGCGTGACGTCACCCTTCAGTGCGGCGACGGCGGCTATATAAAGGTAGTTCTCCATCCCGACAAGATGTGGAGAGGCGTGGTTTCGGCTCTCGGAACGCCCGAGTGGACAAAGCTGGAGCAGTTCAGCGACCACCACAAGAGAGAGGAAAACTATGAGGAGATGACCGAGTACCTTCAGGCTGAGGCCAAGAAGTACAAGGCGGATGACCTCTTTAAGGCGATAGCGGAGACCGGCACGGCCTGCGCGCCCATAGCCTCTGCCGAGCAGGTGTATAATTCCGACCACACCAAGGCTCGGAAGATTTATACCGCGATCGACCACCCTGTAGCAGGTACCATTGAGTACCCCGCAATGCCCCCGTTCAAATACGCAACCGTTGCTCCGAAGGACCACTTCGCCGCTCCGACGCTGGGTCAGCACAACGAGGAAGTTTTTGGCAAGCTCGGATACAGCAAGACGGATATTGTCAAATTTAAAGAGGCAGGGGTTATCTGAGGAATACCTAAGATAACAGGCAGGCTTAAATAAATAAAGGAGGATTTCAGCATTATGAATAACGGTGCTTTAGCAGGAATCAGAGTTGCGGATTTCGGCATGGTATGGGCAGGCCCTATCTGCGGTACCACCCTCTCCTTCCTTGGAGCAGATGTAATAAAAATTGAGAGCCACAAGCATGTTGACCAGACGAGACAGGGCTCTATCACCACCGGTGATGACTTTGACGGCGTAAACCATTCCCCGATATTCAACAACGCCAATCTTAACAAGAAGAGCGTTTCCATCGATATAAGCTCCCCTGAGGGCGCGGAGCTTGCAAGGCAAATCGTCTCCAAGTGCGATGTGGTAATTGAAAATATGCGCCCCGGAAAGATGCATAAGAACGGCCTCGGATATGAGGATCTTGTAAAGGTGAAGCCCGACATCATCATGGTCTCCTCCTCCGGCTTTGGAGCGACAGGCCCGTATCACAACTACGGCGGCTATGCGCCTATATTCGCCTCCATCGGAGGACTTGCGTACCTGACCGGCTATTCCGATACTGAGCCTAACACCGGAAGCGGCGTTATGGATCTGAGGGTCGGCACGATGGCTGCGCTTGCAATTCTCGCGGCGCTTATCCACCGCCAGAAAACCGGCGAGGGACAGTATATAGACCTGTCCTCCTCCGAGTGCATTATGAGCATGATAGGCTCTGAGCTTCTCACCTACACCATGAACGGCGTGTCCCCCATGAGATGCGGAAACGACGACCAGATCATGGCTCCCCACAACGTATACCGCTGCAAGGGAGACGACAAGTGGGTCAGCATAGCTGTCGCCACCGATGAGGAGTGGAAGGCTCTCTGCGGCGCTATGGGCGATCCAACTTGGGCGAAGGATCCCAAGTACGCCGATACTTACAGCCGCTGGGAGAACCGCGCTGAGCTTGATAAAGCTATTTCCGAGTGGACGATAGGCTACACCGATTATGAGGTCATGGAGATGCTCCAGAAGGTGGGCGTTGCGGCGATGCCCTCCATGTCCGCTGAGGAGATCCTCAATGACCCGCACTCCAAGGCCCGCGACCTGTTTATGACAGTTGACCATCCGAAGATGGGCACAAAGACCGTGGAGAGGCCGCCATGGCTCATGACCGAAACTTCCCCCTCCATCAGGAAGGCTTCCCCGCTGCTGGGAGAGGACAACGACGAGATATTCGGCGGACTGCTGGGAATGAGTAAGGAAGAGATCGCCGACCTCGTCGAGAAGAAGATTATTTTCTGATCCTACGAAAGAAAGGACAACAATATGCGTGAAGTAGTAGTCGTATCCGCCGTCAGAACCCCTATCGGCTCCATCGGCGGAACCCTTAAGAATGTACAGCCGGAAACCCTGATCTCCGTGGCTATGGACGAGGCGGTCAAGCGTGCCGGCATTGAGAAGGACGTCATTGATGAGGTCATAGTAGGTCAGGCAAAGCAGACCACCGACGCACCGAACATCGCCCGCGTGGGCGCCCTCACCATCGGTATACCCGAGTCCATCCCCGCGTATTCTGTTCACCGCCAGTGCGCCTCAGGAATGCAGGCTATTCTCAGCGCGGTGATGCAGATCCGCGCCGAGGCCTCCGACGTTGTCCTTGTGGGCGGCGTTGAGAGCATGAGCACTGCTCCGTTTTATATCCGCGGCGCCCGCTTCGGTGTGGGCAACGGCAACGGCGTTTTTGTCGACCCCAACGTTGAGAGCCAGCCAAAGAGCCAGCCCGCCTCAATTTACGGCACTTTCAACATGATCCAGACCGCCGACAACGTGGCCAAGGAGTATGGCATCACCAGAGAGGAGTGCGATGAGTTTGCACTCTCCAGCCAGCACAAGGCCATCGACGCTATTGATTCCGGCCGCTTTAAGGATGAGATCGTACCGGTATATATCCCCCAGCGTAAGGGCGATCCCGTCTGCTTTGACACCGATGAATATCCGAGACGCGACACAAACCTCGACAAGATGGCGAAGCTCCGCCCCATATTCCCTGACGGCGTGACCACAGCGGGCAACGCCTCCGGACGCAACGACGGCGCGTCGGCTCTCGTTATCATGAGCGCCGAAAAGGCCGAGGAGCTTGGCGTAAAGCCGTTGGCTGCTATCATTGACGGCGCCGCCGCGGGAGTTGACCCGAGAGTCATGGGCACCGGCCCCATAGCCGCCACCAATAAGCTTATGGCTAAGCTCACCCCCAAGACCGGCCTTACGCTTGACGACTTCGGACTTATCGAGATCAACGAGGCCTTTGCTGCGCAGTCCCTGGCGTGCATTAAGGGACTTGGCCTTGATGTGAGCAAGGTCAACGTAAACGGCGGGGCTATCGCTTTGGGACACCCCCTTGGCGACTCCGGCGCACGTATCTGCACCACCCTTATCCATGAGATGCGCCGCCGCAACGAAAAGTACGGCATGGCCAGCATCTGTGTGGCAGGCGGCCTTGGCATGGCCATGGCCTTCGAGCTTCGAAATTAAGAAAGGAAGTAACACCAATGAATAAGCTTGGAGTAGTAGGAAGCGGCACCATGGGCAACGGCATCGGCCAGACCGCAGCACAGAACGGTTACGATGTTATTCTTTACGATGTGGCTGAGGCACAGCTTGAGAGAGCAAAGAAGTCCATCACCGAGGCGCTCTTAAAGCGCGTTGCCAAGGGCAAGATGGAACAGGAGACTATGGACAAGACTCTTGCCGCCATCCGTTATACCACCAACATCGCGGATCTTGCTGACAGAGACGTTATAGTTGAAGCAGTCATAGAGAAGCTTGAGATAAAGCAGAGCGTTTTTACCCAGCTTGAGGATATCGTAAGTTCCGACTGCATCCTGGGAACCAATACCTCCAGCCTTGAGCTGGCGGATATCGCAAACGGCATGAAGGATCCCACAAGGCTTGTTGGAATCCACTTCTTTAACCCCGTACCCGCCATGAAGCTGGTGGAGATCGTCCACACCAAGATGGTCCGTCCCGAGGTTACCCAGCAGGCAAACGAGTTTGCAAAGTCCCTGGGCAAGACCACCATTCAGGCTCCCGATGCCCCCGGCTTTGTAGTCAACTATCTCCAGTACCCGTTCCGTCTGAACGCCATGCGTATGCTTCAGGACGGCGTAGCAACGGCCGAGGACATCGACACAGCCGCAAAGCTGGGCCTCGGACATCCCATGGGCCCGCTGGAGCTTCAGGATATAGTCGGACTTGACGTGACCTATTATGCGACCTCATCAATCTATGAAAAGACCGGAAACCCGGCTATGGAGCCGCCTGAGATCCTCCGTAAGATGGTTGAGGAGGGCAAGCTCGGCCGCAAGACCGGAGAGGGCTTCTATAAGTACGATAAATAATCAAGCTAAAATTACGCCGGGAACTGCGTGCGGGGAGAGACTGCCCCGCACGCGGCCCGCCGTTTTATTATGGGGACTTAAGTAAGTCAGGCAGAGGTGATAAGAATGAAGATACATGAATATCAGGCTGCAAAGCTGATGAGCGATTACGGTATCCCTGCGTGCAGCGGTACGGTCGCGGACAGCGCCTCTGAAGTCCGCAGAATTGCGGAGGAAATGGGCGGAAGCTGCGTTATAAAGGCGCAGATACACTCAGGCGGGCGCGGCAAGGCCGGCGGAGTGAAAGTCGCCCATACTCCTGAGGAGGCCGAGAGCGCCGCCATGAAGATGCTGGGCAGCAAGCTGGTAACAAAGCAGACCGGTCCGGAGGGAAAGATCGTTCACAAGGTTTTCGTTACTGCGCCGGTCAAGGTCAAAAAGGAATATTATTTCAGCGTCACTATGGATAACGACGCCGCCGGGCTTGTGATGATCGCAAGCTCCGCCGGAGGAATGGAGATCGAGGATACAGCCGCGAATGACCCCGACGCTATAATCCGTATGCCCGTATCCCTGACGCTGGGGTATCAGGATTACCTGGGGCGCGAGCTTGCAAGAAGGCTTGGACTTCCAAAGGAGCTTTGGAAGGAGTTTATCTCCCTGGCGGGGAATGTTGTGAACCTTTTTATCCAAAAGGACTGCTCGCTGGTCGAGATAAACCCGTTGGTGGAGACTGATGAGGGACACCTGCTGGCGCTGGACGCCAAGATAACCTTTGATGATAACGCGCTCTACCGGCACAAGGATTGTGCCGAGTTGTTCGACCCTCTGGAGGAGGACCCCAAGGAGGCACAGGCAAAGAAATTTGACTTAAGCTACATATCCTTAAACGGCGACGTGGGGTGCCTTGTAAACGGCGCTGGCCTTGCCATGGCGACTATGGACGTCATAATCAAGTTCGGTGGGATGCCCGCAAACTTCCTTGACGTGGGCGGCAGTGCCAGCAAGGAGAAGGTCAAGGCCGCTTTCGAGATACTTCTCGCGGACGGAAACGTCCATGCGATCTTTGTGAATATATTCGGCGGGATCATGAAGTGCGACGTTATAGCTGAGGGCGTAGTTGCCGCGGCGCGGGACATAGATATCAAGGTGCCGCTTATTGTGCGGCTTGAGGGCACTAATGTGGACCGGGGCAAGCAGATACTGAGGGACTCCGGACTTAATATAATTGCGGCCTCCGACATGGCGGACGGCGCGAGGAAGGCCGTCTCCAGTGCGGCGGAGTTTGCGAAGGAGGCTGGAAAATGAGCATCATCGTTGGAAATAAGTCGCGCGTTGTAGTTCAGGGCATCACCGGCTCACAGGGCAGATTTCACACCGAGCAGATGATTGCTTACGGCACGGATGTTGTGGCAGGCTGTACTCCAGGCAAGGGCGGCATGGAGGTGCTCGGCGTTCCGGTATTCGACACCGTCTCGGAAGCGGTCAAAGAGACCGGGGCCAATACTTCCATCATTTTCGTCCCGCCCTCCGGCGCGGCGGCGTCCATTCTTGAGGCTGTGGACGCCGGGATCGAGGTAGTTGTATGTATAACGGAGGGCATCCCTATCCTCGACATGGCGCGGGTCAAAAAATATATAGCCGACAAGCCGGTTAAGCTGATCGGCCCCAACTGCCCGGGTATTATCACCCCCGGCGAGTGCAAAATAGGCATTATGCCGGGATATATCTGCAAAAAGGGCCATGTGGGCGTTATAAGCCGCTCAGGTACGCTTACCTATGAGGCTGTGAACCAGCTCACGACGGCAGGCATCGGCCAGTCCACCGCCTTGGGCATAGGCGGAGACCCTATAAGAGGGCTGAGCTTTGTGGAATGTCTCAAGCTGTTTGAGGCCGACCCCGATACCTACGCTGTTGTCATGATAGGCGAGATCGGAGGAACGGGTGAGGAGCAGGCCGCTGCGCTCATTAAGGAACACATAACAAAGCCGGTGGCCGGCTTTATCTCCGGACAGAGCGCGCCCCCGGGAAAGCGCATGGGCCACGCGGGAGCGATAATCTCCAACGGCCAGGGGACTGCCGCCGGCAAGATCGCGGCGCTGCGCGACGCGTGCGTTAAGGTTGCGGACACACCGGATCAGATCGGCGCGATGCTTATTGAGGCGATAAAAGAGCGCGGTATCTATGAAAAGTGTCTTGTAAAATAAAAAACAAAGGGCCTGTTCATCTGAACAGGCCCTTTCTGTACCATACACGGTCAAAATCCCAGTCGCTCTCCCACAAGGATAACGTGGATGCGGTCTTTGACACGGCTGCGTCGGGTTATGAGCACCTGACAGCAGATGCAGTCCTCGCTGAGACAGTTATAGCATTTGCCCTTGCCGGCGCAAGGCGTCGTGGTGCAGCCCTGACGGGTTATGTTAGTGGGCGCCGCAACATTGCGGGCGCGCTTGACGGCCGAGTCAAGATCGGGAGCGACCTTGTTCATGCCGGCAACAACAACGACCTTTTCGGGTCCAAAGGCCAGATACGCCACTCTGCCTCCGTGACCGTCGATGTTGACGAGGATACCATCCATACTGATCGCGTTTGCCGACATAAAATACGTGTCACAGAATAAGGACTCCTTAAAAATCTCGCGAGTTTTTTCCTTATCGCCGCGGAAGGCAAAGCGGTCGTAGACCTTGCAGCCGGAATTATAGATCATGTCTATGGCTCCAAGCTCCTCAAGGGTGGCAGTCCTTCCCCAGGATACTGAGCTTCCGGGGACGAGGTAGCGCGCGATGGCGGCGCGGGCGTCGTCGGCTGTACGGCAGTACTCGCCGGTCATGTTCCGGCGCTCAAGCCCCTTGATGACGGTTTGTGCGGCGTTTTCCATCGTTTGTTCAGCGTAAGTCATGGCTCCTCCTTAAAAAACAGCCCGCTTGAATCAGAGCGAAACAAGCGGGAATCTTGATCAATGAAATTATTACTCAATAGTGCAGAGCGGCGCGCCTGTGTTGACAGCGGAGCCCTGGGTGGCGCTGACGGAGGAGACGGTACCGTCGCGCGGCGCGAGAATGTCGTTTTCCATCTTCATGGACTCGATGACGAAGAGCACATCGCCCCGTTTGACCTGCTGGCCCTGGGATACGCATACTTTAAGGACGCTGCCGGGCAGGGGAGACGTGATGGCGTCACCGGAAGCGGGAGCTGCGGCCGGAGCGGAGGCAACAGGAGCAGGAGCCGCGGCAGGCGCAGCTGCGGGAGCGGCGGGCCTGACGGCGGAGGCGGATTTCACATGGGAGGGCGCAGTATTTACTACTGGCTGGCCAAAGCTTCCGCTAAGGGGCGTACGGGGTGGCACCGTGTACTTTGAGTATAACGAGAGCCTTACGCCAAGCTCTTCGATTTCGGCACTATATTTTACTCCGTCCACGGTAACAACATATTTTGACATGGCGCTCTCCTCTTTCGGAATCATATTTTTGCGGCGAATGGATATCGGCGGCAGCCGAAACGCTGGACAATTTCTTAAGTATAATTTACTACAAGATGGCGCGGAGGCACAATTAGATTTATGCTCACTTTCCGTCAACCAAAAGATAACAGAAAACTTGGCGTGAGGCCCTTAGGCTGTATTACTGCATATCAGACTCTGACAGGGGATAGATCGAGTTTACCACATCGAGAAAGTCCCTGACTACCTGTATCGGGGATTCCTTATAGAGCATGACTCCCATGGGGACAAACTCGGTCTTTAGGGGAACGGCGATAAGCGGCTGCATGGAGTTTACAAAGTATGCCTTGGATATAAATATACCGCCGTTGTAGCAGATGCTTATAATGTTCTGAAGCTCGTTTATGGCAAACACTTCAAGGGATATATCCCTGCAGCATTTTCTTATCTGCGCCTGAAGCTCCTTGTTTTTCCTGAGCAGTCCAATGTGGTTGCCTGACAGCTCCTCCGGATATATTATGCTGTTCTTTGCCAGCGGATGCGTAGGGGCGATAAGGCACTTATAGGGCATATCGAAGAGCTTTGTATATTTGACCCCCGGCACTTCAAGCTCCGGGTGGTAGGTACATTCGGCAATGTCAGCGCGGTCATTAAGTATGTCTTCAAGGATGTGGTCGCTGACCTGAAAGATGAATTGCTGCTTTATATACGGAAAGCGGCGGGAGAACTCGTTAAAGGCGTTCTCCAGGAGCAGCCGCGGATGATATGGGTTTTCTATCCTGATGGTCTGCTTGTTATAAGCCAGCTGCTGGCACCGGCGGGTGACGTTTTCAATGTCGCTGAGTATCTTTTTGGCGCCGCGGCAGAACTCCTCTCCGGCGGGCGTCAGGGATATTCCCTGATGGCTTCTTATAAGCAGTGCAAAGCCGACCTCCTCCTCAAGAGAGTCAATTTGCTTTTTAATTGCCTGCTTTGAAAGATGCAGTGCATCCTCGGTCTTGCTGAGGCTCCCGCATTCGGCGGCTTTCAGTAGAGACTTCAGTTGTTGATCATTCATTTGAACATCTCCTCTGTGAGCTTTTAGTTAACAATAAGTTACCATAAATCTAATTCCTAGGTCAAGCGCTCAGGTAGTAAAATATAAGAAAATAATCAGAATACTGTATGCGTTATGAAAAATGACACTTTAACGGAGGGTACTTTTGATGGAATATCAGTTTATCCTTTACGAGAAAAAGGAGGACGTGGCTCTTATAACGGTCAACCGTCCGGAGGTCCGCAACGCCCTGACTCAGGCGCTTATGGAGGAGCTTTCCGCCGCCATTGACGAGGCGGAGGCAGATAACGAGGTCAAGGTCCTTGTACTGACCGGAGCCGGCGAGAAGGCCTTTGTCGCGGGAGCGGATATAAGGGAGGCGGCGGCACGCAATACGCTCACGGAGCTGGGCCCGGCAAGCCGCATACGCAGGAACGTCTACATAAAGCTTGAGCACCTTTCAAAGCCCAGCATAGCGGCCATTAACGGATACACGCTCGGCGGCGGCTGCGAGCTGGCCATATCCTGCACGCTGAGGGTCGCCTCGGAGAAAGCAAAATTTGGTCAGCCGGAGATCAACCTTGGCATTATGCCGGGCCTCGGCGGCACACAGCGCCTTACAAGGCTCATTGGTAAGGGCAACGCCATGGAGCTTATCCTGACCGGTGATATGATAGATGCTCAGACCGCGCTGCGCATGGGACTTGTCAACAGGGTCGTCCCGGCGGAGAGCGTCATGGACGAGGCGATGGCGCTGGCAAAGAAGCTCGCCTCAAAGCCGCCTCTTGCGCTCAGAGCGGCTAAGGACGCGGTGGATTATGGCGCTGACATGAGCCTGGAAACAGCTCTTGAGTTTGAAAACAGGCTTTATGCTATCCTGAACGGCAGTGCCGACAAGGCGGAGGGCGTAGCGGCCTTCCTTGAAAAGCGCAAGCCCGAATGGCAGGGAAAATAAGCCCTGTACAGATCAATTATCGTTACCAAGCAAAAGCTTTAAATATTGAATCAATAACTTTGTAAAAACAAACGAAAGGAGCAATATATCATGGCAGACTTGGAAAACAAGCTGGACTGGGATAACCTTCCGGATGACGAATGGAACAAGCGTCTGGATGAGCGTATCGATGAGTTCAACAAGGGTAAGGGAGAGGTAGTTTTTCCGCCACCGTCCTATGCAGTCATGGATGATGAGTATACCCGCGGTGTAAACTACAAATACATCACTGAGGACCTCATCCGCCACTTCGCGGACGCCTGCGGCGACCCGAACCCGATTTGGAGGGACCCCTCCTATGCAGCCGGCACCCGCTGGAACGGCTTCATCGCACCTCCTGTTTTTGAGACCAGCATCGCCTTCGGCTCCGCTGTCGGCGGACGTCTCAGAGTTCCCGGAATTGCCCGTCTGGCTGCCGGTGAGAAGCACACCTATATCAAGCCCATCCGTCCGGGCGACTATTTTACCATCTACGACAAGTACAACGGCTTCTACGAGAAGAACGTCACCGATAAGCCCTATCGTATGTTCATCGAGGAGGTTCCCCGTTACTACATCAACCAGAACGGCGAGACGGTTGCTATCACCACTCACCGCAACATCTATATGGCAACACCTCCCGGAAAGCGCGTCGCTAAGACCGGCAAGAAGGACAAGGAAGCCAAGATGTATCAGAATAAGGTACGCCGTCCGTGCACTCCCGAGGAGCTGGAGCTTATCCACCAGTCCTATGAGGACACCCTCGCGGGCAAGTACCGCCGCGGCAAGCAGATCCGTTATTGGGAGGACGTCACCGTTGGCGAGGAGCTTCCTGTCAATATGAGAGGACCTCTGGACGTCAGCGATTCCTGCGCCCGTACCATGGTTAGCTGCTACCCCTATGCCTACGCAATAAAGTGGGCTATCATGCGCAACAACCTCCAGCATCACCCCATCGACCCTGAGACCGGAGAGTACATCCTCCGCCGTGACTGGCACTACACCGACCACGCTGCTCAGCTCTGCGGCTATCCGTATGCCAACTCCGCCGGAATTCAGAATGAGATGATGCTTGTTCAGTCCATTACCGACTGGATGGGCGACGACGGTTGGGTCGTGTCCATGGACTCTCAGGACAGACGTATGGTGTTCTACGGAGACATCACCTATGTAAAGGGTAAGGTCACCAAGAAGTACGTCACCGATGACGGCAACCATCTTGTTGAGCTTGAAGTCTGGGGCGAGAACCAGGATCACGTAACTCACACCAAGGCAACTGTTGTTGTAAAGCTCGTTGCCAAGGCAGAGTTCGATCAGCCGCTCTTTGACTGATAATTAAAACAGCATAAAATAACAGATAAAAGCTAAGGATGGTGCGGCAAAGCCTCACCATCCTTAATTGTCATAGATAGCTTATGCTGTCAGGAGTTGTAAAAGACGATAATCTTCCTGCAGGTAGAAGATATGAGGTGGTTCCTATCATCGCTCTTGCGCCAATAAAGGTTAAGAGGCAGCTCAAGTGAGAAGCCTATGATAGGCAGTATGACCAGATCGTCTGTTTTAGGGAGATTGCGGCGGACCATAAGTGACAGATATTTTCCCGAGCGCACGGCGTTGAGCATATCGCCTGACGTCCGCCCGAGAAAGGTGACGCGGGGATGTATGTTCATTGCGGTGAGCTTGTCCTTAGCCACATTTAAGAGCGCATGAGGTGCGCCTGTGGAGCAGAAGGGGTAAGTCCCGAGAAGCTCCGGGTCAATGGACTTGGCCTTTGCAAGCGGGTGGTCAAGCCCGCACACTATCACCAGCTCCTGCTGAATAAGTGTTACACGGCTGATGCTGGCCTGATTTGTTATTCCGGCGGTTATCACTAGGTCGCAGCTGCGGCCGAGAAGGGCAGACTCCCAATCCTGCGGGACGAAGCTTACCTGAAGGTTCACTCCATCCTCCAGCAGATGGTCAATAAGCTTAGTGTTGGCTATGGAGCTGGAGCAGTCCAGCCGTACGAAATTTGACAGGCTCTGCTTGTGGGCCTCCATCTGTGCAAGGCTGTCGTTTATAAGTGCAGCTGCGGCGGAGCAGCCCCGGTAAAATATGCTGCCGTATTCGTTGAGCTGTATATTTCTGCCGGTGCGGTCAAAAAGCTCATAGCCCAACTCCCTCTCAAGACGCCTTATAGATGTGGAGAGCGTCGGCTGAGTGATGTTGAGTATCTGTGCCGCCTTTGTCATGTGCTGGGTCTCGGCGGTGACAAGGAAATATTTAAGAGCTGCAGTGTCCATTTGTCTCCTCCATTGGCTTGCTTTTAGGTTATTCTATCACTTGTGCCATATAAACGTCAAATATTTATAGATAATTACATATAAAAAGTTTTTTTGATTGGACAGACCCTTCAGGCTTTTTCCTCAGACAGCCTATATGCAGTCACAATAAATTGATAAATTTTATAAATAATTCAATTCATTGCTATAAGCAAATAAAAACTCAAACATATTCAATTTGACCTATATTTAAATCTGATGTAAACTAAACTCAGTCAAAGATTAAAAAATAAAGGAGACAGCTATTATGTTTACAGATTATGATGTCATAGTTATCGGTTCCGGCGGAGCTGGACTTGCGGCGAGCATTTATACCAGCCGCGCTGGCTTTGAGACTCTGGTGCTTGAGGGAAAGGCCCCCGGCGGAGAGCTTATAAGCCGTCAGCTTATTGAGAATTACCCGGGCTTTGCAGAGGGCGTCATGGGTCCGGAGCTTGCCAACCAGATGATCGGGCAGTCTGAGAACTCCGGCGCTGAGCTGGAGGTCGATAAGGTTGTCTCAATCAAGGATAAGGGAAGCTATAAGATGGTCAAGACCGAGAGCGACAGCTACACCTGCAAGGGAATAGTTCTTGCTACCGGCTCTCACCCCAGACTTCTCAACGTTCCCGGTGAGGCTGAGCTTACCGGCAAGGGTGTGTTTTACTGCGCAACCTGTGACGGCCCCCAGTGTGCAGGAAAGCCCGTAATGATCGCCGGCGCCGGCGACAGCGGACTTACGGAGGCTCTCCAGATGGAGAAGCTCGGCTGCAAGGTAACGGTAGTTGAATTTATGCCCCAGCCCAAGGCCTCTCAGGTGCTTCAGGACCGCGTAGCTGAAAGCCCCAACATAGAGATCATATGCAACACCAAGACCAACGCCATCTTCGGCGAGGATTGGGTAAACGGAGTCGAGGTCGAGGACCGCGAGACCGGTGAGAAGCAGGTCCTTCCTGTTGAGGGTGTTTATGTCCGCGTAGGCCAGATCCCCAACACTGAGTTCCTTAAAGGAACACTGGAGCTTGCCCCCAACGGACAGGTTCCCGTAAATCAGAATATGGAGACTGCCCTTCCCGGCATCGTAGCTGCCGGAGATATCCGCACCCTGTCCCCGGCACAGGTTTCCACCGCTGTGGGCGACGGAGTTACAGCCGCTATGTCCCTTGGACGCTACCTCAACACTCTTGAGGACTGAACCCTTTTTCGGTAAAACCTAAACCGCAAGTACATAAAAAAGGGCCTGATAGTTAACGTCAGGCCTTTTTGATTAATTTGTACATTGCTTTTAAGTCTTCAAAGCTTATTTTCGTCAAAAATTGTGTATTAATAGGTGCATTGCGGTTTTAATTTGATTTTAATATAATTACAATGTAAAAATGAGAGGCCATACATACACATATCTTTCCTTTGTATGTGCGGAGCGGTTTATAACAAGACGCTCTATCGTCAGGCTACATTTTTGAATTGGATCGACGATTAATTTATGGAGGGAACTAAAATTGAGCAAAGTATTTAAGGAATGCGAATTCAAAGAGACCTACATCAGAGTTAACGGTGCAAACATGCTCGTCACTGAGCCTGTTGAAAAAACCGAGTTTTCCGGTATAACAGTTGCAGCGATGCACGGCGGACTCGGCAGGACGCTCTATCATCCTTTCCTTATGGCCATGGCGAAGTTCGGATTCCGCACGGCTTACTGTGTACCTGATGTGGCATCTTTTATCGAACAGTTTCAGATCATGGGCAGATGCGTAGAGCGTCTGCGTGAGATGGAGGGCGTTGAAAAGATCGTCCTTATGGGTCAGAGCCGCGGCGCCGGCGTTATGAGCGGTTATCAGAAGATCGCTGAAAACGGCGTCGGCATCTATCAGGGACCTGACCGCCGCCTGCCTTTCCCTGACATGAAGCTTGAGCCGGCTGACGGCCTTATGCTTCTGGACGCGAACTTCGGCTTCATGGTAATGCACCTTATGTCCATGAACCCCGCCTTTATTGAGGAGGGCAACGGACTTAAGATAAACAAGACTCTCGATCCCCTGAACCCCGCCAACGGCTTTGTGGCCGGCGGAAAGAGCCACTACTCCGAGGAGTTTAAGCATAAATTCCTCATGGCCCAGCGCAACCGTTACAACAAGCTGCTGGAGAAGGCCGAGGAGCGCTGGGACCTCATCAGCCGCGGCGAGGGCATTTACTCAGACAACGAGCCGTTCATAATCCCCGACTGCATCGGCATCAACAATTCTCCCAAGCTGTTTGCCAGCGATATGAGCATCTTCGCCCACACCAAGGAGGAATGGGATCTGGTACATAACGGCGGTACCATCACCCACCAGATCGTTCCCAGCGTCCGCTTCCATCAGGAGAACCCCGCGTTTGCCGGGACCATGCGTGCAGCCCTTCAGACCACTGTTAAGGACTTCCTCTGGATGGAGCTGAACGTAACTGAGGACTATGATTACGGTGAGGATTATTTGAACGGTATTGATTTTGAGAGCTGCTTCACCTGCTCCGCCGGTAACGTTAAGATGATCTCCTGCCCGCTGCTTCTCATGGGCCACACCGCAGGCTATGAGTATATAAACGCCGAGTGGGCTTATAAGAACGCCAAGAGCGAGGATAAGACCATTGCCTTCTCTGAGGGACTCACCCACGGCTGGGGAACTCCTGAGCCTGAGAAGTACGGCGATGCGCTTTACACCCAGTGCCAGTATGTTTCAAACTGGCTCACTGAGGGACGTTTTAACTGATAACTCGTACTGATTGATTTTGTTGATCTCCTTCTGAATGCACTAAAGGGCGCCCCGATCCGGCGCCCTTTGGTGCATCCTAAGTAAAAATGATCGGTACGGACATTGTCCGTACCGATCATTTTTTTGCTTTAACTTATCTGACGGGAGAACCGTACTTAAGGAACATAAAGTTCGCGGGGTTTTCGACCTCAAATTTGTTCCCGGTGAAGGTAAGGCGTCCATCGTTACCAATGCTGTAGAGCAGTATGGCTCCGCTTACCTTCGCGGCAACATAGAAGTACCTGCCGTCAGGGGAAATGGCGCAGCCCTTGGGGGAGACGCCGTCAAGCGGAATGACCTCTATCTGAGTGAGGGAGCCGTCCTCTCCTATGCTGAAGGAAGCAATTGTGTTGTTGGCGCGGACAAGGGAGTAAAGGTAACGGCCGTCCGGTGTAACGGATACGTCAGACTGCTGGAACTTGCCCACGTGATCGGCGGTCACCGCGCTGGCACAGCCGGTCGGGACCATCTTGCCGTTTTCGTCATAGCTTATCACGCTGACGGTGTCGGTCTCCTCATTATTGAGAAGAAGCAGCTTCTTCGTCGGGTGGAAAGCGCAGTATCTGGCAGAGGCGGTCTCGTGACACGCAAGCTGACCCGCGATGACCAGTTTGCCTCCGTCAATCTTAACCATATAAACAGCGCCTGCGCCGATATCGCATACGGCGAACAAGTCCATGTCGGGGGCGCGAAGCACACAGTGGAGCATGGAGCGGCGGCCGTTTACTGCGGGGAACTTGATAACGTCGGCAGCCTTGCCCACCGTGCCGTCCTCATTAAGCTCGAAGAGTACAAGATTGGATTCATCAGGAACGACCTCAGATGAGAAAAAGCCGTCCTCGTTCTTGACTGTTCTGAGAACCGCCTGAGGGCTGCCGTGATTGGCGGAGAGGAGATACTTTCCCTCCATATCCACAGCCACATATGCGGGGTTTGCACCCAGCGCGGGAGCGTGGCCCAACTCGGAGACCTCTCCGGTCGTGGGGTCAACAGAAACCGCATAGATGCTGGCGCTGCCATTGCGGGCACCGCGGCCGGTCGCTGCAGATTCATTGGGGACGTAGAGAATGTCCTTTGTTGGGTGCCAGCAGGGGCCACCGGCGCGGACGTTCCTCAGAGAGCTGCTGACAAACTCAAGAGCTCCCGATGTCTCGTCAAGCTTAAAGAGATGGATGCCGTGCTCATCGGCGCTCTCATCGTAACCCCATGCACCTACTAAAGCAAAAGAATTCAATTTCATTTTCACTCCTTATGTAACTTATTAAAATGCTAATAATTAGGAATAAAATAATTGTAGTTGATACGGTACAAAAAATCAACCTGGCCATAGTTAAATAAAACATCTAAATCAAATTTTTGACATAAGTAGGCCTTTTGGGGAGCCTCGGGATAAAACGGCTTTTTTGTCATGTTTAACTAAATTGGCCCGGGCTTTTTGTGCGCATTAATATATGAAATCGACTAAAAAGACAAGTGCAAGTCAAAAATTTGGCATGAGTAATTCCGAATAAAAGTGATGATTTTTTCATCAATGATTGTTATAATTGTATCACATCCAGACGGGAAACAGTGCATCTCATCTGGAGAACACTTTTGTGAAAAAAGGAGAATAGCTATGAAAAAGATCGCAAAAATCACAGCACTGGTACTTGCCTTGGTAATGATTTTCGCCCTTGTCGGTTGCTCAAAAGAGACAAACGACAATAAAGGCGGCGATACGTCTAATCCCGGCGGTACCGATACTAACAACTCTGGCAACGAAAATGAAGGCAGACGTACAAAGGTCACTGTTGCTCTGACCAACACCGTTGCCGACTTCTCACCGTTCTTCAAGTGGAACCCGTACGTCGGAATCATGTACGGCGGCGTTTATGAGCGTCTTGGTGAGCGTAAGCAGTACCAGTCTGATGAGTTTATCGGCGTCCTTCTTAAGGATTTTGAGCAGCTGGATGATTACACCTGGCACTGCACTCTTTATGATTACATAACCGACGCCAATGGAAATCCCTTCACCTCCAGCGACGTTAAGTTCAGCATTGAGCAGCAGGTTGCCAATGCTGTCACCACCGCCAGCTATGTTGAGGAGATCGAGATCATAAACGACTATGAGTTCAATATGAAGACCACCATCTCCACCCCCGGCACCTTCTACTGGATCTGCGAGACCGGCTGGATGGCCACCGAGGCTTCCTACACCGCATGCGGCGACGGCGATGTCTGCGTCGGTACCGGCCCGTATGTCTGCACTGAGTTCATAGCCGGCTCCACCACCACTGTCGAGAAGAGAGACGATTACTGGCAGACCGAAGAGCTCACCGCTCCTACCAGCCAGGCTAACATTGATGTTATCGAGTATAACATCGTTAACGAGACCACCCAGATGGGCATCGCCATGGAAGATCCTGACACCACTCAGATCTGCGCATGGATCGACGGCTCCCTCGTTGCTGATGCTAAGGCTAACGATGACATCGTTGTGACCGAGCTTCCCTCCATTCAGTGGAAGCAGATCATGTTCAACTGCTCCGAGAACTCCGTGTTCCAGGATGAGAACCTCCGTAAGGCTGTATGCTATGCTATCGATGCTCAGGCGATCATTGACACCGTTTACGCCGGCATAGGTGAGGTCCCCACCGGATACGGCCTGTCCGCTGCACAGGGCTTCAACGAGGATTGGTATAATTACATGGATTATTATACTCAGAACCTCGATACCGCCAAGGAGTACATGGCAAAGAGTGACTATCCTGACGGAGGCATCACTGTTAAATGGTCCGGCTCTATCAACACCATCAATGAGAACACCGGCGCTTATCTGACCGCAGCTCTTGAGCCTCTCGGAATCAAGGTTGTTACTGAGCTTTACGAGACCGCTGTCTCCACTCAGGTTCAGGGCGACTTTACTGCTTGGGATCTCTGCGACCGTACTTCTTCTCTGACTGGTCCTCACATCATGCAGACCCTTGTTTCCTGGTTTGACAAGAACAACAACAAATATGGTTCTGCTTACGGCGGAGACTTCTACTTTGAGGAGCTTCAGGAGTATGTCGATGCTGCTAAGCTTGCCGATTCTACTCAGGAAGACTACGACAATGTCATATACTATGTTATGGATCATGCCATTACCTATCAGTACATGATCGGTATGTTCGACGCTGCCCATTCTCCCTATGTTGAGGGCCTGCTTACCAACTTCAAGAACAACCTGATTGTTGGCGCCTGCACCTATTCTGAGGATTGGCCCTATTTTGCTGACTAATCTCTGAAGCGGTACATTGCATTTAACGCCCAGTTTTTAAGCTGAATTTTAAATGGCTGAGGGGGGCGGCATTAGCCGCCCCCGTCGGTTTAAAATTACCATTGCCGAGTTAAGTCGACTATGGTAAACTTGAACGTAGTAAAGAAGAAATCAGGCGAAGATAACTTTTTATTGAGGTTTGACAATGATTAAATATGTCATAAAGCGTATACTCCTGATGATCCCTATCGTTATCGGCGTTGTATGGCTGGTCTTCACTATCCTTTGGTTCACTCCCGGTGATCCTGCTGAAATCGCAGCCGGCGCAGGCGCAAGCGAAGAAGATATTGAGGCCACCCGTATCGCGATGGGAATCGATAAACCATATATTGTCCAGCTGGGCAATTACCTTTATAAGCTGATATTCCATTTCGATCTTGGCAACTGCCTCGCAACAGGCGTTTCCGTTGGCTATGAGATAAGCACCCGTATAGGAAACTCGCTTATATTTGCGGTGTTCGGAATTCTGATATCTATCGTTATCGGTATTCCGCTTGGTATTTATGCGGCACTGCATCAGAATAAGCCGGGCGACTATCTGGCCACCGTTATTGCCCTGCTTGGATCCTCCACTCCTGGCTTCTGGCTTGCACTTATGCTGGTCCTCCTGTTCTCCTATAAGCTTGGATGGCTCCCTGCTTACGGTATGAAGGACGGTGTAAAGAGCTGGATACTCCCTATAATGGCAAACTGCTTCCACGGTATTGCCAATATGTGCCGTCAGACCCGTTCCGGAATGTTGGACGTGCTCAATTCCGACTATGTACTTATGGCTAAGTCCAAAGGACTGCCTTGGCGCAAGGTAGTCTTTAAGCACGCGCTTCCTAACGCTCTTATCCCGATAATCACCCTTGCCGGTATGAACTTCGGTACAATGCTGGGCGGCGGAATCATCATTGAGAAGGTTTTCTCGATTCCTGGAATCGGAAACTTCCTCACGACCTGCGTTTCACAGCGTGACCACATCGGCGTTATGGGCGGCGTTGTCGTAACCTCCATGTTCTTCTGCGTGGTTATGCTTCTGTCTGATATAGCCCTTGCGATGGTCGACCCGCGCATTAAGGCCAGATATGTCACCGGGAAAAGGAGGAAGTAAGAGCTATGGCGAACGAAGCTACAAAAACAACCACTAATGTCGCTGATAATCATGAAGAAGTAGCGAAGAAGCAGAGCCGTATGGGCGAGGTTATGAAGCGCCTTTTCTCAAACCCAGTAGCTATAGCCTCTCTTGTCGTTATAGTGATCATGCTCGTGCTTTCTATTTTTGCTGACTACATAGCCCCATATACAGCGGCAGAGATGACCGGCGATATTTTTGCCAAGCCTTTTGAGAACGGCCATATTTTCGGAACTGATAATATTGGACGTGACCTGTTCAGCCGTGTGGTTCATGGAGCCAAGACATCCATTGCGCTGGGCGCCGGCGCTACTGCAATAGCGCTTGTGTTCGGCCTTATAATAGGCTCCCTCTCCGGCTATTTCGGTGGAGTGTTTGATAACGCCGTTATGCGTATACTCGACGTTATTCAGTCGATCCCCGGCGTTCTCCTTAACATGGTGCTCTGCGTGGTTCTTGGCGGCGGCGTGCTTAATACCACGATCGCCCTGGGAATTGCAGGTATCCCATCCTTTATCCGTATTCAGCGTGCGTCTGTTATGGGTATCCGCGATCAGGAATATATTGATGCCGCTGATATGTCAAACTGCAACCTTGCAAAGAAAATTATGAGCCATGTCATCCCCAACTCCCTGTCCCCGGTAATTGTTACTTCCACAATGAGAATCGGCGGTACTATCATGGCTGCCGCGGGACTTAGCTTCCTCGGCGTCGGCGTGCCTCAGGAAATTCCTGAGTGGGGCGCTCTGCTCTCTGCTGGACGAGACTACATTAAGAATTATCCTTACCTGACAATTTGCCCGGGCATCTGTCTTATTGTTTTCGTCCTTGCGATGAACCTGTTCGGTGACGCACTCCGTGATGCGCTCGATCCTAAGCTCAAGAAGTAAGTGCAGGTGAATGATATGGATAATAACAATTTTTTGACAATTAATGACCTTACCGTCCATTACGTCCTGAAAAAAGAGACTGTTTGCGCAGTAAACAATCTCTCCCTGACTATGCGGAAGGGCGAGACCCTTGGACTCGTCGGTGAGACCGGCGCTGGTAAGACAACTATCGCAAAGACCATCATGGGAATCCTCCCGCACCCGCCTGCAAAGGTCCTGAGCGGTGAGGTTATCCTCGACGGTAAAGACATCCTTAAGCAGACAGAGCCGGAGCTGTGCGAGATGCGCGGCAAGGCCATGTCCATGATCTTCCAGGATCCGATGACTGCACTTAATCCGGTAATGTCTGTCGGAAACCAGATTGCTGAGGTTATAGAGCTTCATGAGCATTGCTCAAAAGTCGAAGCACGTGAGCGTGCTGAGAAGATGCTTGAGACTGTCGGCATCCCTGCGGAGCGTTACGTTGAGTATCCTCATCAGTTTTCCGGCGGCATGAAGCAGCGTGTTGTTATCGCAATAGCGCTTGCGTGCAGCCCTGAGCTTCTCATTGCTGACGAGCCTACCACGGCTCTTGACGTTACGATTCAGGCTCAGATGCTTGACCTTATGAGGGACCTTCATGAACAGAGAGGCACCTCGACCATAATGATTACCCACGACCTTGGCGTTGTCGGTGAGATGTGCGACGATGTCGCCGTCATCTACGCCGGCGAGATCGTTGAGTATGGTTCTCTGGAGGACATATTTGACAGAATGGCGCATCCTTATACCGTCGGCCTGTTCGGCGCTGTACCTTCACTTGAGGGCGAAGAGGAAAGACTCTCTCCTGTTGAGGGACTCCCGCCTGATCCGTCAAATCTTCCGACCGGCTGTAAGTTCCATCCGCGCTGCAAGTTCGCAACCGAGCAGTGCAGCAAGGAGGCTCCTCCCTATAAGGAGATCGCCCCCGGTCATTTCTGCAGATGTTTTAAGGAGGGAACAGTAAATGGCTGAGTTAGTGGAAGTCAAAAACCTCAAGAAGTATTTTGATACAAAGCGCGGCAAGGTCCATGCTGTCGATGATATCACTATGACCATCAAGCAAGGCGAGACCATGGGCGTTGTCGGTGAGTCCGGCTGCGGCAAGTCTACGCTTGGACGTGTTCTCACCCACCTTGAGGACAGCACAGAGGGCAGCTTTACCTTTGATGGGAAGGATGTAACTATCCTGAAGGGTCATAAGCTCAGAAACTATAGAACCGAGTGCCAGATCATATTTCAGGATCCGTACTCCTCGCTTGACCCCCGTTATACCGTTGAGGACACCATAAGAGAGCCTATGCGTCAGACCCAT
The DNA here is from genome assembly GCA_051866775.1 of Oscillospiraceae bacterium. GTDB lineage: Bacteria > Bacillota > Clostridia > Oscillospirales > Oscillospiraceae > RUG626. The sequence goes on along the minus strand of JBJDXR010000047.1, from coordinate 42,364 downwards.
AAGATGAGCAGCGCGGAGCTTGATAAGAGGACCGCGGAGCTGATGGATCTTGTCGGTATCGCAAAGCGTCTCAGAATGGCCTATCCTCATGAGCTGGACGGCGGCCGCCGTCAGCGTGTCGGTATCGCCCGTGCTCTTGCACTTGATCCGAAGTTCATCGTCTGCGATGAGCCGGTCTCTGCTCTGGACGTCTCCATTCAGGCTCAGGTTCTGAACCTGCTTCAGGATCTCCAGAAGGAGAAGGGTCTTACCTATATGTTCATTACCCATGACCTGTCCGTTGTCAGACATATTTCCGACAACATCAGCGTTATGTACCTCGGCCAGCTTGTCGAGACAAGCCCTGCGAAGGATTTGTTTAAGAAGCAGTATCACCCCTATACTAAGGCGCTGCTCTCCGCTATACCTTCGATGAATATTCACAAGAAGAGCCAGCGTATTCTGCTTAAGGGTGAGATCACCTCACCGATCAATCCAAAGCCCGGCTGCCGTTTTGCTGCCAGATGTATGTATGCTACTGAGGCGTGCCATCAGCCGCAGACACTTGAGGAGATCGTACCGGGACGCTTTGTCTCATGCTGCCGCGCAAAAGAGCTTTCTGAGGCGGAGACAAAGCAGAACTAATACCGCAAAAGCACTTGCGGTTCGATTGAGGGATTGTTGTGGATCTTAATCGTCTAATAGAATTCAACATGATAGCTAAACTCGGCAGTTTTACAAAAGCTGCCGAGAAGCTTAGTGTCTCTACCGCGGTGCTGAGCGCGCGCTTTGCAAACTTCGAGTCTGAGCTTGGCGTGAAGCTCCTTGAAAGGAGCTCAAGATCCGTTGAGCTGACGGAGGAGGGGCGGTTGTTCCTGGCCGACAGCTTTGAGATCATAGATATTTATTCAAAATCGATACGACGCGGACGCAACGCCGAGAATGTTAGCTTCCTTGAACTGAGGATAGCCGTGTCAGGGCTATGCATACCCAAATTGCTGTCCTCGGTGCTTGCGGAGCTTAACGAAAATTATGTAAATCTCAATGTTTCGCTTCTTGATGAAACGAGATTTACATCGTGGCAGGAGATGCTCGATGGCCTTATAAATATATATATTGGCTTTGATGAGAACCCTCCCACGGAGAAAATTGAAAAGATCGGCATTGGTTCGGCTGAGCTGTATATAATAGTGCCGCGGACCCATCCGCTCTCCTGCAGGAACTCTGTAACTCTTAAGGATCTTCAGAAGGAAAAGCTGCTCCTTTATCCTGAAACTGAGATTTCCAGTGTCCGCAGACGTGAGATAGAGCTTCTGGAAAGTTTTGACCAGTCCTTTAACGTGCTTAAGGATAATGTATCAATGAATTTCTTCTTTGATTACATATCAGCTGGTATTGCCGTTGGGCTTCTTCCGCTTTATTCAAGACCTGTCACACTTCCCGGGAACCTTGTTCTTATACCGGTATCGCAGGAGGCTGTGAATTTTGATATGTATGCATACTGCTTGAAGGATGCGTCAAATCCGGTGCTTGATTATGTGACAAAGAAGTTAAGACGTATACTTTGACCATGGATGATTTAAATGACTATTGAAAGATTACGTGAGTTTGCATTGATGGCAAGTACGCTGAATTTCAGCGATGCGGGGAGAATATTGTTCCTGTCCCAGTCCACACTGAGCCGCCACATAGGCGAAATGGAGGAGGAACTGGGGTTTAAGCTTTTTACAAGAACAACGAGAAATGTAATGCTGACAAAGGCCGGTAGACAGTTTTCATACAGTGTGCCGCAGATACTGGAAAAGTATGAGTCGGCTATTTCACGCATCACAGTGAATAAGCTTAAGGCTACGGGGACGATTAAAATTGCGTATTCTGACAGTACTGCTGTGCTTCCGTTTCTCGGATTTTGTAAGAAATTTTCAGACAAATACCGTGATATTACGCTCAACACCGTCTCAATACCAGATGAAGAGCTTGCATACAGGCTTGGTGATTTTGACATAGCATTTTCATATACGAATTTTACCGGCCTCGGGAAGAACATGAGACAATACAGTGTGTTTAGACAGTCAGCCGTCTTATTTCTTCCACTGAGTCACAAACTGGTATATGAGCCGTTTTCCGGGCTTAGAGCACTTTCAGGGGAAACCGTCTTTCTTATGGATGATAATGAGAATGGCGGCCCCTATTCACAATGCAGAAGTGCACTTCAGCGGATCACCGGAGGAAAGGCGAATATTGTTGATGTGCCGAATGTACAGACGGCGCTCATAAATGTGAGTATGGGCAAAGGCTGTACGATTTGTCCCATAGGACTGGTACATGAGGATTATCTTAGCTTTTCTGCACTCAAAATTCCGGAGATCGAGTGCAGCTTTAATATCAATGTTTATTTCGACATTGAGAGAAATAGTCCGGCAATGGCGCTGTTCCTTAATGAGCTTCTGCCTGGCGGGGCAGTTGATCTGAAAACGTAATGCAAAAAAGCAGCCGGAATAACTATTCCGGCTGCTTTTTTATTGTTTACTTTTATGTTTATTCTATCAGACTGTTCAAGAATCTTTCAATGAAGCCGTTTCCGTGCTTTTCGGTGCCCTCCAGATACCTGAGCGCGGAAAAGTTGAACACATTGCTGCAGTCCTTTGATAGAACCTCCAAAGCTGCAAGCCTGTTTTGAATATCAACGGAGAATAACAGAGCCTCGTTCTTCATCGGACGCTTGTCCGCCTTGTTCATGATGACGCCGGCAAAGGGCAATATCGCTGAATCAAACCAAAAACTCTCAGAGCGTTTCTGTGCCAACCAAGCGTTCAGGTTTTTTGAGATAGTGTCAATAAGGCTGACCATAAGGTACAGCTTTTTAAGTGAACAAATAGTGTCGGCGTTTGCCAGAACCATATCGGAAAGGCTGAGTTCCCTTATTATAACCGGTGTTTTATTCCATGTAAAGGAAATGGAGCTGCCGTATACCTGACACTCTTGCCCCTTGATCCCTGTGATAAAGCTCGAAACCGCCTGAAGAAAGGTCGTTTTTCCGACATCCCCACTGCCGATTATTCCCACAGCAAGAAAAGGCTCATTAGACGGCGCAATCTGAGGTTTTTCCTCTGAAACAGATGTCGTAGAAGAGGGCGCTTGTTCTTGGAAAAGTAAACCGTTCTCTAAATTGCTCATTTTCATCTCTTTCCTTTGGATAAAAACACTGTCTTCCAGCTTACCGGACATGAAAAACCGTGATGACTTAGATTGTAAAAGATTGTCAAAACTGCATATTTAATTTTATACATTATATTTATCATTTTTTATGAAAAAAATCAATGTTTCAGGTGCAATCAAATAGTTCATTGGGCGTTGCAGAAAAGTTAACTGTACCCTAAGCATAGATAATGAATTGAGAGGTAATCACTGTGGAGCTTAACACTTACAATGTAAAATGTCCGCCCCAGGCAGGCGGGGATAAGGAGAGGGCACGCCTGCCAATGGAAAAGCGTGTACCGATGAACCAGCCGATTTTGGACAATTTTGGGGTTAACAGAATATACCAGAGGTTACATTTTAATGAGACCTGCTGGGCGTACATGAAGCTCTTGAGGGAGAGCAACAAGACAAAGAAGGTCTATGATGTGGATCCCTATGTGGAGGTCTACCAGTTCCGTGAAAACATGTATGGGCTGCTCACACCAAGTCTGGACGGCGGAGCGTATGTTTGGATGTACCTTATAATTGGTCCGGAGAAGGCAATGCTCATAGATACCGCATGGGGGCTTGGTAACCTCAAGGGACTTGTGAACCAGCTTACGGGCGGCATGCCCCTTATCGTGGTAAATACTCACTGTCATTTCGACCATTCATACGGCAACGCACAGTTCGGCACTGTCTACTGCCACCAGTATGAGGCGCCGGCACTTATCCGACAGAATGAGCATATGTGGGACTATCTGTTTGAGGAGGAGTCCGGCGAACCAATATGGGATGATTTCCCAAGGGGGGACCTTATTGAGTATGTCCCGTATACCGTTGTGGCGTGTCCTGACGGAAAGATATTTAATCTGGGGAAGGATTACGATGTGGAGCTTGTGTTTCTTGGAGGGCACAGCGCGGGATCTGCGGGCTATCTTGACAAGAAGTCGAGAATATTCTTCGCGGGCGACGATATAATCAGTATGCGGTTAATGATAGGCGGGCCAAAGCCCAACGTTGCATTCGGTGAATTTGCCACGGTTAATGCTTTCAGAAATGAAATAGCAAAGCTTGCCGGGAGAGCCCATGAGTTTGACCATATTTTCAGCGGCCACTTTGTTGGAGATATTGAGAGCAGCTGTGTACCAAATATTGTGAAAGCCTGCGATGAGATACTTGAGGATCCGGAGAACAACTACACCTATCGCGTCCAAACAAAAAACGGCGGGTATATGTACAATAAATATGTAGAAGGTCTTGGTACAATAGCCTATACGATGAACAGTATACTCAAGTGAGACTCCAAAGAACCGGCTGTATGATTCGACAAAAAAGTATGCAATGTAGGGACGAAGCGGACTGTTAATATAAAAGGGGCAGGAAAACCTGTCCCTTTTTATTTTTGTGCGGCAATTCCAGGTAATGGAAAACAGAGCCTTTTCAAAAATCCATGCCTACCGCTTTTATTATTATTGCCTGCGCGTTAAGCAGATGAACGCGCATTGCTTCTTCCGCCAATACGGCATTACGCGCCTTAATTGCATTGACTATAGAGGCGTGTTCCTGAATACTTATTAGCATACGCTCGTTAGAATGTATCGGTTCGTAGTTTCTAACCAGATATTGAGTGTTGAGCTGTTCTTTCATGTTTTGAATTATTTTTTCAATTCGAGAGTTTCCGGCAGTTTCAATAATTTTATCATGAAGAGAATCTCCTAAAACTTTTGGACGCTCATAATCTCCGCTGTTGTATGCGGCATATGAGCCGGTTATGTACTCCTCAAGCTGTGAGACCAAGCTTTCAGTGACATATCCCTTTGCTACTATGTCATGACAGCAGGCGCTTTCAAGGATAATTCGTACGTTGCTTATCTCTATTATGTCTTTAAGCTCAAAGCGACATACCACGCTCCGCTTATACGGATATGAGACTATAAAATTATCACTTTCGAGTTTCCGAAGAGCCTCTCGGATCGGCGTTCGGCTGACGTGATATTTTTCTGCTAATTCTTCTTCAATTAAAGGCTCTCCGCTCTTAAGCCTGCGGCACAAGATATCTTCTTTTATTGCTTCGTACACCTGCATGGATGAGGACTTTCGTTTTGGCGTATTACGATCTGTATCCATTTAAATCCATCCTTTTATTTTATTAAAAAACAAAACTGTATACAATTAATATATCTTGATTTGAAGATGCTGTCAAGAAAAGGTTGGTAGAATTTTCATTTGTATTTTAAAATAAGTACTATTTTATTAGAAAGCTGAATAAACTTTTAGTAAAATAATACAGATTTTTGGTTGACATTAATAATAATATGCCTTATAATCACTAATATAAATTGTATACAATATTTAATGCGAAAATGAGTGCAATACGCGAGCTCCAAAATGCTTGACATATATAAAAAAATTAAAGGAAGGTATGATAATGAAAAACGATTGGTATTGGTCACAGAAAACCAATCCTGAGACTGGATATAAATTTGAAAAATTTGCGGACTTTCTTAGGATCGCGCGTAATGAGGATGGAGACATCGATGCGTTTATAGCCAGCGAATACGGCGATAAGTTTGCCGAGCTTTTACAGCTTCGCTTTCTCTATGAGGAAGACCCCATGGGTGAGGCTTGCCTTAGCTTTTTCCGGTCTATCGGTGTTATAAAGGAGATGCATGAAGCTGAGGATTACTACACGCGCTGGGCGATATACATACCGGACAACATGGCTGAGCGTGCGGAGGCCGGAAAGAAATTTCCGCTTGTACTCTATAATCACGGAGGCGGCTGTGCTATCGAGTGCGATGAATTTCCCCATCAGCTGCCGCTGATGGTCAAAAAGGAGCAATTTATCCTTGTGATGGCGCAGGACACCAGTTATCAGAACACTGAAAGGCTTATAACCCTTGTATCTGAAAAATGGCCTGTGGATACAGAGCGGGTATACCTCTGCGGATATTCTCAGGGGGGACAGGCCACGGAAGCTTCACTTTTTAGGATCCCGGAAAAGCTTACGGCTGCCGGCCCCTGCGGGTCGTTTGTATTCCGCACTTGGGACAATCAGGACGTACCATTTACCCTTGACGAGGCGGAGAAGCTGAGAAAGATATTTGTGCCTGTAATACAAATAAGTGGCGCCTGCGAGGCATCAAATTATGGAAAGGTCAATTCGTGGCGGCCCCGTATGGACTGGGGTTGGCACATCCGCTGTGATGAGGCGTACTCAGACCCAAACAGAGATGAGATGCGCGATCCCACAAGAAATAACGGGAAGATGTCTACCCTCCCTTATCCGCCCAAGTGCTTTACGGATTATGGAGAATGGATGCTTGGAAGGTTAAACATGAGGCTCGATATGCTCAACTGCGAGCCGCGGGATGTGGAAAGATGCAAGTCATATGTAGATGCGCCGATAAACACCCCGATAGATAAGCTCCACCACGAGCTGGGCTTTTATGGCGACAGAGAATATACGTCAAAGTATTATGGATATGAGCACTACACGATCGATATCCTTAATCGGGCTGGCATTAATGCCTACCGTTTTATCTCGGTAGAGAACTGCCCACATTGGCCTATGGTTATGATGGGTCCGCTTCTTTGGAGCTTCTTTAAGCAGTTCCGACGGGATTCCAAGACAGGTGAGATCGTAGTAGACGAATATATGACATACTGAGGATGATCTTTAACTATATTCCGATTTAAGGTAAAGGGGAGGCAGCAGATTGATAGAAATAAAGGAAGTATTGGAATGTGATGTCTTGGTTGCCGGAGGAGGGATAGCCGGACTAGAGGCTGCTATAGCAGCGGCTGAAGAAGGAGCGGATGTGATTTGTGCCGATAAGGCTAATTCCTTGCGAAGCGGTAATGGGGCTACCGGAAATGACCATTTCCAATGTTATGTTCCCGAGGTACATGGAACGCCCGAGCAGTGGATCGACACGCTATATGAGGTCGCACAGGAGGCCAAGGGCCTGCATGACAGAGACTGGATAGAGGTCTACGCCACAGAGAGCTGGGAGCGCTGCAAGAAGTGGGAGGAGTGGGGCATCCCCATGCGTCCCCGCGGCAGGTATGAGTTTGCAGGCCATCACGCGCCCGGACAGCAGGGAGTGCATCTGAAGTACGCCGGACAGACTCAGAAGCTTTGCCTAACAAAGCAGGCACTGAAGTGCGGCGTAAGGATACTAAACCGCCATCCGTTCATGGAGCTGATAACTGATGAGTCCGGTGAGATCTGCGGCGCCATATGCATTGACGTAAGTGAGGAGATGCCGCGCATACAAATAATTCGCTGTAAGAGCGTCGTTCTGGCAACGGGTAAGCCAACCCGCACCACCACCCGAGGATGGGATATGTTTAATCTGGCCGGGTGTCCCGCAGATACGGGAGACGGAATGGTAGCGGCGTATAATGTGGGCGCTAAGCTGCTGAATCTTGAGAAACTCTCTAACGGCGTGGGACATCGTTTCCTGACCCGCGGTGGAAAATCAACGTGGGTTGGACTGTACACGGATATTGAGGGAAAACCGTTTGCAGACTATGACGGAGGCTTTCCGGGCTGGGAATACGGAGATTATTTGGCGGATCATGACCGTGAGATATTCCATCGGAACATCGCGCAGGGCAACCCCATGTTTATGAATTTCAGCTGGAACAGTGATGAGGACACGGAATATATGAAGTGGGGGCTGGAGCACGAGGGCAACAGCGGCACACTGGATCATCTTGCTGACGAGGGCTTCGACTTTAGAAAGCACATGATACAGTTCGGACCGAATTCCATTGGGGAGGTCTATGGGTCCGGACTGGACTGCAATACGCGGTCTGAGACGTCGGTAAAGGGCTTGTACGCCGGCGGTCAGGAAATAGGAAACGGTATCGGGGGAATCAGCTTTGCGGCAGTGTCAGGACACATCGCCGGGCTTAACGCCGCAAAATACAGCAGGGGCCGCGAACAGAAGCCTGCGGAAGCTTACGCCGTGGCTGCGGAAAAAATAGAGCACTACAATGACATCCTGGCCCGCGAGGTCTCCACGGCCACTCCCTGCTGGCAGGAGATCGAGATCGCTGTTGGGAAGACCATGTTCGATTACTGCACCGGGTCGGTAAGAAGCGAGAAGCTGTTTGCCGTTGGCTTAAGTCATTTGGACAGGATCATTGAAAAAGCGTATAACACGCTCCATTGCAGCAACAGCCATGAGTTTTTGAAGTGCCTTGAGGTAGAAAAGCTGTCGACTATGGCTAAATTGATCATGCTCTCCGCGAGGGAGCGCAGGGAGACCAGGGGGGTATTTACACGCGCAGACTATCCGGAGACAGACCCGGCGTACGATAATAAATTCATTTCCATACAAAAGATCAACGGAGCTCCGGTGACCGGTACGCGGGCCATGGTTATGTAGGGAGGATAAGAAATGCCGCCAGTAATCAATAAAAACAAATGCATAAAATGCCATCGATGCGTTGAGATCTGTCCTATGGATGTGTTTGGCGTTCAGAAGGAAAAAAACATAACTCCGGCGATCCGTTTTCCGCAGGAGTGTTGGCACTGTAACGCGTGTGCGTTGGATTGTCCCGCTCACGCTATCCGTCTGAGGATCCCGGTGCCGGATATGATGGTTTACTATAATGCCTCCGGCAGTAAATAAATATATATCTGCCGGAAATATAAAAGCCCCTTCAGAGCTATATTCTGAAGTAAAAAAGGAGGATTTGAAGAATGAGAAAACCGTTTAAAACAATCGCACTGATTCTGGCACTGATCATGATCATGGCATCATTGGTGGGCTGCAATAAAGCTCAGAATGATACCTCGGACACACCAAAGGAAGGAAGTAACGGGAGCAATGAGTCAAACGGCGGATCCGGCGGCGGTGGTTCCTCCGATGATGGTGACCGGCGCACTTTCGTAAAAGTTGGACTCACAAACGCCATATCTTCTCTGTATCCGATCGATAACGACAGCCCCTACAAGGGAACCCTTCGTTCCTGTGTTTTCCAGCATCTTGGACAGCGTGAGGAGTACGGTTCCGATACCTTTGTCGGTGTTATGCTTAAAAGCTGGGAGCAGGTTGATGAGGTTACATATGCCTGTGAGCTGTATGATTACATCGTTGACTCCGAGGGAAACCCATTTACTACAGAGGATGTCGAGTTTGTAATTGAGACGTACAAGGAGGATGGCAGCAACTCCGCTATAAACTATCTTGACGGTATTGAGGTAATTGACGATTACAAGTTCAATATGATAATGACGGATGCCAGCGTTGGAAGCTTTGAGTTCATCTGTGAAAACCTCTGGATGTTCACCAAAGAGGCGTATGAGGCAAGTGACGACGCATTCTCTTCTCTTGCAGTTGGAACCGGCCCGTATGTAAATACATACTTTATGGCAAGCACCACGGTTAAATTTGAGAAAAATGAGAACTACTGGCAGACCGATGAACTTAATCCCAAGTGCTGTCAGGCGAACGTGGATGTTATTGAGTTCAATTTCCTCGGAGAAGTGACTCAGATGGGTCTTGCCATCGAGGATAAAACTGTTCAGCTGGCATATTGGATAGATGAAAGCCTTGTTGAGGACGCCCAAAAGGTGGATGGCTATGTGGTTGAGACCATTGACTGTCCCCAGTTCAAGGGCATCATGTTCAACTGCAAGGACGGCGTCTTTAGCGGCAAAAACGGAAAGCTGATGCGTCAGGCGGTCTGCTATGCAATCAATAATCAGGCAATAATCGACGCGGCTCTGCACGGAGTGGGCAGCGTAAACGAGACGTGGGGCATACCTACGGCCATCGGCTATAATACCGATTGGGAGAAGGAGCCTTATTATCCTTATGATCCTGAGAAGGCAAGAGAGCTTGTTATTGAGGCTGGCTATGAGGATGGCGTGACTATCGTATTCTACAATTCCGTCAACCTCCCCAATCCATCGGTCGCACAGGTCATTCAGGCGAACCTTGCCGCAGTCGGAATCACCGTTGATTATCAGGCCTTTGACGGAACCACAAACGCTTCATATATCTCCAATATCGACGCCGGCTGGAATATTGAGAACGGCGACCGCTCGCTTCAGGGCGCTTACCTGATCCAGACGATCAGCAGATGGACCGATAACCGTATAACCTCCACCGGCCGGACCCTTGGCGGAGTTGATGATGATTATCTTCAGAAGCTGACGGAGAAGTGCTGGTCTGTCAACTGGACTCAGGAGGATCTGGACGCGCTGCACGATTACGTTGTGGAGAACGCCTTCGTTTACCAGACGCATATAGCCGGCTACACCTCCGCCCATACTGATGAGATTACAAGCACATATATAAACTACCGCGGCGACCTTGTGGTTGGAGCCTGCGATTTCTCCGACAGCTACAGCGTTTACTACCAGGGCTGAATATAGTAACCGCTGAATAGCCGCTATGATTCACGGCACTGCGCCGAAAATCATAGCAAAAGGCAAATAAGATTGATAACTTCGCGCAGATGCCTAAAGGCAAGGGGCGTCTGAATTTGGGGCCAGCGCTGTACGGTCTGCTAAGCGGCGTATAACGCTGGCCTAACACATCCGATATAACACAACCTTATTAATAGGGAGGCTTGGAATGTTAAAGTACATTTTAAAGCGTATTTTGCTGATGATCCCTGTTGTCGTGGGAGTTGTTGTGCTTGTATTTACGATCATCTGGTTTACACCGGGCGATGCTGTTGACGCGTTGGCAAGCGATATGGCAACTCCGGAGGAAAAAGAACAGATGCGCGAACAGCTGGGGTTGAATGATCCGTACATAGTTCAGTTAGGAAGATATCTATATCAGGTTTTTATAAAGTTTGATTTGGGGACCTCCTTGGTCAACAAGACATCTATCGCTAAGGATCTTGCGGGACGCCTTCCGAATTCGCTTATTTTAGCGGTGTTTGGAATAGTATTTTCAATCATTATAGGAATTCCGCTGGGGGCTTACGCAGCGCTTCATCAGGATAAGGCGGGCGATACAATTTCAATGATAATTGCCCTTATAGGCGTATCCACGCCGGGCTTCTGGCTGGCACTGATGCTGGTGCTTATACTCTCACATCATCTGGGGCTGCTTCCAGCATACGGGCTTGGTGGGGTGCAATACTGGATAATTCCGATAATGGCCAACTGCTTCCACGGGGTCGCCCGCATGGCCAGGCAGACCCGTTCAAGTATGCTGGAGGTCATACGCTCGGACTACATCGTTATGGCAATGTCCAAGGGCCTGCCCAATAAAAAGGTGATAATCCGCCATATGCTGCCAAATGCGATCATACCGCTTATTACGGTTGCCGGCATGAGCTTCGGAGGCATGGTAGGCGGCGGACTTATTATCGAGCGTGTATTTTCAATTCCGGGGATCGGCGGCTACCTTGTTAATGCGGTAAACCAGCGTGACTATTACGCTGTGCAGGGCGGGGTAATACTTACGTCTCTGATGTTCTGCGTTATTATCCTTTTGACAGACATATTGATGGCCTTCGCTGACCCTAGGATCAAGGCACGTTATGGTGCGAAGAAAAGGAGGAAGTCCAGTGTCAATTAATGAAACGCCTGAAAAAATGAAACGCACCAGCAGGACTCTTACAGTGCTTAAACGCCTCGTGGACAGAAAAGCGTCGATCGTGGGCATAATCGTTATTTTACTTTTTATATTGGTTGCGATTTTCGCAGATGTCATTGCCCCGTATGATTATGCGGAGATGACGGATGCATACGGTGAGGGGCCAAGCCTGCAGCACTTAATGGGGACTGACAGCCTGGGACGGGATCTGTTCAGCAGGGTGGTGTACGGAACACGCTATTCGCTGCTTTTAGGCGCAGGGGGGACTCTCGTCTGCCTTATAGGAGGGATATTCTTTGGAGCGCTTGCGGGCTTTTACGGCGGGATATTTGATGAAATATTAATGCGTGTGGCCGACGTGATACAGTCCGTTCCGGGCGTTCTGCTTAACATGGCGGTATCCGTTGCGTTTGGTTCGGGACTTGTAAACACAATGATCGCACTTGGCGTATGCAATATTGCCGGTGTGGCCAGACTACAGCGCTCGGCTATTCTCAGTGTGAGAAAGATGGAGTACCTTGACGCGGCGGTGTCTATAAACTGCAGCGATTTCAGACAGATCGTAAAACACATCCTGCCAAACTCATTTTCGCCGATTTTGGTGTATGCCACAATGGAAATAGGCAACATTATCATGTCCGCCGCCGGCCTGAGCTTTCTTGGACTTGGCGTACAGCCGCCTACGCCCGAGTGGGGGGCGCTGCTGTCTGCGGGCAGGGACTTTATCAAAAATGCTCCGTATCTGACGATTTGTCCCGGCGTGGTCCTTATAATATTCGTTCTGGCCGTAAACCTTGTGGGCGACGGCCTGAGAGATGCACTTGATCCCAAGATGAAAAAGTGAGGTTTATGCGGATGAGTGAGAGTATGTTTTTATCAGTTCGTGACCTTAAGGTCGACTATGTAATGAAGGCCGAGACTATTCACGCCGTCAACGGCATATCTTTTGACCTTGAAAAGGGCAAGACGCTGGGCCTTGTGGGGGAGACAGGAGCCGGAAAGACGACCATAGCCAGAAGCATACTTGGGATTTTGCAGGTACCCCCCGGAGTTGTGCGCAGCGGAGAAATTTTACTTGAGGGCGGGGATCTGCTGAAAATGACGGCAGAGCAGCTCTGCCATGTGCGCGGAAATCGCGTGACGATGATATTTCAGGATCCGATGACGGCGCTGAATCCGGTAATGACCGTCGGAAGCCAGATAGCCGAGGTTATCCAGCAGCATAACAATGTCGGAAATCCGGAGGCAAGGCGTCAGGCGGAGGAGATGCTGGAGATGGTGGGGATACCTGCGGAAAGGTACGGCGAATATCCCCATCAGTTTTCAGGAGGTATGAAGCAGCGTGTGGTCATCGCCATAGCGCTTGCCTGCAATCCTGACCTGCTGCTTGCCGATGAACCCACGACGGCGCTTGACGTTACAATACAGGCGCAGATGCTGGACCTTATAAAGCGTTTGCATGAGGTAAAGGGCACATCCACTGTTATGATCACACATGACCTTGGAGTTGTTGCGGAGACATGCGACAATGTCGCTGTTATATACGCCGGCGAGATCGTGGAAATAGGCACGCTGGAGCAGATATTTGATAATGCAAAGCACCCATATACTATCGGGCTTTTTGGGGCGGTGCCGGTTATAAACAGGCATGTAAAAAGGCTCTCGCCTATTCACGGCCTGCCGCCTGATCCCACAAATCTGCCTGAGGGCTGTAAATTTAACCCCAGATGCCCCAGAGCAACTGAGCGCTGCCGTAAAGGGGATATTCCCAATGCTGAGGTTGAACCCGGGCATCTTTGCCGCTGCCTATATATAGAGGAGGAGAACCATGCCTGAACTAATAGAAATCAGAGGACTAAAAAAGTATTTCCAGACGAAGCGCGGTATGGTCCATGCGGTCGATGATGTTTCTATGGTGCTTAAAAAGGGACAGACGATGGGCGTGGTCGGAGAGAGCGGCTGCGGAAAATCCACGCTGGGCAGAGTACTTGTCCATTTAGAAGACAGTACAGACGGGAATATTCTGCTTGAGGGCAAGGATGTTACCGTGCTCAATAAACGCCGGCTTCGTGAGTTCAGAAATCACGCGCAGATAATATTCCAGGATCCCTACTCATCTCTGAATCCGCGGTATACTGTTGAGGATACGATCATGGAGCCTCTGCGTTTAAGCAGAAGGTACTCTATGAGCGAGATTTTTAAAAAGACCACGGAGCTTATGGATCTGGTGGGCATCGCACAGAGATTAAGGATGTCCTATCCGCATGAGATGGACGGAGGAAGGCGCCAGCGTGTGGGCATAGCCAGAGCACTGGCGTTGGAGCCGGAGTTTATAGTATGTGATGAGCCAGTGTCGGCATTGGATGTTTCTATTCAGGCGCAGATACTGAACCTGTTGCAGGACCTTCAGGAAGAACGCCATTTAACATATATGTTTATTACCCATGACCTGAGTGTTGTACAGCACATATCAAATGATATAAGTGTCATGTATCTCGGACAGCTGGTTGAAACAGCATCATCTGACGAGCTTTTCAGAAAACAGTACCACCCGTATACAAAGGCGCTGCTGTCAGCGGTGCCGTCGTTGAATATCCATGAAAAGACGGAGCGTATCATACTAAAAGGGGAGCTTACATCTCCCATAGATCCTAAACCCGGCTGCCGGTTTGCCGCACGGTGCGCTTACGCTTGTGACAAATGTCATCAGCCGCAGCAGCTGGTGGAACTGAGCGAAAATCACTATGTTGCCTGCTGCCGGGCCGAAGAGATCGATATGGACGAAACCGCGGTTTAGCAGAGAAATATTTGCAAGGTGTCAATAAGTCTATTATAATGATAAAACACATTGCAGAATTTTGGATGTGTTTTAAATTGGAGGGGGCTGAAAATACAGGTGGTCAAGAATTAAGAAATAGAAGCTTAAGAAGGTGATAAAATATGATACTGGAGACAGAGCGGCTATACTTGCGGGAGATAAATCAAGCCGATTTTGAATCCTTATGTAAGATATTGCAGGATGATGAAGCGATGTATGCTTATGAAGGCGCATTAAGCGATGCAGAAGTGCAGGAGTGGCTTGACAGACAGATTTCCCGTTATCAAAAGTGGGGCTTCGGCTTGTGGGCGGCAGTTCTAAAGGAAACGGATGAGATGATCGGACAATGCGGGCTGACGATGCAGCCGTGGAAGGATAAGGAAGTACTTGAGGTGGGCTATCTTTTTCAAAGGGCATATTGGCATAAAGGTTATGCTTCGGAAGCCGCTGAAGCGTGTAAGAAATATGCTTTTGAAATACTGAATGCCGACGAGGTCTGCTCGATCATCAGGGATACGAACACGGCCTCCCAGAATGTAGCTTTAAGAAATGGTATGACTGTAACGGATAGCTGGACGAAACACTACCGTGGTGTGGATATGCCCCATTACCGCTATGTGGCTGTTCGTAAATAGCAGTGACAAATACGGCCTGGCAAAAATCAAATGTGCTGATATGCGTGGGTGCAAAAGAGGGACAGATCTTCCCGGGACTCTGGTCAGGCGGCATGAGCTTTAAATAGCAGTTAAATATAATTTTTGTGGACGAAATTGGCAAATGGATGATATCTGAATATACAAAACAAACCTGCGGATACTAATTCCTGTCGATATAAATAGAGACAGGAGGACTTCATTTATGAAGGCAACAGGTATCGTGCGCAGGATAGACGACCTCGGAAGGGTCGTAATACCCAAGGAGATTCGGCGTACTATGCGTATCCGCGACGGCGACCCGCTGGAGATATATACAGAAAAAGACGGTGAAGTGATTTTTAAAAAATACTCTCCGATGGGCGAGCTTTCTGATTTTGCCGTGCAGATGTGCGACACCCTCAGCAAGACAACCGGAGTACCTGCGGCGATAACCGACAGGGACTCTGTGATCGCTGTGTGCGGCGTATCAAAGCGCGAGCTTTCCGGTAAGCAGATAAGCGGCGAGCTTGAGAGCGTTATGGAGGGCCGTCAGGTCTATCACAGGGCTGCCGGAGAGAGGGGAATAATGATATCCGACAGCGCCGAAAAGTATCTTGTGACAGTTGCCGCCCCGATTATATCGGAGGGAGACGTCATGGGTTGTGTACTCTTTTTCACCGAGGGCGACGGAACCGTCGGCGAGGTGGAGTATAAGCTGGCGCAGACAGTTGCGGGCTTTCTGGGAAAACAGATGGAAAGCTGATCTGCGACATGAAAGGGCGGGTAAACCCGCCCTTTCATGTTGCGGGAAACAAATAAATGTGCTATTATTTGCCAAGACTACAAGGGAGCTGATGATATGTACATATACCTTATCCGTCACGGCGAGACAGAGTGGAACCGTCAAAACCGGATTCAGGGACGTGAGAACATTCCCCTGTCGGAATCGGGCAGAGAGCAGGCGCGGCGGTGTGCGCTGGCACTGTCTAAAATGAGGCTGTCCGCCGTGATAGCAAGCCCCTTGTCCCGTGCGGTGGAGACCGCGGAGTTTATAGCTGAGCTTACCGGAGCGCCCATCGAGACGGATGAGAGACTCATCGAGCGGGATTTCGGCAGCGTCTCAGGGAGGGTTGTAGATATTTTTAACCCTGAAAAATACGGTGACGACCTGGAACCGCTTGAGGGTGTTGCTGAGCGTATGATCGGCGCCCTAGTGAAATATGCCGGGCGGCTGGACTCCGACTTTGCAGCAGTGTCCCACGGCGGCTCGATAAACGCCCTCCTGCGCCGTCTTTCCGGAGGCGAGATCGGCAGCGGAAAGACACGCCTTAAAAACGCCTGTGTGAACGTGCTGAATTATGACGGAGACTCCCTCACGGTCATGGACTACAATCTGGAGCCGTCGGAGTTTGCAGAGCGGTATGGTGGACAGGCTCACGAAAAATAAAATTATGGCTGGGATGGTAAACGGCCGTGACGGCAACTGCGCCGCCCCGCTGGACACTGCGGCCCGTGCGGAGACCGCGGCGATAATGATGAGATTTCTGACGAAATAAGCGGTTAAATAAACAGCCGCCGGGTTAATACCCGGCGGCTGTTAGCTTTTTTACGGTATTTTCGGACTGACGCCGATCAATAGGCGATCCCCCAGACGACCATGTGCTTTGCGGGCTTTCCGCAGACGGGACACACGTCGCCAAGATCCTCCTGCTCAAAGGGGATGCACCGGCTGGTTACGCCGGCCTGCTCCTTCATCTTGATCTCACAATCCTCGTCCCCGCACCACATCATCTTGACAAAGCCGCCCTTGGCACATATTTCGCGGGCCTCCTCCACGGAGTGGACGGCGAAGGTATTGTCCTCAAGATTCTTTTTCGCCTTGCTGTAAAGCTCCTGATGTATCTCATCGAGAAGCTCCTTGACGGACTCTGCTACAGTTCCCAGATCCACAGGGATTTTCTCCCCTCCGGTGCGCTTGGCAGCCATGCACACGCCGGCCTCGATATCCCTTGGGCCAAGCTCAAGGCGCAGCGGCACGCCGCGCATCTCATGCTGGGCAAACTTCCAGCCGGGCGACTGATCGGAGTCGTCACATTCCACGCGTATGCCGGAAGCCTTAAGCTCCTCTGTCAGCTTAAGCGCCGCGTCCATAACGCCGGGCTTGTGAGCCGCAACAGGTATGACCACGACCTGAACGGGGGCGATTTTTGGCGGTAGGACAAGTCCGGAATTGTCCCCATGGGTCATGATTATGCCGCCGATCATACGTGTCGAGACGCCCCATGAGGTCTGGAACGGATGGTGCAGCTGATTGTCCTTTCCGGTGAAGGTTATATCAAAGGCCTTGGCAAAGCCGTCGCCAAAGTAGTGGCTGGTGCCGCCCTGAAGTGCCTTTTTGTCGTGCATCATGCACTCCACGGTGTAGGTCTCCTCCGCGCCGTTAAACTTCTCCTTATCGGTCTTGCGTCCCTTGATGACAGGCATGGCAAGCACGTTCTCCATGAAGTCCGCGTACACGTTCAGCATACGCTGGGTCTCCTCACGCGCCTCCTCAGCGGTGGCGTGCATGGTGTGGCCCTCCTGCCACAGAAACTCCCTGTGGCGCAGGAACGGTCTGCTGGTCTTTTCCCAGCGGAGGACCGAGCACCACTGGTTATAGAGCTTAGGCAGGTCGCGCCAGGAGTGGATAATATTTGCGTAATGCTCGCAGAACAGGGTCTCGGAGGTGGGACGGATGCAGTAGCGCTCCTCAAGCTTATCTGCCCCTCCCATGGTGACCCAGGCGCACTCCGGTGCGAAGCCCTCCACATGGTCCTTCTCCTTCTGAAGGAGGGACTCGGGGATAAGCACCGGCAGATAGACGTTCTGGTGACCGAGCTTTTTAAATTCCTCGTCAAGAATGTGCTGTATATTTTCCCAAATGGCATAGCCGTATGGCTGATAGATGAACATACCCTTTATACTGGTGTAGTCGATAAGCTCCGCTTTGCGGCACACATCAGTGTACCATTGGGCGAAATCCACGTCCATATCGGTTATTTGCTCAACCTTTTTTTCTTTAGCCATGATGAAAACCTCATATCTATATAGTAGCTAAATTATTTTATATGTTAATATGGCAAATGTCAAGTACCGCAAGCTCCGGAACGGGTATGACATATAGGCAAACGCACCCGAAGCTTGACAAGTGACAGTAAATTTTCTATGATAGCATCAGATAACAAAGGAGGCTGTGCCATGGATATAACCGTAGGAATGAAGGGTGAAGCAGAGGTAACCGTTACTCAGGATAAGACAGCAAAGGCCATGTGCTCGGGAGGACTTGATGTTTTTGCCACGCCGTGGCTGGTGGCGATGATGGAGTATGCTGCCTGCAATGCCATACACCCGCATCTTGACGAAGGGCTGACGAGCGTCGGAACCGGGCTTGAGGTAAAGCACACGGCGGCAACGCCGGTGGGAATGAAGGTGCGGGCTTGTGCGGAGGTCACGGCTGTCGACAGGCGGTCGGTGACGTTTAAGGTTACCGCCTTCGATGAGAAGGGGGAGATTGGCTCTGGGATCCACAGCAGATTTATCGTGGATTCTGAGAAGTTCATGAGCAAGACATATTCAAAGCTTGATTGATTATGATATCAAAAAATGTCACGGACTAAAGTCCGTGACATTTTTGCCTATTTAAAGGCGCCTTTTTTGGCAGTGCCGCTCACAGGCGGAGGCGTTTGGACAGCTCCCGCATCTTCCACAGCAGCCCTCCGCATGCTCGCAGACTGTCACAGGGCCTCCCTCTATCTTAAGACGCTTGCCGTTCACCAGCATGTCGGCCAGCTTTTTGCGGGCGTTTTCCAGCGTCATGCACACGGAGGGCCGGGATACGGCCATTTGGGCCGCGCATTCCTCCTGAGTAAGCCCCTCAAGATCCACAAGCCGCAGGGCCTCATATTCATCAACAGAAAGTATCACTATCTCCCCGCTGTCACTGCCGCTGGGCTGAAATTCCCGGTTCCCCGGCAAGCGGCACACTCTGCGGATTTTAATAGGTCTGGCCATTTTGATCTCCATTCTGCTGCCGGCAGCACAAAATCTGACGAAAAGCTCTCCCGGTTCCTACTGTACGGCTTATAATAAGTGGTGCAGTACATCTGTTTACACTGTTTCACTATGCTATTATAAGAATACCATATTCGATGAAAAAAAGAAACCATTTTAGCATAATTTATAAATTAATTATTGACATATGACAAAAACGTGCTATGATATAGAAAACGGATCCGTATAAACGGAAAAATGATAAACTGGAGGAAAAAATGAAGGTTGCGGTAACATACGAAAACGGGCAGATATATCAGCATTTTGGCCATACGGAGGAGATGAAGCTGTACACTGTGGAAAACGGCGCGGTGACTGACTCACAGGTTCTCTCAACGGGCGGCAGCGGCCATGGCGCCCTCGCGGGATTTTTGGCAGATCACGGCGTGGATACACTCATCTGCGGAGGTATCGGCGGAGGAGCGCAGCAAGCGATCGGGGAAGCCGGCATAAGGCTTTTCGGCGGAGTCTCCGGAAGCGCCGACGCGGCTGTTGAGGCCCTCATCAAAGGCGAGCTGTACTATGATCCCAATGTGCAGTGCAGCCACCACGGTCATGGACATGGGCATGACTGCGGCGGACATCACCACGGCGAGGGGCACGAGTGCCGCCATGGAAACTGCAATGGCTGAGGCTTTTAGTGAAAAGTTAAGAAAAAAGGAGCTGAACGTGACCGTTCAGCTCCTTTTTATATTGGAGAATATGTTGCATTCTGCAGGAATTTGACGTATACTATGCAGGTAGGATGTTTAAGGATGTGAGCTATCAGTGAGATTTATCGGCAGCAAAGCCGCGCTGCTTGGAAACATAGAACAGGTGATAAATGAGAACACCTCAGGGGATGAACAGATCTTCTGTGATATTTTTTCCGGCACAGGCGCGGTGGCAAGGCATTTTAAACCGAGATATCAGATAATTTCAAATGATTTTCTTCACTTTTCCTATGTGCTGCAGAGAGCGACTATTGAGAATAACGTCATACCTGAGTTTAAAAAGCTGCGCAGTATAGGGATACTTGATCCTTTTTCCTTCCTTGAAGAGACCAGGATCACTGAAACGGATATCTCACAGGGGAACTTTTTTATCACCAAAAATTACTCCCCGAACGAGAGCTGCCGCAGGATGTATCTTTCGCCGGCAAACGCAATGCGGATAGATTTCATAAGGAGCACCATCGAGTCATGGAGGACGAGCGGCCTTGTTAACGAGGGGGAGTACTACTATCTGCTTGCGGGGCTTATTGAGGGTGTCCCCTTTGTATCGAACATCACGGGCACTTACGGGGCATATCTCAAGCAGTGGGACAAGCGCTCCTACAAGGATTTTGAAATGGTGCGGCTTGAGGTTACGGATAACGGCCTTGAGAACCGCTGCTATAACACTGATTCCAACAAGCTCATCAAAGAACTGGAGGGGGATATCCTTTATATTGACCCGCCATATAATTCCCGTCAGTACGCCCCGAACTACCACCTGCTGGAGACGATATCCAGATACGATGGTCCGGAGATCACCGGTGTGACGGGCATGCGGAATTACGACGGTCAAAAATCCGATTACTGCGTAAAGGGCCGTGCGCCGGAAGCGCTGGAGGAGCTTGTAAGCGAGGCTAAATTCCGCCACATAATACTGAGCTACAGCACAGACGGCATTATGTCTGCCGGACAGATAGAGAAGATACTGAAAAAGCACACGGAGGACGGCTCCTGCAGGCTCTATACCATCTCACACAGAAAATACAAGAGCAAAATAGTAAGCCCAAACGACAACCTTAAGGAGTATATATTCTACGCCAGGAAAAAAATTGAAAGGCGCCGTTACGTGGCCGTCAGAAAGTCTAAGGTCTCCGGGGGGAAAGCATCCGAAAAAAAATACATTAAAAGCCCCCTTAACTACATAGGGGGAAAATATAAGCTCCTGCCGCAGCTGCTGCCGCTTTTTCCAAAGGACATCTCCACCTTTGTGGACCTGTTCTCAGGCGGGGCGAACGTGGCTATAAACGTTCAGGCACGCAAGATAATATGTAACGACCTGAATTCAAAGATAATCGAGCTTTTCAGAACCTTCCAGCAGATGGACACCGATGAGATACTTGCCCGTATAGACGGAAACATAGAAAAGTATGGCCTTTCAAAGACGAATGAGGAGGGCTTTAAGGCCTTCCGTGAGCATTACAATCTTACACGTGATCCCATAGACCTGTATACGCTGACGTGCTTTTCATTTAATTATCAGTTCCGATTTAACAACAGCCTTGAGTACAATAATCCCTTTGGACGCAACAGGAGCCAGTTTTCCCAGCAGATGCGGGGGAACCTTACGGCATTTTTGCGCAAGCTTAAGGACAGCGACGTGACGTTTTTAAACAGGGATTTTGCGGAATTTAACTTGGGGCAGCTGGGGCCGCAGGACATGATATACTGCGATCCTCCGTATCTTATAACCACCGGAAGCTATAACGACGGCAACCGGGGCTTTAAGGATTGGGGCGACAGGGAGGAACGTCAGCTTCTGGAATTCTTAGACGAGGCGGATAGGCGGCATATACGCTTTGCGCTGTCAAATGTATTGGAACACAAGGGCCGCAGAAATGACAGGCTCATAGCTTGGAGCAGCGGCTACAATGTACACGAGCTTGTAAGCAGCTATGCAAATTCAAGCTATAACACGACAAAGGGTGTGAGCCGAGAGGTGCTCATCACAAATTACGAAAGATAGGTGATTTAATGATAAATATCCTGCCCACACAGACGAGGGCCTTCAGGACCTTCGGCTGGGTACAGGATCCGGGAAACTTCAGGAGCCTTTGCGATGTGACAGCCATATTCGACGAAAGCTCCGAGGTACACGCAAGGCTTCGGGATGAGATACTGCCCGCAGCTGTCGAAGAGCGTGACGGAAAAACACGGCTGATAGCGGCGCTGAGCGCCCGGCCCCTTCGCATAAGCTATGGGGATCTTGTGGGGACCTCGTTTACCCCCAGACCCTCGGCACGCTGCAACGGGATAGTTCAGGCGGCGGTAAAAGGACAGCGCAGGCCGTTTATCGGCGACTGGCCCGCGGACAACTTTGTCCGTTGGGCACAGGCCTTCGGCTTTATAAGCTACAGCTACAGTGACGACAGCTTTGAGATAACTGAGGAGGGGCGCAGGCTCACTGCCGCCAGAACAAGCGGAGGGGAGCTTAATGCCCCGGAGCGGGAAATAATGACGGACGCCATTATCGCATACCCTCCGGCTGTTAGGGTGCTGCGGCTTTTGGCGGAGGAGGACGCTCACCTGACAAAGTTTGAGCTTGGAAAGAAGCTGGGCTTTGTGGGTGAGGATGGATTTACGAGCCTGCCGCAGGGGGTGCTGATCCGAGAGCTTGCGGCAACACGCGACGCAGCGGAGAAAAACAGGATGAAGGCCGATTGGGACGGTTCCTCTGATAAATATGCCCGAATGATAGCGGGATGGCTTCAAAAGCTGGGGCTGTGCAGGCGGGAGGAAAAGCGTGTGACCGTCGTAAATGCCGGAAAGGAGTTTACCGAGAGCATATCCCACGCTTACGTTATAACCGCCGCGGGACTTACTGCCCTGAAGCGCGCCGACGGCATAAGCCGGCACGCGCGGATAGCGAAGAACGTCTCCTTTGAGATGATGGCCACAAAGGGCGGCGACAGGGAGTATGTGCGATCAAGGCGTACATATGTACTCAAATATATCTCCGAATGCGGCGGAGCGGCGTCGTATGAGGATATAAGAGGTTATCTCAGCTCCGTGGGGCTAAGAGAGAGCACAGATACTATACGCGACGATATACAGGGCCTTGTGAATATTGGGCTGAGCATAAAAATGGACGGGGAGTCCTGCCGGTGGAATGACGCGATACGGGATTTTACCCTGCCGCTTCCCCAGGAGCTTACAAAATCTGAACTTACTGAGAGAAAAGAGCGTCTCAGGGATAAGCTTAGCTGCCTGCCCCATGACTATCTCGCGCTTATTGATCTTGCCTATGACGGAAAGCAGAACAGGCTCTTTGAGATGAAGGTGGTGGAGCTGCTGACTGAGGAGTGCGGCTTTAAGGGGCAGCACCTGGGCGGAGGGAGAAGGCCCGACGGCGTGGCGTATACAAAGGAGCTGCCGGCAGATTACGGCCTGATAATCGATACAAAGGCCTACTCCGGCGGCTACAGTCTCCCGATATCACAGGCGGATGAGATGGAGAGGTACGTCCGGGAGAATCAGACGCGCAATGCCCTTGTAAACCCCAACCTATGGTGGGAGAGTTTTGATCCGGGCATATCGGAATTTCATTTTGTGTTCATATCCGGACACTTTAAAGGGAACGTAAAGACGCATATTGAGCGTATCGGCCTTGAGACGGGCGTTACCGGAGGGGCGGTAGGCATTGAGAAACTCCTGCTGCTGGCCGATGGCGTCAAGTCCGGAAGTATGACGCTTCGGGATATGCTGGAGAGCATCCTTGAGGCGGAGGAATAAGAAGCGACAGGTAAAAAGCCAAGGCTTTTTACCTGTCGCTTGATTCAGCTCCTGCACCACACTATAACGGAGAAAGCTCTGGGGAGAATCTGTCAGGTTTAGGGTACCTTTATAAAAGGATCAAGGCCCCCGCACAAGCTTTAAGCTTGTGCGGGGGCCTATGTATATTATACTTTTACGCGTCCTTATACTGTTCGGCGTCCTCAGGATTCGGGCCATAAATGGCGAAATCACCATACATAAGGCCGGCAAGGCCGTGACGCTTGATCTTGACCGGCAGCTTGTGACGGTTGTAGATAAGCTCGTCGTAGGAATCGGGGTTTTCCTCGATCTCTTTGAGAAGCTCAGCCATATCGGTGACTATGCTCTTATCGACGAAAACGGTGTGATGCTGGGGAACGACGGTGTCAAACTCGTCAAGCCTCTGTGCCAAAAGCTCAGTCTCCTTGCGGAAGGCGCTCACGGTCATATACTCGTTCTTGTATACGCGGTAGAGCCTGGGCTTCGGACTTGCACCGACCATTGTCGGGGTGACGAGAATGCTGTCACCGGAGAACAGGATGCGGTTCTTGTGGTCAATGTATACAGCGCCGCCTGCGGCGTGGCCGGGACTCCAGATGAGCTCAATGTTATGATCCCCGCCGAGATTCAGCATGGTGTGGTTTGCACATGGGACGACCTCATACTCACGGTAGGGGGCGATGTCCTTGCGGCTGAAGTTCAGGTAGAGCCCGTCGCCGTTTTCATCAACGAACGGATCCCAGTTGGTGGGCAGGTTGTCCTTTAAAAGCATCGGAGCACAATACTCATGGCAGTATGCCCGTGTGAAGGAGACGTTGCCGTAGGCGTGGTCGAGATGGGGGTGAGAGTTTGCGAGTACAACCTCCTTGCCGCCGCTCAGCTCGTCAACAAGGCCGGAGAGATTTCCAATGCCCCATGCAGCGTCGAGCACAAAAACCTTCTCAGGACCGACTACCACGTGTACCCAGACTGAACCTCCCGGGCCCTCGGGAGACTCGTGGAGCAGGTGGTATACGCCCTCTCTGAAATTAAACACCTCAGCGAACGGGTCAATGTCATATATTTTTGAGTGGCCCTCACTTCTAGCCTTGTCGAGCCAAGCCTGAAATTCATGGCTGTATGGGCTGCGCTTTTCAATAATCATGATGACTCTCCTTAATCAAATTTCAGATCAGAGATCCTCCGCGATGCCGTACTCCTGAAGTACATACTCGCATATAAGCTCATCGAGCTTGTCCTCAAGGCCGTTATTGTGGAACTTGAGCGGCTCATCTACCTCAAGATAGGCATAGTTGTCGCCGGTCTCAGGCCAATAGGGCAGTCCCTCGCCGTTCACATCGCCGGTGCGGCAGAAGTTGTCCCAATACCTGCTGAGCAGGTCGGAATAATAGACGTTTACAGGATAGTCGGCGGTGTTGCCGCGCAGCTGCTTAAAGACATAGCTGGGATCGGTGCCGTGGTCGGCCATTTTATGCTTGGGGTCTCTGTCTATCTCGGCGCGGTGCTCCGGCATGCCGGGAGCCACGAATGACCAGAGTACGGTAAATACCTTGCTGTTGGGGTGGTTTTTCTTCATGTAACGGCCGAACAGGCGGTTTACCATGTTGTTGCGGCTGTGGTTGTTGCTGGCAAGCTGGGCAAGTCCCATGGAGCCGAGTATCTTTGCGGTGTAAAGCGCATCGTCATCCTCAACCTTGACAAGGTTCTCAAAATCATACTTGTCGTAGAGGTCGCCGAGGCGGTCCTTGTAGAACGCATAGAAGCTCTTGGCGTCGCTTATGGGGATGGTGTCGCCGGTGAAGGAGCCGTTAGCGCCGCTCATTCCGTGGGTGGCAAAAATGTTGGACTCGCCCTGAGCGCAGACGTTTATGAAGTCCACGTCGCCAAGGTACTTGTCGAACAGCTTGTGGAAGCTGGGCTCGGGGATGATGTCGCCGTCGTAGATTATCTCCTGTGGATAGTGGTCTCTGGAGACGGCCTGATGGATGGTCCAGGTGTCCATCGCGCGAAGCTCCTCAAGGGAGGTGTTGGGGTCTATGCCGGCGGCCTGAAGGTAATCAAGGCCGGCAGCCTCGCCCTGCTCCATGGTGAGGAAGGGGACCTGGCGCCATTTAAGACCGGAGGAGTTATAAATGTGGCGGATACGGTTCTTAGATGCAGGCAGGACGGACATGAGAGCGGTCTTCTGGGTGCCGCCGGAGCAGCCGCCCGCGGAGATGTTGTCCTTGTCGCCGCCGAACTGCTCGATATTGTCGTATATCCAGTCAAGAGCCTTTATGAGATCCATGATGCCATAGTTGCCGGACTTGCCACCCTGCTCAGCAGAGAGCTGCGGAAGTGCCATAAAGCCCCAAATGTTTAGACGGTGACCGATAGATACGACCACGTTGCCGCGCTTTGCAAAGTCAAAGGGGGAGAAGCTGTCATAGTTGCTGCTTCCGTATGCGGCGCCGTTTGTAAGTCCGCCGCCGTGGAGCCAAATGAAAACAGGGAGCTTTTCATCGGAGGAATTGGCGGGAGTGGTGATGTTCAGGTACAGGCAGTCCTCGCTCATCTCATTCATTTTTTCGGATGACATACTTGCGCGGGCCTGAAACTGCGCTTCGATCTTTGCATATGTATCAAATACCCTGACGCCCTCCCAGGGCTCAGGATCCGCTGGCGGCCTCCAGCGAAGCTGCCCTACCGGTGGTGCGGCGTACGGGATACCCTTAAATATGGTAAGCCCCTCATTTTCACCTGTGAGCTCGACACCCTGTGCCATGCCCAGAGTTGTGTTGACTATACCTATTGACATATAGTGGCCTCCTGTCTGGATGTGATATATTATTGAACTTTAATTTATTTTATCACGATATGGTATATAAATCTAATCGCAACGGGAGCGGATTTATGCAAATTTACTAACATTGACCTGCCGGCAGAGCAATGGAGCTTGTCAAAAAAACAAGTCTGCGGCTCAATGGAGCCGCAGATTATGTATGATTTATTCAGTCCAGATAATCGCCCGCGTCACAGTTGTTATACTGCTTTTTGACCTTAACGATTATGGAACCATCAGGCTGAACAGTTTCCTCCACAATCTTGTGAAGCGTGTGCTTCCTGATAAGAGAGGACTTGTAATTGGCGACCTCCTCCTTAACCAGATTTACGGCGGAAGCGTGGTCAAGATCCTCCTTGAGCTGGAAATGCAGAGTCTGGCAGATACAGGCTGCTTTGATCCTCTTCAATGCTCTCACCTCCCTCTGACACCATGGAAAGTGTCCGGAATTAAAAGCACGTAATCACGCAGCCCCCTTTGACCGCCGGATTATCGACTATGAGTATTTTATTCTGATTTTTTGAAAAATTCAAATATTTTTTGGGGTATAAGGCGCAAAAAATTATTTTGCCGCAGCGCATTATCTCACGGCGCGGAGCTGTGATTTTCTATTTTATCTCCGAGCCGCCCCACTCCACAACGGTAAAGCCCTCGCGGGAGAATGGGGAGAAGGTCTGGGGCTCAATGTCAATGGGCTTATCCAGAGGCTTCCATGCCATGAAAACGCGCAGAAGGCTGTCCGGCTCCGGCGAGATGGTAAGTCCGGCGGCTTCAGTATAGGCCTCCTGCTGGAAGGAGATCAGGTTATACTCATTCCCCTCCATAAGGGGCAGCCAGTAGACGATAAACTCGTTGTACTCCCGGGGAGTAAGGCCCATGTCGGAGAGCACCTTCTGCAAGAAGCTCGCCGTGTCCTCCCCGGCGATACAGAAGCCATGGGAAAAGTCAGGCTCCATGTCTCCTGTGCCCTCCCAGAAGAGGTAGGAGTACTCCCGCCCGTCGGCAAGGTTCGTGAGCGTGCCATCCGGTTCCGCCACGACGTGCCAGATACCGTCATACTCCGGGTAGGTGGTGGTGAGCGTGCCGGTGTAGTCCAGGGTGACCGTCACCTCGGCCGTCTCCTCTGGGTACAGGTAGATCACAGGCTTGGCGGACAAAACGTCATCTGATTCGCAAGGTATGAAATAAAAAATGGTGAAAATAAGGATAGTGACCGCCAGGATGGTGAGAATGCACTTTAAGACTATTTTACTTATATGTTTTATCATATCCGTACTCCTTTCAGCTTTTTGTCCTACCATAAATATTTTACTTATTGTTTATTATAGCATAATATGTGAAAGCCAGCCAGAACGGCTTTTATGCAAAAAATTACGGCCCAAAAGCGCCGAATGCCATAGTTTTAAGGCCTTATTGTGCTTGACAACTTAAGGAGGGTATAATATAATCGTAAAAAATCATAAAAACAGCGATGACGGGAAGGAGTAGACCCGCCGCCGATATTGAGAGAGGGGCCGGTTGGTGCAAGGCCTTTTGAGGCGGGGTCGAAGGTCGTCCCGGAGCTTCGGGGGTGAAGGCAGTAGTCCCCGGCGGGTGCTCCCGTTACAGAGCGATGAGTGTACTGCGTTTTGCGGTGAACTCAGGTGGTACCACGCATGAACTGCGCCCTGAGATATTTTATGTCTCAGGGCTTTTTCTTATGTAAACGGTCTGTTTTGCGCCCATACTGCTTCAAATTCCTTGGAAATACCCGCTATCCTATGCGGAATTTTCATTGTCTGAACGCAAAACAGCCTCGTTTACGAATTAAGGTTGGAGGTAAAACATGAAAGAATTACCGAAGGTGTACGACCCGAAAGAGGTCGAAAAGAAGATCTACGATATGTGGATGGAAAAGGGGTATTTCCACGCTGAGCGCGATCCTGACAAGAAGCCCTTTACCATCGTCATCCCGCCCCCCAACGTGACGGGCCAGCTCCATCTGGGCCACGCCTTTGACGAGACGATTCAGGATGTGCTGATACGTTACAAGCGTATGAAGGGCTTTTCAGCCCTGTGGCTGCCGGGCTATGACCACGCGGGCATTGCCACTCAGATAAAGGTGGAGGAGAAGCTAAGGGGCGAGGGCAAGACCCGCTTTGATCTGGGCCGGGAGAAGTTCCTTGACGAGGTCTGGGACTGGAAGAACAAGTACGGCGACAGGATAGTTGAGCAGCTAAAGACCCTCGGCTCCTCCTGCGACTGGGACAGGCAGCGCTTCACCATGGACGAGGGCTGCTCCAAGGCCGTGCGCGAGGTGTTCTGCTCCCTTTATGAAAAGGGCCTTATTTATAAGGGAAAGCGTATCATCAACTGGTGTCCCCACTGCACCACGGCCCTTTCTGACGCCGAGGTGGAGTATGAGGAGAAGCCCGGCCACCTGTGGCACATCCGCTATCCTCTTTCTGACGGGTCCGGAGACGTCATTGTGGCTACCACCCGCCCTGAAACCATGCTGGGCGATACCGGCGTGGCGGTAAATCCGGAGGATGAGCGCTACAAGGATATAGTCGGCAAGACCTGCATCCTGCCCCTTGTAGGGAGGGAGATACCCATCGTGGCCGATGAATATGTGGACATGGCCTTCGGCACCGGTTGTGTTAAGATGACGCCCTGCCACGACCCCAACGACTTTGAGGTGGGCCTCAGGCATAATCTTGAGCAGGTGCTGGTCATTGACGGCGAGGGTAAGATCATAAACGGCGGTAAGTACAACGGTATGGACCGCTACGAGGCGAGAAAAGCAATAGTTTCCGACCTTGAGGAGCAGGGGTATCTTGTGAAGATCGAGGAGCACGTCCACAATGTTGGCACCTGCTACCGCTGCCACTCCGACGTGGAGCCGCTGGCCTCCGACCAGTGGTTCGTTAAGATGGAGCCTCTGGCGAAAGAGGCTATCCGCGTGGTGGAGGACGGGACCATCAAGTTCGTGCCGGAGCGCTTTGCAAAGACGTACCTCAATTGGATGGGCAATGTGCGTGACTGGTGCATCTCCCGCCAGCTCTGGTGGGGTCATCAGATACCCGCATGGTATTGCGCCGACTGCGGCCACGTGACCGTCTCACGGGAGGATGCGACTGAGTGCGAGCACTGCCACAGCAGGAATATTGAGAGGGATCCGGACGTGCTGGACACCTGGTTCTCCTCGGCCCTGTGGCCCTTTGAGACTCTCGGGTGGCCCCAAAAGACCGAGGATCTTGAGTATTTCTATCCAACGGACGTGCTGGTCACGGGCTACGACATCATTTTCTTCTGGGTGGCCCGCATGATATTCTCCGGCATGGAGCATATGAAGAAGGAGCCGTTCCATACCGTCCTGATCCACGGCCTCATCCGCGACTCTCAGGGACGGAAAATGTCCAAGTCCCTGGGCAACGGCGTTGATCCCATCGATATGATAGATAAATACGGCGCAGACGCGCTGAGGTTTAATATTATCACCGGCAACTCCCCCGGAAACGATATGCGCTTCTATACCGAGCGGTGCGAGGCCATGCGCAACTTTGCAAACAAGATATGGAACGCCTCACGCTTTGTGATGATGAACCTGACCATCGACAAAAACGGGCTTCCGCAAAGCCTGGAGCTTCCGGACAGGTGGATACTCTCAAAGCTCAATTCCCTCATCCGTGAGGTGACGGAGAACGTCGATAAATTTGAGCTTGGCATCGCCGCACAGAAGATCTACGACTTTATTTGGGATACCTTCTGTGACTGGTATATTGAGCTTACAAAGCCGAGACTTCAGGCGGGAGATACTGACGTCCAGCGCGTGCTGCTGTATGTCCTTACGGATATCTTAAAGCTCCTGCATCCGTTTATGCCTTTTATAACTGAGGAGATATACGATGCACTTCCACACGACGGCGAGGCTCTGATTGTTGAGAAGTATCCGGAGTACGACGAGAGTCTTGATTTCCCCCAGGACGAGACGGACTTTGAGGCGATAATGGAGGCCATAAAGGCCGTACGCTCACGCCGTTCCGAAATGAATGTGCCGCCCTCCAAGCACCCGCACCTGATAGTCGCCACGGAGCTTGCGGAGGCTTTCAGAAACGGAGCCGGGTATCTGGCAAAGCTTGCTTACGCAGGCGAGGTGACCGTTTCAGAAGCGGCGCCGGAGAGCACTGACGGCATGGTGACCGTGGTCACCGAGAAGGCAAAGATGTATATGCCCATGGCGGAGCTTGTGGATCTGGACAAGGAGCGGGAGCGTATAAGCCGTGAGATAGCAAAAAACAAGGGCTACCTTGAGGCGCAGGAAAAAAAGCTTGGAAATCAGAGCTTCGTTTCCCGGGCGCCGGAGGCCGTCGTCAACGCGGAGCGGGAGAAGGCCGAGAAGCTTAAAGCGCTAATCGATAACCTTACTGAGGCTCTTGCAGCTATTTCTTAAGGCTCACGACGTGCTTTGACAAATTCTGCAGGAAAAGAATCGTAAAATACCCGTGTACATATGTACACGGGTATTTTTTTGCCCTATTTGTAATCATAAAGGGAGTGAGCATATGAAAATGACGGCGATGGAAAAGGGGCCGCAGCTCTGCATTTATCTTTCCGGAGAGCTTGATCATCACGAAGCGCGAGCCCTTATAAAGCAGCTTGAGGACAAGCTTGACGCCGTAATGCCCCGAGACTGTATTCTGGATCTTGCACAGCTCAAGTTCATGGACTCCTCCGGAATAGCGGTGATATTAAAGGCGTATAAGCACATGAACGAGCTTGGAGGCAGGCTGTGGGTGGAGAATGTCCCTCAGCAGCCAATGCGGGTGCTTGACGCTTCCGGCATTGAGCGGCTCATAAAGATAACTACGCTTTCATAAAGGAAGGGGATCGGTACATATGAAAGAGACAAACAGTATGAAGCTGGAATTTCCATCGCGCTCGGTAAATGAGGCCTTCGCCCGCGGCGCAGTGGCCTGCTTCGTATCGCAGCTGGACATGACGCTCGCTGAGCTTGGCGATATAAAGACGGCAGTCTCTGAGGCGGTGACAAACTGCATAGTCCACGCTTATCCCGATGAGCTTGGAACGGTATACATACGCGGACGGATACTCGGCGGGGATACCATTGAAATAACGGTTCGCGATAAAGGATGCGGCATCGCGGATATTGAAAAAGCCCGGGAGCCGCTTTACACCACCGGAGGGGAGGACCGGAGCGGCATGGGCTTTACCATAATGGAGAGCTTTATGGACACGCTCAAGGTCCGCTCAAAGCCGGGCGCGGGGACTACTGTCACCATGCGCCGGAAGGTTGCGAAAAGAACGGGAGTAAAATGACCAGAACGCCAAGGGACATACTGGAAGCGGCGAGAGCCGGGGATAAGGAAGCAGCGGAGGAGATGATACGGGAGAACTCCGGGCTTATATGGAGTGTGGCACGCAGGTTTTTCGGAAGAGGCGTAGACCCGGACGACCTGTATCAGCTGGGATGCATGGGCTTCTTAAAGGCAGTTCGGGGCTTCGATGACTCCTTCGGCACGCAGTTTTCCACCTATGCGGTTCCGAAAATATCTGGAGAGATACGCCGCTTTTTAAGGGACGACGGAGCGGTGAAGGTCAGCCGCAGCGTTAAAGAGCGGGCCGCTGCCGTGCGTCTTGCGCGCCTCAGGCTTGAGCAGAAGCTGAACCGAGAACCCACATTATCGGAGCTTTCGGAGGAGACCGGGTTCCTGAAAGAGGACATCGCATCCTGTGAGCTGGCGGTCACGCCGTCGGAGTCACTCCAGCGGGAGAACGGCGAGGATGGATTTACCCTTGAGCAGGTGCTTGGCGACTACGCGCAGGAGGAGAAGCTGGTTGAGCAGGTGGCCCTGAAGGAGGCCATTCGCAGTCTTCCGGAGCGGGAACGTATGGTTGTGGTGCTTAGGTATTTTAGGGGTATGACTCAGGCCTCTGCTGCCAAAATCCTTGGAGTATCACAGGTACAGGTATCGCGGCTTGAAAAGAAGGCTGTACAGCATCTGCGCGAGCAGCTGGAGTGATCGGAAAAACAAAATAAAAAGTAATTAAAAGACGGGTACGAATTTGTACCCGTCTTTCTGCGTATATTTGGGTAGTGGCTTGTCCTTAGACAGTAAACAGTACGCCGGGATCATCCCCGGCACCGCAGGACAAAAAGGATTGAGCCAAAGCCCGCGTGGAAGCCAAATGGGAGCATATGGCACATACTGATACCTTCCGGCTATTAAAACCGAAAATAGTAGGCGCTGAATTTAAACCGTATTTTTTAACAAATAAAATACATAGGTAAAGGTTTACCTTAATATTATATTAAACAATTATTATTGTGCGCGGAAGGTAGAAATTGGAGATAATTTGCAGTAAGAAACGAAAAAAGGGGGTAGATAAACAGTTTTGATATTTTTATAACAATGCACAAAAAACGGGAAGTCGTTTTCTGGCAAAGTAAAGAAAAAATGCATTATAATCCTGATTTTACATAAAAAGCGCATGAACAGATGGAAAATTCTTTTTTGCATTTTGATTATAATTTTCAAGCGATAGGTGCATTTAGCACAAAAGGATCGATTAAACTTCAAATTTGTTTGTTGACATTTTGCATTTCTTAATTTAAAATACAGTCAACGGATAAAGGTAAACGTTTACACAAAATACATTACCTGCTTGCAAAAAATGAGGAGCGGTGAAAAAATGTCAAAAAAGCTAGTCATTTTTGACGTGGACGGCACCATAATCGCCGGACGGATGCTGCCGGAGAGTACGGTCCTCGCGATTAAACGGGTGCGGGAGAATGGCCACACAACAGTGTTCTTTACCGGAAGGCCATATACACATGTTGACCGGCGGGTTGTGAACATAGGCTTTGACGCGGCGATCTGCACCATGGGAGCATACATAAAAATCGGTGAAACAGTCGTTCAGGATATACGTCCCACGCCTGATGTCACACAAAGGCTGATTGAGCTTGTCAGAAGCTGCGGGCTTGACGCGGCATTCGAATCCAGCGAGGGGATAAGCTTTGATAAGTCCCGCCCCCTGCCGCCTTTTTTGGGCGGACTTAAAAAGAGCTTTGCCGACCGCGGTTTTGAGACCGACGCGGATATCGAAAGCGGCAGCTTTTCCTTTGAAAAGCTCTGCGTGTGGACAAATGAAAACAGCAATCTTGAGCGGTTTGAAAGAGAGGCTTCGGATTATCTCGACGTGATCGGCAAGAAACAGAACATGGCGGAGCTTGTTGCCAAGGGTGTATCTGTAAAAAACAGCGTAGATCTTGTCAAGGAGCATTTTGGCGCGGCTTTTGAGGACTGCTTCGCAATCGGCGACAGTATCAGTGACCTGCCAATGCTGAGCTGCGCCGCGTATAAGATGGCTATGGGCAACGCAATGGAGGAGCTTAAGAGCCGGGTGGATTTTGTCACGTCGGACATTATGGATGACGGTCTTTATAAGGCTATGGAACACTGCGGACTTATCTGATAAATGTGTATTGCATCGTAAAGCGGTGTAAAAATACAAAAATATTTATTTACAGGAGGAAAGAAAATGAAGAAATTGTTTGCCCTAATTCTGGCGTTGGCAATGGTATTTGCTCTGGCTGCCTGTTCAGGCGGCACTGACGAGGACAAAGACCCTGCCGACAACAGCGGTCAGCAGACCGAAAACAAAAACACCGGCACAGATAACAAAGACAGCAATGATAAAGATTCCACTCCTGCGGGCGGCACGCTGGATGTCGCTCTGACCAACTCCTTTACCGGAGCCTATGCGATAGGCAAGGAGAACCCCTACCGCTACTCAACTTTCAATCAGGTCTATGAGACCCTGTTTTGCGTGGTTGACGGCGAGTATAAGGGCGTCCTCGCTGAGAGTTTTGAAAGACTTGATGACACTACATATCAGATAAAGCTTTATAATGGCATAACCGATTCTGAGGGCAACCCATTTACAGCAGAGGATGCCGTGTGGGCGATCCAGGCTCAGAAGGACAACAGCTGCAATATGGCTACATATTGGGAGGACAACGCCGCAGAAGTCGTTGATGAGCTCACGTTTACACTCAAGCTTAACACAGATTCCATCGGCGCATTCTATAATCTGGCGACAAGAGTTTTCTTCTGCACCGAGGAGGCTTATAACGACAGCGGCGACGGTATGGCCACATTCCCCATTGGCACTGGCCCGTACAAATGTGACAGCTATGTTGAGGGCAGCTCCTGCACACTGGTCAAGAGAGATGACTATTGGAAGACCGAAAACATCCCCGAGATCTCCGTCGCCAATTTCGACACTATAAACATCAGTTATGTCCCTGAGGCCACCCAGATGGCCATAGCCATTGACAGCGGAAGCGTTAAGTTTGCCGGACAGGTGGACATGAGCATATCCGGAGATGTAGATACGGCAGACGGCATGCAGGCCATCTATATGTCCAACGGCACTTATAACGGCATGGCTTTCAACATGACCGGACGCATCGTATCCGACAATCTGAAGCTCCGCCAGGCAATATGCTACGCTATTGACTGCGCCGGACTTGCTCAGGGCGCCTATTCCGGCCACGCGACCATCATGAACAACTATGGCATGCCTACAGCTTCCGACTACGACGAGAGCTGGACCTGCCCAATAAGCTACGACCTTGAAAAAGCGAAGGAGCTGCTGGCTGAGGCCGGTTATCCCGACGGCGTGAAGATCACCCTCGTCTCCAACAACGTCGGTGAGGACTCTCTGATTGCTGAGCTTGCTCAGGGCTATCTCTCCATGGCGGGCATTGACGTCTACATCAACTTCTGCGATCCTGCTACACAGTCCACCGTCCTTAACGAGGGAGATTGGGACATCTGCTGGGTCGGCGGCCTCGCGGTCTCTGATATGTCTGTCTTCTACTCTAACATTTATAAGAACGCACAGAAGGGCACTTCCTCCTACTTCAACAGTGATCCTGAGCTTGTTGAGATCTACTCCAAGTACTATGCGGCTGGCGGCAAGACCGCTGAGAACCTGCAGGCCCTCTATGAGTACGAATCTGCCAACTGCACATGGTTCCCGCTCTTCAACAAGCAGGTTCTCTATGCTCTGAGTGACGAGTATTCTTACTTCTTCACCAACGATCTTTACATGAACCTTCCTGTTCTCGGAACTATTTCCTGAGTTTTTGAAGGTCAGACCGAATTTCGTTGCTGAGTTTTAGATGCTGCGTGGCGCCATGCGCATTCTTCTTAAGGCGCGTGGCGCCACGGGCATATTCAAATGTTCTGATTTGTACTGATTTGCACTGGGATAGTCCCGGATGTTAAAAACCAGAATGGTGGGTTAAAATGGGTCGATATGTTTTAAAACGTCTGCTTTTGATGATACCGGTCATTTTGGGCGTTATCATCCTTGTCTTTACGCTCCTTTATATAGCCCCCGGTGACGCCACCTCCATCATCCTCGGAACTGACTGGAACGAGGAGGAGGCGGCGGTCCTCAGGGAGGAGCTTGGTCTTGACAGACCGTACATTGTTCAACTGGCAAATTATATTGTTAATGCATGTACTCTTAACTTCGGCGATTCATGGGTATCGGGCGTACCAATTGCGCATGAGCTTGCCACCAGGGCGCCCCGTACTCTTATGATCGGCCTGATAAGCGTGATTGTAACTTCTATCTGCGGTATTCTCCTTGGCGTTACGGCGGCGACACACCAGAACAAATGGCAGGACAGTACATGCACCGTCCTCGCCCTGATCGGCACCTCTCTGCCGAACTTCTTCTTTGCGCTGCTGCTGGTGCTTATTTTCTCGTACAAGCTGGGGTGGCTGCCGGCGTTCGGCCTCGGCAGCTGGAAGAACTATATTATGCCGGTTATTTCAAACTCCATCGGCGGCATGGCAATGCTGACACGTCAAACGCGTTCCAGTATGCTGGAGGTTATCCGATCCGACTACATAACCATGGCCAGGGCCAAAGGCCTGAAATATAGGAAGATCGTATTCCAGCACATGCTGCCCAACGCCATGATACCGATTCTCACTACGATCGGCATGCAGCTGGCCGGCGTTATCGGCGGCGGTATGATTGTTGAGACGGTGTTCTCTATCCCCGGCGTCGGCTATTACCTCGTTTCGGGCTGCAACAACCGCGATTATAACGTTGTTATGGCATGCACGATCATGATCTCTGTTGTATTCTCGTTTGTAATGCTTTTGGTTGATATACTAATGGCCTTTGTTGATCCGCGAATTAAGATACAATTTGCCGGAATAAAGAGGAAGGGAGGCAAAAAACATGCCTGAAACTGCGGCTAACACTAAGAAAGAACCTGTGCTGAAAAAGCAGAATCAGTTTGTCGAGGTCCTCAAGAGGCTCTCTATGAACAAGGCGGCCATGGCAGGCATGATTGTTTTTGCTCTCGTCATCCTTGTTGCAATTTTCGGAGATTTTCTTGCGCCGTATGACTATGCGGCTGTCGATCCGATAAACGCCCGGATAAAGCCCTGCGCGGAGCATTGGTTCGGCACGGATAATATGGGCCGCGATATCTTCAGCCGAGTCCTCGTCGGATGCAAGTGGTCACTTATCATCGGCGTCGGCGCCCAGCTTATCGCCTGCGCCGGAGGCATTATCTGCGGCTGCATCGCAGGCTTCTTCGGCGGCAAGGTCGATCAGATTATCATGCGCATCTGTGACGTCATTCAGTCCGTGCCCAGCGTCCTTTTGAACATCACTCTGGCCGGTATCTTCGGTAAAGGCATTTTCAATACGATCCTGGCCATGGGACTAAGCGGTATTACCGGTGGTACGAGACTTATGCGCTCATCCATCATGACGGTCCGTAAGAAGGAGTACCTTGAGGCTGCGACGGCCATCAACTGCTCAAATCCCCGCATCATTATTAAGCACGCCTTGCCTAACGCCTTCTCTCCAATGATAGTGTCGTTCACTATGAGTATAGGCAGCGGCATCATCGGAGCCTCTTCTCTTACCTATCTTGGACTTGGCGTTCAGCCGCCTAACCCTGAGTGGGGTGCGCTTGTAACTGCCGGACGCGACTTTTTAAAGAGCGATCCCTATATGACGCTTATACCCGGAGCCTGCATCCTGGTTGTCGTCCTTTCACTCAACCTGTTCGGTGATGGCCTGCGCGATGCACTCGACCCGAAACTCAAAAGGTAGGTGAACGCCATGAGTAATGAGAAAAACGAAATCTTCCTGTCAGTGAAGGATCTGACAGTTGAGTATGTTACAAAAGAGGAGACCGTATACGCCGTCAATAACGTGTCATTTGACCTGCGCAAGGGAAAGACCCTCGGCCTCGTCGGGGAGACGGGCGCGGGGAAAACAACTATAGCAAGCTCTATACTCCGGGTTCTTCCAGAGCCGCCGGCAGTTGTAAAAAGCGGATCTGTCTGCATGGACGGCACTGATATGATGAAGCTCACGGAAGACGAGATGTGCAAGATACGCGGCAAGCGTATAACCATGATATTTCAGGATCCGATGACCGCCCTGAATCCTGTTATGACCGTGGGCAGGCAGATAAGCGAGGTCATTGAGCTGCATGACAACGTCTCAAAACGTGAGGCGAAGGAACGGGCGGAAAGAATGTTGGAGATGGTGGGGATCCCGGCTGCCAGATACAACGAGTATCCGGACCAGTTTTCCGGAGGGATGCGCCAGCGCGTCGTAATTGCGATAGCCCTTGCCTGCAATCCGGACCTGCTCCTGGCGGATGAGCCCACCACGGCGCTGGACGTCACCATTCAGGCACAGGTGCTGGATCTGATGCGTGAGCTTAACAGCGAGAAGGGCACCTCAATGATACTGATTACCCATGATCTTGGCGTTGTTGCGGAGATGTGCGACGATGTAGCGGTGGTCTACGCCGGAGAGATAATCGAGTCCGGCACGCTGCGGGATATTTTCAAGAATCCGAAGCACCCGTATACGCTGGGGCTGTTTGGGTCAATTCCCCGGATAGACGACGACTCCGAGAGGCTCAGCCCAATAGCGGGCCTGCCGCCAAACCCCGCCAAGCTGCCCGAGGGCTGCAAATTCAACCCCCGCTGCCCATACGCCACGGAGCGCTGCCGGCAGGAGGCCGTACAGATGACGGAGGTCACGCCGGGGCATTTCTGCCGCTGCATCCGGGTCGAGGAAGGAGAGACTGTAAATGGCTGAGCTTGTTAAGGTCGAGCATCTGAAAAAGTACTTTCATGTCCCCAGAGGAGTCCTCCACGCGGTGGATGACGTCTCCTTCACCATTCAGGAGGGGAAGACTCTGGGTATTGTTGGAGAGTCCGGCTGCGGGAAATCCACACTCGGCAGGACCCTTGTACATCTGACGGACAGCACCGACGGGCAGTTTTACTTTGAGGGGCAGAATGTGACGGAGCTCCGCAAAGGGCCTATGAGGGAGTTTCGCGAGAAGGCACAGATCATATTTCAGGATCCCTACTCCTCCCTTGACCCCCGCATGACGGTGGAGGACACCATTTATGAGACCCTGCAGCTCACGCACAAATATAAGCGCGCGGAGATGATGGATAAGATAACCGAGGTCATGGACATGGTGGGTATTGCCATGAGGCTGCGCCTTGCGTATCCCCATGAGCTGGACGGCGGCCGCCGCCAGCGTGTGGGTATTGCCCGGGCACTGGCTCTTGACCCGAAGTTCATCGTCTGTGATGAGCCTGTTTCCGCCCTTGACGTTTCCATCCAGGCACAGGTGCTGAACCTCCTTCAGGATCTGCAGAAGGAGAACGGCCTTACCTATATGTTTATAACCCATGACCTCTCTGTCGTACGCCATATCTCCGATGATATCGGCGTCATGTATCTTGGACAGCTGGTGGAGACCAGCCCCTCCAAGGAGCTTTTCAAAAAGCAGTACCATCCGTACACGAAAGCGCTTCTCTCGGCGATACCGTCGCTGGATATTGATAACAAGATGAAGCGGATAATCCTGAAGGGGGAGATAACATCTCCCATTAACCCAAAACCCGGCTGCCGCTTTGCCGACAGATGTGTTTATGCAGGCGAAGAGTGCCGTCAGCCCCAAAAGCTGGAGGAGATTTCCCCGGGACATTTTGTATCCTGCTGCAAGGTGAGAGAGGTAAATAATCTCTCTGATGCGGCAAAGGCATAAAACTGATTTTGATTGAAATGAGGGATTCCAATGAATTTGGATTTCTGTTATGACCATTTTGAGGATTGGGAGCTTATAGGCAAGGATGTCAAGCCCTCATCGCTGGAGATCCTTGTAGAAGAACTGGGACGCCTTCCGGAAAGCAGGCGTGATGTGGACAGCGACCCGGCCTTTTTAAGGGATATTGAGGAGGTAAAGAAGCATCCGGCATACCACTATAAGACAGGCTGTCTTGATGACCCGGAGACGGTGGCGGAGCTTAACGCACGGGGGCTGCATTATGAGACCCTTGAGATGGGCGCCACGCGCAGCCTGGTCCTGACGCCGCTTGAAAACTTTAAGAACCACGCCGGAAAGCTCCCGGTACTCATAACCTTCCATAAAGAGGACTATTTTGATCCATTCTGGGCGATGAAGACCCTAAAGCTTTTTAAGCCTTACGTTGATGCTGCGGCGCAAAAGCTGGACAGGACGATAATTTTCATAGTCACAAATAATGAGCCTGCCCGCATGTTTGCAAATATCATAACCGACTGCATACAGAACTACGACGGCGATAAAAACAAGGTGTACATTGATATCAGCCTCCTCCATGAAAACGGAAGGACGCTTAAGAGCATTGAGGGCTTTACATATCAGGATGAAGCGGGAAACAATGTCCCCGATCCGGATGAGTGCATTGAGCTTCTTGACGGCATCCCTGTGCTCAATTACAGCAAGCGCTGGGCCTCCCCTTGGCGCCCGAGAGGATTAAGCGGCGCCAGTGACGGTACGGTGAACGCCCAGTGGCAGCTGCACAGCGAATTCGGAAGGAAGATGCTTGAGCAGCGCAGGTTCTCCGCCCGCTTTATGACCCCGGACGACCCGGAGGCACAGGCGTATTGGAAAAACATGGGCCTTAGATACGGCTGCCATTATGTAAATGACGAGCGCTGGGTCATATTTGCTCCCACCAGCAGCGGATTGGAAAAGGTGCCTGTTGTTGTATGTATAACAGAGGTGAATGAGCCAGACGACCACAGCATAATAGGCGCTTTTGCAAATTTCATGACTTACTGCGAGATAGCTGCCCAGGGTGACTGCGCGGTCATATTCTTCGCTATGGAAAGCCCGCGGCTTAATGACTGGATCTGCGACATATTGAAGGATGCCGCAAAGCTTTATCCTATCGACCTGTCAAGAGTCTATATGACAGGACACTCCCATAACGGACACTTCACTCAGGAATTTGCCAGAAGGAATCCCAAGGTCGTCGCCGCCATTGCCCCCCTCGGAAATTCTCCCGGGCTTCCCACCCCTGCCGTGAGCCATGAGGCAGTGGCTGTTGACGATGAGCGCGCAGCGGTCATGGAGACCATGGATATGCCCACCTGCATCCTGTGCGGCTGTAAGGAGGTCGCGGGTTTGGTGCCGATAAACAAGACCGCCCACGCCTTTGAGCCGGGAATAAACGTGGAGGGGTACGCGGCTTCCGCTGAGGGGAAAATGGCTATGTGGAACCGCAGGCTCAAAGCCGAGCGCTGTCCGCTCCAGTCTGTTGAGGAGCTTGAAGCGGCTGCAAACAGCGCCAATAAGGCGGTCAGGGAGCTGGGATTCCCGTGCGAGCGGGCAGAGACCGTATATATTGATGGCTTTGAGCACTACATAGCGGATATCAAAAATAACGATGGAAAATACCATTTCAGGGTCGTGGCCATTGAGAATATGCCGCATATGCCGCTGCCCTCCATGCACCTTTGCGCGTGGAACTTTATGCGCCGCTTCGCAAGGGATCTTGATACCGGAGAGGTCATTGAGCTTTTCTGAGCGGTAAAGCCCTGTAAAAATCGATCAGTTTATATTAGTAATATATTAAGGAGACACAGCTATGGGAAAATATGCAGATTACTGTAAGCCTATGTTTTTAAGACAGGACGAACAGAAAAGACCAAACCGTCCCGGCACATGGATACTGGGGCAGGAGTACAGGTTCCTCACTGATTACGCCAAATGGACTCCGTGCCTTGTGGAGTACATCCCGCTTATGCCTGCCGATCCTAACGCTATGAGGAAGTTCCACGGTGCTGATGACAATGTGTTCCACACCGCCAATGTAGAGCGTGACGGCCACAAGGGCGGCGGCTATAAGGGCCAGATAAGGCATGAGGCTGAGATGCTGTGGGTGTTCCTCGGCACCGATCCGGAAAATCCACATGATTTGGGTGCGCACGTAAGCTTTACCGTCGGGCTTGATGATGACGCCGAGACTTTTGAGTTCGACGAGCCGTGCTGTATCCATGTTCCCCGCGGCCTTGCCAACAGCGGAATGAGGATCACAAATCAGCGCAGAACCATACTGAATATCAACATCTTCAACCAACCCTCAAAGGAGGCCTGCTATATAGAGCACACCTATTATCCACTTCCGGAGGATGAGGACACCGTCATTGACAACGGCAGCGGCAGGCACTATAAGTGCAGCGATGTGGAGAAGGAGCTTGGCTGAGCACGTTTTCCGCAAAAAACTTAAATTATACCTTTAAGGAGGATCACCATGGGTAAATATGAGAAATATTGTGTGAAGGACTGCGGAGATAACGGCAGAGAGCCTATTTTCGGCCAGCGTCCCGTGTATACATATGGCGGA
>JBJDXR010000046.1:0-25342 GCA_051866775.1 Oscillospiraceae bacterium | reverse complement strand
TCGAACCCCGGACACCCTGCTTAAAAGGCAGGTGCTCTGCCGACTGAGCTACTGGATCGTTTGGCAGGGATGGCGGGACTCGAACCCACGAATGCAGGAGTCAAAGTCCTGTGCCTTACCGCTTGGCTACATCCCTTTGATTATTGTCTTATATTGCACTGACGCCATCGCTTGACGGCGTCAGTGCTATAATGGGGTGGGTAAAGGGACTCGAACCCTCGACACCCGGAACCACAATCCGGTGCTCTAACCAACTGAGCTACACCCACCATATTAATTTTTTGGCACGCCAAGAGGGACTCGAACCCCCGGCCTACTGCTTAGAAGGCAGTTGCTCTATCCAACTGAGCTATTGGCGCATATTAGTGGGATAAAGCGTCCCCAAATCCATGAAAAATTTCTATGGAGCGGGTGATGGGAATCGAACCCACGTCCCCAGCTTGGAAGGCTGGTGCACTAGCCGTTGTGCTACACCCGCGTTTATTCGCATCAATGCGGCTTAAAGATAATAGCACATCTTATACTGAATTGTCAAATATTTTTTGTATTTTTATCAAAAATGTTTTTCACCCATTATGCCGGGCATCATCGGGGGATTTCAAATAACATAGTCATTACCATGCTGGTTTGCTGCTACAAGATCCGCCACAGTATAGCTGTCGAGAAATTCATTTATGACCCTGTCAAACTCCTTCCACATAGGCAGGGTCCGGCAGTCGGCCATTCTGGAGCACTGGCTTGCTGTGGGTTCCAAACACGATACCGGTGCAAGGCTCCCCTCTGTAAGCCTTATTATACTGCCTACTGTGTATTGTTCCGGCCCGCGGCTGAGCTTATAGCCCCCGCCCTTCCCCCGCAGGCCTATAAGGTACCTCTCGCGCACCAGTACCTTCAATATAGCCTCAAGATATTTTTCCGATATCTCCTGACGCTCCGCAATCTCCTTAAGCGGGATGTAGCCGTCAGACCGATGCTCGGCCAAGTCAATCATAACACGCAGAGCATAACGACCTTTTGTAGATACGATCATATCATTACCTCTTTTGCATTTTTGATTAACCAATTTTACCACAATGTTTATAGGAATTCAATAAAATTTTCTTTTTGCTATTGACAAAAGAATACAGGCAACTTATAATTCCTATTAACCTATCTGAAATATTGGTTTAATCCCCAATGCTTTCTATTTATTTGTAATATGTTTTTCGGGAGGCAAAATTATGAACATCTATACGTCCGCTGACCAACTCATAGGAAAAACCCCGCTGCTTGAGCTGACGCACATTGAAAGGGAGGATGGCCTCAAGGCCCGAATAATCAGCAAGCTTGAATACTTTAACCCCGCAGGCTCCGTGAAGGACCGCATAGCCAAGGCCATGATCGATGAGGCGGAGGCGAAGGGGCTTCTTAAGGAAGGCTCCGTCATAATCGAGCCGACCTCCGGAAACACCGGCATAGGGCTAGCCTCAGTTGCGGCGGCCAGGGGCTACAGGATAATCATCGTCATGCCTGAGACAATGTCCGTGGAGCGCCGCCAGCTTATGAAGGCCTACGGCGCTGAGCTTGTGCTTTCCGACGGCTCACAAGGTATGACTGGCGCAATAGCCAAGGCTGACGAATTGGCACGTGAGATACCCGGAAGCTTCATTCCCGGTCAGTTTGTTAACCCTGCCAATCCCGCCGCGCATAGAGCCACCACCGGCCCGGAGATATGGGCCGATACCGACGGAAAGGTAGACATTTTTGTTGCAGGCGTCGGCACAGGCGGAACTCTCACCGGTGTAGGCAGCTACCTGAAAGAACAGAACCCCAATGTCAAGGTAGTAGCGGTAGAGCCCGCCTCCTCCCCCGTCCTCAGCAAGGGCACGGCCGGCTCCCATAAGATTCAGGGCATAGGCGCGGGCTTCGTGCCGGATGTACTTGACACAGCGGTGTATGATGAGATCATAGCAGTGGAAAACGACGATGCCTTTAAAACCGGAAAGCGCATCGGAAAATCCGAGGGCGTACTCGTCGGCATATCCTCAGGCGCTGCCGTCTGGGCTGCGATTGAGCTTGCAAAGCGCCCGGAAAACGAGGGGAAAAACATCGTTGTGCTGCTGCCAGACACCGGTGACAGATATCTCTCCACGCCGCTTTTCGCGGATTGAGGCCGTATCGTAAATTCAAGGGCCGCTGTAAGACGATGTATTCTCCGTCTCACGGCGGCCTGATTTAAATTCTAATAAATAAAACATAATTGAGGTAATCCAAATGACAAAGGACGAGGCAATCTGCCTTCTTGAGGAATTTAACCAAGGTGAATTTCACCTTAAACACGCGCATATCGTCGGCGACGTCATGCACTGGTATGCTGAGAAGCTCGGATACGGCGAAGAAGCTGACTTTTGGGAGATAGTTGGACTGCTTCACGACCTGGACTTCGAGCAGTTCCCTGAGCAGCACTGCATTAAGGAGCAGGAGATAATGCGCCAGCGCGGTGTTGACGAGCGGATAATCCACGCCGCTGCCAGCCACGGCTATAAGCTG
Organism: Oscillospiraceae bacterium; assembly: GCA_051866775.1. Lineage (GTDB taxonomy): Bacteria > Bacillota > Clostridia > Oscillospirales > Oscillospiraceae > RUG626. Next base: position 22,813 of record JBJDXR010000046.1, on the reverse strand, counting down.
ACCGTTGACATTGCGCCGGAGCACGAGATGGAGAAGGTCCTTTACGCTGCGGACGAGCTTACCGGCCTTATCGGCGCGGCTGCGGTGATGCGCCCGTCAAAAAGCGTGTCAGATCTTGAAGTAAAATCTGTAAAAAAGAAATTCAAGGACAAGAAGTTCGCCGCCGGCTGCTCCCGCGAGGTCATTGAGGACGGCGCCGCCATGCTTGGCTGGGATCTTGACTATCTGATCGGGCAGACAATCCTCGCAATGCGCGAAAGCAGCTTTGTAGAGTGAAAATACTGTATTCTGAAGAATCAATATCAGGCGGCACTGCTTTTTGCAGTGCCGCCGTTGTTTTTCCAGACAATATAGAAAAAAATCATAAAGGCACTTGACAGCATTTGCTTTTAGGAATATAATTCCCATAAACCTACTAGTATTATGTGTTTCTTAAGGAGATGAACGGTATGTCAGCCAGTTTTCTTAAGCTCATAAGGCATAACTTCCGCTGCGGACGAATGCTGCACTCCCGGGCAGGCAAATTGGCCGGGCGTTCTCCATACACTGTGTGTGATGAGTGAGCATTGTCTTTAGACGCGCCATTTTCCTGTCCGGGAGCGAGCTGATACTTCGCACCGGCATTTTTTATATTAACGTCAAATGATTTAAAAACTTATAATTTTTGAGGTAAATTAAAATGAGTAATTATAGATTTGAGACGCTTCAGCTTCATGTTGGACAGGAACAGCCCGATCCCGCCACCGACGCCCGCGCTGTGCCGATATACCAGACTACCTCCTACGTTTTCCGAAATTCCGCCCACGCCGCAGCCAGATTTGGGCTTTCTGACGCCGGTAACATTTACGGCAGACTCACAAACTCCACTCAGGACGTACTTGAAAAGCGCATTGCGGCACTTGAGGGCGGAGTCGCGGCCCTCGCAACAGCCTCAGGCGCCGCCGCGATAACTTATACGATACAGGCTCTTGCTCAGGCTGGTGACCACATTGTGGCACAGAAAACCATCTACGGCGGAAGCTATAATCTGTTGGCTCACACGCTTCCGCAGTTTGGCGTTGCCACTACATTTGTCAATGCCCACAACCTTTCGGAGGTCGAAAACGCGATACAGGACAACACCAAGGCCATATATCTTGAGACCCTTGGAAATCCCAACAGCGACATCCCCGATATTGACGCTATATCCGAGATCGCCCACAGGCACGGGCTTCCTCTTGTTATCGACAACACCTTCGGCACCCCTTATCTCATCAGGCCGATTGAGCACGGAGCCGACATTGTCGTTCACTCCGCCACGAAGTTTATTGGCGGCCACGGCACCACCCTCGGCGGAATAATCGTTGACTCCGGCAATTTTGACTGGAAGGCCAGCGGCAAATACGCACCCATTGCCGCACCCAACCCCAGCTACCACGGTGTATCCTTTGTGGATGCGGCAGGCAGGGCGGCCTTTGTAACATATGTGCGTGCTATCCTCCTGCGCGACACCGGCGCTGCGATCTCCCCGTTTAACGCATTCCTGCTCCTTCAGGGCGTCGAGACGCTCTCCCTGCGCCTTGACCGTCATGCTGAGAACACAAAAAAGGTCGTTGAATATCTCGCAGGCCACCCGCAGGTAGAGCATGTAAACCATCCCTCCCTCCCGAACCACCCGGATCATGAGCTTTACAAAAAGTATTTCCCCAACGGCGGGGCGTCTATATTCACCTTTGAGATCAAGGGCGGTCAGGCTGAAGCTCACAAATTTATTGACAATCTTGAGATATTCTCACTTCTTGCAAATGTCGCGGATGTGAAATCTCTGGTTATCCATCCCGCGACCACCACCCACTCCCAGTTAAGCCCCGAGGAGCTTCTTGATCAGGGAATAAAGCCCAACACCATACGCCTCTCCATCGGTACCGAGCACATAGACGACATAATAGCCGACCTGGAGAAGGGCTTTGCAGCAGCGAAATGATCTATCATGAAGAACACCTTGCGGGGCGCTTTAAGCGCCCCGCAAAGCATGTCCTTTGAAGGAGGCGGCATACAAGATGGACAGCAAAAAGAGCGCCCTTATCGCCATGAGCGGCGGCGTTGACAGCTCCACAGCGGCGTATCTAATGCTGAAGGCCGGTTTTAAATGCGAGGGCGTGACAATGCGCCTTTATGAAAATACGGACGCAGGCTTGAGCAGGTACAGGACCTGCTGCTCTGAGGCGGACATTGAGGTTGCGGCGGATGCAGCTTTCACCCTGGACATCCCGTTCAGCATTGCCGACTACACCGCGCAGTTCAGAGCACAGGTCATTGAAAAGTTTATACACACATATGAGTCCGGCGGCACGCCCAATCCTTGCATCGACTGCAACCGCTATTTAAAATTTGGCTGCCTTTTTGATCTTGCTGACAGCAGAGGTTTGGACTGCGTGGTCACGGGGCATTACGCCAGGCGTGGATTTGACGAGTTCTCAGGACGGTGGCTTCTTAAGCGGGCCCGGGATAAGGGCAAGGATCAGAGCTATGTACTGTATATGCTGACACAGGAGCAGCTGGCGCGTATCCGCTTCCCCCTCGGTGAACTTCTGAAAAGCGAGGTTCGGAAAATAGCGGAGAGCGCCGGGCTTATTAACGCCAAAAAGCGCGACAGTCAGGACATCTGCTTTATCCCTGACGGCAACTATGCGCGCTTTATGGAGCGGTATACCGGCAAGACATACCCCGAGGGACGCCTTATCGACCTTGACGGCAATATTTTGGGACGGCACCACGGAGCCGTCCGCTATACGATAGGTCAGCGGCGCGGGCTGGGCGTCTCCGCAGGCACGCCTCTCTACGTGTGTAAAAAGGACATGGAGGAAAACACCGTCACCTTAGGCCCCAGTGACCGGCTTTACTCGTCGGGGCTTTTAGCCGGAGACCTTAATTGGATCCCGTTTTCCACCCTGCCGAACGCCATGCATGTCACTGCCCAGACACGCTATCATCAGAAGGATCAGCCGGCGGCGGCGGAGCTTACGCCCGGCGGTAAATTAAAGCTTATATTTGATGTTCCCCAGCGCGCGGTGACGCCCGGTCAGGCAGTCGTATTATACGACGGCGACACGGTTTTGGGGGGCGGGACAATCTTGGAGGCGTTTTGATGATCTATCTTGATTACGCGGCAAACTCCCCCGCCGAAGCTGCCGTTATCACAAAATTCTGCGAGATGGAGGCGTCGTTCCCGGGAAACCCAAACTCAAGCCACCCCGCGGGGCTTGAGGCCCGCCGGGAGCTTGACATGGTGACCGCAGCCATCTCCGATATGCTGGGCGCGGAGCCTTCCGAGGTAATTTACACCTCCGGCGCCACCGAGTCGAATAATCTGGCCATAAAGGGCATTGCCGAGGCCGGCGTTCCTATCGGCAGGCACATCATCTCAACGCCCCTTGAGCACTCCTCCGTGCGCACAGCGCTTGAGTATCTGAGCTGCAGGGGCTGGGAGGTGGATATGCTCGATATACGTCCTGACGGCTCTGTGGAGCTTGAGCAGCTTAAAAGCCTTCTGAGAAAGGATACGGTTCTTCTCGCGTTATGCGCTGTGGACAGTGAGCTTGGCGCGATACAGCCTCTGGAGGAAATTAAAGCGATACTTAAGGCCTTCCCGGACTGCCGCCTTCACGTGGACGCCACACAGGCGATAGGAAAAATCCCCGTGAGCTTTTCGGGCGTCGACACTATGAGTATCTCTCCCCACAAATTTGGCGGCATCAACGGAAGCGGGCTTCTTCTCAAAAGCCGGCGCACCTTGATCGCACCGCTTATTCACGGCGGTTCCGGGTCGAGCGCGCTGCGCGGCGGCACCCCGGCACTGTCTCTGGCCGCATCAAGCGAGACTGCGCTGCGCCTTGCTCTGGAGCATATGCCTGAGCGCAACAAAATCGTATCCGGCCTGCACTCCCAGCTTATAGAAGCCCTTACGGCATACGGCTGTGTGCGCATAAACAGCCCCGCAAATTCAATTCCCCACATAATAAACCTGAGTGTTAACGGGATAAAGGGGACGCGCTTTCAAAGGGCACTGTCAAAAAGGGGCGTCTGCGTCTCGGTAAAATCCGCCTGTTCAACCGGCGGTGAGCCCTCCCGGGCAGTCTTTGCTGTAAGCGGGGACAGAAAAAACGCCCTGTCCTCCTGGCGGATAAGCCTGAGTCATAGGACGGTCTCCCCGGAGATAAACCGGTTCATGGAGCTTTTTGACGACTGTCTTAGGGAGCTTGCACCGGTGGGCAATTAAACCAGCCGCCATAAAGACAGAAGGCCGCCGGAAAGCACATACATTCCGGCGGCCTTTATTATGTTTACATGACCGATGCTTTTTCAAGGTCGGAGCGTATAACCAGTGTCAGGTCCCGCTTGTCCGCGCTTTCAAGGACTGCCACCCTGTCAGCATGGACGGAAATGACATTTTCAAAAACATTGCGGACGTCGCGGGCGTTTCCGAAATTTGCATCCCTGGTATCATAAAGCTCCCTGAAGAACTCTTTCGCAAACTCCTGCGCCTCAACGGTCATGCGGTACTCATTTTTGGCGCACATGGAACAGAATATCTCGTAAAGCTGCTCCCCGGTGTAATCCTCAAATACGAAATACCTGTTAAAACGCGACTCAAGCCCAGGATTTGAGGATATGAACTGCTCCATAAGCTCCTCATAACCCGCGACGATCACCACAAAGTCGTCCCGGTTATCCTCCATGGCCTTTAGTATAGTCTCAACAGCCTCATGCCCGAAGTCATTCTCACCCTCCTTGGAAGTAAGGGCGTAAGCCTCATCTATAAAGAGTACGCCGCCGAGGGCCTTTTTTATTGCCTCGTCCGTCTTAATGGCGGTCTGTCCCACAAAGCCGGCCACAAGGCCGGAGCGGTCCACCTCCACTAACTGTCCCTTTGACAGAACCCCTATCGCGAAATACAGCTGGGCTATAAGCCTTGCGACGGTGGTCTTGCCGGTCCCCGGGTTTCCCATAAATACAAGGTGGAGGGACATGGCCGGTGTGGGCAGGTTCTGCTCCTCACGCAGCTTTCTGACCTTCGCCAGATTTATGAGGCTCCGTACATTTTTCTTTATCTCGTCCAAGCCCACAAGACTGTCAAGCTCACGTAAAAGCTCCTCCAGATCCGGCGTCTCCGGGGATTTTTCCGCCTCGGTCTTCGGCGCTTCGCTCCCAAGCGCGGCTTCCTTCGTCTCCATCTCCTTTAAAAGCTCGTCCGCGGCTTTCTGCGCTTCATCCATGCTGGACTTTAAACCGTCCATGCTGCCGGCGGGCTTTGCGTCATTTGATCCGCCGGGCGACAGGGTAAGCTCTATCTTCTTCCTCAGCCTGTTTATGTCATCCATATACGAGCCTGCCGGACGCAGTCCGAATGAGTTAAAGTCGATATTCATGCCGTAGGTCTTATCCTTATCTTTTTTCGCCATGTTCCCCTCCATATGGCACACCGCCGGCAGTATTGCCGGCGGTATTATTTTCCTCTAAAGCCCGGATCAAAAATCCGCGGAGCCGACGGTGCGGGGATGCGGCAGCACGTCACGGATGTTGGTGACCCCGGTGAGATACATTATCATACGTTCAAAGCCAAGCCCAAAGCCCGCATGGCGGCAGCCGCCGTAACGGCGCAGGTCTAGGTACCACCAGTAGTCCTCCTTGCGCATGCCAAGCTCCTCAATACGCCTCTCTATAACGTCAAGCCGCTCTTCCCTCTGGCTTCCGCCGATTATCTCGCCGATACCGGGAACCAGGCAGTCCATCGCAGCGACAGTCTTTCCGTCGTCGTTCAGGCGCATATAAAAGGCCTTTATCTCCTTAGGATAGTCAGTTACAAAAACGGGTTTTCCGAAATGCTTTTCGGTAAGGTATCTCTCATGCTCCGTCTGGAGGTCAATGCCCCACTCTACAGGGAAATCGAATTTTTCGCCGCTGGCCTTTAATATATCTATAGCCTCCGTATAGGTCACGTGTCCGAATTCAGAGCTTACTACATGGTTAAGCCTGTCGATAAGCCCCTTATCCACAAAGGAGTTAAAGAAGGCCATCTCATCAGGGCACTTCTCCATTACGGTGCTGATGATGAACTTTATCATTTCCTCGGCGGTACGCATATCGTCGTTAAGATCCGCAAAGGCCATCTCCGGCTCAATCATCCAAAACTCCGCCGCATGGCGCTGTGTGTTGGAATTTTCCGCTCTGAAGGTGGGTCCGAAGGTGTAGACATCTCCAAAGGCCATTGCGAAGTTTTCGGCATTAAGCTGCCCGGAAACCGTGAGGTTCGCGGTCTTGCCGAAGAAGTCCTTGGAGTTATCCACACTGCCGTCCTCATTGCGCGGAGGGTCGCTTATGTCCAGCGTCGTCACGCGGAACATCTCCCCGGCACCCTCACAGTCGGAGGCCGTAATTATCGGGGTGTGCACATAGACAAATCCCCTGTCCTGAAAGAAGGTGTGTATGGCGTGAGCGGCCACGCTGCGGACGCGGAACACGGCGGAAAACAGATTCGTACGCGGGCGCAGATGTGCTATCGTGCGAAGGTACTCAACAGTGTGGCGCTTCTTCTGCAGGGGGTAGTCCGGTGTGGAGGTTCCCTCCACCGCTATGCTCTCAGCCTTCATTTCCAGCGGCTGTTTTGCGTCGGGCGTCAGTACGATAGTCCCCGTTATTATAAGTGCCGCGCCCACATTCTGGGCGGCAATAGCCGCGTAATTATCTATTTTTTCCCGCTCCATTACGACCTGGAGATTTCTGAAGCAGCTGCCGTCATTAAGCTCTATAAAGCCAAAATTCTTCATGTCGCGGATGGTTCTCGCCCAGCCGCCGACAGTCAGCCTTGCGCCGTCAAAGCGCTCCGCGTCAGCAAATATCTGTGAAATTTTTGTGGTGTTCATCGTTTTTCCATCCCTTTGTGTGTATTGTCAGAGGAAGCCGCGCTCCCTCTCTTAACCCTCTCTTACAATCAAAAGCTGTGTTGACCGCACATACGGCTGGGTAAAAAGTATCGCCGTATTTTCGTCATCCAAAACTATCCTCCCCACGGCAAAGGACACCTTGCCGCTCTCCGCCATGTAAAGGAGCTTGTCGGAAGCCACCGGCGTAAGCTCAGCAGACAGGCCAAGCTCTGAACATACCGCCCTGATGAGGTCTATTTCAAGCCCCGCAAGCTCCCCGTTTTCGTCATAAAAGGCATAGGGACGGAACGTAGGGTCCACGGCGACAGTCACCCTGGGAAGCCCCGGGTCCTCGGTAGATCCGTAACCATAAGTCCCATCGCGCCAGCCAGAGACCATGCTTTCAAGCGTACCGCTGTTTTCGAGATCCTCAAGCGCCTTAACGAGCTTGTTAAGAAGCTGAGTATTGTCCGCCGAGACCGCCATGCAGTAAGTGCGGTCAATAAACGGCTCATCAAGGGCGCTAAGTTTGGAAACAGCCTTTTTCATAGAGTTGTAGGTATCCTCATCTGCTACCGCGCAGTCCACAGAGCCGCTCTTAAGGGCCTCGGCAAGCTCCCCCGCCGAGCCGTAGCCTCGGACATCAAACGCCGAAGCAAATGGTTCAAGATACCACTCAGCCGCAGAGCCGGTAATAACTCCGACGGTCCTTCCCTGCATATCCGCCGCCGAGTTCACCTCATTTTCCGGCATTGATCCGCCGCAGGAGGTGAGAGTGAATATAATGGAAACGGCGATCGCCGCTAAAAAGATCTTTTTCATATGTATACCTGCTGAATACAAAACCGCAAATTAACACAACTCTTCAATATAGATAGATATTGTATTATAAATTTTGGCTGTAATCAACAGGTTTTTTTGTTTTATCCCCTTTTTTAAGGGTCAGGGCATATGATTTGATTCCTCTATGTGTCCCGCGAGCTTCTCGAAATCGCTGCACAGCTCCTCCGCTATTTCCTCAGTGGAGGCCTCTCCCCGGATCATAAGGGCGCTGCCATCCCTGCAGGGGCTTATGTGTGCCCTGCCGCGCTCAGTATCCACGGACAATCCGCAGGTAAGCTCCTTGGCCATTTCCGAGCAGCTTCCCGCCAGTATGCGCATGGCCTTGGCCCTTGAACATGCCACATCCACCCTGCGGGATGCCACGGCAAATTTCGGTGTCTCAGCGCAAAGCTCTGACAGGCTCATCCCCTCAAGCTCCATGGCCGCGAGTATTGTAACGGCAGCAAAAATACCGTCGCGTATAAAAAGCTGTTTTCCAAAAAGCTCCGAGGCCTGCGGCTCGTCGCGGACAGTACGGAGGAGCCTGCCACGGTGCTTTCCCGCTACCCGCTCCAGGACAGCCGGCGCTGCGTAAGGCACTGCAAGCTCCTTCACCCCGCAGCGGTACGCGGCGTCGGCTGTCACAGCCAGCATCTTTCCGGTGCCTACCTGTTCGCCGTCCTCTGTGACTGCCCTCAGCGACATTCCGCCGGAACAAACGGTAAAATCCGGAACACCGGCGGTCCTGCCGGCAAGTCCATAACCCAGCCCCTCCAATATGGACCTCAGCGCTCTGTTTTCAGCTCCGCCTCCGGACACCGACACTCTGTTTATCCCGCCGAGGGCTCCTATATTCTTAGCCGCCTCCATAAGCTCCGCGGCATAGGCTCTGTCCGCGCCGCTTATGCGCGTTACACCGCCGACAGCCAGGCCGCTGACTCTCGGATATTCCCCTCCCGCGGCGGCTGTCAGCTTTCTCTGGGTCTCAGTCTTTACCGGGGTGCCATCCTCCCCCAAAAAGCTCAGTGTGAGCTTTAAGCCCTCTTGTCTTATAAACACCGCCGCGCTGAGAGCAAAGGTCCTGCACGCTCCCGCAAGCTCCGCCTCAAACCGGCAGTCAAGCTCGTAATACTCACCACCGGCACCTGTTGCTCCGCAGCCGACGGCGGACATAAACAGCCTTGCAGCCTCGCCGCCGGTATATGCCGCTCCGATCCTGCCGTAGGAGCCGATGACGCCGCCGAAGGCCATGGCCATCTCGGGAGTCAGCTCGGTCGGAAATTCGCCGCTTATCCTGCCGTCCGCAGAAAATCCCGGTGCCGTTTGGGCGCAGGAGCCTGTTATGCTGCGCTTTATTACCTCTCCGGGCGCAGTTCGGCGGCTGGTCCATATCTTTACTCCCGGACTTACCTGACAGCCGCAGCCTATACGCGCCTCGTCGCCTATCACACAGCCTTCGCCGATCTCCGCGTGCTCTCCTATGGCGGCGCCGCGGCCGACTATCGCTCCGGTGATCTTGGCATTTTCCTTTACACACGCCCCGTTTATAACTGAATTTTTTATTCTTGCGCCCTGCATTACCGTGCTGCCGCTTGAAATAACGCACTCAGGACCTATCTGCGCGCCGGGCATAAGAGCGCAGCCGTCCCCTATATATACCGGCGCCGTCAGTCTTACTCCGGGGGGCACAGGCTGCTTTGACCATATCCCGGGTGCGCGCTCGGGGGCGTCGATATTGATCTTCGTCCTGCCGGAGATCACGTCGGAACAGCACTCCCTATAGGACTGCGGCGAGCCGACATCACACCAATAGCCTTCAGCGCAAAAGCCGTAAAGCCTGCGTCCCTCCTTTAAAAGCTTCGGAAACAAATCGCGTCCGAAATCAAAGGCCTCACCCGGGGCGATGTCCTTTAGTACCGACGGCGACAGGATATATATGCCTGTGTTTATCCTGTTTGTCATAACCATATCCCAAGCCGGCTTTTCAACAAAGCTTTTTATCCGGCCGTCGCTGTCCGTAACGACAAGTCCGTATTCCGTAGGCTCCGGGTGCTCATATAGCACAAGCGTGGCCTCAGCGTTCTTTTCCTTATGGAATTCAATACATTTGCTTAGATCAAAGTCGCATACGGCGTCTCCGGATATGACGAGGAAGTCCTCATCACCGATAAAATCGGCGCAGGCGCGTACGCTGCCCGCAGTGCCTAAAGGCTGCTCCTCGACCCTGCTGATAATTTTCACTCCGAACCCGCTTCCGTCGGAGAAATAGTCCTCTATAGTCTTCGGCAGATACCTGAGAGTGAAGCATATTTCTTTTATACCATACTTTTTCAGAAGCTCTATCGTATGCTCCAGCAGCGGCTTTCCCAAAAGCTCGACCATCGGCTTTGGACGTCCGCTTGTAACCGGGCGGAGCCTTGTGCCCTCGCCTCCGGCCATCACTATTGCTTTCATTATGGATCCCCCTGTTTATATCTTGCAAAAACACGCCGTATATATCGGCAGCTTTATTCTTTCCTGTCATGCAAAAAAATATTTTATTGTCACTAATTCTATTGTTTATAGCCTCTTAATTTGGTATAATCTTCTTATTAATATCAAAAATTGTGTCTTGAAGCGGGAGGGGTATCTACGAACAGAAAAATCAAACATATTCTCGAGCCCAGCATGAGGCTCTATTTCATAATGCTCATACTGTTCGCCGCCGCAACCCTATTCTTCGGAGAGTATCCATGGCAGCTGGCCGCAGCTGAGGGCGTGATTGTGGTACTGCTTTTTGTATATTCCCGCATCGCCGGCCGCAGGCGCAGCAGGGATATGCTCAAGTATATTGAATCCGTCACATCAAATCTTGACTCCGCCACAAAAAACACACTTCAAAACTTCCCCCTGCCGATGGTAATTTTCGGTCTTGAGGAGAGCGAGATAATCTACGCAAACGAGGGCTTCCTCGCCATCACAGGCGAGAGGGAGCACGTCTTCTCCATAAACATCTCAGAGATCGTACCCGGCTTTTCCGCAAGATGGCTCATGGAGGGCAAAAACGAGTATCCGGATCTTGTCGCCATCGGTGACAGGAAGTTCCGTGTTTTTGGAAGCCTGGTCCGCGGCTCCAACGCCCCGGGAATCAAAAATTTCGTGGCCACCACCTACTGGATCGATGAGACAGAGTATTCACAGATCAAGGACGAATTTTCCAAATCCCGCCTTATTTTCTCCATTATCATGCTGGATAACTACGACGAGTTTATAAACGGCCTCTCCGAAAAGGACAAATCCGCGCTTGTCTCACAGATAGACGACAAGATCACCAGCTGGAGCAACCACCGCGGCGGCTATATTACACGCATTGAGCGTGACCGGTACGTGTTCCTTTTTGAGGAGCGTTACCTTCAGGGCTATGTAGACGAAAAGTTCTCCATCCTTGATTCCGTACGGGAGCTTTCCACCCCCAAAGGCATGCACCCGACCGTCAGCATCGGAATTGGAAAAGACGGAAAGAATATAAGCGAGAATTTTCAGTATGCCTCCCTGGGCCTTGAGATGGCCCTCTCAAGAGGCGGCGATCAAGCCGTCATAAAGAACCGCTATAACTTTGAGTTTTACGGAGGGAAAACCTCCCAGACCGAAAAGCGCACAAAGGTCAAATCCCGCGTCATGGCAAGCTCTTTATCCGAGCTCATGCGCGACGCCTCCTCTATTTTCATAATGGGCCACAAATTTGCGGATCTTGACAGCGTTGGCAGCGCCGTGGGCCTCTGCTGCGCGGCCCGTTCCCTTAAAAAGCATGCGCAGATTGTGATAGAGATGGATACTCAGGTATCCACCCCGCTTATTGACCGCATGCTGACGCTCCCGGAATACCAGGAGGTTTTCATATCCCCGCAGGATGCTCTTCTGGCTGCGGATGGCTCGTCTCTTCTCATAGTCGTTGACACAAACAGGCCGGAACAGGTGGAATCCGAATCGCTGCTCCAGTCCTGCAACCGCGTCGCCGTGATTGACCATCACCGCCGCGCGGCGACCTATATCCAAAATGCGGCGCTCTCCTTCCATGAGCCTTACGCGTCGTCTGCTTCGGAGCTTGTCACCGAGCTTCTTCAGTACATGGTGGAGCAGTCGGATATTCTCCGGTTTGAGGCTGAAGCTCTCCTGGCTGGAATCGTCCTTGACACCAAGAACTTTACGCTGAGGACCGGCGGTCGCACCTTTGACGCCGCTGCATTTCTACGCCGTGCAGGCGCCGACACCACCGAGGTAAAACACCTCTTACAATCCGATCTAAAATCAGCCGTCGCCCGTTATTCCATTGTCCAAAAAGCCAAGATATACAAGGCCGGCATAGCCATTGCGGCTCCTGAGACCGCCGAAAACAAAATAATCGCGGCACAGGCCGCCGATGAGCTTCTTAATATCTCCGGGATACAGGCATCCTTTGTAGTTTTCCCGCTTCAGGGCGTAATAAATATATCCGCCCGCAGCTTGGGTGACATAAACGTACAGCTTATAGTCGAAAAGCTGGGAGGCGGCGGCAACAAATCCACCGCCGGCGCCCAGATATCCGGCAAGACCCAGAAGGAGGTCGTTCACGACCTGCTCATTGCCATCGACAAATATCTGGACGATAACTCCATGGCTGGCCAGTAAGCCGCCATATTCATCGAAAGGAAGGACATAAAATGAAAGTCATACTTCAGCAGGACGTGAAAGATCACGGTAAAAAAGGACAGATGGTCGAGGTTTCCGACGGCTATGCCAGAAACTTCCTCTTCCCCCGCAAGCTCGCGGTGGCGGCCACTGCCGATAACATAAACACCATGAAGCTTAAGGAGAAAGCGCGTCTTAAGCAGATAGCGGAGGAGAAGGCCAAGGCCACCGAGACCGCAAAGAAACTCGAGAGCTGCGTTGTAAAGGTCATGGCCCGCGCAGGCGAAAACGGCAAGCTCTTCGGTTCCGTCACCTCCAAGGAGATCTCCGAGGCGCTGGAGGCCCAGTGCGGCATCTCCATTGAGAAAAACCGTATCGTCGTCTCCGATCCCATAAAGGCCTTCGGCTCTTATCAGGTAAAGTGCAAGCTTGGGCACGAGATAAGCGGCGTCATAAACGTTCTTATAACCGAGGCAAAGTAAGTCCGGCGCAGCAGCGCCGACCGTTCCAGCAAAGGATGAACTTTAAATGGACGAACTTCTGACAAAGCAGATGCCCCACAGTGCGGAGGCCGAGCAGGCCGTTCTCGGATCCATGCTCATAGACTCCCGCTGTATAGCTGAGGTTGTCGGCGCATTAAGGCCCGACAATTTCTACCTTGAAGTAAACAGAAACATCTTCGAAACAATATATTCCATGTTCAACTATTCAATGACTATTGATCCTGTAACAGTCATTGAGCAGATGAAGGTAAACGGTGTCTATTCGGAGAGCACTTCTGAATATATCCTAAAGCTTATGGATATAACTCCTACCGCGGCAAACGTCATGGAATACGCTGCCATCATCCGCGATAAATCACTGCTTCGCGCGGTGGCCGACGCCGGAGGCGAGATCAACAGCATGGCCATGGAGGGAGCCGGGACTGCCGGCGACATCCTTGAGGCCGCTGAGCAGAAGATATACGCGATACGACAGGGCCGTACCTCAGGCGGTCTTGAACCTGTTTCAAAGGTCCTTGTTGATGTCTATAACCAGCTGTCCGAGGCCTCAAAGAGCGGAAACAAGATACCCGGTCTTTCAACCGGGCTTTATGACCTGGACAACGCCATTATGGGGCTTAATAACTCCGATCTCATACTGATCGCCTCACGCCCCGGCATGGGAAAGACAAGTATTGCCCTCAATATAGCCCTTAACGTGGCCAAAACCTCCGGCAAGTCAATTGCGGTGTTCTCGCTTGAGATGTCAAAGGAGCAGCTGTGCCTGCGGCTTCTCTCCGGGGAGAGCTTTGTTGACAACAAGAAGCTCCAGACCGGCAACCTCTCCGAGGAGGATTGGCGTAAGATCGCCGCCGCTTCAGTCGTTATAGGAGGAATGGACATAAGGATCGACGATAATCCGATACTCACCGTCGCGGATATGAATTCCGCGTGCAGGAGGGTAAAGAATCTCGGTCTTGTGGTCATAGACTATTTACAGCTGATGCAGTCCGCCGGGGGAAACAGCTCCCGCTCGGGAGAAAACCGTACTCAAGTGGTCTCGGACATCAGCCGTATGCTTAAGATAATGGCGAAGGAGCTTAACGTCCCTGTGCTGTGCCTGTCGCAGCTATCCCGTGCCAACGAATCCAGAACCGATAAGCGCCCCATGCTGTCGGACCTTCGCGAATCGGGAGCCATTGAGCAGGACGCCGACATAGTTCTGGCGCTATACCGCGATGATTACTACAATAAAGAGACGGAAAACCCAAACATCGCCGAGTGTATAATCCTTAAAAACAGACGCGGCGAGACAGGCACCATACAGCTAAGATGGCTGCCGGAGTACACCTCCTACTCATCACTTGACCGGTATCACGAGGAATAATGGACGATAAACTGAAAAATATTATTGATTTTTGTCAAGAATATGATATGCTTCCAAAATACGGTTCTGTACTTGTATGTGTGTCCGGCGGGGCCGATTCCATGTGCCTTCTGCATTTGATGGCCTCCCTTTCAGACACCATGGGTTTTTCCGTGATCGCCGCGCACTTTAACCACAAGCTGCGCGGAGAGGAATCAGACGGGGATGAAGCCTTTGTCTCCGACTGGTGCCGTAAAATGGGCGTCCCTCTTTACATCGGCTCCGGTGATGTAAAGGCTGTGGCTGAAAAAAGCGGGGCCGGCATCGAGGAGACCGCACGTTCCATGCGATACAGCTTTTTTTACGATACCGCAGAGAAAAGCGGAGCCTCAAAAATTGCCACCGCCCACACGGCTGATGATAACCTTGAGACCGTCCTTATGCGCATCGCCCGCGGCACAGGGCTTTTGGGACTCGGCGGGATACCGCCTGTCCGTGATAACATAATCCGCCCGCTTCTGTGTCTGACCCGCAAAGACATCGAAAGCTACAATCTTAAGCACGGCGTATCCCATCGGGAGGATTCATCTAATTTTTCCGATGACTATGCCCGCAACAGAATACGCCACCACGTTGTGCCTGTCCTGCGGGATCTTAACCCGGCTGTCGGCCGGGCCTGCGCCGATATGACGGCGCTTTTGCGCCGGGATGAGCGGTTTATCCAATCCATGGCGCAGGATTTTGTCTCCGATAACCTATCAGATAACTCGCTTCCCGCCGCGCTTCTATGCGAGCTTCCCGAGCCTGTAGCCACCCGGGTTGTCAGGCTCTGCTGCGGTGACGGCATATCCTACGGGCACGTCAAGTCCGTTTTGGAGCTTGCAGGCTCAGGCTCCCCCTCAGGCCGCCTGTCCCTTCCCGGGCTTACGGTAAGGCGGCAATATGACCGGCTTGTTTTTTCGGAGGCTGAGGTCAAGACCTTTGAGCCGCGGGAGCTTCCAACAGATGGCGTCCTCACAATAGAGGAGCTTGGCCTCCGCTTTACCGCGGCTACAATACTATCAATGTGCGAGATTTACAAATCTTTAACTACTTTTCTGTTCAAAAGTGACAGCATCTGTGGTAAGATAACAGTTAGACCTCGGAACACAGGTGATTCTATCCGTCTGTCGGAAAAATCCGGCGCAAAGAGCCTGAAAAGGCTTTTTATAGATAAAAAGATCCCCGCGCATGCTCGCGCTGCCGTACCCGTCATATGTGATGAGCTTGGCCCGGTCGCGATCCCCGGCATTGGCTGCGATGTTCGCGTCAGGCCCTCACCCGGTGACAGCGTATTAAAAGTAAAAGTTGAGGAGATATCAGATTTATGATTGAAAAAGACATTGAAAGAATCTTTTTCTCAGCTGACCAGCTTGCTGCCCGTGTAAGTGAGCTCGGAAAACAGATAACCGAGGATTTCGACGGCAAAAATCCCCTTATTGTCGGCGTCCTGAAAGGTTCCTTCGTATTCATGGCCGATCTAATGCGAAACATTACCACATATTGTGACATAGACTTTATGGCCGTCTCCTCCTATGGCAACGGCACAACAACAACCGGGGCCGTTAAGATCACCAAGGACCTGAGCTATGATGTTCAGGGACGCCACGTGATCCTTATTGAGGATATTCTTGACTCCGGAGTTACCCTCTCTTACCTAAAAAACTACATCAATGCCCGCGAGCCTGAATCCATAACGATTTGTGCCCTCTTAGATAAGCCCGCAAGACGCCGCTCGGATATAGTGCCGGACTATGTTGGCTTTACCTGCCCCGACGCGTTCATCGTCGGATATGGACTCGACTACGCTGAACGTTACCGCAACCTCCCCTACATAGGCGTACTCAAGCCGGAAATCTACGCCTGAGGCTGCCGCTAACAGACATATCCGTCAGAAAGAAGTGATAGCTTTTGAACAAGAAACCTAACCGCAAACCTGATATTGGGTTTTATATATTCATACTGATCATACTGATCGCGACTATATATCTGCTCAGTTCTCAGGACAGCTCTTACACCGGCATCAGTTATTCAGAGATGCGCCAGCAGTTTGAGCAGGAAAATGTAGAGTATTTTACCATTGAGGACAACGTTGTTTATCTCACACTCAGGCAGCCCCTTAACGGCCTGACAAATGTGTATCACGAGCTTTTAAGCGTTTCGATCTTCTATGAGGATCTCAGTGAGCTTATAACCGATCAGTGGCGTAACGGAATTCTCACGTATAACTATGAGCCGGCCTGGGAGACTCCGTGGTGGATAACCATCCTCCCCTATGTGATCATAATGGTCATATTCATCGTTATATGGTACGTCATGATGAACCGCGCCAACAGCGGCGGCGGCGCCGGAGGCGTCGGGCGCTTCGGCAAGGCCCGCACACGCCTTGCCAGCGAGGATAAAAAGCGTGTTACTTTTAAAGACGTGGCCGGAGCTGACGAAGAAAAGGCCGAGCTTGAGGAAATAGTTGACTTCCTTAAGGCTCCGCAGAAGTACACCGCCCTCGGAGCCAGGATACCAAAGGGCGTTCTGCTTGTAGGCCCTCCGGGAACCGGTAAAACCCTCCTCGCAAAGGCGGTCGCAGGTGAGGCCAATGTACAGTTCCTGTCAATATCCGGCTCCGATTTTGTGGAGCTTTATGTGGGCGTTGGTGCATCCCGTGTACGTGACCTGTTTGAACAGGCAAAAAAGCTCGCCCCGGCGATAATATTCATTGATGAGATCGACGCCGTGGGCCGTCAGCGCGGCTCAGGACTCGGCGGCGGACATGACGAGCGCGAGCAGACCCTCAACCAGCTGCTTGTTGAAATGGATGGCTTCAACACCAACGAGGGTGTTATCGTTATGGCTGCTACAAACCGCGCGGATATCCTTGACTCCGCACTTCTCCGTCCGGGACGCTTTGACCGTCAGATATATGTGGGAATGCCCGACGTCAAGGGCCGTGAGGAGATCCTAAAGATACACGCCCGCGGCAAATCACTCGCTGAGGATGTTGACCTTGCCAGCATTGCTAAAGGCACCCCGGGCTTTACCGGCGCTGATCTGGAGAACCTGATGAACGAGTCGGCACTTCTGGCAGCCCGACGCAACAAGCCCTTCATATCCATGGCTGAGGTGGACGACGCCATACTCAAGGTTGAGATGGGTCCAGAAAAGAAGAGCCGCAAGGTGTCTGAGAAGGAGCGCAGGCTGACCGCCTATCACGAGGCAGGTCACGCTATAGCCGGCAAATACCTTGAGAACGTCGATCCGGTACACTATATAACAATAATCCCACGTAAGGGCGCCGGCGGCTTTACGCTGTTCCGTCCCGAGGAGGATCAGTCCTTCGCCTCCAAGGGCAGGATGTTCTCCCAGATAGTCATGGCCTTGGGCGGAAGGGTAGCTGAGAAGCTGTTTATGGACGATATATCCACCGGCGCTTCCGGCGATATTCAGCAGGCCACGGCAATCGCGAGAAATATGGTGACGGTCTACGGTATGTCCGACAGGCTCGGACCTATATCCTTTGATTCCAGCGGACACAGCATCTTCATTGGACGCGATTTCGGTCAGACCAAGAGCTACTCTGAGGAGACCGCCGCAATAATCGATGAGGAAATCAAACGCATCTTCGACGAGGCATCAAAGCAGTGTGAGGAGTTGCTGGAGGAGCACCGGGATATGCTCATTGCCACGGCGGAATATCTGCTGGAGCACGAGTCAATGACCGGCGAGCAGTTTAATTATATGTGCGACCACAACGGCGAGCTGCCCCCTGAGGACAACACTCCCACAAGCACAGCCTCTAACGATACTATAATTGAGGATATCAAAACGGAGGCCCTTGAGGACGCAAAGCGTAAGGAGCTTGAGGAAAAAGGTATTTTTACTGACGGCTCCACTGATGATAATAATACCGGCGAAAATAAATAAGCATCAATTAAACCATAAACCCCGGAACTCAGTTAACTGAGTTCCGGGGTTTTCTTCTGACGATAAAAAGAGAGGGCCGGAAAGGATCCGGCCCTCTCATATTAAGCTTCAGCTCAGAATATCATCGTGGCAAAATAGTCATCCGGCGTCTCAGCGCGGCGGATAAGCTCGGTCGTTCCATCCTCGCGCAGAAGCACCTCGGCGGAGCGGAGCTTACCGTTATAGTTATAGCCCATTGCGTGGCCATGGGCGCCTGTGTCGTGGATAACAAGCAAATCCCCGATATCTATCTCCGGCAGCTCACGGTCTATGGCAAACTTATCGTTATTCTCGCACAGGGAGCCAACCACGTCGTAGAGATGATCCTGAGGTTCATTCTCCTTGCCCAGAACAGTTATGTGGTGATAAGCGCCGTACATCGCAGGCCGCATCAGGTTACAGGCGCAGGCGTCTACACCAACATACTCCTTATAGATGTGCTTTTGGTGTACTGCACGTGTGAGAAGGCAGCCGTAGGGTCCAAGCATATAGCGGCCAAGCTCAGTGAATATCTTCACATCATCCATTCCGGCGGGGACAAGTATATCGTTGTAGGCCTCGCGTACACCATCGCTTATTACCTCGATATTCGGGGCTATCTGGTCAGGATAATAGGGTATCCCTATACCTCCGGACAGGTTTACAAAGCTGATATGCGCACCGGTGGTGTCACGAAGCTCCACCGCCAGCTCAAAGAGCTGACGCGCCATCATCGGATAATATTCATTCATCACTGTGTTTGACACCAGAAAAGCATGGATTCCGAAGTTTTTTGCGCCTAACGCGATAAGGTCGCGGTAAGCGTTCTTCATCTGACCGCGGGTCATGCCGTATTTGGCGTCGCGGGGGTTATCCATTATCTGGTTGGCAACGGAAAAGACTCCGCCGGGGTTATAGCGGCAGCAGATATTCTCCGGTATGCCGCAAAGGTTGTTCAGGAACTCCACATGGGTGTAGTCGTCGAGGTTTATGTACGCGTTAAGCTCACGGGCTTTCAGCATATCGGCCTTCGGCGTCTCATTAGAGGAGAACATTATATCGCTTCCGGAAAAGCCGCAGCGCTCGCTCATCATAAGCTCGGTCAAGGACGAGCAGTCAACACCGCATCCCTCTTCCTGCAGTATCTTAAGTATGCGTGGCGTGGGCGTTGCCTTGACAGCGAAATACTCCTTGAACCCCTTATTCCATGAAAATGCCTTATAAAGCTTTCGCGCATTCTCACGAATTCCACGCTCGTCATAGACGTGGATAGGTGTGCCGTATTCCTCTGCTATCGCAGCGAACTGGTCCGCTGTTGCAAACGTCCTTTTCATTAATATTACCTCCAAAGAAATTAAGCTTTTTAAAGTTTAATACATATTTTTCTCCTTTGCAACTGTTTTAGCGAAATAAATTTTTAAGATTTTTACCGTTTAGGTGTTTTTGACGGCATATTCTACAAAAAAACAATATATTGCGGTTTTTACTTGACAGCCCTGTATATCAGGTGATATATTTTCACAAGGATATCTTTAAGGCGGTACAGAGAGACCGGCAAGGTGTCAACTGATAGAATACCTCTGTGCCTTGCCATACACGGCAGGGCTTTTTTTCTGCGCCGCTGCCTCAATACTCTTTCGGGGTGATTGTGTGTCCCTGCGTTTTAAGGCACTAATAATGGACAAGGACAGCGTAGAACGCACGCTTGTCCGCATATCTCACCAGATAATCGAAAAGAATCATGGGGTCGGCGGGGTATGTCTGATCGGAATAAAATCCCGCGGGGTCCCCCTTGCACAACGGCTTGCTGAGAATATAAAAAAGATCGAGGGGGTTGACGTTCCCGTCGGCGAGCTTGACATCACACTCTATCGCGACGATCTCTCTATGATCTCCCCTATCCCCGTGGTTTCCGGCACAAAGGTCCCGTTTTCTGTGGAAGGGAAAATCGTCATTCTGGTGGACGATGTTATATTTACCGGGCGCACCGCCCGCGCAGCTATGGACGCGGTGACGGATTTGGGCAGGCCGGCGCGCATACAGCTCTTCACGCTTATTGACCGCGGACATACGGAGCTTCCGATAAAAGCAAATTTCATCGGCAAGAATATCCCGACCTCCCGCAGTGAGGTTGTATCTGTTAAACTCATGGAGACTGACGGGGAGACAAATGTCAGTATCTATGAAAATATATAAACAAAATATTTTTTAAGAGGGAGAAAAGATATGGATCTGATTTTCAACGTCAAAGACAAACCAAAATTCGCGCAGCTAATTGTTTTCGCAATCCAGCAGGTTCTCGCGATCATGGCCGCAACGCTCGCCGTCCCCATGATTATCGGCAACGGTATGAGCCCTGCCGCGGCACTCTTCGGAGCAGGCGTGGGCACACTCGTCTATGTGCTCTTCACAAAGGCAAACAGCCCTGTTTTCCTCGGCTCCAGCTTCGCATTCATCAACTCCATGCTGGTCGCCTTCGCCGGAGGCGTCTCCATGTCGCTCGGCTTTGCAGGCCTTATCTTCGGTGCTGTCTGTGCCGGACTTGTTTATGTAATTATCGCTGTCATTGTTAAGTTCGTAGGCGTCGGCTGGATCAACAAGCTCATGCCCGCAGTGGTTATCGGACCTACAGTCGCGATCATCGGACTGTCCCTTGCCGGCAACGCTATAGGAGACCTTCAGACCGCCCCTGCAGGCGGCTCCCCTTACATAGCCATTCTCTGCGGCCTTATCACTCTCGGCGTGACCATGTGCTGCTCTGTCTACGGAAAGAAGACCGGAAAGCTCATCCCCTTCATCATAGGAATCCTCTCCGGCTACGCAATTGCGGCTATCTTCACCGTCATCGGTAATTCTGCTGGTATCGATGCTCTGAAGGTCATCAACTTTGACTCCTTTAAGGAGCTTGATAGTGTGTTCTCCATACCTGACTTCACCTTCCTCTCCGCTGCAAAGGGAGTAAGCGAATTCACCGGCTCCTACGCTCTGACGATTGCTGTGGCTTATATGCCAGTCGCTTTCGTCGTCTTTGCCGAGCACATCGCCGACCACAAGAACCTTTCCAGTATTATCGGCCAGGATCTCCTCGAAAACCCGGGACTTCACCGCACGCTTCTCGGTGACGGTGTCGGATCCATAGCCGGCGCTCTCTTTGGAGGCTGCCCCAACACCACCTACGGCGAGTCTGTCGGCTGCGTGGCTATTACCAAGAACGCCTCCGTCTATACCATAATCACCGCAGCTGTCCTCTGCATGATAATCTCCCTCTTTACCCCGTTCGTCGCCTTCCTGAACTCCATCCCCAACTGCGTTATGGGCGGCGTATGTATGGCCCTCTACGGCTTCATAGCAGTATCCGGCCTTAAAATGGTCCAGAAGGTAGACCTGAACGACAACCGCAACCTGTTTGTGGTCTGCGTTATCCTCATCGCCGGTATCGGTGGTTTCTCCCTCTCCTTCGGTTCAGACGCAAACGGCAACGCAATAGTGACCATCACCGAGATCGCCTGCGCTCTTATCCTCGGTATTCTCACAAACATCCTGCTTAACAGGAAAAAGTCATAAGCATTAAACCTCTTTGTTAAAAACAGCAGCGAAGCCATGGGCTTCGCTGCTGTTTCTTTCTTTTATGACCCTATCCGCCGGGCAATAGCTTCCAGAACCTCAATTACAGCATCGCCGCTGCTTTCGTAGTAGTCCGGTGGAAAATACACTATACGCACAACGTAATCCCCTTTTATCGCCACGGCCTCGTACCGGGAGATATAGGCGCTTTCAAAACCGGGGACGTCGGTCTCACTGTACTCCTCAACACTCCGGGCAAAGGTACCGTCATCCATGAGCGCCAGTGCGAAGTTATGGGTCAGCGCCTGGGCTTTAAGCTCATACACATCCTGATAGAGCCAGACATCACTGTTATCCAATATCAGGCACTCGTAAGTGTTCCAATATTCCGCGAAGAGCGAGCACATATGCTCGGTCTTGCTAGTCCGGCTTGCGTTATATATGTACCCCCGCACCCCCTCATAACCCAGGGTGTCCAGTGTTATATAAGGGCCATCGGAATTTTGCGGCATATCATATTTCTTGTGAGATATAAGCTCGGCCGCTGTCATCACAAGGGACATCGCGGCAAGTATCAAAAACACCCATCTTACACTCTTATATACAAGCCTGCGCTTTTTTGGGGAGTGGTCTATCGCCTTTCCGCGCTTTAAACGGCGGTAAAGCTGCATCGTCCTGAAGCAGCCGTAAGCCAGATCCAAAACAGCTCCGCTTAAGACTATTACATAAAACAGTGTAAGCGCCGTGTGTTCAACCAGATCCCGGTAAAAGCCCATGTTGATGCTTCGGAATACATCCGGGAGCGTATCGTTGGACATCGAAAAACACAGCAGCAGATAAAAAGCCAGCCAAAACAGTATCACAAACGGAGCGAGTATATAGCTTCTGCGGAGCTTTTTCAGCGTCACCGCCTGCTGCTGAGGCTTCATGTAAAATTCCGGCGCTTCGCTGCCCTCAGGTGCGCGGAACACATGGATATAGCCCTTTCCTGTAACGTACTCCCAGCCGCACTCCTCGAAGAGCGAGATCTTTTCGTCGGGCAGCTCATAGTCGTC
>JBJDXR010000045.1:0-25482 GCA_051866775.1 Oscillospiraceae bacterium | reverse complement strand
TAAATCGTTGTGGTTTCAAGATTGTAGAATTTTTTAATCCTAAGCACAAAGACCCGCACCAAATAAGTGAAACCGCAGGCAACATTCCAAAAGAGAACAATTACTTCTTTAGATTTGAAAAAGAAATGAAATAACCAAATTCCAATTTAACTGACTGTTGAAAAGGCTCCACCTTTTCGGGTGGAGCCTTTTCCGTCATTTCGACGAACCAAAATTGAAATACTTAAAACCAACACATTAAGTTAAAAGGGATTATCCGCCGTACTCGTTGCTGTTTATAAAGTTCTGGAAACCGTTGTAGGTCTGGAAGAACTGGTGCAGCCCGTCCTTGCCCAGCGCATAATAATAGTAGCTGGTGCTGTCCGGATCGAGGGCTGCCTTGATAGACGCAAGTCCGGGGTTTGCTATCGGTCCGGGGGTAAGACCCTCATACATATAGGTGTTGTATGGGCTGTCGATTTCGGTGGAGAACGCCTCGCCTGTGTCGGCGATTACATAGTATATGGTGGCATCTATCTGCAGAAGCCCCACAGTCCCCTGCGTGCCGGGATTTTCAAGACGGTTATATATAACTGAAGCTATAGTCGCGCGCTCAGAGTCGCCGCCGGCCTCCTTCTCCACCATAGATGCCACCGTCAGCACCTCATGCATGGTGTAGCCAAGCGCCTCAGCCTTCGTGTCAAACTCATCCGTCCACTTGTTGTCGAAGTTCGTGAGAAGCTTATTTATGACCCTTGTAGCCGTATCGCCCACATAGAAGGTGTAGGTATCCGGGAACAGATAGCCCTCGAGCCGCTTGGGGTCTCCCAAGGTCGAGTCGTCAAGGAAGTCATAATCAAAGTCGTAGTTTGCCAGTGCATCCAAAAGCTCATTCTTGTCGCATACTCCGCTGTCGCTGAGCAACGTAACTATCTGCGTTATGGTGTAGCCCTCAGGTATCGTCACATCCGTCGTTACGCGTATTCCTCCCGAGGGGGTCATGCCGTTAACCAAGGCACGGTAATCATAATTTAAATTGAGCTCGTAGGTGCCCGCCTTTATTTTCTCATCAGCTGTGGAAAACTTGGCGTATATTTTAAAAAGCCATTTATATTTTATAAGCCCTTGCTCGTAGAGCACATCCGTAACACAGTCAATATCGGCCACGCTCACGGTCTTAAGCTCTTTTTCTCCGCCTTCGCCTTCCTTTTCCCGCTCCTCATCGCTGAAAATGCTCTTAGGAATAGTCACCTCAACCACAGCATCCTCGCTGTCCAGCCCGAGTACATCAGTGGCCGCCATCCAGCCCACACAGGCCAGAACCGCACTTATACATATAACGAACAGGAACATCATTATTCCGCCCAGGCAGCCCGTTCTCTTGGTTCTTCCTCTTCTCACAGGCTTCTCCTCAACGTCCTCATATTCCTTGTCGAAGTCAAAGTCAACCTCAAAGTCCTCCGCGGGGTCCTTCTCTCTCTTTTCCTCACCGTCCCGGCGGCGCTCCTGCTCCGCTCTCCGTTCTGCGGGGCGCTCACGCTCAGGCGGCCTTTTCTCCGGCTGGGGAGCCGGGTCCTGCGCCTCAAAGTCCTCCAGAGGCGGCACGGGGCTTTCCCTATCCTCAGGCTTTCCCGAACCGGGCAGCCTGTCACCATCACGGCTTAAGTATTCAACTGTAAATCCAAGATCACTGCTTTCAGCAGCGTCCTCAGGCCTATACTCATCCTTCTTCGGAGGGGGATCCTCCCCCATCAGTTCTCTCCAAAAATCGTCTCTATTATCACTCATGGATTTCCTCCTTTCGAGCAAGTCCGCAGACCGGAAAAAACTTTCCCGTTCGTTGTGACCACCCCGCCGCCTGCCGCATAGAATATCCCAGATGGCGAAAGACGCCATCAAACGCAGAACCGGCGCAAAGCCGGACCTCATCTGGAACATCCTGCCGAAAAACTGCGCGCGGCAGGTGAAGAATCTATATTATAATGCCGGGCGCAGCGGCGGAATGGAGTAAATTCTAATGTGCGGAAATTGTTTTGGTAATAACTCTTGTCTGTGGATAATCCTCATTCTCATCATCATCTTCTGCGGCTGCGGCAACGGCTGCGGAAACAATAACAACAACGGCTGCGGCTGCGACAACGGCTGCTGCTAACCATCAGTCCCGGCGAGGCTCTAAACGGAGCCTCGCCGTTATTTCTTCTGTGATGATGCAGTTTACGGGGATATCATACTCCTCCCGCGGCACTTTTTCAAGGAGAAGCCTTTGGCATGTAAGCCCCACTGTAAAGGCTCTGGTCCTCGAAAGGTACCTGTCATAGTACCCGCCGCCTCTTCCCAGGCGGAAGTTCTCCCTGTCAAACGCCACAGCCGGCACAACGGCCAGATCTATATTCTCCGGCTCAAGCACCGGCATATTTTCAGACGGTGCCGGAATCCCAAAGGTTCCCGGATTAAGCTGCGAGATATCCGTAATAATATGTGCTCTCATAACTCCGGCGCCGTACACCACCGGCAAAGCCACAGTCTTTCCGGCATCAAGGGCATTTTCTATTATTCTTGAGGTATCCGGCTCAAAGCCCATCCCCCAATAGCAGAACACCGTCTTTGCGGACAAGTATTCCGGAAGCTCCAGAAGCCGTTTAGTGAGACGCTCATCACAGGAGCGGATATATTCCTTTCCGGCTTTTAAGCAAAGCTCCCGCGCATATTCCCTTAACGCGGCTTTCTCAGCCCTCATAGCAGATGCTGTCAGCCACCTTCTTCGCGGCATCAACGCCTCTCAGCTCCTCAAGCAGCTTAAGCCCAAAGGCAAGGGAGGCTCCGGCCGCGCGGCCTGTTATCACCCTGCCGTCAACAACCGCCGGGTGCTCCTGACTCATATTAGCATTTCCCATCTTTGTCTCAAAGCCCGGGTAGCATACAGCGTTTTTTCCGTCAGTTATGCCGAGGCTTGCAAGCACAGTCGGCCCGGCACATATGGCTGCAGCGCGCGCTCCGGCGTCATATACAGCTTTGATCTTATCAAGGGTCTGCCGGCTGCCAAGTATGCTGTCAACGCCTCCAAGCCCTCCGGGAACAACGATAATATCCGCGTCGGATACGTTTATGTCCTCCACTGTGCACTCCGCGTTGACGGAGATCCCGTGGCTTCCAACCACCGTCTTTCCGCCTATACCCGCAAAGCACACAGGCACTCCTCCGCGGCTGAGAACATCGTAAGGGGCTATCGCCTCAGTCTCTTCAAAGCCTCTTCCAAGAATAATATATACCATTTTTAATACTTCCTTTCTCTGCCCACTCATCTTAAGAGCGGTTCAACACATTTTATTATATCTTCATGTATACTCTCAACACTGCGGGGAGCGCCTTGCTCCGCGCAGCTTATTACATGCCAGCCATAGTTTTCAGCCGTACTGAGCGCAAATTCCCGGCACCTTTTAAGATAGCCCTCGTCGCTCTCATGAATGTCGCTGCTCTCCCCCGTGTTCTCTCTGCGGCGGAGCATCATCTTCTCGGTTATTTCCGTAGGCATATCAAGATAAATCACCAGGTCCGGCTCCGGCAGGCCCATAAGCCTGTACTCGAAATCGAAAAGCCACTCAACATAACCCGTTCGTTCCTCCGCCTTAAGCTTCGGAGCCTGATGGACGGCGTTGGATGTCGTGTAGCGGTCGGTTACGACCAAGCCTCCGCCGAAATAGTATCCGCCCCAGTCCTGCTTAAATGAAGCAAATCTGTCCACAGCAAAAAAAGTCGACGCGGCGTAGGCATTTACATCCTCCGGGCGGCTTCCAAAGCTGCCGTTTAAATAAAGCCGCACAAGCGCAGAGGATTCCTCCGAATATCTCGGAAATTCAAGACGCCTGACAGTACGCCCGCCCTTTGTCAGCCAGTCTGTCAAAAGTCCTGTCTGCGTGGCCTTCCCGGAGCCGTCCGTCCCCTCTATAACAATAAGTTTACCCAAAATTATCACTTTCCTCTGATTCGCTGCCATATAACGGCGAACAAAAACGCCGGGAGCTTCAGCATACGCCGGAATCTGGACGGCTGCTTTATGAGCCTGTAAAGCCACTCGAGGTTCATCCTCTGCCAGCTCTCAGGCGCGCGCTGCACAACTCCGGCATAGACATCTAAGGAGCCGCCAAGCCCAGCCATAAGGCGAACATTTAGCCTTTCTGCGTTGCGGCTCATCCACAGCTCCTGCTTCGGCGCGCCGAGGCACACCAGCAGAAGGTCGGGAGCCGACGCGTTTATTCTCTCGATAACAGGCCCGTCCTCCTTAAAGTAGCCATCCGCCGTACCGCATACCTTAAGCCCGGGGTACTTTTCAGTCAGATTTTTTCCCGCTGTTTCCGCCACTCCGGGCTTGGCCCCGAGAAGGTAGACGCTCTGTCCTTTCTCCGCCATCTTTTCAAACAGTCTTTCGGCAAAGTCCGCCCCCGGAACCTTCTCCTTAAGCGGGCGCGACAGTATCCGCGCGCCGTAGATCACGCCAATGCCATCCGGCAGGACAAGCGACGCGCCGCTTACCGCAGCTTTAAGCTCTTCGTTTTTTCGGCACGCCCAAACGATCTCGGGATTCGGCGTCACAACATAACCGGTCTCCGGACTTGCAATAAGCGCCTCGGCCCGCGCCACCGCTTCCTCCATCGTAACATTATCAAAGCCTACTCCAAGGACGTCAGTTCTCATTTTTGGACCCTTTCCAAGCCTTAAGAAATTAGTACAAATCTTCAAGATATTTTATCATACGCCGTCTTACAGCGCAAGCGTAATATGGTTCAGCCGATTTTCGTTTACAAATTATTTTGATTTGCACTTGACTTTGCGGCGTATGTCTGGTATAGTTTATGAGCTAAAACAAAGCAGGAACGGCATCACCGTCCTCACCCGGCCAGCAGCTGCGCCGTGGTTAACATTGCGATTTCCATGCCTTTTGGTGTGGCTTTTTGCACGGATGCCGTTGGGCGTTCGTGTTTTTTATTTTTGGAGGTGTTTTACAATCGCAAGCACAGCTCATCAGATCAACGAAGAGATAACCGATAAGGAGCTTCGTCTCATTGGCGACGATGGCACGCAGCTGGGGATAATGTCTGCGGCACAGGCTCTGGAAATTGCCACGGAAAAGGGGCTCGATCTTGTTAAGATATCCCCCAATGCTACCCCTCCTGTCTGCAAGATAATGGATTACGGCAAATACCGCTTCGAGCAGGCCAAGCGTGAGAAGGAGGCCCGCCGCAACCAGCACGTCATTGAGATCAAGGAGATCCGTATGTCCCCCAGTATCGGTGAAAATGACTTTAACGTCAAGCTCCGCAACGGGCAGAAATTCCTTAAAGAGGGCAACCGCCTCAAGGTCACTGTTCGCTTCCGCGGCCGTGAGATGGCCCACACCGCAATCGGCGAGGAGCTTCTCACCAAGTTTGCAGAGGAGTGCTCCGACGTTGCCTCCATGGATAAGACCCCAAAGCTTGAGGGGCGGCACATGAGCATATTCCTCTCGCCAAAGCCCAACAAATAAGGTATAATAAATATCCCCAAGCGCGGGTATTTCCCGTCCTTTAACGGATATTTGGCACATACCGCGATTTTCCCGGTATGTTAAAATTCTGTCGGCAAAAATGCCGAATACACTATCGGAAGGAGAACCAAAGATGCCTAAAATCAAAACCCACAGCGGCGCTAAGAAGAGATTTAATCTCACAAAGAGCGGCAAAGTCAAGCGCGCACACGCTTACAAGAGCCATCTTTTGAATGGTCACGGAAAAACACCTAAGCGTAAGAGGAGCCTCCGTAAGGGAGCATATGCCGACTCCACCAACGAAGCGGCTATCAAGCGCATGATCCTGTATAAATAAGGGAGGGTACCTAAGATGGCAAGAATCAAAGGCGCGATGATGACGCGCAAGAGAAGAAATAAAGTATTAAAGCTCGCAAAGGGCTATTGGGGAGCAAAATCCAAGCACTTCAAGATGGCCAACCAGGCTGTTATGAAGTCCCTGACCTACGCTTACGTCGGCCGCAAGGCGAAGAAGCGTGACTACAGGAAGCTTTGGATCACCCGTATAAGCGCCGGCTGCAAGGCAAACGGAATGAACTATTCCACCTTTATGCACGGACTTAAGGTTGCCGGCATCGACATGAACCGCAAGATGCTCTCCGAGACCGCTATCCACAATCCGGAGGCGTTTTCTGAGCTTTGCACCATGGCAAAGGCCGCTCTTTGAGCTTAACAGAATAAATAATAAGGTCCCGGGCCGTCTGACCCGGGACCTTTTCGTTTGCCGCAAAAGCTCAAAGACCTTTTGTGGAATTTTCGTTTTACCGCCAGTTAAGCTGTGTCCAGCTCTCCGCGCAGATGCCGCCCCCCGCTCGCAATGCGTTGTTAAAATTATACAGGGCGTCAATGTACCGGCAGGCCGCCAGGGCCGAAACGGCGCCATCAGAGACGGCGGTGGTAAGCTGCCGCACGGATTTACTCCGGCAGTCCCCGGCGCAGTAGATTCCGGACGTGCCAGTCTTACAGTCCTCCCCGGCTTCAATATAGCCGTAGTCGTTCAGGGGGACAAGCTCCGCGAAAGCGCCGTTTTCCGGGATAAGCCCGATCGCCACAAAAAGCCCGTCACAGGCAATCTCCGTCTCCGCACCTGACTTTCTGTCAGTGATCTTTATGCCCCTTAGCTCGCCAGCCTGTGTCAAAAGGCCCGTGATGCCGGAGCCGGTTACAGCCTTAACATTCGGGCGGGTAAGCAGAATATCCTGAAGCTTCTGCTCACCGGTAAAATAGTCCATATCCTGAACCATTATTACTTCCTTACAGGTTTCAGAGAGAAGCACAGCCTCCTGAAGGGCTGAATTTCCCCCGCCTGCCACACATACTGTCTGCCCCTTATAAAAATCTCCGTCGCACACCGCACAGAAGGAGATGCCGTTTCCTACAAGCTCATATTCTCCCGGAAGGCCCAGCATACGGTGCTTCACGCCGGCGGCGATTATCACAGCCCTGCACTCATACTCAGCTCCGTCCTCCGTGAGGACACGTTTGGTTTTTCCCTCGTCGCGGATTCCCGTGACGGTGTCAAGCTCCACCTCGGCCCCCTGGGCCATTATCTGATCAAGGAACTTATCCGCGAATTCGTTTCCGCTCATGCTGAGCGTACCGGGGAAATTCTCCACCTTTGGAGAATATGTGATCTGTCCGCCAAAGCCGTTTTTCTCGATCACAAGGACGGACTTTCCCGCCCTTAAGGCATAGAGTGCCGCGGTCATCCCGGCGGGTCCGCCGCCAATAACTATTATATCGTGCATATTGATCCTCCGAAAAACTCGGGGAACGCTGCTGCGTTCCCCGGATTTTTTATAGCCTTTTGCTGTGCAAAAGCACATCAAAACTGGCCATGTGCCGTCTCCGACGGCACGGCCTTGAAATTTCAAGCGCGTGGGCCGGGACGGCCCACATGCGCGTAAAACTTCATACACGGCAGCATTTGCCCGTTTTCGCGGTGCGCTTGATCGCGCATGAAGTTTTATACCCTTGCGGCGACGTGCTCATTCAGGAATTTCTTTATATCGGATACTCCCTTGAGCTTTATGAAGTCGGCGCCGTCGTCGACTACCAGCGTGGGAGCCTGCTTGATACCATACTTGGCCACCAAGTCCGCGTGCTCCTCGGCAATAAGCTTTTCATATTCAAATCCGGCCTTATCCATAAGGGCACACGCCAGCTTGCAGTTGGGACAGGTCGGCGTAGCAAACAGCATCGCCTTGCCCTCTCCGTTAGCTTTATCAGAACAGCAGCAGTCGTTATTTGAAGCATTGACTGCAGCTCCCGCGGCGAGATACGCGGTGTTTACCACGTAGGTCTTGCGCTCCTTGTACTCCTGGGTCTTGCCGTCGTTCCAGTTCTGCACCGGGCGGTAATAACCGGTTATGCGGCTGTATACCTCGGCCTTCTCGCCGCAGTGGGGGCAGGTAAACTGCTCGCCAGTGAGATAGCCATGGGTCTTGCAGACGGAATATGTCGGGGACATTGTGTAATATGGGAGCTTGTAGTTTTCCGCAATCTTGCGTACCAGGTCGGCTGCAGCCTTCCAATCAGGAAGCTTTTCACCCAAAAAGGCGTGGAATACCGTTCCGGAGGTGTAGAGAGTCTGAAGCTCATCCTGAATATCCAGTGCGGAGAAGATGTCGTCCGTGTAGCCCACAGGAAGATGCGAGGAGTTTGTGTAATAGGGGGAGCCGCCCATCTCATTGGCGGTGATGATATCAGGGTACCGCTCCAGATCGTGCTTTGCAAGACGGAAGGCGGTGGACTCGGCAGGAGAAGCCTCCAGGTTATAGAGGTCTCCGTACATCTCCTGATAGTCGGAAAGACGCTCGCGCATGTGGTTC
Organism: Oscillospiraceae bacterium; assembly: GCA_051866775.1. Classification (GTDB taxonomy): domain Bacteria; phylum Bacillota; class Clostridia; order Oscillospirales; family Oscillospiraceae; genus RUG626. The sequence continues at coordinate 17,112 of JBJDXR010000045.1, read as the reverse complement.
AGGACATCCTTGGTAAACTGCTGCGCATTCTCGTGGGTCAGGTCCTCCCGGATCCAGCGGGCATTGAGGCAGGCCTCGTTCATGCCCACAAGGCCGATGGTGGAGAAGTGGTTGTCGAAGGAACCGAGATAACGCTTTGTGTAGGGATAGAGGCCCGCGTTTAAGAGCTTCGTCACTACGGTGCGCTTTATCTTTAAGGAGCGGGCGGATATGTCCATCATCTTATCCAAGCGCTCATAGAACTCCTCCTCAGTTTTGGAGAGGTAAGCTATACGAGGCATATTGATGGTCACAACGCCGACGGAGCCGGTGGACTCACCGGAGCCGAAGAAGCCGCCGGATTTCTTGCGCAGCTCGCGAAGGTCAAGCCTCAGGCGGCAGCACATGGAGCGGACGTCGGAGGGCTCCATATCGGAGTTTATGTAGTTGGAGAAATACGGTGTGCCGTATTTTGCGGTCATCTCAAAGAGGAGCTTGTTGTTCTCAGTCTCGGACCAGTCAAAATCGCGGGTGATGGAGTAGGTGGGTATAGGATACTGGAAACCGCGCCCGTTGGCGTCGCCCTCGATCATGATCTCGATGAACGCCTTGTTGACCATATCCATTTCCTTCTTGCAGTCCTTATAGCAGAAGTCCATCTCCTTGCCGCCCACTATGCAGGGAAGCTCCGCCAGGTCGTTGGGGACCGTCCAGTCCAGCGTGATGTTGGAGAAGGGAGCCTGGGTACCCCAGCGGGATGGTGTATTGACGCCGTAGATGAAGGACTGTATGCACTGCTTGACTTCCTTCTGAGTGAGATTATCCACCTTTACAAATGGGGCGAGATAAGTATCGAAGGAGGAAAACGCCTGTGCGCCGGCCCACTCGTTTTGCATTATCCCTAAGAAGTTCACCATCTGGTTGCAAAGGGTGGAGAGATGGCTTGCAGGTGATGAGGTTATCTTGCCGGGAATACCGCCAAGCCCCTCCTGAATGAGCTGCTTTAAGCTCCATCCGGCGCAGTAGCCGGTGAGCATGGAGAGGTCGTGAAGATGTATGTCCGCGTTCTTGTGGGCCTTGGCAATCTCCTCATCATAGACCTCAGAGAGCCAGTAGTTGGCCGTGATGGCTCCGGAGTTGGAGAGGATAAGTCCCCCCACGGAGTAGGTGACGGTAGAATTCTCCTTGACGCGCCAGTCATTTATATTAAGGTAATTGTCGACCGTTTTCTTATAGTCTAGCATGGTCTCGTCCACATTGCGCAGCTTCTCATGCTGCTTACGGTAGAGGATGTAAGCCTTTGCAACATTCTCATAACCGCCCTGAGACAGGACCGACTCAACAGAATCCTGAATGTCCTCAATGTTTATAAGCTCATCCTTTATCTTGCTCTGGAACGCAGCCGTGACCTTGAGTGCCAGAAAATCTATGACGCTGTCGTTAAAGTTCGTATCCGTGGCCTCAAAAGCTTTTTTCATTGCACCGGCGATTTTGGTTATGTCAAAATCAACTATTCTGCCGTCGCGCTTGATGACTCTGTACATTCTGTATTTCCTCCTAATCAGAAAACGGTACCCGCATTTTCTCGTGCGAGCATATATTACCATTAATTGAGCCTCTCGTCAATAGGAAATCTCAATATTTTGGGTTATTTTTTTAATCTGTCAACAATATGTTGTGGTGTTCAATCCACTCCGCGGAGCTGTGCAGAGGGGATATATTCTCTTAAAACCGTGACGATTCTATCAAGCTTTTCGCGTTTTGCGGCGGAAAAGCCCTCTTTTATTACATCCCCTGAATCTTTGAAGCTCTGCACAAAATATTGTGGTGCGCCCGTGAGCCACCTGCCTATATCCCGAAAGTCCTCCACATCATGAAGCTCCTCCACTACGGTGGTACGAAATTCAAACGGCGTCTTCCCCTCCATAAGCATTGAAACACTCTCGCGGATGGGTGAGATATCCATTCCGGGAATTCCCGCAACGGCGCCGTAGCGCGACCGCGAGGATTTGATGTCCATGGCGACATAGTCACACAGGCCCCGCTCCAGCACAAGCCGCAGGACATCGGGCCTAAAGCCGTTTGTATCCAGCTTCGTCATATGGCCCAGCTCCCGTATCTTAATGAGGAACTCCGGAAGATCCGGCTGAAGTGTCGGCTCCCCGCCGGTTATACACACCCCGTCAAGAAGCCCACGGCGTTTTTTTAGGAAATCAAAAAAAATCTCCTCGCTCATCACCGGCTGCTCCCCGGCGCGCACAACAAGGGAAGCGTTATGACAGAACGGGCAGCGGAAATTGCACCCTCCGGCAAACACCGTACAAGCGGTACGCCCCGGGAAATCCAGCAGCGTCAGCTTCTGAAGGCCGTTTATCACCATACTGTCATCCTCCCAATAAATTGTTGAAGTGGAAGTTAGTATACCACTAAATGTAGAGTATTACAAAACATATTTTCCCATTGGTTTAAATTACCTGCAAAGTGTTTTTTACGTTGTTTTGTCGAATAACTCCGGGCAATCAGTTGACACGTTTTCCAGGTTCTGATATTATAATAAAATAATTTAAATGGGTTTGTTCCGCCGGCCTGTTTTTGTGTCCATAAAGCCATGTGTACGTTAAAAGGATGTGTCTTCGAATTGAAGCTCCTAAAAAACATACAACTCGCTCTTGCCGCCCGTGCGGCGTACTTCTCTGATGCCAAGGATGAGATAAGCAAATCTAATATCGACGTACTCTTCCTTTCCAGCAGTCTGGCCTTTCTCTTTCTTCTGCTGCTTATTCTGCTCACGCCGCTTATTATAAAGGATTGGACGGTATCCGTTGAATATTTCCTGCTTATGCCTGCGCTTGCCGCCTTTGCCGTTATATCATACATATATAAAAAGAGAAAGCAGTGCAGCTATGCTGTTGTCCAATCGCTTTGTCTGCTGTTTTACACAGTTCTCATAGCCTTTTTTATCGTTCTTAATGTTTACACCGAGCCATTTAGACCCGATTCCTTTCTGGCACTGTGCTATATGTTCATGCCGGTGCTCTTTATAATAAAACCGGCATATATTTTCACCCTCTCCATTCTCTCGGAACTCATTTACATCCTTTTGGCTTTCCGTTTTAAGTCTCCCGAAGTGGTGGATCACGACATTTTTGTAACGCTGGCGGCACTGCTCTTCTCCTCCGCCGTGTCGTGGATAACCTTCAGCCTGCGCACCCAGAACTATATGTCACGGGTCAAATTTCAGAAGCTGAGCATGACCGATATGCTTACCGGCATACTTAACAAGGCGTCCTTTGAGGAAAACTGTCGGACATACCTTGAGGCAAGTCACGGGGACTGCTGCGCTCTGTGCGTTATAGATGTGGACAACTTTAAGAATATCAACGATACATTCGGCCATCAGAGCGGCGATGCCGTACTTTCAAAGATAGGCAGTCTGCTCCGCGCAGGCTTTCGCGCGGATGATATCGTCGGGCGTGTCGGCGGCGATGAGTTCTGTGTACTGATGAAGAATGTTCCAAGCCCCGACGCGGTACAAAAAAAGCTTGATAGGGTTCGCAGGGCGCTGATGCAGCTCCACTCAGATGATAACTGCTGTCTTACCTGCAGCATCGGCTCTGTGTTTCTACAGGCTCAAATAACGGAGTATGAACAGGCCTTTAAAACAGCTGACCGCGCCCTGTATGAGGCAAAGGGCACCGGCGGAAACAGCGTAATTTTGTTCATGGCTTAAAATAAAACAATATTCAGCGGGCGGGAACGGCTATCGACAAGCCGCACCCGCCTGTGTTATACTTTATAGGTTAACTGGGTTTTACTGAAAAATGTGGTGTATAATATGACCAAGACAAATGCCATGCGCCTTCTTGAGGCCGCGGGGATTCCCTTTAAGACAGCGGAATACGAATATAACGAGAAGGATCTCTCCGGAGCACATGCAGCTGCTGCGGTGGGGATGCCCCAGGAGCAGGTTTTTAAAACGCTGGTTGCGCGCGGCGACAGGACGGGCCTTCTGGTGTTCTGCATCCCCGTCGCAAATGAGCTAGACCTTAAAAAGGCGGCCCACGTCTCAGCAAATAAAAAAGTGGAAATGATACACATTAAGGAGCTTCCCGGTTTGACCGGCTATATACGCGGCGGCTGCTCGCCCATAGGCATGAAGAAGAAGCTTCCCACATTTATAGACGAGACCGCAGTTCTTTTTGACGAAATCGCCGTAAGCGCCGGACTGCGGGGGCAGCAGCTTATACTCTCCCCTCTTGCGCTCTCGGATTTTGTGGGCGCGGAGCTTTCCGATCTGACCGTTTAATCCAGCCCCTTGATTTTCCATACTGGAGCGAACAATGAAAAAAAATAAGCATCAGGCATCAGAATACAGTGAGTATGTTGAGTCCTTGTCCGACTCGGAGCGTGAAGCCTTATCCGTATATTTCAGGCTGCTGGATCAGCACCTAAGGCTTCCCCGTGAGTGGAAGGGCGCAATGCTCAGGGATTTCGAAAGCGCGATTCTCTGCTGCTCCCGCAGAGGACTTCCCCTCTCCCGGACACTGGAGCTTCTCTCCCCTTCAAACCTTGGCGGTTTTTACTCCCGTCCGGCCACCACCTGGTATCCGCTGGACAATGCCGCGAAGGTCTATCCACTGTCCATGAGCCACAAGCAAATGGCGGTCTTTCGCCTCTCGGCATATATGGATGAGGATGTCGTTCCGGAGCTTCTGCAGGTCGCGCTCACCTTTACGATAAAGCGTTTTCCGTTTTTCGCTACTACAATAAAAAAGGGCTTTTTTTGGCATTATATAGACTCCGCAAAGCGCCGATTTGCCGTCGAACCGGAGACCTATACCCCGTGCGCCGCAATGAATGTGTCCATTTCAGGCTCCCCTTCCTTCCGGATCCTGTACTACAAAAACAGGATAAGCGCCGAATTCTTCCACATCCTCACTGACGGAACCGGCGGAATGGTGTTTTTAAAGTGCCTCACTGCTGAATATCTGCGGCTCTTGGGGCATGATATCCCATGCACCGACGGCGTGCTGGATATAAACGACGTACCTGACGCAGCCGAGTCTGCCGACGACTTCGACAAATGTGTGTCCGGCAAGAAGACCTCCGGCTTTGTGGACAAGCCGGCGCTTCAGATGTCCGGGCAACTGTCAAAAATAAAGCCCTGCCAAATAATCCATTTTGATATGGACAGCTGCCGCTTAAAGGCTCTTGCACACGAAAAGGGCGCCTCGGTCACAGCTCTTATGGTTTCAATGATGTTCATAGCCTGCAAAGCTTCGACAGACTTACAGCACGGTGTCCTGCACATTCAGGTGCCTGTCAATATGCGGAATTATTTCAAGTCCAGTACACTGCGGAATTTCGCCCTTTACAGCAATGTCCATATGCCGATTGACGAGATAACCACCCTTGACGCCATAATCCCGAAAGTGTCAAAGCAGCTCAAGGAGGGCATCTCCAAGGACGCAATGCAGGAGATGATGAACGGCGCCGTGAAGCTGGTGAAGTCTCTGAGGCTCATCCCGCTCTTTATAAAAGCACCGGTAGCTAAGATTGTTTACGGTTTTTTGGGGGACAGGGCATTCACAACTACGCTTTCAAATCTGGGCGTTGTGTCCATGCCTGAGGAGATGCTCCGGCACATAGAAAAAATGGACTTTGTCCTCGGCACTGTGAATTTAAGCCGCGCGGCCTGCTCTATGGTCACAGTCGGCGATACGGCGACCTTCTCGGTGGCTAAGCTTACGGCAGATCCCTCCTTTGAGGAGCGTATGTACTCGCTTTTTAAAGACAGCGGATTAGAGCCAAAGGTATCAGGGAGTGAGCTTTATGGATTTTGAAATAATCTATCCCAAGCCCGCACGGCGTTCTGTCTTTATGCACCATTTGAGATATATCTGCGGCTGGATCTTTCTGGCGGCCGTCTTTGCCTGTCCGGTAATCAACTATATTATCGGCGGCAAGCGCTGGAGCATAATCGTGCTCTGGGGAATATACATGGTCTGGACGCTCGTCCTAAAGCAGCCCCTGGTTGAGCGCAATCTTATAAGTCAGGGAGTGAAGCTCCTTTTGACAGCTGATATAATGCTGATACTCATCGATGTCTTTCTCTACCCGGGCTGGGCGCATTTTGTTGTGCCGATATCCTGTTTCGGCTCACTCATAGTTCTCGGTGTGCTGTTTTTTATAAACATCACTAAGCAGCGGCATAATATTATGCCGCTCATACTTGTCACTGTCCTCGCTATAGCGGGCTCCGCCGTTGCTCTTCTGGTGTTCTCTGATTACAGCTGGCCGATAATAGTCCTTGGGTCTGTTTCAGCCGCACTTTTTGTGGCAATAATAGTCACACTTCGTATGCAGTTTCTTGTAGAGCTTAAAAAGCGCTTTCATATGTAATTAATATCGAGAGGATAAAGGAAATGAAGATATCATCCACACCGCTTACCAGAATACGCACAAGCCCCAGCACCAAATTCCGTGACAATCACCAGCTTCGCAAGCAGCCCGCAAATAACAAAAAAGGCTATAAGGCCGTCTATGTCTACACCGGCGATTGGTACGTCTGGCAGAATGACGCCTCGTCATTAAAGAAGCTTCGTTTCCTCTATGTCTTTTCTGTTGTTTCATCGGTCCTGATCTTTTTAATCTCAGCTGTCCAGTTCACAGATGTCAATATGTCCTCCATTGTCGCTGTGCCGTCGCTGGCCTCCATCATTCCCATGTTCTTGGTTATATATGGAACTATCCAGCTGTGCCGTACTCCAAAGGACGGCAAAATGACCGTCATGATGTGGAGCGACGCCTACAGAATGCTGCGGGCAGGTTCAATCGCATACTCTATCCTTATGTTCATCGCCGTTGGCGCCTGCGTATACAGGTTCTTCATCGTCGCCCCCACTATGCTCTCAATTTTTGTATTTGCAGGCTATCTTGTCTGCGCGGTGCTGGGCATGATAATGTTCGCCTCTCACAAGCATCTTAAATACAAGGTAGTGCACAACCCTGAGCGTGACAAAGAGCAGGAAGATGAAATATGAAGGCATACGGCGGGCGGTCTTTCTCGACCGCCCGAACCGTTTCATTGCAAATATTGAGCTTGACGGAAAGCAAGTGGTCTGCCATGTAAAAAACACCGGCAGGTGCCGGGAGCTTCTGATCCCCGGTACGGAGATCTACGTTCAGCAGTGTACAAACCCCAACCGCAGGACAAAATTCGACCTTATAACCGTCCGCAAGGGTGACAGGCTCATAAACATAGACTCAGCGGCCCCAAACAAGGTATTTGCAGAGTGGATAGGCTCCAGCGGTTTTTTTGACGGCGTGACTCTCATAAGGCCGGAGACCCGCTACGGCGATTCCCGTCTTGATTATTACATAGAGGCATCAAACCGCAGGATATTCTGTGAAGTCAAGGGCGTCACCTTGGAGGAGGAAGGCGTCGTGCGCTTTCCCGACGCCCCCACCCAGCGCGGCGTGAAGCACCTTAGGGAGCTTATACGCTGTAAGAAGGCTGGATTTGAACCCTATGCCGTTTTCGTCATCCAGATGGATGGCGTGCGCTATTTCACCCCGAATTGGGACACGCACCCTGAATTCGGCAGGGCTCTTTGCGAGGCCCAGGACGCCGGAGTCGGTCTTATCGCCTTCCAGTGTCAGGTGTCAAGTGACAGTATCCTGCCGTCATCACCCGTCCAAATCCGGCTTTGAGGGGAATATTTTAGACAAAAATAAAAGCTTCGGTTTTTCCCGAAGCTTTTGCTTTTATAATTCTATTATGCTGCGTTATCGGCCGCAATATATTCATCAAGAAGCTCCTGTATGGCCTTTACAAGCTCCTGTGTCGTATCATCACCTTCATAGTTGAACACCATGTATCCATCCTTAAGCTCCAGAACGGCATAGGTCTCAAGATTAGCTACGGAGCAGAGCTGATAGTCTCCATACTCCTCATTGTGCCACTGTCCAAAAAGGAAGCTCTTGTTCTTCACTCCTGATACCATTTCGCCAAGCTCCAAATCCTCATCCAAAAATACTGATTCAACATCATCAAGGCTGACCACAATCGGATCAATTTCTGTATCCTTAGCGCTGTATGAAAAGGTCAGAGTCCTGTTATCAGTATCAACATCGAGGGATGTGCGGGGGCTGCCTGAGGTTACAAGAAGGTATATCACTGCAACAATCAGTACAGATATAAACATCATATTCCTGCTCTTGGATATTCTTCGCTGCTCTTCTCTTTTCTCTTCCTGCTCGTCCATCGTTCCACCTCTTACGTATTTTTGCGCATCAGCGGCTGCTGCCGCTTAAATCAACGACTATTGTACGATATCATCCATCGCACATTTTGTCAATCGTCCATCTTGTTAAGTTTACAGTTATTTAACGCACTGGCTTAGCTTGAGCAGCAGGCAGCGGCAGCTGGACTCGATATCACGATATGCCCTTTCAAAATCTCCGCTGTACCACGGGTCATCGACCTCACCGCCTCCGGCATATTCCATGAGCATGTGCATCTTTCCCAAAGCGTCCCCGCCGCACATGCGCCGCATATTCCGCATATTGGCTCCGTCCATCCCAATGAGGAGATCAAATTTGTCATAGTCCTCCTGCTTCAGCCGCCGTGCGGTCTTTCCCTCACAGCTTATGCCGTGCTCTGAAAGCTTGCGCCGTGCGGGCGGATAAACCGGATTTCCAAGTTCCTCCGCGCTTGTGGCGGCGGACTCGGCAGCAAACGTTCCCTCAAGTCCCGCCTTTTTTACCATGTCCATAAAGATAAACTCCGCCATCGGGCTGCGGCAGATGTTGCCGTGGCAAACGAAAAGTATACGAATCACATTTTAAACTCCTCTTATGACTGTTCATCGATTTTATTATTGTTCATTTCATTTCGCACAATTAGGTGCTGTAGTTACGAATATTATCACGAAGTTTCTGGAAAAGTGCTCCGTATTTTCATCATAATCTGTCCTCCGCCGCCTCGGGGCCTCCCTGCAAAAGAGGTACATACTCCATCCTGATAGCCGTGCAGGAGAGATACCGCTTCTCCTTCCACCGCAGGGTTCGGTTCTCCAGAAGGCTGATGTCGGCGGCCTCCCACAGCAGGACCCATGCAACGATATCGATAACCTCCGCCCACACGGCGTTGTCCACCCTGTCCCCTAGCCACAGTGCGGCAGATAGCACCAGCACCCCTGCGAGCAGCAGGAAGGCGGCGATCACCCGGTTCCGCCGCAGCTCCTGCCTGTTGGCGGCGTACCGCTCCGTGTAATACTCCCGAACGGCGGCCGCATAGAGCTGTTTCTCCCGGTCGTCGATGCAGTCGCTGTGTATTCGCAGGGTCAGCGGCTCCTGCGGCGGGAGTGAGCGTGTGCGGCTCTCAATAAAATCCGCCACCTCCATGCTGATGACGGGCGTCTCGCCCTCGGAAAAGACGGACAGAAATTCGCTGTCATCCTGCACGGTCATGTCCACCACAATGCGGTCCTCCGCGTCCCGTTTGTACCGGCGCCCGGCCAGCTGCCTGTCCGCCTGCCTTTTCATCTCTTTGAATAAGCCGTGCATAACGGTTCCATCCTCTCTTCTCTTTTTTACTCTATTGTACTGCAATTTTGCCGTCACTTCCATAGAAATCGCAACCGCCCGACAAAAATGGGCCCCCGTCCTGTGACGGGGGCCCGTGCCTTATTCGCTTATTTCCGCGACGACTTCGACCTCGACAAGCGCTCCCTTAGGAAGCTCCTTAACTGCAACGCAGCTTCTTGCGGGGTTGCCCGTGAAATACTTCGCGTAAACCTCGTTGAACTTTCCAAAATCGCCCATATCCGCAAGGAAGCAGAGCGTCTTGACGGCCTTCTCACAGGAGGAGCCTGCGGCCTTCAGGACCTCAGTCAGGTTCTTCATGACCTGCTCAGCCTGTGCGGTGATATCGGCCCCATCTATGTTGCCGGTGGCGGGGTTAATGGGTATCTGGCCCGATGTAAAAACAAAGCCTCCGGCGCACATCGCCTGTGAATATGGACCGATTGCCGCGGGCGCTGTCTCTGTGAATACCTTTTGTGCCATTTTAATTTCTCCTTTAAATTACTGGTTTATAATCGAGAAGCCCTGACAAGTGAGGGCATCCCTTATCTGGGTTATGTGTTCAAAGTTGCGCGTCTCAAGCTCGAGGCGCAGGTAACAGCCGTTAACATCACTGCCCTCGTTGGCGCGCTCGTGGTGGACGGAGACTACGTTTCCACCGGCTCTGGCTATTATTCTGGATACTGCCTCAAGCTGACCCGGCTTGTCTATAAGCTCAATAGTCAGCTGGCAGCGCCGTCCCGACATCAAAAGTCCGCGTTTTATGACGCGTGACAGGATGGTAACGTCGATGTTGCCGCCTGAGAGGATACAAACGGCCTTTTTGCCCTCTATTGGCACTTTATTAAACATTGCCGCCGCGACCGCAGCAGCACCCGCGCCCTCAGTCACAAGCTTCTGCTGCTCCATAAGCGCTAGGATAGCCGCGGAGATCTCGTCATCCGTAACAGTAACTATATTGTCAACATACTTGCTGCAAATATCAAACGTGTTCTCTCCCGGCGTTTTAACGGCAATGCCGTCCGCCATGGTGGATACGCTGTCAAGAGTCTCAACGTGTCCATCCCTGCGGGCATTCAGCATCGACGCTGCGCCTGCGGCCTGAACACCGTAGACCTTCACCTCAGGGTTAAGGGACTTTATCGCAAACGCCACGCCTGATATAAGTCCTCCCCCGCCGATCGGTACTATGACGGCGTCCATATCGGGTATCTGTTCACACAGCTCAAGCCCAATGGTACCCTGTCCCTCTATCACAAGCTCGTCATCAAACGGGTGGATAAAGGTATAGCCCTTCTCGTCGCGAAGCTTAAGGGCCATCTCGTATGCGTCGTCGTACACGCCCTCGACCAGGCACACATCCGCGCCGTAGCTCTTTGTGGCCTCGACCTTGGATATCGGTGCTCCGTCAGGCAGACAGATCGTGGCCTTTATACCGGCCTTCTGCGCCGCCAGCGCCACTCCCTGGGCGTGGTTCCCCGCGGAGCAGGCCACGACTCCTCTTGCCTTCTCCTCGTCGCTGAGCTGCGACATCTTGTAATATGCCCCGCGAACCTTAAAGGAGCCGGTTATCTGAAGGTTCTCCGTTTTTAAATATACCTGTGAATTCTCATTTATATGCGGTGCATATATCACGTCTGTGGAACGGATCACATCCTTTAGGACGTACCTTGCGTGATATATCTTATCTAGTGTTATCAATTCTGTTCCTCCAAGTATTTGCCTGTCAGCAGGCTGTCGGTAAACTGCTCCGCAGCCCGCGGGGAGGCCCCTCCCCGGCGTAGGGCAAAGGCCGCAGCCTTTATGTCAAGCTCTCCCTCATCCATCTTGATGCCCTTCGCCTTACACAGCTCATGAACTATCTCAAGATACAGCGTCTTTGAGGGCCTCGTAAAGAGTATCGTGAGTCCAAACCTCTCCGAAAGCGACAGGAGCTCCTGCATCGTGTCGTTGCGGTGTACATCATCCCCGTCCCGGTCCCCAAACGTCTCCTTCACCAGATGCCGCCTGTTGCTGGTGGCGTAAATCACGGTGTTGGCCGCTTTTACCGATGCGGAGCCTTCAAGTATGGCCTTGAGGGCGCTGAAGTTATCGTCGTTTTTATTGAAAGATAGGTCATCTATGAAAATGATAAACTTGAGCGGATTATCCCGCAGATGCTCCATGATGGAGGGGATCTCCCGGAGCTGCTCCTTGCTCACCTCAATGAGCCGGACGCCCTGAGGAGCAAACATATTCACCACTGCCTTGACAGAGGAGGATTTTCCCGTTCCCGCATCTCCGCACAGGAGCGTGTTTGCCGCGGGCCTGCCGGCGATGAGCGCAGCGGTATTGTCGATAAGCAGGCCTCTCTCCCGCTCATAGCCGATGAGATTTTTGACGTCAGTCTTGTCCGGAGACCTGACAGGCACTATCTCCCCGTCCTTCACGCGGAACATAACATTCTTCGCATAGATCCCGTAGCCGGTGGTTCTTATCTCAGATATCCTCTTTTCATATTCGGCGGCGAAATCGAGCTTTGAGGTCTCGAAGGTGGGTAGATAGCCCTTGTAGCCTGTGAACGCTGCAAGCTCCGACGGCGAAATATCGGAGAGCTTCTGAAAAACAGAAAGCTCCCCCCTTACACATTCTTCAAGCACCTGCGGGATCTCCTCGCCCTTTGAACGCAGCATTACATACGCGTTTCCGTCCTCTGCAGCGGCATCCAGCAGGTAACGGCTGAAGTTATAGCCGTGCTCAAAAAGCGCGGACACAAACGCGGTATATTTACTGACGCGCCGGCTTAAATCTCCATCTTCCTCGAAGAAGTCCTTAAGCGCACAGAGCACGCTGCCGTTTCTGACGCCGCGGAACACAACTATAGAGTCAAGCATCGCCGCAGCATTCTCAAGATCACTAAGCAATTCGATCACCTCGCGGGTTTAATTACATCCTCTTTATTATCTCATCCGTCATCTGCGTTGTGGAAATCGGCGTTTTTCCGCTGTCTCCAACGATATCAGCCGTACGCAGTCCGTCGTTAAGTACGGCGTCGACGGCCTTTTCAATGCAGTCGGCCTCCTCCATAAGTGAGAAGGAGTAACGGAGCATCATTGCCGCAGACAGAATAGTTGCTATCGGATTCGCTATGCCCTTTCCGGCGATGTCAGGCGCAGAGCCGTGTATAGGCTCGTACATGCCGCGGGTGGTCTCGTTAAGCGATGCCGACGGCAGCATACCGATAGAACCGGTTATTTGGGAGGCCTCGTCCGAGAGAATGTCGCCGAACATATTGGATGTGACGACAACGTCAAACTGGGCGGGATTCTTCACAAGCTGCATGGCGGCGTTGTCCACCAGCATATCGGTACATTCAACGCCCTCGAAGTCTGCCGCCACCTCATGTACGGTCTTTCTCCAAAGGCGGGAGGTCTCAAGGACGTTTGCCTTGTCGATGCTTATTACCTTGCCCCGGCGCTTTTTAGCCGTCTCAAAGGCCACCCTGGCTATGCGCTCGATCTCAAATCGGCTGTAGCACTCGGTATCATATGCTTCCTCGCCGTATTTTCCCTCACGGTAGCCACGGTCGCCGAAATATATTCCGCCTGTAAGCTCGCGGACTATCATAATGTCAAAACCGTCCTTGACGATGTCGGGTCTCAACGGGCAGTCCCCGCTGAGCGCGGGATAGAGCTTGGCAGGTCTCAGGTTAGTAAAAAGTCCAAGAGCCGAACGTATCCCCAAAAGCGCCTTCTCCGGGCGCTTATCTCCCGGCAGGGTGTCCCACTTTGGACCGCCCACAGCGCCCAGAAGCACGCTGTCGGAGCTGAGGCAGCCGTCTACAGTCTCCTTGGGAAGCGGCTCGCCGCAGGCATCTAAGGCCGCTCCGCCGATCAGGTAAGGCGTAAATTTAAACTCATGGCCGTATTTCTTCCCGATAACCTCAAGAACTCTTACGGCGCTGTCAACAATCTCGGGACCTATTCCGTCGCCCCTTAAAAGTGCTATGTTATATGTCATCTCGCGCCTCCGCTCACTTTATGAGTCCGTTTCTGATAGACTCCACAAGTCCGCCCGCGTTTATTATGTTCTGGATAAACTCAGGGAACGGCTCGGCCTTAAAGGTCTCGCCGGTGGTCTTATCGGTTATAATTCCGGTGTCCATGTCAGCTTCAACGACGTCGCCGTCAGCAATTTTTTCAGCCGCCTCAGGGCACTCAACGATAGCAAGGCCGATGTTTATTGCGTTGCGGTAGAAGATACGGGCAAAGCTCTTTGCGATAACAAGGGATATACCGCTGGCCTTTATTGCTATAGGCGCGTGCTCACGGGAGGAGCCGCAGCCGAAGTTCTCCCCGCCTATCATGATATCCCCGTCCTTTTTGCGGGAGGCAAAGGTCTTGTCTATGTCCTCCATGCAGTGCATTGCCAGCTCCTTTGGATCGCTGGTGTTTAAGTATCTCGCGGGGATTATGACGTCAGTATCAACATTGTCGCCGTATTTAATGGCGTTTCCTTCTTTAATCATCAGAGCACCTCCTCAGGACCGGCAATTTTTCCCGCAATAGCGCTTGCGGCGGCAACGGCGGGACTTGCAAGGTAGACCTCAGACTCGGTATGTCCCATGCGTCCCACGAAATTGCGGTTTGTTGTTGAGATACAGCGCTCGCCTTTTGCAAGCACTCCCATATATCCGCCGAGGCACGGGCCGCAGGTAGGCGTAGAGACAACGCATCCTGCCTCAATGAAGTCGCGTACCAGCCCCTCCTCAATACTCTTTAAATAGATCTCCTGAGTGGCGGGGATTATTATAGCGCGGACATTCTTGGCGACCTTGCGACCTCTGATAATGTCGGCAGCCTCTTTTATGTCCTTATATAAGCCGTTGGTGCAGGAGCCTATCACCACCTGGTCTATCCTGATATCGCCAACCTCGTCAATGGTGTGGGTATTCTCGGGAAGATGCGGGAAAGAGACAGTTGACTTAAGCGTGGAGAGATCCACCGTCACGATGCGCTCGTACTCGGCGTCCTCGTCGGCTTTATATATGACAGGTTCCCGGTCAGAGTGCTCCTTAAGGTACTCCATCGTCACGTCGTCGACCTCAAATATTCCGTTCTTGCCGCCCGCCTCAATGGCCATATTGCAGATGGTGAGCCTGTCCGCCATGGACAGGTACTTCACTCCGTCGCCGGTAAACTCCATGGACTTATAGCGTGCGCCGTCAACACCGATCTCTCCGATTATGTGCAGTATGACGTCCTTTCCGGATATGTACTTATTCGGCTTTCCGGTCAGGACAAATTTTATCGCGGACGGGACCTTGAACCACGCCTTGCCGGTGGCCATTCCGCAGGCCATGTCCGTTGAGCCGACGCCGGTGGAGAAAGCCCCCAGCGCGCCGTAAGTACAGGTGTGGGAGTCGGCGCCTATGGTCACATCCCCGGCAACCACAAGCCCCTTTTCCGGGATAAGCGCGTGCTCAATGCCCATGCGTCCCACGTCGTAAAAGCCGGGTATGTCCTTCTCA
Organism: Oscillospiraceae bacterium; assembly: GCA_051866775.1. Taxonomy (GTDB): domain Bacteria; phylum Bacillota; class Clostridia; order Oscillospirales; family Oscillospiraceae; genus RUG626. The sequence goes on along the minus strand of JBJDXR010000045.1, from coordinate 2,036 downwards.
TTGCAGAAGTCCCGGCAGACCTTGCACTGCTCAGCGGCCTTTATGTCCTTGTTCGGTACAAAATGGTCCATTATCATCGTGACCTTGTCCCGGTCAAAGACGTTCTCCGTACCCATTTTCGCAAATTCATTTATCGCCACAGGTGACGTGATATCGTTGCCGTGAACCCTGTCCAAATTTACAAGTATGAGCTGACCGGCCTCGACTTTGTCAAGTCCCGCGTGCGCCGCCAGGATCTTCTGAGACATTGTCATTCCCATTAGTCTTCAACTCCTATTATTTTATGTTGATTATAGCGCCCTTATCGGCGGAAGAAACCATCGCTGCGTAGCGCTTTAGGTATCCGGTGATATTGTCCTTTTTAAGGATACTCTCGCTCTGCTTTCTCTTATCAAGCTCCTCGTCACTAACCTTGAGGGTTATGGAGTGCTCGGGGATATTTATGGATATGATATCCCCATCATGAACATAGGCAATCGTACCGCCGGCTGCGGCCTCAGGGGAGACATGGCCGATAGCCGCGCCTCTGGTAGCGCCGGAGAAGCGCCCGTCGGTTATAAGGGCGACCTCTTTATCAAGTCCCATGCCGGCAATTGCAGACGTGGGCGAGAGCATCTCCCGCATACCCGGTCCGCCGGCAGGACCCTCATATCGAATTATCACTACGTCACCGGCTTTAATGCCGCCGGCATAGATGACCTTTATGGCCTCCTCCTCGCTGTTAAATACCTTTGCCGGGCCTTCGTGAGAGAGCATCTCCGGCGCTACTGCGCTGCGCTTTACAACGCAGCCGTTTGGGGCAAGATTTCCATACAGCACCGCGATGCCTCCGGTCTTGCTGTAGGGGTTATCGATATCACGGATGACCGTATTGTCAAGGTTCTCCGCACTCTCGATGTTCTCTCCCAGCGTCTTTCCGGTGCAGGTCATAACGCCGGTGTTTATAAGTCCCTTCTTAGAAAGCTCCTTCAGCACCGCGTATACGCCGCCAGCCTCGTTAAGGTCCTCCATATATGTAGGTCCGGCAGGAGCCAAATGGCACAGGTTCGGGGTTTTCTCGCTTATCTCGTTTGCCATATCCAGGTTAAACTCAACACCGCACTCGTTGGCAATGGCCGGCAGGTGCAGCATGGAGTTTGTAGAGCACCCCAGAGCCATATCGGCAGTCAGGGCGTTCTTTATTGCGTCCGCGGTCATTATGTCGAGAGCGCGGATATTTTTGCGCACAAGCTCCATAACCTGCATTCCGGCTCTCTTTGCCAAATCTATCCTGGCGGAGTAGGCCGCAGGTATAGTCCCGTTTCCTCTGAGACCCATACCCAAAACTTCGGTTAAGCAGTTCATGGAATTTGCCGTGTACATACCGGAGCAGGAGCCGCAGGAGGGGCAGGTCTTCTGCTCATACTCACGGAGCTTGGCCTCGTCTATCTTTCCTGCTGCAAACTTGCCGACAGCCTCAAACATGCTTGAAAGGCTAGTCTTATGCCCTTCTACACGTCCGGCAAGCATCGGGCCGCCGGATACGAACACGGTCGGCAGATTGAGCCTCGCGGCGGCCATTAAAAGCCCCGGCACGTTTTTATCACAGTTCGGTATCATGACCAGGCCGTCAAAGCCGTGGGCCATCACCATGGCCTCGGTGGAGTCGGCAATAAGGTCACGGGTGACAAGGGAATATTTCATCCCCACATGGCCCATGGCTATGCCGTCGCATACGGCTATTGCCGGGAAGACTATCGGCGTTCCCCCAGCCATGGCAACGCCCAGCTTTACCGCCTCGGTTATCTTATCCAGATTCATGTGCCCCGGGACTATCTCATTATAGGAGCTTACTATGCCTATAAGCGGGCGTTTTAGTTCCTCGTCCGTAAGACCCAGCGCGTAATAGAGCGAGCGGTGCGGGGCGTTTTCAAATCCGTTCACTATCGTATCCTTGACCATCTTGCCTTCTCCTTCCGGTACATGAAAATCAGTTGTTTATAAGCTTGTCCTCGTCGCTCCAGCTGTAGAGCTTGCGGATCTCGCGGCCAACGACC
>JBJDXR010000044.1:0-26483 GCA_051866775.1 Oscillospiraceae bacterium | reverse complement strand
GTCAGGCCACTGTGGGCTACTGCCCGGAGGTCTGGAAGGACTGGTAATAAAAAAGGAGGCCCTGCATGGATACAATAGAGACTATCATGAAGAGAAAGAGCGTGCGTGACTACACAGGCAAGCCTATCAGCGATGAGGATGTCCGCACAATTCTAAAAGCCGGGATGAGCGGCCCTACCGCCACAAATGCCCGCCCGTGGAGCTTTATAGTTGTGCGCGACAGGGAGACCCTGTGCCGTATGGCTGACGCAAACGGTGGCGCGGCAAAGCCGCTTAAAAATGCCCAGCTCGGCATACTTATATGCGGAGATCTTGACAGGGCCTTTAGCAAAGCTCCGGAATTTTGGATCATTGACGGGGCAATAGCCGGGCAGAACATGACCCTTGCCGCCGAAGCTCTCGGAATTGGCAGCGTGTGGCTGGGAACATGGCCGCAGATGGAGAAGGTTGAAGCTCAGACTAAGCTGTTTGACCTCCCGGAGAATATCATACCTCACTCAATTATTGCTTTCGGCTATCCTCAGGAAAACGGCGAGATAGAGGCATCTCGTCCCAAGCGGGTAAAGCCCGAGTGGGAAGAGGATAGGATACATTTCGGCAAGTGGTAAGCTAAGACAATAAGATCCCCGGCCCTTCCAATTCGGACGGTTCGGGGATTTGTGCTGTAATTATTAAAAACATAGTATAAGAATTGACTGAAAATACGGAGCTGTGGGGGAGTGGAGGCATTATGGTAAAATCAAAGATCCTTGAGCTTATAGACTCTGTAAGCGGATACGTCACGGATATACGCCGGGAGCTTCACCGCTGGCCGGAGATATCCGGGCAGGAGCGTCACACAAGAGATGTGCTGATACGCGAGCTTGAGCAGATGGGGGTTCCTTACCGCAGAATTGAGGGGACTGGGCTTATCGCGTTTATTGAGGGAGCAGGACCAGGAAAGAACCGCTTGCTCCGGGCGGATATGGACGCTCTGCCGCTTCAGGAGGAGCTGGAGAATCTTGTGGGGCCTAAGGTCTGCATATCTGAGGTGGACGGTGCCTGCCATGCCTGCGGACACGACGCACATATGGCTATGCTGCTTGGGACGATGCGGGTGCTTCTAAGCCTAAAAGACGAGCTTGAGGGCACGGTTTTCTGCTGTTTTGAGGAGGGCGAGGAGACTAACTGCGGTATCGGTAAGATGATGCAAGCGCTGTCGGAATACTCCTTTGACGAGTGTTTCGCGCTGCATGTGTATGCGGATCTCGACTCTGGAAAGCTTAATATTTCTCCCGGTCCGCGCATGGCGGGCACAGCGAGGATAGATATGACCATACATGGAAAGGCCGGACACAGTTCAAGACCTGATAAAGCGGCAAATCCAATTATTCCGGCCGCCCATATTGTAACTCAGCTCAATTCCGCCTTTATGAACCAGCTGGACGCCGAGGAGACCGTTACTCTGGGATTGTGCAAGCTTCAGGCAGGCGAGCTTTATAACGTTATTCCCGAGACCGCGCAGCTTAGCGGCACGGCGCGCTTTTTTAACAGGGAGGAGGGGAGAAGGGCGCTGGAGCTGGTCACCAGAATAGCAGAGAATACGGCGGCATGCCATGGTTGTACGGTGTCATTTAATGAGCTTCATAAAATAACCCTTGACCCTGTAATAAATGACCCGGTGGCTGCAGAAGAATTAAGGCGGCGGTTTGAAGGACTTTTCGGCGGGGAGAGGCTGTCGGACTGCGACCACTGGTTTGCCTCAGAGAGCTACTGCCGCTACCTTGAGCGCAGCCCCGGGGTGCTCGGCTTTTTAGGGATTCGCAATCCCCATATAGGAAGCGGAGCCGCCCACCACAACGGAAAATTTGATATTGATGAGTCTGCGCTCACTGTTGGAGTTATGGCTGAGATTTGCTTTGCCATTGGCGATATGAAAATAGAATGAATATGCGGACATACAAAAACCGGATGGTCAATGCCATCCGGTTTTTGCGCCGGCGCTTAGCGGTGAGGCCGGGCGCGCCGCAGCTTATCGGTGAGAAACTGGGCGCACAGTCCTGTAAAGATGCCTGCAATTACGCCGGATATCATAAGCACCGGGAGGTAGCTTATAAGTGAGGGGGTCCTTGTTATTATTATTGCCGCGGCTATCTGGCCTATGTTGTGGGCTATCGCGCCGAGCACACTGCATACCCAGATCTGCTTTTCCGTTACGAGCTTACGCATAACAAGCATAACAAGATAGCACATGAGACCGCCTGAGAGACTGTAGAAAATGGTCATCATGTTCCCGGAAAATATGCTCCCAAGAACAATGCGCACTAGCAGTATCGCGGCTGTGTCAGCAGGACCCAAAAGGAACATGGAGCAGACGGTCACGATGTTCGCAAGCCCAAGCTTCACACCGGGGATAGGCACCGGTGAGGGGATCTGAAGCTCCACCATAAAGATCGTAAGCGCTATGGCCGCAAAAACAGAGGCACGTGTAATTCTTTTAAGCGACATAAAAGCACCTCACTTTGAAACGGAGTCTATCCCGTCGGAGGCTTTCGCCGTCTCCTCCAGCTTGATAACGAGCCGGTGGGGCAGGCACACGATGGGAGCGGCGCTGTCCTCAAGCCAGCCGTCCTCAACGCAGATGAGATCCGGACAGTCAGCCTCAGAAATACATATGCGCCCCGGCTCCACAAGTACCGTGTTTGAGCCGCGCTCGCTCTCTATGGTGAAGCTGTAGGCCTCCGTTACAAGGGACAGGTCAATAGAGCGTATGCAGACGCCATCCTGATAAATATTTGCAATGACCCCCGGGGCAGTACGGCTGCCCAGCCACAGTGTAAGTGCTGCGCATATAAGCAGAAATGCAGCAATTATTATGATCCATGTACGTGTCTTAACCACGGCGTATCACCGTCACTTCCGCATCGTCATATTTTCCCGCTGTCTCAAAGCAGCCTTCAAGCCCCTCTGTTATATATATCTCCCCATCGGTGGTGACAAATACTGCTTCAAAATCGCTGCTTTCGCGCCAAAGCTCAGCCGCATCCTCAAGTCCTAATATGAACAGGGAGGTTGAAAGCCCGTCACACAGAAGGCCGTTTTCACCGATGATGGATACGGACACCAGTCCGCTTGACGCGGGGCGGCCGGTTGAGGGGTCTATGATGTGCCAATAGGTCTCACCGTCCTGTTCAAAGTACCGCTCATACCCGCCTGAGGTTATCACGGCCTTGTCGGTTATCTCCAGTACGCAGAGGTTGCCGTCACCCAGCGGGTCTTGTATGGCTATTCGCCAAGGCGAGCCGCCGGGTTTTGCACCCAGCGCGTGGACGTTGCCGCCAAGATTTAAAAGAGCTGATGTGACGCCGTTTTCGCGCAGGTAATCTATGACGCGCCCGCTTGTGTAGCCCTTTGCGACGCTCCCAAGATCGATCTCAAAGCCGTCTGGAAGTGTAAGCTCGCCTGTCTTAGGGTCAAGCCGGATCTTGGTGTAATCGACGTTTTTAAGCAGCTCCATTAGCTCTGCATCCCCGGGTATGCGGTATTCTCCTGTGGTGAAGCCCCAAGCTCTAACCACAGGGTATATGGATATATCCAGCGCGCCGCCGGTTCTGGAGCAAAGTTCCAGCGCATCAGAGACAAGCTCCGCGGTGACACCGGACAGCACGGCGCTTCCGTTGTGATTGACATTAAAAATTTCGCTGTTCTCATCAGTAACGGAGAGCAGAGCTTCAAGATTGTAGATAAGGCTCTCGGAGCCTTTTAAAAGCTCGGAATCCCCGTATATGTTCAGCTCCATGACCGTATCCATTGCGAAGATGGTGGCACTCACTGGCTGTGAAGCAGCTGAGCTTTCCAGCTTCCCGCAGGAGACGAGCAGGAGAGCGATCATTAATGTGAGCAGTACGGGGATACGTTTCATCAGAAGGGTTCCTTTCAGGTTAGTTTTTTGCGCTTTGGAGTGCTGCGGCGACGGCGTCGATTATTCCGCCGGAGGAGTAGGTCGCGCCGCTCACGGTGTCAACATTTGTGCTCTGGGCGGAGAGAATACTGTTTATAACAGCTTTGCCGTCGGAGAAAAACAGGTCGTCGTCAACATAAGATATAACTGATATGGAGATTATTGTGTCGTCCTTTATCGTTACACTGACGGTTACCGGTCCTGCGTATCCCTCACCGGTACCGGTGAAGGAACCGTCTTTATATATACGGACGACCTCCGGCTCAGGTTCCGGCCCAGGTTCCGGTTCCGGCGCAGGCTCTGAATCTGTGGTTGGAGAGACTGAGGAGACAGGCTCAGAGGGAGCCTCGGTATTCGTACCCGGTTCCTGTGGCGGTGTGCCGGCGTTAGAAGTTCCGGTTTGGGAAATCTCCCCGTTTTCTGGGTCGGCTGCTGCGGCATCAGTATCAGCACCGGTATTTGCATCGGTATCTGACGGGTCGGGACCTTTTTCGTTTTCAGCATCCGGGCCGCTCTCAGTATCGCGGGATCCGCTGTAAGGCTCATCGCCGTCCGGAATACCGTCGTCAAATTCTTCCGAATCTTCGCCGGCAGGAGCTTCATCATCAGATATACCGGCGTCTTCTCCATCCGAATCGGGATCTGACTTTTCTGCAGGTGAACAGGCTGCGAGGGCAAAGGTGAGGCACACAGACATGGCTACGGCGGCACAGCTTCCTATCAGCTGGCGCTTCGGCAGATGTGAGGTGCTCTTTGTTTTGACGGCTCTCGCCTTCATCACACGGCAAACAGTATAACTGATAAAAATCGCGCTGTAAATAAGTACTGTCATAGTGTATCCACTTTTTCCGGATAAAACGGCGGGGATGGTGAGCAGCATTATGTGTATGTACAGCAGCCCGTAAAACATATATGCAAGGCGCTGAAGGCGCTTCCAGCTTTTGCCGTTCATCTTTTTGCGCACGGCTTTAAAGGAGGTTATAAAGAGCGGCAGCATAATGGCAATCATTATGAGAGAGCATATGGCTGCGAGAAGCTGATTTACCGGCAGGCGGGAGGGGGAGACAAACAGAAGCCGGAAATATATTAGCCCGTAGGAGGCGTTGTGGCCAAGCGTTAGGATGCTGGCGATTATAGAAAGCTCGCCGCGTATGGGCATCAGCCGCTTTATGGCCTTGGAGCCGTTGGGCAGTGCGCCGGTGATCATGACCACCACGAAGAGTGCCCCGGCCAGACCTCCGCGTGAAAAGACCGGCCAGATCCATGTGTTTACAAAGCTTGGAAGCCTGACGCCCTGCCTCGTCAGGATAAACACGGAAATGGATATGACCGACGCTGCGATATAAAACGGCACCGGGTGTTTTTTGAGCGCTTCGGAGAGAAAGAGTACAAAAAGCACGGCAAGTATCAGTGAAATAAGAAAGATCATGTGGTTACCTCGTTTTTAAATTAAGGCTTGTTATTTTGGATTTCAAAAAAATTTTTCGTGTTCAAGATAAGACCCACCCGAAAAGTCAGGGTGGGTCTTATTCCTGTCAGAACTAAAATTCAGCTTACTTATGAACGGATATGTGGCTGGTGAGGTCGTTTATCAATTCTGCCGCTGTTCCGGAATCGGCGTCAGCGTCTTCAAGAAGCGCGACTGCCTCAAGGTAATGCTCTTCCAGTCCCTCGTCAGAGGTTGTATTAAGTATTTGAGCAGCCTCTTCAACAAGCTTTGTCAGGCTCTTGCGCTGCGAAGCGGTCATGGGTCCGTAAACTACCATATCCGCGTAGTTGGAGCTGGAGATATTTACGGTATAAGGCTGAGTATTGTTGTAGCCGGCGCTCATCGTTACCTTGCCGTCGTTGACCTGGCCGTCACTTAGAACGGTAACTGCGGTTCGCCCGGAGCCATAGCTTATGGTTACAGCTACGTCCTTCAGTTCAGAAGGGATACCTGAGAGCACGACATCGGAAGAGCCGTCGGTAAACTCTGCGGAGACATCGGCGTTTCCGGTATATGCCGGCTTGATATAAATCCCGTCAAACTCATAGACATAGGCGCCATCATGCATTATATAGGTGATGCTGGTAACAGTGGTTCCAACGAGCTTTGAAAGCTCCTCAATATTGTCCCAAGCGGCGATGTGAGCGTTGCTTGTGCTCTCCTTGGTCACGTTAAAGGATACCTCCCAAGGCTGGACCCAGATGCTCTGAAGGTACTCCATTCCAACCTTGAAGCCGTCTGAGGTGGTAAGAATGATTCCCTGGATACCGGAATGAATGGTGAAACCGTCATCGGTACGGCCGTTTCTCAGATTGGAGACTCCCTCGGGGTCTGTCACATCGATCTCATAATCTCCCCATGTGGAGCCGGTTTTAAGTACCGCCTCGGCGTTATCAACTGTTTCAACGACGTTAAAGACTGTGGCGCTGTATCTGCCGTCGGCATTAAGGGTCTTGTACTGCGCGGCGGCATTATATGGATCGCTGTTAAGAAGAATATTTACAGCCTCGGACTGGGCAGCTGTGAGGTCTTTGCCCGCAGCCTTCAGTATTGCAGCCTCAACATAAAGTGCGGCGTCAACTTTGACTGAGACATCCTTGACGCCCAAGATCTGATAGCCGTCATCGCTTACCTCTGATATGTACATATTGGACATAATGTTGTATTTGCTGTTTGTGGCGGAGGATACGGCGTCGTAGCTCTCGGTGCTGGTCACGTCTCCGGCATAAAACTCGGCATATGTGAGGTTTGCGGTGCCGTAAAGGTCGCCTGTAAGCTCCTTGCCGCTTGAAACCTTGTAATACACGCCGGTGGAGCCAATCTGGCTTACGCCGTCAAGCTCGCCGGGAGTCTCAGAGAAGGAATAGACGGTGCCGTTTATAACGACGGTGCCCTTTAAGACCTCAAGCACGCGGGAGAGGACGGTCACACCCTCGGCCCTAGAAAGGGCGGCTGTGGGGCTGAGCATTCCGTCGGAGCCTTCAACATATCCGGCGCTGACCATGGCAGCCACGGCCTTCTGTGCCCAGACGGCCGTATCTGATCCGTCAGAATAATTGCAAAGGACGGAAGTGTCGGCGGAGTCCATATCAAGCCCAATAAGGCGTGCGATCACAAGAAATGCCTCCTGACGGGTGATGCTTGCTGACGGGTTCATGGAGCTTCCTGAGCCTTCAAGATACCCCGCAGCAAGAGCCTTGGCCATATCGCTGTAATACCAGTCGCCGGTGCTCACATCACTGTAAGCGGAGATACCGGAGCTTTCAAGAGTGAAGCCCTTGATGCGGTTAACAACTGCTGCAAACTCAGCCCTGCTCATGGCATTATCAGGCAAGTACCTGCCGGTACCGTCGCCTTCGATGTACCCCTGATCGACAAAGGACTGCATACTTTCCTCTGCCCAGTGGCCGCTGATGTCGCTTACTGCGTTCGCCGCTGGTGCCGCCGAAGCCAAAACGCCGACAGCCAGTGCGGCGCCCAGCAAGCTTTTGATTTTCTGTTTCATAGATTGCCTCCTTATATTGGTTAGCATGAGCTAACTGATTTGCAAAAAAATAATAGTATGCCTGTTATAAACACAAAAACCGGTTAGACAAAACTAACTATTAAAATATAACAAACATTTCCTGCATTGTCAATAGCTTCAGATAAAAAAGTTAGCAATGACTAATTGCTGATGATAAATAACTCCCTGCACTAGAGCAGGGAGTTATGCTATTTCGCTGATGAATCGGTCTCCTGAAGCCATGGTATATCCAATCTGACTCCGTCGTCGGTGTAGACTATATATCGCTTAAAGCCGAAAAATATGCCAAAGGCTATAACGATCAGAACAGCCAAAAGCACAAAGAAGACAATAAGGGCGGTTCTGACGGGCCGTCTGCTGCGGTATGTCCTGTTTTCATTTGATGCCATGAATCCACCAGCTTTCGGAGAATGTAAGAGCCGAGCCTTTTAGATACCGAAAAGGCTTATTACAGGCGGCCTTCTTCAATGTCGGCCAGCTTATTCACACGCGGGATGTGGCGGCCGCCGTCGAATTCATGCTCTAAAAAGGTATCTACTATCTTGTTGGCAAGCCCCTTGCCGAGGACGAGGGAACCCATGCATAGGACATTGGCGTTGTTGTGGCGGCGGGTATACTCGGCGCTGTAACAGTCTGAGCACAGGGCGGCACGTATCCCGTGGACCTTATTTGCGGCCATGGATATACCTATGCCTGTAGAGCAGATGAATATACCAAAATCATATTCACCGTTTGCTATTGCGTGCGCCGCTGCGGCGGCAAAATCCGGATAGTCGCAGCGCTCAGTTGAGTGAGTACCAAAATCCTTGTATTCTATTTTTAATTCATCAAGATGTGCCTTGACGTCCTGCATAAGGGGAAAACCACCATGGTCACAGGCAAGTGCAATGGTCATTTAAATAGCGTCCTTTCTGATTAAAGCTTTATAAATTCCGGCTCATGCCGGCGGAAAATACATACATATTTAAAACCGGCCTCACGCAGAAGCTCGTATGCCTCCTTTATGGCAAAGCCCGCATGTTTTACGGAGTGTGAATCGGACCCGGCGGTGATGACCTCTCCTCCAAGCTCTCGATAGAGCTTCAGTACCTCCAGCTTCGGAACAAACTCGCCCAGCTTCTCATGCAGGGAGGAGGTGTTTACTTCGATCCCTATGCCGTTTTGAATAGCCGCTGAGAAAAGCTCTTTCAGCAGGTCGGAAAACTCCATCATATCAAAATACACATTTTGATCGGCCATATACTTCTGCATATATCCGATGTGACCCAAAACGTCACAGCAGCCGAATTTTGCAAGCTTAATATATTCCTGAAGGTATTCTTCTATCGTCGGACTAAATTCATTGAATGGGGGATAGGTGTAATAGCAGAAATCCTCACCCTCGCGCAGGTTGTGTATGGAGCCGATGACAAAGTCGAACATCTCCATGCTGTAGATCTTCCGACCAATTTCGGGGACATAGTGCGGGGAGCCCAGCTCAATGCCAAGGCGCATATCTATGCGGCCGTCCATTTTGGACTTTGCGGTATTAAAAGCAGTCTCAAGAGCCTCCCACTCATGAAAAGGCGGAAACTGGAGCGGACATTTCGGGCTTTGGGAGCAGTTTTCAATGTGATTGGTTATGCAGATGTGAGTAATTCCGTGTTCTGCTGAGGCCTCGGCCATCTGGAGCATGGAATTCTGCGCGTCCGGAGAAAAAGGGAAGGAATGCATATGGTAATCTGCCAGAAACATTTTAAAAGTATCACCTCCGCTTGAAAGCAAGTAGAGTATACCAAGGAAAAAACAAAAAGTAAACTCAAAGGAGGAAAATTGTCATTTAAGCCAAAAAAGCCGCAAAAAGTAAGCGGCAATGCCCCATCATTGCTCAACGGTTAAATTAGTCTCGGCTAAAAAAGAATGTTGCCGGGCAATGCAGGAGCTTTCTGTGTCCAGCGTATTTTAACCATCTTAGTAAATAATAAAAACAGGGAATTTGACATTGCAAATTCCCTGTGAATAGATCCCGCATAAAGCTCACTTTTTGCGCTTAAATTTGTGCGGCTTGGAGTCTCCGCCTGCGCCCCCTCCGAGGGATTCATCAAGCTTTTTTACAAGCTCCCGCTGCTCGTTTGTAAGCTCTTTCGGAATATTAATTTTTATCGTGACGTACTGATCGCCGCGGCCGTTTCGATAGGGAACGCCCTTGCCCTTAAGGCGGAATACGTCGCCGGATTGGGTGCCCTCCGGAATGGAGTATTTGACCTTTCCGTCAAGAGTTGGTACCTCCAGATCTGCGCCCAGAAGTGCCTGAGTGACGGATATAGGCATCTCGTAAAGGATGGAGAAACCTTCTCTCTTAAAGAACTCGTGGGGACGGACGGAGACGGTTACGAGAATGTCACCGGCCGGGCCGCCGTTTAAGCCCGCATGGCCCTGTCCGCGCAGGGCGAAGGTCTGGTTGTTGTCAATGCCTGCCGGGATGGTGACGTTGATGGTCTTCTGCTTCCGTACTGTGCCGGAGCCGTGACACTTCCCACAGGGCTGATGTATAATCTTGCCCCTGCCGCCGCATTTGGGACACTCGGCAGAGGACTGCATGACGCCGAACATGGTGCGCTTCTGAGTCATGACCACGCCGGAGCCGTGGCAGGTGGGGCACACCTCGGGCGTGGTGCCCTGGGCGCAGCCGTTGCCGCCGCACTCGTCACAGGTCTCCGTTCGGGAGACTGTGATCCTCTTGTCGCAGCCGAAAGCAGCCTCCTCAAATGAAATGGATACCCCCACGCGGATGCTCTCGCCGCGCATAGGGGCGTTCCGGTTCCGGGCGGTGTCCCCGCCGAAGCCGCTGAAGACGCTGCCCAGGATATCCCCAAGATCAAATCCGTCAAAACCGCCGCTGAACCCTCCGCCGTTGGAGGCGGCAAAATTCGGATCCACACCGGCAAAGCCGAATTGATCGTATTTTGCACGCTTATCCTTGTCGGAGAGCACCTCATAGGCCTCGTTGGCCTCCTTAAGGCGCTGCTCACACTCCTTATCACCCGGATGCAGATCCGGATGGTTCTCCTTGGCGATTTTAAAAAAGGCTTTCTTAAGCTCGGCGTCTGTGGCGTTTTTTCCAACACCGAGCACCTCGTAATAATCGCGTTTATCTGCCATATGCTCTCACCTCTGATACTGCCAGCGGACCCGGTGCCTAAGCGGCCCGCAGGGCAACGCTGACGCGCCGCGCGGTGCGCGGTGTGCCTTTACCCGGTCCCATGGGTGCTGACACGCTGTAAATCATTCTATGTTCCCAAATGGGATCGGTATATACCGGGAAATTGCGGACACAAAGCCTGTGCCCGCAATGTAATACCCGGACGGTTTAAAACCCCGATAGGGGATTATTTCTTGTCGTCGTCGTCCACGACCTCGTAATCGGCGTCGTAATACTGCTGTCCGTCGGCGCCTGTGCCGGCGCCCTGTCCGGCATTTGCACCTGGGTTGAAGTCGGCTCCGCCGGCCGCGCCCTGAGGATTGGCCTGGCTGTAAAGCTTCTCGCTGACCTTATAGAACACCTGAGTGAGGGCGTCTGTGGCGGACTTGATTGCTGCGGAATCGGTGCCGGCCAGCGCTGTCTTCAGCGTGCTGAGAGCCGCCTCGACCTCGCTCTTGTCAGCGGCGTCGATCTTATCGCCGGTCTCGGACAGAACCTTCTCCGTCTGATATACCATCTGATCGCCTGCGTTGCGGATATCCACTTCTTCCTTGCGCTTGGCGTCCTCGGCGGCGTACTGCTCCGCCTCACGGACGGCCTTCTCCACTTCCTCCTTGGACATATTGGTGGATGAGGTGATGGTGATGTGCTGCTCATTGCCGGTGCCCAGATCCTTGGCTGAGACGTTAACGATGCCGTTTGCATCGATGTTAAAGGAGACCTCAATCTGAGGAACGCCGCGGCGGGCCTGCACAATGCCGTCCAGATGGAACCGGCCAAGGGACTTGTTGTACTGGGCCATCTCACGCTCGCCCTGAAGGACGTTGACCTCAACTGAGGTCTGATTGTCAGCTGCGGTGGTGAACACCTGCTTTTTCTCGGTGGGGATGGTGGTATTGCGCTCGATTATCTTTGTGAACACTCCTCCGAGTGTTTCAATGCCCAAAGACAGCGGGGTGACATCCAGAAGGACGATACCCTCTACGTCTCCGCCGAGAACGCCGCCCTGGATGGCCGCGCCGATAGCTACGCACTCATCGGGGTTGATGCCCTTGAAGCCTTCCTTACCGGTGAGCTTCTTGACCATCTCCTGAACAGCCGGGATACGGCTGGAGCCGCCGACCATAAGGACCTTGTTAATATCACTGCCGGTAAGCCCCTTATCGTTAAGAGCCTGGCGGACAGGGCCTGCGGTGGCCTCCACAAGGTGAGCGGTAAGCTCGTTGAATTTAGCTCTTGTGAGAGTCACATCAAGGTGCTTAGGACCGGTCGCATCTGCGGTGATGTAGGGCAGGTTTATGCTGGTGGTGGTCACACCGGAAAGGTCGCACTTGGCCTTCTCAGCGGCCTCACGGAGCCTCTGCATAGCCACGCGGTCGGTGGACAGGTCCACGCCGTTGGTCTTTTTGAACTCCTCCACAAGGTACTTGACTATGCACTCGTCAAAGTCATCGCCGCCCAGACGGTTGTTGCCTGCCGTGGCGAGAACCTGAATGACGCCGTCGTCAATCTCAAGGATAGACACATCAAAGGTACCGCCGCCCAAATCGTATACCATTATCTTCTGGGCCTGTTCCTTATCAAGGCCGTAAGCAAGCGCAGCGGCAGTAGGCTCGTTTATAATACGTTTAACGTCAAGACCGGCTATTTTACCGGCATCCTTGGTTGCCTGACGCTGGGAGTCCGTAAAGTAAGCAGGGACGGTGATAACCGCCTCGGTCACGGGCTGGCCGAGATATGCCTCGGCGTCAGCCTTCAGCTTCTGAAGGACCATGGAGCTTATCTCCTGCGGGGTGTAGGACTTTCCGTCGACAGTGACCTTGTAATTAGAACCCATCTCACGCTTGATGGAGGAGATGGTGCGGTCGGGGTTGGTGATGGCCTGACGCTTTGCGACCTGGCCGACCATGCGCTCGCCGTCCTTAGAGAATGCCACGACGGACGGGGTAGTGCGTGCGCCTTCTGCGTTTGCTATTACTACAGGCTCGCCGCCTTCCATAACGGATACACAGCTGTTAGTCGTACCAAGGTCAATTCCAATGATTTTTCCCATAATGATTGCCTCCTATATAAAATGAAAAAATTGTTTATTATAAATGTCAGGCGGTTTAGTTTGCCACCTTGACCATTGAGAACCTGATCACTTTGTCTCCCAGAAGAAATCCCTTCTGGAACTCCTCCACGACCTCATTCTCGCCGCAGTTTTCGTCCTCAATGTGCATTATGGCGTTGTGGAGGTTTGCGTCAAACTTCTGTCCTACGGCCTCTATCGGCTTAACGCCGAGCTTCTCGAAAATTTCTTTGAGCTGGGCCATTGTCATCTCGATGCCCTTGTAGAAGGCCTCGTCTGTGGACTTTAATGCTAAGGCGCGCTCGAGATTGTCGTACACGGGAAGTATCTGGAGCACGGTCTCGGATTTTATCGAGGTGAACAGCGCCTCGCGCTCCTTCTGACTGCGTTTGCGGTAATTATCATATTCAGCCAAAAGCCTAAGATATTTATCCTTTTCCGCGTTTAAAAGCTCCTCTGCCGTCGGGGCGGTGTCCTTTTCCTGATCGCTTCCTGCCGCGGCGTCCGCACCGCTGCCGTTATCCTCGGAGACCGGTGCAGCGGTATCATCTGTTATAGTCTCCTCGTTATTCTCGACAGGGTTTTCTGTCTCGTTGTCTTTTTGCCTTTTAGACATCAGGGTCATCTCCTTTTATCATTAGCTTGCCGAAGCCTGGCGGGGGAGAGCCTCCGCCGCCTAAAAGCTTTGAAAGTCCGTCCGCGATATAGCTGAGCTTCGCTGCAACTTTTGAGTAGTCCATTCTTGTAGGTCCGACCACGCCGATAAGACCGCGGGTATTATCCCCAGCGTTGTAGCTTGCCAGGACTACACTGGAATCCTTAAGCTCCTCAGCAACATTTTCGGGTCCTATAATAACCCTTACGTCGCCGGTGCCTGATATTGCCGGAAGGACGGAAAGGTTTGCGGAATCGGAAAGATAATTAATAAGCTTGTGTGCCTTCTCCGGGTCTTTGAATTCCGGGAGCTTTAAAAGGTTTGCCTCGCCGGAAACTATGGCTTCAGTGCTTTTTACAGTGCTCAGAACCTCAATGACAAAGCCTGCTATCACGGAGCAAAGCCCCATGGTGTCGTCTACTGCCCGTTCAGTTGAGGATATAAGCAGCGGCGTTATTTTGTCCTCGGTTATACCGGTGAAGGAGCCGTTAAAAACCGCTGAAAGCTTTTGCACCATACTCTGATCGAAGGAAAAGGGAAGATGTATAAGCTTGTTTTTCACCGTGTCGTTAGACAGCAGCAGGACAATTATAAAGGTATTCGGGTCAATGTAGATGAGGTCAAAGCGCTTGATCGTGGCTGGGGCTGCGGCCGAAAAGGCGAGAGCAGGGTAACTTGTAAGCTCGGACGCCACATGACCCACATCGCTTATCAGCTTGTCGAGCTGCTCCATCTTCACAGTGAGGGCGCGGTTTATAGTCTCAGTCTCCTCAAGGGAGAGCTTCTGTTCCCGCATAAGCTCGTTTACATAGAGCCTGTAGCCCTTGGCAGTAGGGATCCTCCCGGCGGAAGTGTGAGGCTGTTCAAGGTAGCCCTGAACGCAAAGATCTGCAAGCTCATTGCGAATAGTGGCAGGGGAGCAGTCAAGCTGTGCTTTTTGCTGAACGGTTTTGCTGCCTACAGGCTCGGCCGTCTCAATATATTCTTCCACTACGGTGCGAAGTATTCTCTTTTTTCTCTCACTAATATCCAGAAAAACCACCGCCAGACAGAAGTTTCTGCTTAAGCCCATGTTTAGCACTCGAGGTTTCTGAGTGCTAAACATAATTTAGCACCGTCTTCCCAAGTTGTCAATACCTGCCGCGGTATTTAATAATTTATTAAAATCTGCCGTGATATATATTATACGAGTAATGATAAACACAACACATCTCCCGTGCAAAAAGCACGGGAGATGTGTTGTGTATTAATATATGTTTTACAGGATGCCGCACTGGGTGAGATATGACTTAATGACCTCAACGGCGCCGTCGCGTCCGGTGCGCGTGGTGTTTATGCTTAAATCGTGGGAATAGACCGAACCCCAGCTCTCTCCTGTGAAGTTCCTATAGTAGTTCGCGCGTCCCTTATCCATCTTATTTAGCTTTGCTTCAGCCTGTTTGCGCTCAAGACCAAATTCGTTCATAACATGGGAGATTCTATCCTCTCTCTCAGCATAAAGAAAGACCTTGATGCAGTTGGGATCGTCCTTTAGAATATAGTCGGAGCAGCGGCCGATTATAACGCAGCTGTTTTTTTCGGCTAGCTCCCTTATAACGGCCGACTGGGCCGAAAAAGCCGAGAAGGTTATGGGGATATCATACTGGGCAGTAAGCCCCGGCGTTGGATAGGAGGCAGAGGCTAAATTAAACAGGAAGCTGCTTGAGGCGTGCGCCTCCATACGGTCAATATAGTCCTGCGAGAGGCCGCTCTTCTCAGCAGCCAGTTCAATAATCTTCTTATCGAACATAGGGATACCAAGCTCAGCCGCAAGCTTCCTTCCGACGATCGTACCGCCGCTTCCATAGGCACGGCTTATTGCAATAACAGCTTTTTTCATGTTCTTACCCCCTTATATAAATAATGAACAAAATCTTCGGGCTTTAGGGTATTGATTTATATTAATATTACCACAAATGTCCCGCATGTGCAA
Source organism: Oscillospiraceae bacterium (assembly GCA_051866775.1). Taxonomy (GTDB): domain Bacteria; phylum Bacillota; class Clostridia; order Oscillospirales; family Oscillospiraceae; genus RUG626. Next base: position 11,149 of record JBJDXR010000044.1, on the reverse strand, counting down.
CTGTAAAATTCAATTTTTGGAAGGATATGCTTTACAATCTGATTTAAAGCTGATAGAATTCATAAAGTTTATGGACGAATTTAATTACTGAGAGGGAAGTCAAATGGGAAAATCAGCATTTGTACCGGCGGATATACTGATTCCTGCCGGAGCTGACATGGAGGACTGGAGCGTAATCGCCTGTGATCAGTTTACGTCGGAGAGAGATTACTGGAACAGTGTCAGGGAGAGGACGGTTGGAAAGCTCTCCACATATCATATGATACTGCCGGAGGCATACTTAAACGACGCGCCCATCATGGATATGGCTGCGGGTGTAAACAGTGTCATGGAGAGCTATTTGTCGGCCGGTGTGTTTGAGACGATAAAGCAGAGCTTTATTTATGTGGAGCGCACAGTGACCGGGGGTGTACGCCGGGGACTCGTGGGTGCGCTAGATCTGGAGGCCTATGATTTTTCAATAAACTCAGGATCTCCGGTGCGTGCCAGTGAGAAGACGGTTGTAGAGCGGCTCCCGGCAAGGATGCTCATTCGAGAGAGCGCCCCTCTTGAGCTTCCCCATGCCATGGTGCTCATAGACGATAGGGAGAAGTGTGTGGTGGAGCCGCTTAAGAAGCGCGTTTCATCAATGAGAAAGCTCTATGACTTTGAGCTTATGGAGGGCGGCGGACATATCCGGGGCTATCAGGTGAGCGGCGAGACAGCGGCTGAGGTAATGACAGCGCTGGAAAGGCTGGCTCAGAGCGACGTGCAGATTGTTATAGGCGACGGCAATCACTCCCTTGCCGCGGCGAAAGAGCTGTGGGAAAAGATAAAGCAGAGCCTTGCGCCTGAGCAGATTGCAGCACACCCGGCGCGCTTCGCGCTTGTGGAGCTTAATAATGTTTATGATCCCGGAGTGCATTTTGAGCCTATCCACAGGATAGTTTTTAATACCACGCCTGATAAGCTGCTTGAGGTCATGAATGAAAAGCTCACTTGTCCTGACGGACATGAGGTCGAGTATGTTGTCAGCGGACGTAAGGCGGGAAAACTGCGTATCCGCGGTAAAAGTTTTGGAAGCATGATCGAACAGCTCCAGAGCTTCCTTGAGGAGTACGCGGCGGTGTCTGACGGGTCGATAGACTATATTCATGACGAAGAGGCTGTGCTGAGGCTTACGGAGGAACAGGGCAGTATAGGCTTTTTGCTCCCTGTGATGGATAAGGAGGAGCTTTTTAGTACCGTCATAGCCGACGGGGTGTTTCCCAAAAAGAGCTTCTCAATAGGTCACGCCCGGGATAAGCGCTATTACCTTGAGTGTAGAAAGATTAAATAAAAAACCGCGGACTTTATGTCCGCGGTTTTTTCACGCAAATATTTTGCCTCCAAGAAGGTTCACGGTCATGGAGTTTAAGACGTCCACCGACAGCCCCTGATCCTTTGTTATCCACATCAGAAGCAGCTCATATGTAACACCCGCAAGGCTCGCCTTCACATAGGGGAGCTGCCACGGCTCGGCAGTGAACATATCGTTAATTATATCCGTGTCCTCGACAAAAAAGGCCCTGTTGCAGTCCTGAAAAAGAAATCCCATGTTCTGATTAAAGAGCAGCGAAAGAAAATCCCTGCTGTCCCCCCAGAAAATAAAATAGTCTATGATCAGGTTCTCCGGCACCGGCTTTGCCGCGCTCAGCTTGTCATAGTAGCGCTGGAACAGTCTGTGGAGAAGGTAGAGAAGGATGTCCTCCTTCTTCTGAAAGTTTGTGTAGAATGTCTGTCTTGAAAGGCCTGCGCGCTCTGTGATGTCTGATATGGAGATTTCGTCAAAGGACTTGTACATCATCAGCTTGAGAAGCGAGCTGGAGAGGGCGTTTTTTGACCTGATAGCCATAGGGTTTTCTTTCTTGTGAGTCAGCAAATCCTGTCGCCTCCGTAAACACATTAATGAGGGAAAGACGGTTATAAGCCTGTCCGGACATCCAAAGGACATTCTAACATTGTGCACCGTTTTTTACAAGAGCGCCTGCTTCACGCGTTTTTCCTCTTAATAAGCATTTTAACGCCGATGAGTATGAGAAATATGCCGAAAAATTTACGCAGCAGTCCGGAATCTATTGATGTTGCAGCCAGTGCGGCGAAAAAAGAGCAGACAGTGCCGGGAAGGCAGGCGTAAATCATGGCAGCTTTATCAACAAGCTTGTTTTTAAAGTGTGATATCAGCGCCGCAAACGAAGTGGGAATAAAGTATAAGAGATTTATTCCCTGAGCCGTGGTCTGCGGCAGGCTTGCAAAGTGCGTCATATAAATCAGCAGCAAAGATCCGCCGCCGATACCGCAGCCGGAGAGCACACCGCAGACTGCACCTGCGAAAATATTTAGCCAAAAGCTCATAGAAACGACCGTATCCCTCCGTATATGATGAAAAGGGCAAATATCCTGCGCAGCAGCGCAGTTGGTATGCGCTTAAAGCTAAGTCCGCTGGCCGCGCCTCCCAGAAGCCCGCCGATTAGGAACGGCGCTGCGCTGGAGAGCGGAATTGCCCCGCTTATAAAGTAAACGGCTGCCGACACGGTCGAGAGCGGAAGCATTACAGCGACTGAGGTTGCAAAGCTCCGTCGGTCTTCAAGCCCGATAAAACCGGTAAGCATTGGAATGAGCACCATGCCGCCTCCGCCGCCGAAAAAGCCGTTTATAAGCCCGGCAAGCGCGCCCGTCAGCATCAGCTTTAATTTTTTGCCTCTGTCTATTTCCATAGCTTCACGTATCCCTTGTCGTTCATCTGCTTGAGCATCATGAGAAGGAAGGGGAACAATATCATCCCGGCGACTCCGATAAGCTTGTAGCCTGAGTACATGGCCAGAAGCGCCGCAGCGGGGCTTATTCCGAACTGTGCTCCGACAATTTTCGGCTCCAAGCAGCTCCTAGCTACGGTCACGATAAGATATGTGGCTAAAAGTCCAACTGCAAGCGCGGTGTCACCGCTTATGAACAGTATCACCGCCCATGGGATGAGTACAACTCCTGTGCCGAAGACTGGCAGCGCGTCAATTACGGCGATTATGAAAGCAATTATGACGGCATAATTTATTTTAAGCAGCATAAGAGCCAGTGTCAGCTCCAAAAATGTTATACACATTAGTGTCAGCTGTGCTTTAAGCCACCTGCCGAGACCGCTGAGCAGGTCGGCCTTTATATTATGCGCAGTTTTATGAAAACTTTCCGGTATCTGTTTTTTTATAAAACGCAGGATCTCCGGAAAGCTGCTGCTTATAAAGAAAGAGCCTATGGCATATGTGGCGCAGAACAGTACAACCCGAGGGGTGCTTCCGGCAAAGCCGGACAGCCATGTGAGCGCCTTTGAGGACAGAGCCGCAGGTATTTCTGCAGCCTTGCTTATAAAGCCGTCTATGGCATTATCGAGATATTCCTGTATGCCGTCGGGAGATCTGGCGATGAAATTCGCTACGCTGTTCTCTATCTTCCGCAGTATGCCGGGAATGCCTGCAGCAAGCTCCGGCAGGGCCTTTACAAAATCCACTGCCTCATATATAAGCCGCGATATCACAAACGAGAAAAGACCCAAAAATGACAGAAGGATAAAGAGTACGCACAATGCCGCGGCTGCGCCCCGGTTAAAGTGCAGCCGTCTGTTCAGATACCGGACTGCCGGTTCTATCAGCCATGCCGTCAGGAAGGCAAAAATAAACGGCAGCAGGCACGGAAGAAGGAACTTTGCAAATATAAGTACCCCGGCTATTATGAGCGCTGCACGGAGAAGCGTGTTTATTAAACGCCTGTTATCGCTGCCTTTCACATGGCGCCTCCAATAAAAATTTTTTAAAATGGTTGAAATATCTATTTTTTGCCGACAAAAAAGCGCAAAATTCTACTTTAATATGTCAATTAACTTATTGCGCGGATGGAGATGCTGTGATAATATAATTAATTGATTCAACAAATTAAAGTGTTCATCGGCGCTCCGGTCTGCAGGTTATTTTTTACTGACGTGCCGGAAATATATGCGTATCAGGAAGAGGAATTCATATGGTAAATATAGCCATACTAGGCTTCGGCACTGTAGGCTCCGGCGTTGCGGAGGTCATCAGAGAAAACGCCGTAAGCATAGCTCACAACGCCGCTGAGGAGATCCGCGTCAAGCACATAGTGGACGTTCGTGATTTTCCGGACAGTCCGTTTGCCGATTTGATTACCCACGATTTTTCCGTTGTGGAAAACGACCCTGAGGTAAAGGTCGTGGTTGAGACTATAGGCGGCGCGAAGATCGCCTATGAGTTTACAAAGCGCTGTCTGCTTGCCGGAAAAAGCGTTGTCACCTCAAATAAGGAGCTTGTGGCAACAAAGGGATATGAGCTTATAAGCATAGCGAAGGAGAAGAACGTTAACTATCTCTTTGAGGCAAGCGTAGGCGGCGGTATACCCATTATCCGTCCCATCACCCAGTGCCTTACCGCCAACGAGATCGATGAGATTTATGGCATTTTAAACGGCACGACAAACTATATTCTCACCCAGATGATAGCGGAGGGGGCGGATTTTTCCGCTGCACTTAAAGATGCGCAGAACCTGGGCTATGCGGAGGCTGACCCAACCGCCGATATTGAAGGATATGACGCCGCCAGGAAGATATGCATTCTTGCCGACCTGTGCTTTGGACAGAGCGTCGACCCGGACAAAATTAGTGTTCAGGGTATTAAAGGCGTTACCCTTGCCGATGTTGAGTATGCCCGCAGGCTGGGGTATAAGATCAAGCTTCTGGGCAGGGCCTATAGGCTTGATAAGGAGCACATAACCGCTTACGTTGCTCCGCATCTTATAAGTAAGACTAGCCTTCTTTCAAACGTAGATGGAGTGATGAACGGCATAGTAGTGCACGGCAACGCCCTCGGCGAGTGTATGTTCTATGGCGCAGGCGCGGGCAAACGCCCAACCGCCAGCGCGGTTGTGGCGGACGTGATTGACGCCGTGAAGCATATGAAGGCCCGTAAGTACATGGGCTGGGACGAGAGCGCTGAGGACTATGTGGTTGACGCCTCTGATGTACGTATGCGCTGGTATGTGCGTACAGGCTCAGGACTTGAGCAGATAGGGAAGGCCTTCGGCAATCTCAGGCTCATAAGCTATCCGGGCGAGTACCCCGGCGCCGGTCCGGAGGAATACGCCTTCGCCACCGAGCCTATGACGGGAAAAGAGCTTACAGAGCGTCTTGAGGGAATGGATATTCGGTCTATGTTCAGAATACTCGGCTGAGCATATTATGGTGTGATGACACATTTGACCCTAGGATCAGTTTTATAAACATAAATCGGAGGAGACCAGAATGGCACTCATAGTTCAAAAATTTGGCGGCAGCTCCGTGGCGGACGTCGAAAAGGTAAGACGCGTTGCGGGAATAATCGCCGATACCTATAGGGCTGGAAATGACGTGATAGTCGTACTTTCGGCACAGGGGAAAACTACCGACGGCCTGATCGCGAAAGCCCTCGAGTACAATCCCCGTCCGTCAAAGAGGGAGATGGATATGCTCCTTTCAACAGGGGAGCAGCAGTCGGTGGCACTGTGCGCGATGATGCTGGAGAGCATGGGCATCCCGGCGGTATCTCTCACCGGCTGGCAGGTGGAGTTCAGGACGAACTCAAACTACTCGAACGCCTCGATAAAGGGCGTTGGCTCAGAGCGTATCCGTAAGGAGCTTGACGCGCGGCGTGTTGTACTTGTAACGGGCTTTCAGGGAATAAATAAGTACGACGATATAACTACCCTCGGACGCGGCGGATCAGACACCTCGGCTGTCGCTATTGCGGCGGTGATGCATGCGGACCTGTGCCAGATATATACCGACGTCGACGGCGTATACACTGCCGACCCCAATAAAGTCAAGGGAGCAAAGAAACTCAACGAGATAACTTTTGACGAGATGCTGGAGCTTGCATCCATGGGGGCAAAGGTCCTGCATAACCGCTCCGTCGAGATGGCAAAGAGATATAATGTGGACCTTGAGGTCCTTTCAAGCTACGAAAGATTACCGGGAACAAAAGTCAGGGAGGTCAAAAAATTGGAACAGGCAAATGTTAGCGGAGTTGCTAAGGACGTGAATGTTGCACGTTTGACTCTTGTAGGTATAAAGGATGAGCCGGGCATTGCGTTCAGGATATTCCACGTTCTGGCTGCAAAAAAGATAAATGTTGACATCATAATTCAGTCGCTTGCCCGCGATAACACTCAGGATATCACCTTTACTGTCGGCCGTAATGACGCCGAGACAGCAGAGCAGGCGCTTAACGAATACAAGGACGCGATCGGCTATGAAGCCATCAGTGTGGATACTCACGTCGCAAAGGTAAGCATTGTCGGATCCGGTATGCTCATGAATTCGGGCATCGCAGTTGTGATGTTTGACGCGCTCGCCTCTAAGAAGGTGAACATCCAAATGATCTCCACCAGCGAGATAAAGGTCTCCGTTTTGGTTGACGAGGATGACGCCGACAAGGCGGTCCAGGCCATCCACGACAAGTTTTTTGGAGATTAAAAAACGCTACATATCAAAAGCGGCATGGGTGACCATGCCGCTTTTTTTCCGAGAAAAAACATGGGATTTTCCTTAAAATAACGTATTATAAAATAGAGGGCCGGATGGAGGTGAGAGCGTGGTTGATGATATGCTGTCCCTGCTTTATAAGCGGGACGCAAACGGGCTGAAGCTTTTAAAAATTAGATACGGAGCGCTCCTCAGGTATATCGTGTCAGGAATAATAAGCGATCCCAGGGATGCCGAGGAGTGCCTTAATGACGTGTATGTCAAAATATGGGACAGTATTGACAGGTTTTCCCTGCAAAACGGCAGCTTTAAGCCGTGGTTAACCACCGTTGCCCGAAATGTGGCCATTGACAGACGGAGAAAGACAAAGAGCGCCGATGCGCCGCTTGGCGATTATGACGGAGCAGTTCCGTCCCCGGAGAGCGAGGTGTTGCGAAGAGAACGTCTTTGCGCGCTCCACCGGGCGATGAAGAGCCTGCCGCCCGGCGAACGAATACTTATTTACAGGAAATATTACTATCTCCAGTCCACAGCTCAGATCGCGGCGGAGCTGGGCTTAACGGAAAAGGCGGTTGAGGGGCGGCTCTACCGTCTGCGCAGGAAGCTCAGAAAGCTCATAGGAGGTGAGATTGATGAATAAGCGCGAAGATGAAAATCTTGACAGCCTCCTTGAGGAGCTTCCGGACAGCTTAGATGATGAGCTGCTTTTTGAAATTAACCCATGGCACAGGCCGATAATGCTCATAATCTGGGGGATATTGCTCACCTCAATAACGCTAAATTTCCTTTACCTCCAATATATACTCCCTGCGCTGGGAATGGCTCTTATGTATATAGGCTTCAGGTCCTTAAGACGCGAGAACGGCGCGTTAAAGGCCGCGTGGGTGATGGCCGCTGTGAGGTGCGCGGCGTTTTTACTGCTAAGTGCCCTTGAGCCCTATATAGAAAGCGGCGCTCAGGTTTATTTGACGGTTTTTATGGTTCTCATCACAGTCTCGCAGCTTGTGGTGCTAAGAAGCGGCTTAAGACAGGTGTTTGAAAAGACCGGCGCTGAGCCGAATACCTCCTCGATATCGTGGCTTATTTTCGCCAACATAATGATAATCGTGCTGGCACTCATAAATCAGAACGGAGAGCTTGGAGCTTTGGGCTGGCTCCTGATGATATGCTACATCGTGATCATAGTTTCCTTGAGAAAACTTGCAAAAAGCCTTGGCGAGACGGGATATGCCTTCAGGATCGCGCCGGTGCGGCTAGGGGATATCCCAACGGTTATTGTCTACATCGCGGTGTTTTTCATGTCGGTTCTGATCTGTACTTTCTTTGCGTGCCACAAAGTACCTGCGGCCGTGGCATGGCAGGAGCCGGCGTGGACGGAGCTGCGTGAGGAGCTTGCGGAGCTGGGCTTTCCGGAGGATATACTCTCCTGCATACCGGAGGATGAGCTGACTAATCTCACCGGGGCGGTGAAGGTCTCCTGGAATACGGAGAATATGTCCTTTGACCGCCATGATACCGCCGAGGGGGACGGGACGAACATTCGCATGGACACGGTGTACATCGAGATTCCTGAAAAAACGGTATATGTCGTACAGTATTTTGAATGGCTCTCCGGCGGGGCATACTGGGGTGACGGCTTCAATATCTGGACAGACAGTAACTCCGATGATATCCGGCTGGTGGGCGGAGAATTGCTTTATGAAAAGAATGGTATTGAATATGTATCAGAGATCCCTGAGCTATCCTGCGGCCTCACCACAAAATCCAGTATGTTCTTCGGCAGCAGCACGAGCAATATGATACTGGGGGAGGTGTGCTTCCCCTTTGGAGCTGAGCGCCAGCGGGGATATGTCATGTACAGCGGCAAATATTCTCTGATTGGCCTCGCAGTTGGATGCGGAAACCTTGACTATTTCCACCGGAGCAGCCCGTTCATTCTGCCGTATCAGGACCCGATAGAGCATCTGCTGAGCGGAAGCTATGACTATCATGACAGGATCCAGAACTATACGACATATAATTTGTATGGCGAATATTATGACCTTCTAGAGAGGGGATAGAGGTCATAAAATTCAGAAAAATAACAGCCCCCGGCAAGATAACCTTGCCGGGGGCTGTTAATAGTTAACTTATTTTAAATACGCCGACCTCTGCGCAATGAAATTGACCTTTTCGTCACCTGTCTGGCAGGCGCTTTAGCCGGCATATTTTAATGGCCGTGTCCCGCCCGGACACGGCCATGTATTTTACTGCGCTTCAGCGCTGTTTTTCTTCTTTAATAGTGCGCATAGCAGCCAGTACAGCACTGCCGTCACCGCCCATACGATAGCGGTACGTACGGCCCCGCGCGCAAGATACAGGTATGTGTCGGCGTCGTTATAGCCCAAAACCGCGTAAGTTATCGCCAGCGCCGCGCCTGCTCCTACAAGCCACGCTATCAGCAGGGACAGCCCTGATCTAAGCATGAGCGGCTTTGCCTCACGGCACAGAATGGCCAGCAGCAGCTGGTAGACCAGCGCCAAAGCCGGCAGCCCCCAAGTGACGATCCGCTGGAACGCCGCGCGCGTATCGCCCATATTGCTCCATTTTTCCTGAAGCTCCGCCTTGCCGAGGGCCATCTGATAAAAAAGCGAATGTTCGGCGGAGTTTGCCACGGACAGGGCGATGGTGACCCCGACGATTATAAGCGCCGTGATAACGCTGAGCGTAAGGACAGTCCTTACTTTTTTTGCTGTGCTCATAATACACCCCCCTTAAATTGATTTGCAGGCGCGCGCATATTTGTATACTCACACCTTATTGTTAAGCGCCAGCGCAAAAGCCTGCGTTAAAACATAGACATTCCCGTCAACAACGATGTATCCTTTTTGACCGTCGGATATGTTGTTGAATATTTGATCGCACGTCGTGACGGCAACCTCGCCGTCGCGCAGCGCAACTGATAATGATCCGAGAAGCTCTCCATCCCTTTTGAGCTCGTAGTTGTACTCAACTAATTTCTCACCGTCGATTTTCCCGGCGTTTTTCTGCTTTATTTTTATGTCGCATCCCAGCTCCTGCGCATAATCGACAAGCAGGGAATAGGAATACCCATTTTGCTCGATTTCCTTTGCGGCATTGATATCGGATAAAGATACTGTTGTGCCATCATAAAATAATACTGCCGCTATAACGATAGCAATAATAAATACAGCCGCAATTCCGATGTACCAATATTTAGCTGTTCCAGCCTTCACGGTGAAATAACCAGCCTTTCATAAAAAAGTAGATACTGAATATACGAGTAAACAGAATTACAGGAAAATCCGGAGCGTTGACTGTGGGACAGCATAGCTCCGGATTGCCCGTTTACTGCAAAACTCCGTCTGCTACAATACCTGCCATGTGCCATAAACTTAGACTGTCATCGCCGGGTTGTATGATGGGCAGCATATTAAGCAGCTCATCATAACTGTCCTGTGTCATTGTTGAGTACCAGCCTTCGCTAATTTCCGCTCCATCGTCGATAAACATGTCGTATGCGGTCATAAGGAATTCAAGCTCGCTTACATCCTCCGGCTTGAGGGTCATATCAATACGGTAAAACCGAATAACCGGTCCGTCGATTTCAGTAAAAATCTGATATGGCCACCCTTCCTGTTCCAATTCCTGTCTGTTTATCAGCTCTATTCTGTAGCCGGCGTCTCCGGCAGATATGTAGATTGTCGGCAAATGATGAAAGGTAAAATCTGCAGTTGCACCGCCGATCAACAGGTCAATACCGCTGTCGTATTTTCTATAGGATTGGATAGAGCGGCATAGCTGATATACATCGTCGGCTGTGCTCTGGTCCACTGCGCGCCAAACAACGTGAAGCTCCTCGTATAAGCCATCCTGTGAACTGTTCCCGCCATCATGTGCTTCTTCAAAATAAATTGTAAACCCGTCTTTAAAATCCCCTGTGTACAGCTCGCCTCCAACCAATTTCGGCGTACAGCAAAGCAGCCAGACTGCCACGGCAAGGATAACGACGGCAGCAACAGCGCAGGTTATTATAACTGCTTTTTTCTTTCCTTTATTTATAACCTTACCCTCGCTTTCTGTTTTCAGCCGTATACTGCAAAACCACGGTTGAAATTATACGTTTCACCCGATACGACAATGGTCATTTTGCTTGAAGTCGTAACGGTGCTCGCCTTAAAGCTACCCGAATCCGGATCCATATAGACGATGGTATTTATTGTATCTGACGTAACATACCCGCGGATTACGACAGCATGGCCGACTGCAGAGCTGCCTTGAAATACAGCAAATATTGGGCTGCTATTATAGTACGTTTCTGTTATAACATTTTCCAAGTACATGTTGTCATAAAAATTACCACTGTTTCCGTACTTTCCGTAATCGAGAGAGCCAAAACTTGAACTGCTCAGAACACTGGCGGCATAAGTTGCGGTTTTGGCGGCAGTCGAACTATTGCCATTGGTGATTCCTGCATATGCCCATACATCACTTTCGGTTTTATTCTGTCCATAATAATTAGCGATAGAGGTTACGCAGGCGGCCCAGCAGGTATAAGTGCCCTGCTGAACTACAGAGGGAACTGCAAGGGCTACAATACTTGGAAGTGTA
>JBJDXR010000043.1:0-83720 GCA_051866775.1 Oscillospiraceae bacterium | reverse complement strand
TCTCAAGTCGTGCCACAAATTTTTCTATATCGGATTCTTCAAAATATAATTCGGATTGATTGCTGTTTGAAATTATACGTTTTTTCGTGAAATCTTCCCAATAGCCCAACTCCTGCAAATACAAATGATCCGTCAATTCCATATTTCCATCGTTGTCTTGTAGAAGTTGAAGCCCAAACATATCACGATAAAACTTTAGAGCACGGTTGCAGTCTTTAACAACAATAAGCGTTCCTTTGTATTTCATACTCTCCTCCACAGATTCCGATTTGTTGAAATCATTATACCATGCTATGAAACTGTCGGCAATAAAGGTAGTTGGTGAAATTGCCGGAGTTTGGCTAACCAAAAATTTAAGTTAATTGGGACTTTATAATTTGCCCCTTGACAAATCCGTAGCTTCGTCGTATATTGGTCGTAAATTTATAGCGTTTTAAACCGTTGAGGCGGAAGTAACGGTGATGATGCTCCTACAGAGAGCCTGAGAGGCTGAGAGTCAGGCGGAAAACAAGTCATCAAATGGGCCGCTGAGGGCGCGGTGAAATCCCTTTGGGATAGTAGCTTGCGACGTGCTGGCATACGTCAGTTGCCGGGGATATGTCAGTATCCTGTTAAGTGTACGGCTTCAGCCGTAAATCAAGGTGGCACCGCGGATTAATTTTCGTCCTTGACAGAATCATGTAGGATTCTGTCAAGGACGTTTTTGTTTTTATAGGTCATAGAAAGTGAGGAAGTCAATGTTTTATCCAACACTGGAGGAGATCAAAAGGGCGGCGGAATCGGGAGCGTACACCACCGCGCCGGTCAGCATGGAGATTTTATCTGATATCAAAACGCCTATCGAGGTCATGAGAATCTTAAAAAACATCTCCGAGCATTGCTACATGCTGGAATCCATATCGGATAATGAGAAGTGGGGGCGCTACACGTTTTTGGGCTTTGACCCCAAGCTTGAGATAACCTGCGTAAACGGAAAAATGAAGGTGGGAGACCTGAGCTTTGAGACAAAAAATCCGGGAAAGTATATAAAGCAGGTGTTGGACGAACACAAAAGCCCTCGCTTTCCGGGACTGCCCACCTTCACTGGCGGGCTTGTGGGCTACTTCTCCTACGACTATCTCAAGTACTCCGAGCCGTCCCTCAGGCTGGATGCGGAGGACACGGAGGGCTTTAAGGACGTGGATCTGATGCTCTTTGACAAGGTCATCGCCTTTGATAACTACCGCCAGAAGATCGTGCTTATGGTGAATATCAGTCTCGAGAATTGCGAGACCGAATATAACAGGGCCATGCTGGAGCTCAGACAGATGGCGGAACTTATAAGCAGCGGGACGCCCCAAAAGGATGTCCCGGGCAGGCTCAAGTCCGATATTACCGCTCTATTTGACAAGGATACCTACTGCGATATGGTAAACCGTGCAAAGCATCATATAAAGGAGGGGGATATCTTCCAGATAGTGCTTTCAAACCGCTTGGAGGCGCAGTACGAGGGCTCACTGCTTAACGCTTACCGCGTCTTAAGGACATTAAACCCCTCCCCATACATGTTCTATTTTTCAAGCTCCGATATGGAGGTAGCCGGAGCCTCCCCGGAGACGCTTGTTAAGCTTGAAAACGGCGTTCTGCACACCTTTCCCCTTGCCGGGACGCGCCCGAGGGGCAAGAATGATGCGGAGGATAAGCGCCTTGAGGAGGAACTTTTGGCCGATCCCAAGGAGCTTGCCGAGCACAATATGCTAGTTGATCTCGGCCGTAACGATATCGGTAAGATAAGCAAATTCGGAAGCGTTGAAGTGGAAAAGTACCACTGTATAGAGCGCTACTCCCATGTCATGCACATCGGCTCCACTGTGAGAGGGGAGCTTGCGGAGGATAAAAGCGCCCTCGACGCCGTGGACTCAATCCTCCCGGCGGGGACGCTATCCGGAGCGCCGAAGATAAGGGCCTGCCAGCTTATAAACGATATTGAAAACAATAAGCGCGGCATATACGGTGGGGCCATCGGATACCTTGATTTTACAGGAAATCTGGACACCTGCATTGCTATACGCATCGCCTACAAGAAAAACGGCAAGGTCTTCGTAAGAAGCGGCGCGGGGATAGTCGCCGATTCAGTCCCCGAGACGGAGCATCAGGAGTGTATAAACAAGGCGGCCGCCGTTATCAAAGCTCTTAAGCTGGCTGAGGAGGTAATGTGATGATCCTGCTGATCGATAACTATGACAGCTTTTCCTACAATCTCTATCAGCTTGTAGGCTCCTTAAACCCGGATATAAAGGTAATTAGAAACGACGCCTTGACCCCTGAGGAGATAATCGCGCTCTCCCCTGAGGCAATAATCCTCTCTCCCGGTCCGGGAAAGCCGGAGGATGCCGGCGTCTGCATTGACGTTGTAAAGAAGCTGGGAAGCAGCATCCCGATACTCGGCGTCTGTCTCGGCCATCAGGCCATATGCACCGCCTTTGGAGCTGCGGTCTCCTATGCAAAAACTCTGATGCACGGCAAGCAGTCCGTCGCCTGGCTTGACGCCGCCTGCAAGCTTTTTTTCGATTGCCCGGGCTATACGCCGGTTGCCCGCTACCACTCCCTGGCCGTTGTGGAGGACACTCTGCCTGACGTCCTCAAAGTCACGGCCCGCGCGGATGACGGCGAGGTCATGGCGGTAAAGCATGTAAAATACGATATATACGGAGTACAGTTCCACCCGGAGTCCATCATGACGCCTGACGGAAAGCTGATGCTTAAAAACTTTTTGAATATTGCAAAGGAGAGCAGAAATGATTAAGGAAGCCATTGTAAAAATTGTTGATAAGCAGGATCTTACCTACGATGAGGCATATGCCGTAATGAACGAGATCATGAGCGGCGAGACCTCTCAGACGCAGAACGCGGCGTTTCTTGCGGCGCTCTCCACCAAGAGCGCCGGAGCGGAAACTATATATGAGATCTCCGGCTGTGCCGCCGCCATGCGCGATCACGCAGTAAAGGTCGAACACGGCATGGATGTCCTCGAGATAGTCGGCACCGGCGGCGACGGCGCGGGGAGCTTCAACATCTCCACCACCTCCGCTATAGTTACCGCAGCCGGCGGCGTTAAGGTGGCAAAGCACGGAAACCGCGCCGCCTCCTCAAAATGCGGCGCCGCCGACTGCCTTGAGGCCCTGGGCGTAAACATCGACCTCGAGCCGGAAAAATGCGTGGAGCTTTTAAAGTCGGTAGGTATGTGCTTCTTCTTCGCTCAGAAGTACCACACCTCAATGAAGTACGTTGGCGCGATACGCAGGGAGCTTGGCATACGCACGGTGTTTAACATTCTTGGTCCCCTTACGAACCCCGCCTCCCCCTCCATGCAGCTTTTGGGCGTTTATGCCGAATACCTGATCGAGCCTTTGGCAAAAGTCCTCACAAGCCTCGGCGTAAAGCGCGGCATGGTGGTATACGGACAGGACAAGCTGGACGAGATATCCATGAGCGCCCCCACCTCAGTCTGCGATTTTTCCGGCGGTGATTACAAGCGCTACAATATCTGTCCGGAGGACTTCGGCCTTAAAAGATGTGATAAGTCCGAGCTGGCGGGCGGCACGCCTGAGGAAAACGCCGCTATAACCCGCAGGATACTCTCAGGGGATAAAGGTGCCAAGAGGGACGCCGTCCTTATGAATTCGGGCGCTGCGCTTTATATCGCCGGCAAGGCCGGAACCCTGGCTGACGGCGTGCGTCTGGCGGCCGGGCTTATAGATTCCGGCAAGGCCGCGGAGACTCTTGATAAATTGATCACCGCATCAAGGTGAAACTATGCAGACAATTTTACAGACGATAGCCGACCACGCGAGAATACGCGTGGAAAACGATAAAAAAAAGCTTCCGACGGATGCCCTCAAGGAGCTTTGCAGCGGGGCTGGGTCCTGCGGCGGCGGTGCCTTTGTCTCCGCGCTTAAAAAGCCGGGCATGAGCTTTATATGCGAGATCAAAAAGGCCTCCCCCTCCAAGGGAGTCATATCTGAGGATTTCCCCTATCTCGATATAGCCCGGGAGTACGAGAGCGCTGGGGCCGAGTGCATATCCTGCCTCACGGAACCAAAATGGTTTTTGGGCTCTGACGATATTTTCCGCGGGATACGCTCCATAGTCAAAACTCCTATGCTTCGCAAGGATTTTGTAGTGGACGAGTACCAAATATATCAGGCTTCTCTCATGGGGGCAAACGCGGTCCTGCTCATTTGTGCAATTCTGGATACCGGTACGGTCGCCCGTTATTTAAAGCTCTGCTCTGATTTAGGCCTGGCTGCGGTGGTCGAGGCCCATGACTCCTGTGAGATAGAGAGCGCCGTGTCCGCCGGGGCGGAGATCATCGGGGTAAACAACCGCAACCTGAAGGATTTTTCTGTTGACGTTAATAACAGCGGCAGGCTTCGCGCACTGGTGCCGGACAATGTCATATATGTCGCGGAGAGCGGGATAAAAACGCCGGAGGAGGTCCGTGCTCTGGAACGCGAGAGCGTCGATGCCGTCCTGATTGGCGAGACGCTTATGCGCTCGCGTGATAAGGGAAAAATGCTCCGCGCCTTGAGGGGAGAGTCATGACAAGGGTAAAGATCTGCGGACTTTCCCGTCCGCCGGACATTGAAGCGGTAAACAGAATAAGGCCCGACTATTGCGGGTTCGTAATAGACTTCCCAAAAAGCCGCAGAAACGTCTCTCCTGAGACTGCGTCCGCCCTGAGAGCGGGGCTTTCAACGGACATTGTTCCGGTTGGCGTATTTGTGGATAAGCCCGTTGAGGCTGTTGCGGAGCTTTTAAACGCAGGGATCATATCCGTCGCCCAGCTTCACGGGGGCGAGGATAGCTCCTATATCGCCTCGCTCCGCCGGCTTGCGTCGGGCACGGTCTGGCAGGCCTTCCAGATACGCACGCGGGAGGATGCCGCACGCGCGGCGGAGAGCGCCGCGGATTTCGTCCTGCTGGACGCCGGTCAGGGTGCGGGGAAAGCATTCGACTGGGAGCTTATCGACGGCTTCCCACGCCCCTTCGGGCTCGCCGGCGGGCTTAATATAGAAAACCTGCCGGGGGCCCTTTGCACCCGCGCCGCACTTCTGGACGTATCCGGAGGGGTCGAAACAGGCGGCGTAAAGGACCCGGCCAAGATTGCCGCGTTTGTCGCGGCTGTGAGAAGAAACGGAGGAGTTTAAAGCATATGGAAAGAGAAGCAGGGCGCTTCGGTGTACACGGCGGGCAATACATCCCCGAGACACTGATGAACGCCGTAATTGAGCTTGAAAAAGCCTATAACCATTATAAAAATGATCCGGAGTTTCAGTCGGAGCTGACGGACCTTCTAAACAATTACGCAGGGCGTCCCAGCAGGCTCTACTTCGCAGAGAAGATGACCCGGGATCTGGGCGGCGCGAAAATATATCTTAAACGTGAGGATTTGAACCACACCGGCGCCCATAAGATAAACAACGTCCTGGGTCAGGCGCTGCTGGCAAAAAAGATGGGCAAGACCCGCCTTATCGCAGAGACCGGCGCGGGACAGCACGGTGTCGCAACGGCCACTGCCGCGGCGCTTATGGGCATGGAGTGCGTCGTCTTTATGGGCAGGGAGGACACGGAGCGTCAGGCCCTTAACGTCTACCGCATGAGGCTTCTGGGAGCGCAGGTCGTACCCGTCACCACCGGAACGGCCACTCTTAAGGACGCCGTCTCCGAGGCCATGCGCGAGTGGACGAGCCGCATTGACGACACCCACTACTGCCTCGGCTCCGTCATGGGTCCCCACCCCTTCCCGATGATCGTCCGGGACTTCCAGTCCGTCATATCCAAGGAGATAAAGCAGCAGCTGAATGAGCGCGAGGGTAAGCTTCCCGACGCGGTGCTGGCCTGCGTGGGCGGAGGCTCCAATGCCATAGGCGCGTTCTACAACTTTATAGATGACCCCTCAGTGCGCCTCATCGGCTGTGAGGCCGCCGGCCGGGGCATAGACACCTTCGAAACCGCCGCGACGATTAATACGGGCAGGCTCGGCATATTCCACGGAATGAAATCCTATTTCTGTCAGGATGAGTACGGCCAGATAGCGCCGGTTTACTCCATTTCCGCAGGACTTGACTACCCCGGAATAGGCCCGGAGCACGCCTGGCTTCACGATATCGGCCGCGCCGAGTACGTGGCCATAACGGATGACGAGGCGGTAAACGCTTTTGAGTATTTAAGCCGCACCGAGGGCATAATCCCCGCCATCGAATCCGCCCACGCCGTGGCCCACGCAATGAAGCTCGCCCCCACTATGGGCAGGGACCGGATAATCGTCATAAACATCTCAGGCCGAGGCGACAAGGACTGCGCCGCCATCGCAAGATACAGAGGGGAGAATATCTATGAGTAACATAAATAACGCTTTTAAAAACGGCAAGGCCTTTATCCCCTTTATCACCTGCGGCGATCCCGACCTTGAGACAACAGCGGAGCTTATAAAAGTCATGGCCGATAACGGCGCAAGCCTTATCGAGCTGGGCATCCCCTTCTCCGACCCCACTGCCGAGGGGCCGGTCATACAGGGCGCCAATATCCGCGCCCTCTCCGGCGGTGTGACCACGGACAAAATATTTGACATGGTTCGATCCATCCGCAGTGAGGTCAGCATCCCTATGGTGTTTATGACCTACGCGAATGTGGTCTTTTCCTATGGTATGGAACGGTTTTTAAAGACCGCGGCGGAAATCGGTATGGACGGGCTTATCCTGCCCGACGTCCCCTTTGAGGAGAAGGAGGAGTTCGCGCCCACCTGCCGCAAATACGGGCTTGATCTCATAAGCCTCATAGCGCCCACCTCCCACGAACGCATAGCGCGCATAGCACGTGAGGCGGAGGGCTTTGTCTACTGTGTGTCGTCTCTTGGCGTTACGGGCGTAAGAAGCAGCATAACCACGGACGTAGGCGCGATGGTGAGCCTAGTCAAAAGCTCCAATCCCCACATCCCCTGTGCCATCGGCTTCGGCATCTCCACTCCCGCTCAGGCTAAAGCCATGTCGGAGAAGGCCGACGGCGTGATCATCGGCTCCGCCATAATAAAAATCCTCGCTGAGCACGGGAAAAACTCCGTGCCTTACATCGCTGAGTATACAAGGTCTATCCGCGCCGCTATAGATGAATGACATAAACTCCGCGGGACTACATAAAGCACAGCCGGAGAAAGCAAATGCTTTCTCCGGCTGTGTTTGCTTTTATTTCTTGTACTCGTCCACAACCATTTTTCCCGTCCTCCCCACTTCCCGGCGGCTTTGAGTATTTAAAACCGGCAGAAAATATGTTAAAATAGTCTGTAATTTTTGCTTGAGACCACTATTCGGAAAGGACGCTCCAAATGAAACGTTCAGTCATCGGGATACTTGCCCATGTGGACGCCGGCAAGACGACGCTGTGTGAGGCCATGCTGTACTGCTCCGGCGCCATCCGCTCACAGGGGCGGGTGGATCACGGCGATACGTTCCTTGATAATTTCTCCCTTGAGCGCCGCCGTGGTATAACCATCTTCTCAAAGCAGGCCGTGCTGAGACTCCGTGATATGAAGGTCACGCTGCTGGATACTCCGGGGCATGTGGACTTCTCCGCCGAGACGGAGCGGACGCTGGGAGTGCTGGACTGTGCGATACTCGTGATAAGCGCCTCCGAGGGTGTGCAGAGCCATACCATGACGCTGTGGCGTCTCCTTCGCCGGCGCAATATTCCGACGCTTATCTTTGTAAATAAAATGGACATGCCCGGCGCCGATAAGGGTGCGGTGCTCTCTGAGCTTAGCAGCACGCTGGGCGGCACTTTTTTTGACTACTCCTCCCCTGATCTGGAGGAGCTATCGCTGTGCGACGACATGCTTCTTGAGGCTTTTCTCAAAAACGGGACGCTTTCGCGTGATGATATAATCGGCGCTATACACGCTGCCAAGGCCTTCCCCTGCTGGTTCGGCGCGGCACTGAGACTCAAGGGCGTGGAGGAGTTCATGGATGGCATTTCCGAGGCCGCCCCCTCCTGCCCGGAAAAGACCGCCTTTGGCGCAAGGATCTTTAAGATAACCCACGACGAGCAGGGCGCGAGGATCACCCACATGAAAATAACCGGCGGCTCATTAAAGCCCCGGGACATAATAAAAGGCGACGGCTGGGAGGAGAAGATAACACAGCTGAGGGAGTATTCCGGGGCAAAATTCTCCCCATCGGAGGAGGCTCTTCCGGGGGATGTGGTGGCTATATCGGGGCTTACGCACACAGCCGCCGGTATGGGACTGGGTTCAGAGCCTCAGGGCGGCGATACGGTTTTGACGCCGGTGCTGACTTACAGCGTAAATTTTCCCGAGGGCTGCGATATCCACAATGCCGTCCGTAAGTTCCGGGAGCTCGAGGAGGAGGATCCTCAGCTGGGCCTATTGTGGGATGAGCGTCTCGGGCTTTTGCGCGTGCAGCTCATGGGTCCGGTGCAGCTTGAGATACTGCGCGACGTGCTCCTTGAACGCTTTGGCCTCTCCGTCACCTTCGGCGCAGGGCAGATAATATACCGGGAGACTATCAGCAGCACCGTTGAGGGCGTGGGCCACTACGAGCCGCTGCGCCACTATGCGGAGGTACACCTTATCCTCGAGCCGGGAGAGCCCGGCAGCGGCGTCCGGATTGTCTCCTCCTGCCCGGAGGATGCCTTAGAGAGGAACTGGCAGCGGCTCATACTCACCCATCTCGCGGAAAAGCAGCATCTGGGAGTTCTGACAGGCTCGCCTATCACAGACATAAAAATAACCCTCTCCGCCGGGAGGGCGCACGAAAAGCACACCGAGGGCGGGGATTTCCGGGAGGCGACCTACAGGGCTGTCCGTCAGGGGCTGATGCAGGCCCAGTCCGTGCTCCTCGAGCCATGGTACAGCTTCCGAATTGAGCTTCCTCAAGAAAATGTGGGGCGGGTTCTGGGTGATCTTCAGCGCATGGGCGCGGAGTTCGACCCTCCCCAGACTCTCACCGGCTGCACGGTAATATCCGGCAGTGCGCCCGTGTCCGTAATCGGGGAATATCCCACAGAGCTGGCGGCCTTCACCCACGGGCTTGGGAGGTTCTTTTCCCTTCCCGGCGGATACCGTCCCTGTTCCAATCAGGAGGAGGTAACAGCCCGTCTCGGCTACGACCCGGAGGCCGATCTTGAAAACACCCCTGACAGCGTGTTCTGCAGTCACGGCGCCGGGGTGACCGTAAAATGGCGGGATGTGCCGAAGCACATGCACCTTGAGAGCACACTCGCCCCCTCCCATGAGGAGGAGCTTAAACTTCAGGCCATGCGGTACATTGAGCGCGCCGCCTCCGACTCTGAGCTTATGGCCATATTTGAACGCACCTACGGTCCGATAAAGCGGGATGTCCAAAACGCCGTCCGCTCCCCGAGGAAATCCTTCTCCGAACCTAAGCCGCGCCGGGCGGCGCCCAGACCCGACGGCCGCGAGTTCGTGCTAGTCGACGGCTACAACATCATATTCGCATGGAAAGATCTTAAGAAGATCGCCGAGGAGAGTCTTGACGCCGCCCGGGCAAGACTGATAGAGCGGCTCAGGAACTATCAGGGCTTTCGGCAGTGCGCCGTGATCGTCGTTTTTGACGCCTATAAGGTCAAGGGGAACCCCGGCTCCGTCGAGCATTTCGGGGACCTCTCCGTCGTGTATACAAAGGAGGCGGAGACGGCGGATGTCTATATTGAGCGGGCCACCTATGATCTGGCAAAGAAGCACTTTGTGCGGGTGGCCACCTCGGACGGCCTTGAACAGGTGATAATTCTCGGCCATGGCGCCCTGAGGGTACCCGCCTCCGCCTTTGAAGCTGAGGTCACAGAGACGGAGGAGGCCATCCGCAGCCTTCTTTATAAATAAAGCTATAAATAAAGCGAAAAACGCCGTACAGGGGCGATGCCCTTACACGGCGTTTACCTTAACTTACAAGTAAACCTATATAGTTTACTGCGCCGAAGTACAGCACATGAAGCTTTATACCTCGTAGAAGGTCACATTTCCCGGATGCTCCTGTCCAAAGGTCCTGTACTCAGTCTCCGTCAGTCTTCCGTCGTCTGCCACTGCCAGCGTCGTAACGTCCTTTGAGTCGAGATTGGCCACCAGCAGGAATCTTCCGTCAGGCGAGAACTTAAAGCCTCTGGGGCCTTCGCCGGAAAGCGCAATCTCCTGAACAAACTCAGGGATGCCGGTATCCTGATCTATCGCATATACGCACACCATATTGACACCACGGTACATGGTATACAGGAAGCGTCCATCGGCGCTCACGCACAGATCGGATTGGGAGAACTTTCTGTCACCGGCGCTGGGCGGCGTGACGTCCACTATCTCTATTGTCTCAAGCTCAGCTCCATAGCGCAGGACCGTGAGCCGCGGAAGGTACTCGCTGTTAATATATACGAAGGGCTTGGTCGGATGGAAGGCGCTGTAGCGTGGGCAATGTCCGTCCTTTATCCCCTTGCCCCGCTCAAATTGCTCGGTATCATCAAGAACGAGCTTTTTGCTGTCCGCATCGAAATGCATAAGGTATGCCTTGTCCTGATTGCGCTCACATACCACAAGGGAACGTCCGTCCGGCGCAAGGTTTACAGAGTGCAGGCAGGAATAAATTTCTCCGTCCGCCGGGGTTATATATGCGTCGTCCGGCTCACCGAGGCTGCCATCATCATTGATCGGATAGTGCATTATCGCTGTATCGTTAAAAATACGTTCAAGCCTGTAATGCCCGTTTTCATCCTTCACAATGCGGGTGATGTTTTCGTTTCCGGAATGGTTGCACAGCAGAAGCCCGTTTCCTGTTCCGTCGTCCGTTATGTATGCCGGCATTGAGCCGAACGCGCTCTGACGGCTGATCTCCTCAAGATTCCCTGTTTCCGGGTCAACACGCAGAGAGAAAACACGGCCTCCGCCGCCTTTTCCCGGCATATCGGGGTTGTCGCTGCGCTCATCTATGCTGTATATAACGCCGCGCTTTTTATCTGCAACTATAAGGCCGGCTACAATATCTTCTCTTACTGTTTTAATATATTTAGCCTCTCCGGTCGACGGATCGTAATCATAGATTCCGATTCCTCCCTCGCCTCTTGTGTTCCAGTTTCCAACATATACATAAGTCTTAACTGCCAACTTCTGAACCTCCCTGTTTAAATCTTTTACGATCTGTATATTGCTGTCAAATATAGTTTAACGCCTCTCCCGTCCTTAGTCAAGCCTGACTCGTTCAATTTACCAGCCTCAGGGTCTTACCAGGCGCATAAAAATGGGTCAACCACTTCCGGCTCGTCCGGCTCACTTCAGAACGTGCGATGGTTTTTTATAAAAAAATCCGCCGCGAAAAATACAAATTCGCGGCGGCATGGAGCTGGTAATGTGACTCGAACACACGACCTGCTGATTACGAATCAGCTGCTCTACCAACTGAGCTATACCAGCATATTAAATTTTGCTGCGGCGGAGCCTATGAATACTAAACAGCTGCCGCGAGAGTTATAATAAATTCAGCCATAAAAATATAGCACAAATTTCTTTTTGCGTCAACAACATTTTATAATGCTCTTTTACCGTAGTCCTATCTTTTTTTAGCATATTTCATAATTTTCGGAATTGTTTCAACGCGTCTGGCTCTATTTTCTTTTTCTTGAATATCTTACAATCCCCGTCCATCGAATATCCCGGGCTTCCGCGGCAATCATATTAGCAAAGACGCAAACACGCGTTTTTTAATATTCAGAAGGAGATGTAATAAAATGGCTAACAATTCCAATCGTATAAACGTCCCCGAAGCTCGTGCTGCTATGGATAAGTTTAAGATGGAGGCTGCCTCCGAGGTCGGAGTAAACCTCAAGCAGGGTTATAACGGCGACCTTACCAGCCGTCAGGCCGGTTCCATCGGCGGCCAGATGGTCAAGAAAATGATCGAGGCCTATGAAAACGGCATAAAGTAACTTTCATGTTACGGCGAAGCGGCGGACAAATAGTCCGCCGCTTTGTTATTCTCATTTTGAGCTGTTATATCAAATCCGTCACACCTTGACAGTCATCCGCAGAGTGCGTGTGATGCTCTCTCCGGGAAGGAGCATAACCGTTCCTGGACGTGTACTTAGTTTATGCCCCTCTCCCAAAAATCCGCTCCATGGCTCAATACACACAAAGCCCGGTATTCCCGGCTTGCTCCACAGCAGTACAAATGGACAGCCATCCGTTCCCACGCGGATATATCTGCCTGTATCACGTTCCTCCAGCTGCACCCAGTCAGACTCAAGGCCGGGGAAACAGATGCTGTCATTATCAAAAACGTGCTCCTCAAGAGCAAATATACAGCTTCCGTCAGGTGCCTCCGGCTTTTCAAACCTTATAAAGTAATCCTGCGGTGTCTTTCCCTGTTCAAAGGGGCACTTAAATCCCGGATGGAAGCCGATCTGCACCGGCATAGGCTCTTTGCCTAGGTTTGCAGCGGTACAGGCGGTCACCACCTGATTTTTCACAAAGCGGTAACGCGTCTCAAAGGAAAACGGCCACGGATAGAGTCTTTCATCCCCCGGCCACTCCAGACGGAAGGTCACATCGTCATCCCTCTTGACGACACAGCTGTGCTCTACATCTCTTATGAAGCCATGCTGCGGGGCGTCATATACCCGCCCAAAGGCCTCATGGCGCGCATCGTCCAGCTTTCCGCACCAAGGAAAGCACAGCGGCGCGCGGCGGGGCCACACATTGGGGTCGCCCTCCCATAAAAGATTTTCAGCAGATCCGTTCTTGCTGAGCATCCACGCCTCCGCACCATGGGAATTAACCGTAAGAGTAAGCTCCTCGTTTTTTATCGTGTAAAGCATATAAACCTCCTCGATCGGCAAGCCGTAATTCTGTTATTCAGTTTATCACTTCTATAAATGAGCTACAAGCTTTTTAATCTGTTTTTAGCGGCAATTCCTTTAATAGAACAAGAAGCGTTTGGCAATATCGCCAAACGCTTCTTAATTTCTTTTTAACCCGCTTCGCCCATAACTACAGGCAGAACTTCACTCCCCATGCTCTGCGGAGGATGTTCTTTCAGCGCCTCCGTCAGAACCTGGCTCCACCGGTTCCGTTGTTCCGGGATCGGGATCCGTGGGTTCAGTCGTCCCGGGATCCGGCTCTGTGGGTTCCGGATCGGGCTCCACCGGCTCAGTTGTCCCTGGATCCGGCTCTGTTGTGCCCGGGTCAGGCTCCTCCGCCGGGCCTACAAGTATCACCCTGTCCTGCTTGCGATAGGTGTCCCTTGAGAGGAATGTCTTGCTTATAAGGTTCCCATCCCCGTCATACAGAAGCTGATATGCCTCGACGATATATCCGGAATGACCTGCGGTCTTTACCTTCGTCTCTCCGGGGGCGAGGGTCTCATCCTCCTTTTCGATGGTGTCAAAGTCCAGAGTCTCGATAAGGTTATACTGCAGCTCCACATAGCTGTCGTCAAGCTTTGTTCCCCACAGCTCCACATACAGCTCCTTGTTCTGCACATAAGCTACAACCTTGATCGGATAATCCTGATTGTTTTTGAATTTGAAATCTATCGTGCCCCAGTTCACCGTTGCGTCAAAGCCCAGCGGCAGGTAAGCGACACTGTACATATGGTTTGAGCGGCTGACGACCTCAAGATTTGCTTTAAGAACACAGTAATAAATCGTCGAGGACACCTGGCATATTCCGCCGCCGATCTGATCCACCGACTCTCCGCCGACATAAGCGCCCGCGGGCTTATAGCCCTTCGCCTCGGTGCGTTCTCCGACTATACCGTTAAAGGAGAACTCCTCACCGGGATTGAGGACCGTGCCGTTTATTGCCGCGGCGGCAAGGGTTATATTGTTTATGCGGTTCGATGAGCTTGTATACATCGTGGTCATCTTGCTTGTAAGCAGATCCCGGAACAGATAGCCCTCAAGCTGCTCAGAGGTTATTTCAGGCTCGGTTATTATAAGCTCTATTGAAATGGTATCTCCGGGAGCGGCAGCCTCATAGGCGCGCTCCGCGGCGCCTAAGTCAAAGCTCACACCGGTGACGGCCTCTGTTGCCCCTTGGGTCTCTTGATCATACTCGGCGTTCTTCGGCTCAACGTATATCTCGTCGTAAATGGCGGTAAAATCTATGCCCCCACCGTTTTCTCCGGAGGTCTTGACCTCAGAAAACTCGTCCGTCTCACCGGACACGCCGCTGAGGAGTGTCGTCTTAATATATTGGAACACTCCATCCTGATCCACCTCATATCCGGAGGCTCCCTTTGTTACGATAATCTCAGTGTCACCGACCTCATAGCCCGGCTCAATGGCACCGCGGTTTACCGACTCCGCGGCTTCCTGTACCATTGTGCGGACGTTGTCCTCGTCAAATACAGTCTCGGACATTATGTCATGCTCGGAAAACACACAGCTTATAAATGTGAACACGTTAGTGACGAAATTTCCTTCACGGCCATATGCATAGGCCGCGTCCGCCGCACCGGTTACGCTTGAGGCGATGCCTGCATCCTCGCTTGTAACTGTTAAAACTACGTCATCTGTCAGCGTTACCGAGGCCGTCACGCCGTTGGACATACCTATTCCAGAGTTCAACAGCGTGCTGTGGGCACGGTCGTAGCTCAAGCCGCCCACGTCTATCCCTGAAACGGTTATATTCGGAAACACGGTCTTGCGGCCTGATACATATACCCCAAGCAGCAGAAACGCCGCGACAATCACCAGCGCCGCCGCAGAGGCGATTATTACTGCCGCCTTATTGTTCTTTTTCGATTTCTTTACTCTTTTTCCCTTTGCCAAAGCAGTGATCCACCCTTAATTTATTTGGAAACGCAAACGCCTGTCTGCACGCAGACATGATACAAAATCTGACCGAAAAATGCAATTACATTTCCATTACGTTTTTCTGCAAACTGTTACTTTTTAAGCTTACGATATACCGTGAAACAGCTGTATCTCCCCTGGTCGGCGGTTGAACATCGAAAACTGGTACTCCTCATCCTCATCCTTTTTCCACGGGGAAACTATATTCATGCGCTGCTTCGTCTGGGCGTCCAGCACCTCTCCGATAAGCACGTTTGACAGCAAAAAGCCCTCCGGTGTGAAGCTCCAGCGGTCGTCGTTTTTCACCATCCAGCCGTGCCCGATGTAGGAATCCATAAGCTCAGCGGCCATGTCGAAGCGGCATGGGTATATATCGTAATACTCCTTCTCTGATATGCCGCGAGTGGTGCGAAGCCCCAGCATCAGATACTCTCCGGCGCGCTCAAAATCGGTTATCGTCTCCGCCTGGTCCACCACGCTCTTTCCGGTAAGTATATTCTCCGTATAAAGCTCCATATCGGCTATACAGCTGTAACGCTGGCCGCTGACGCAGGAATGTGCCGCGGCGCCGAAGCCCATATATTCCCCCATCTGCCAATATTTTAGGTTGTGCCGTGAGCTTCTGCCGCGTCTTGCAAAATTTGATATCTCATATTGCTTGTAGCCGTACCTGTCCAGCGCGTCCACCATATAAAGGTACATATCCGCCTGCAGGTCGCCGTCAGGAATAAACGGCGAGTCCTTAAAGGGGTAGAGCGCCGTGCCTTCCTCTATTTTAAGGCCGTAGCAGGAGAAATGGTCCGGTTTTAGGGCAGCAGCGCGCGTAAGCGTGTCCGCCCAATCCTCCCGTGTCTGAGAGGGAAGGCCGTATATAAGGTCAAGGCTCACATTTTCAAAGCCCGCGCGGCGGGCATCCTTGACTGTCTCCTCCACCTGTGCGAAATTGTGGAGCCTCCCGACGCTCTTCAGTATGCCGTCGTTTGCCGACTGCGCCCCGATAGATAATCGGTTAAAACCAGCGCGGCGCAGCTTCAGAAGGTCCTGATAGGTTATGCTGTCAGGGTTTACCTCAACCGTCACCTCGCTGTCTATGAGCACCCGGCCGTGTTTTTTCAGGGCGTTGAATATCTCGATCAGGTTCTCCGCCCCGTAGAAGCTGGGCGTACCGCCTCCAAAATACACGCTGTCTATCAGATACCCCTCGAGCTGTGAGCCGGATTCCCTTATGTGCATGAGAAGGGCTTTCTGGTAGCGCGGGATCATATTCTCCCTGCCCACCAGGGAGTAGAAGTCGCAGTAAGCGCACTTTCCCGCACAGAAAGGTATATGTATATATATTCCAAGCCGCTTCTCCATAGACGCCGCCCCCTTCGTAAGCTATAAGATGCATGAACAAAAATACAACATAAATCGACATTTTTCAAGCATAACTTGAAAAAGACGAAAAAACGCCGCGCGGTCGGCGTGGCGCTAAATCATGTTCTGCGCTCAAAGCGCTCCCCGCACTTGGGGCAGGTAATCTTCACACGCCCTTTATTTTTTGGGACGCGCAGGATGTTCCCACAAGCGGGACATTTGAAAAATTTAAAGTACTTCCTGCTTTTCAGCTGTTCAAGCTTCAGTCTTATTTTTCTCTTAATCGGCCAAAAAATACTGACAAATCTGTCGTTTTCCGCCCTGCGCCGCTCTATATTACGCGAAAGCATCCTGTATATGCACAAAAGCAAAATAAAATAAGCCAGCATGCTGAGGAAGCCGAGGGCCGAGACAAAAGCAGAGACCAGCTTCATTGCCACAGCCAGCACAAACAGCACCACGCCAAGATGGTCGGGGCCGTAACGGCCAAGCATAAAATTGCTTATCCAGTTTCTTATCACGTCCCCGCCCCCTTTCCGTCGTCAAATGCCGCAAAGCCCGGAAAGGGGCCTCGCGGCAGCGAAGCAGCGTATGCCTTTACATATGTGAATATTATATCACCGCCGCGGTCAAATATCTAAAATACATAATAAGTTTACAAACTCAAACTTTTAATACTGGTATATTCCCCCGCCTATGAACTCCCTCAGCAGGGAATCCGCAGGCACAAGCGACGGATCAATAGGCTCATACTGCTTAAGCAGGGGGATTATCCTCTCCACCTCTTCAAAGCCCTCCTTGCCCCGCGTCAATTCCTTTAAAAGCGGCAGTGCAAAGCCTGCAAGCACCGGCATCTCATACTCTAACGAGGACTCAAGAGTGAGCCTCGCCTTTTTTATAAAGGGAGTTATGTGTTCTCTCTCTCCGCGCATGACATTGTCCCAAAGGCTGAGGGTATATTCCGCGTCGGCGCCGCGGAAATTGTTGTCTCGCACGACCCTGCGCACAAGACGCGTCCATTCCGGCTTAAATACGCTCCCATCGGGAAAGCGCGTCTGGGCCGCGGCGCTTATATACAGCGTGAACGCACCGGGATTCTTGTCTGTAATAGTATCGTTAAGGGCGTGGATACCCTCAAATATCGCCACCTCGTTTTCCTGAAGACGCATGGGTGTAAACTGGCTTGCGCTGCGCTTCTGTCTTGCGAACATGAAGTAGGGTATGCGTATCTCTCCGCCTCTGGCAAGCGTCTCAAAATGTTCGTTTAACAGCTCCATATCCAAAAGATCCGGCGACTCATAATCCACCTCACCCTCCGGTGTGCGGGGGCAGGTGCGCAGATCCATGGTCTTAAAATAGTTATCCATGGATATGGTGTGGGAATTTATTCCCCGGCGCTCCAGCTCATCCTCTATCCGCTTTGCCGTCGTGGTCTTTCCCGCGCCGCTGGGACCGGAGAGCAGCACCACGGGGCAGCTTTCCAGGTTCCCGCATATGGCGTTGGCAGCCCGCTCTATCCTCGCCGCGTAGTCGGCGTCAGTATCCCGGATAAACTGCTCCGGCTGTGACTTTGCTCTATCGTTGATGCTTTCAAGATAATATGTCATTATACTCTCCTTTAGGCGAGGGCGTCTGCCCATCATAAAATTCAACAATCCGTCTCTTGTCGGATACCATCCTGCCTATACCGTCGATATACTCCTTTGGATATTTAAGGTCAAAGATCCGTTGAACCCTCCCTGTTTCAGTGTCCACAAGTTTTGTGGAGCCTCCCCCGCCCATAGCGAGGATCGAGCAAAGCTCCTCCATTATCAGAATATTGTAGAGACTCTCCTTGCCGCTTACCGCCCAGCCCACATTTTCAAAGCCGCCGGACATAAACTTCTGCCGGTACAGGTAATAGGGGCTATAGCCCGCGCAGGTGAGCAGCTCCGCCGATGAATCCAGCATCGCACGAACGTCTTCCTTTCCGGGGCGTTTCGTGTCCTCTAAGCTTATCTGCGTGCCGCGCTTTAATGCCAGTGTGTGGACCGTTATGTTCTCCGGCTCCATGGAGATTATCTCCCGTGAGGTTCTTAAAAAACCCTCAGGAGTGTCCGCCGGAAGCCCCGCTATAAGGTCCATATTAATATCGGCGTCCAATATCCTCCGCGCCATGCCGTAGGCTGAGCGTATATCATCGGCCTTGTGCCTTCGTCCTATGGCCGAGAGCACCTCATCCGACATGGACTGGGGATTTATGCTTATCCTCGTGACCCTTCCGCTCATTGCCCGGAGCTTATCCTCGGTGATAGTGTCGGGTCTTCCCGCCTCAACGGAAAACTCCCGAACGCTTGACAGATCAAAAAGGCTGTAAAGCCAATCCAGCACGTGGGAGAGCTGCCGCGCCGACAGCGTCGTCGGCGTCCCGCCGCCTATATACACGGCAATAATGCGAAGGCCAAGGCCTTTTACGATCTTGGCGGTGGCCTCCATCTCCCGCCTGAGCGCCGCCAAAAACGGCTCGATAAGCGCCATGGACTTCTCCACGCTCTGGCTCACAAAGCTGCAATAGGCGCAGCGTGTGGGACAGAAGGGTATGCCCACATAAAGCGCCGCGTCCTTTTTTAAAAGCTCCCCCTTCACTTTGAGAGAGGCCCGCGCCGTGTCCAGACAGAGCCTCGCCCTGTCCTCCTGAACGAAGTACTGCCGCCGCATCTCTCGTACAGCCGCCTTTTCCGACATCCCCCGCTCAAGCATCCGTGTTAAAAGCGTCCCCGGGCGTATCCCCGTGAGTGCCCCCCAGACGGGCGGCTCCTCCAGCACCTTTACCGCCGCCCGGTAAAAAGCAAGCTTGATTATCTTTTGAAGCTCCCTGTCTGTCTCAAGCTTTCCGCTGAGCTTTACCCTGCCTACGCGGGCGGAGCCGTTTGCGCGCCTGCCGTTATAGCTAAGCTCCGCCGACGCCGAAGCAAAGCGCTCCCCTAAGTGGAGGCTCACCCGGGCAAAATCCTCGCCTGCCTTGGGCTTATCCTCCGAATACTCCGGCCTTGCCCCCGGCAGCACGGCCATCATGATCTGCTCCGCGGCGTATTTGTAGTTGTGCCCGTTAAGATAAAGCTTCATAGGTCTTTGGCGTACCTCATGTAATAGTTGTTCTGTTTTTCAATGTCCAGCGTGGTGGGATCCATATGTCCCGGCCAGATCTCATAATTTCCCGGAATCTCTCCAAGGCGGCGCAGGGAGCGCATGAGCGTCTCCGTATCTCCGCCGGGCAGGTCTGTCCTGCCGCAGCTGCCGGCGAAAAGCGTATCCCCGGTAAAGAGCGCCTCCCCGCACTTTAAGGTCACAGAACCCGGCGAATGGCCCGGAGTCTCCATAACGCGGAACTTTAAGGCACCCACTTCTATCACGTCGCCGTCCGAATAGAACCTCGTCCCCTCCGGCGCGCGGTATTTGTACATATCCCGGGGGTCCTCCGCAGCGTCGGCCTTGTTCATCCATATAATCGCACCCGTCTCCTCCGAGACGCCCGACGCCGCCCCAGTGTGGTCAAAATGTCCGTGAGTCAGGAAGATCGCCTTCACGGCCAGCTTATTATCCTCGATATAATCCATTATAGTATTTATCTCATCTCCGGGGTCAATGACCGCGCACATGAGGGTCGCCTCATCAGTGACCACATAGCAGTTTGCCTCAAGATTGCCCACAGGCAAGCATTTTATAAGCATATTCCCAACTCCTTACAGCCTCAGACGTCAAAGATTATTGTGACAGGCCCGTCGTTTACAGACTCCACCTGCATATCCGCACCGAACACCCCGTGCTCCACATTAAAGCCCCGTGCCCTGCACCGCTCCATAAAAAGCTCGTAGAGCGGCACCGCCTTCTCGGGTCTGGCAGCGTCGGTAAAGCCCGGACGGCGGCTTTTTACATCGGCAAAGAGCGTAAACTGTGACACCACAAGCAGCTCCCCGCCCACAGACGCCAGATCCAGATTCATTTTCCCTGCCCCGTCCTCAAATACCCTAAGGTTACATACCTTTTCGGCAAGGCGCTCGGCCTGCTCTTCCGTATCGTCCTTGTGGATGCCCAGAAGCACAAGAAAGCCCTTTCCAATTTTCCCCCGGACAGTTTTGTCTATTGAGACGGATGCCCGGGACACTCTCGTTACAACAGCCCTCATATTACCTCACGCCCCCTGGCGCTTGACCTCCTTAACTCCCTGCACGGACAGGAGCCTTGCTATGGCGTTTCCAAGTTCCGTACGGTCCTTTACCTCTATGGTTATGAACACCGTTGCCGCGCCGCCGCCCATATCACGGGCAGTCAGCGCATCCACTTTTACCTTGAGCGCATTGAGAACGGTGGCTATATCCATAACAAGCCCGCCGCGCTCTGAGGCGGAGATGGCAAGCCCTGTCTGATAGCGCTCGTCTGTATCCGGCGACCAGCGGACGTTTATCCACCGGTCCTTTTCGTCCTCCTTGACCACGGAGCTGGTGTAATTTTTGCAGTCCGTGCGGTGGATGGATACGCCGTATCCGCGGGTAATAAAGCCTACGATCTCGTCTCCCGGAACAGGCATGCAGCAGTGGGAAAACTTGACCAAACAGTTATCCACTCCCTCAACTATTATACCGTGGATGGCCTTTGCGGGCTTGGCGCTGGTGCTCCAAAGGGGCTTTTCCCCATGCTCGCGGGCCGTCTTTTCTATCTGATGAAGCTCCTCCTTGATGCGGTTCACCGTCTTTTGCGCGGAAAGGCCGCCATAGCCGATGGAGGCATACATATCATCCAGCGTGTTTGCCGAGACGCGCTTTAATATCACCGGCAGCACCCGGTCATCCGACATCGCGCTGAGAGGCACTCCCAGCCTGCGCATCTCGGACTCAAAGGCCGCCCTTCCGTTAACAATATTCTCCTCCCGGCGCTCCTTCTTGAACCACTGGCGTATCTTGTTTCTTGCCTCGGAGCTTTTCACCATCCCAAGCCAGTCACGGCTCGGGCCTTTTGAGGTATTCGAGGTTATGACCTCCACCACATCTCCGTTTTGCAGCACATGGGAAAACGGTACTATGCGGCCGTTTACCTTTGCGCAGGTCATCCGGTTTCCTATAGCCGAATGTATACTGTAGGCAAAATCAATGGGCGTTGCCCCGGCGGGCAGGCTCTTAACATCACCCTGGGGGGTGAATACGAACACCTCGTCGGAAAACATATCTACCTTGAGAGAGCTGAAGAAGTCCTGAGCGTCCGACTCCTGCTGTGCCTCAAGGAGGTTCCTTATCCACGCGAACTTCTCCTCATCGGATTTTCCGGAGATGCCCTCCTTATACTTCCAGTGGGCTGCGATGCCGTACTCAGCGGTGTGGTGCATCTGCCAGGTGCGTATCTGAACCTCAAAGGGCATACCCTCAGAGCCTATGACCGTTGTGTGCAGGGACTGGTACATATTGGGTTTTGGCGTGCCGATGTAGTCCTTAAAGCGCCCGGGGACCGGCCTGTAAAGCTCATGTATGCATCCCAAGACATTGTAGCAGTCGGCAATGTCATCGACGATCACCCTGAAGGCATAGAGGTCCATGACCTCCTCAAACTGCTTGTTCTGCCCGTACATCTTGCGGTAGATGCTGTAAATGTGCTTTATGCGGCTCTGCACAGTCCCTTTGATCCCGGCTTCCGCCACACGCTTTTTTATGGCGCTCTCCACCCGGTCAAGAAATCCGCTGTTTTTCCTGTCCCGCTCGGCAAGGCCTTCGCTTATCTCCTTATAGCCCACAGGGTCAAGGTATAAAAGGGACAGATCCTCCAGCTCCCATTTCATCTTCTGCATACCGAGCCTATGGGCGATTGGTGCATATATCTCCATAGTCTCCAGGGCCTTCTCACGCTGCTTTTCCTCAGACTGGTACTCCATCGTGCGCATATTGTGCAGGCGGTCAGCCATCTTTATGAGTATGACCCTTATATCCCTGGCCATGGCAAGGAGCATCTTCCGCAGATTCTCCATCTGCTCCTCTTCCTTGCTGGTGTAGACCACACGTGTAAGCTTTGTGACGCCCTCAACGATATCGGCCACGCTCTCGCCGAAGTGCTTGGCTATGTCCTCATGGGTCACAGGGGTATCCTCTATACAGTCGTGGAGTATAGCAGAGATGACGGACTCCTCATCAAGGCCCATCTCCGCCACTATCACAGCAGCCGCCAGCGGATGGGTGATATACAGGCTCCCGTCCTTTCTGAGCTGCCCGCCGTGGGAATCCCGCGCAAACTCAAAGGCCTCCCGTATTTTTGTGGTGTCCTTTATGGATGTGTATTTCTTTACGGCATCTATCAGCTCGTTATATTCCTTTTCCGCGCCGCCATTTACAGCCGTCTCTTCGGTAGTTTTCATATTATCTCCCATCTCCCAATCACGCGCTATGAGCCACAAAATCCACTAGGTACAGCTGAACGCTGCGCTTGCCGCGGAATTCGTTTATCTGGGGCATAAATGCCACATCCGCCTTTATTCCGACCCGCGTCCCCAGCTCCTTTATACTTCTGGAGAAAAACACTGATTCAAAAACCTCTCCGTACTTGCTCACCCACATCTTTGTGTGCTTGCCGTCGGACAGCGGCACAACATTCTCCACCGTCACATCCGTCATGCACAGCAGCGGCTGCGGGTTTCCCGCGCCGTACGGCTCCAACGCCGACATAGCGTCGATATTCCCTATTGTCATAAGCCCCGGCTTTATGACCTCAAAATCTATGTTCAGCTCCCGCTTTGGCTTGCCCTCCGGACGGCTCTCAAACTGCCGGCTCAGGGCCTCCCTGAGGGCGTCGATATTTTTCTCCTCTATTGTAAGCCCCGCGGCCATATCGTGGCCGCCATAGCCCAAAAGAAGTTCCCGGCAGGAGCCGAGGGCGTCATAGATGTTAAAGCCCTCTACGCTTCGGCAGGAGCCGCGCCCGACGCCATCCTTTATACATATCATTATTGCCGGAACGCCGAATTTATCCACAAGGCGCGAAGCAACTATCCCCGCAACGCCCTGATGCCAGCTGCTTCCGGAGAGCACTATCGGCCCGCTCTCCTCCTGCCGGTCCTTAAGCTGTGACAGCGCCTCCTTGAACATCTCGCTCTCTATCCGCTGACGTTCCCGGTTGAGAGTACACAGCTCGTCGGCAAGCTTCGCCGCCTCACTCCTGTCCTTTGTCAGCAGGAGCTTCACCGCGGTGTCCGTGCTTCCGAGCCGTCCGGCGGCGTTTATCCTCGGCGCCATAATAAAGCCCACGTTTGAAACTGAGGCACGCCTTTCGTCAATCCCCGCGGCACTGCAAAGCTCACTCAGCCCCGGGCGTTTTCCCGCGCGGATCTGATCAAGCCCCCGCTTTATGAAAACGCGGTTCTCGCCGACCACCGGCATAACATCGGCTATCGTCCCGGCGGCAAGCAGGTCGCCGTATTCCTCAAGAAGTCCGGGACAGCTCTCCTGCCCCGCCACCGCGCATACCAGCTTAAAGGCGACCCCAACGCCGGCAAGGCTCTTGGCGGGCGACGGGCAGTCAGGACGCTTTGGATCCACTACCGCCTGTGCCTCGGGCAGCTCCTCCGCACACTCATGGTGGTCGGTTATCACCATATCAAGGCCAAGCTCCTTTGCGTGCAGGGCCTCCTCCACAGCCGTAATACCGCAGTCCACAGTTATCACCAGAGAGGCCCCCGCGTCCCTTATGAGGTCCAGGGCGGCGGACTTTACCCCGTAGCCCTCCTCAAGTCTCTCCGGTATGTATATATCGCACGTAAGCCCCCTGCCCCGCAGGAAATCGGCCACAAGGCAGCTTGAGGTTATTCCGTCGACGTCGTAATCTCCATATACCGCCACATGCTCGCCGCTGTCAATAGCCCGGCGCACCCTCGCCACGGCCTTGTCCATATCTATCAGCAGACAGGGGTCGCTCAGTATTGAAATATCGTCTCTTGTCAGGCCCAATATCTCCTCTTCGCGGCAGATACCGCGGGACGCAAGCACTACCGCTACCAGAGGATTGACGCCGCTGCGGCACAGCCGCACGGCCGCACTTCTGTCATATCCGGCCACATTCCATCTGTCATACACTTTTAAGGTTCACCTGTATTTCTGCCGGAGCCCCGGCGCCATTTCAATCATTACGTATCAGTATATTATAGCAAATTCCTTGAAAGATAACAATACCCGCAGTTTTCAGTAAGTCCCGGTATTTTAATCTAAACCTAAGAGTCACCCGCATTTTTTGCTTCTTGACCATCTATTGGCGCCGTGTTAAAATTTATAAAGAAAGAACTCGGAGCCTGTATCCGGGCTGTATATTTTCTCTCATTGACCGGTTTCAGAATGAAAAAACGCAGACCGCTGGTTGCCGGACAGGTGCGCCGCCTGCTTACGGAAACCCCGGTATTTTTAATTATGGAAGCTCTGATCGGATCGGCGCTTCCCAGCTTTATGAATAAGGAGAGAATTCTATGACCCATTTGGAACACACCGCCGCCCTGCGTGCGGACACCGAAACCTACTATAACTGCACCCAGTCTGTGCTCATTCCCTTTGCAAAGGAGGCCGGCTTAACAGAGGAACAGGCCTATGCCCTGGGCTCAAATTTCGGCAGCGGCATGCGCCGCGGCGCCACCTGCGGAGCTGTCACCGGCGCGCTGATGGTCTTGGGCCTTCTGGGCTATGGAGAGGCCGAGAGCCGCGCCCTGATGCGCTCCTTTCAGGAGCAGGAGGGCGACCTGAACTGCGCTCAGCTGCTGGCCATCCGAAAGGAGAAAGGGATTGACAAAAAAACACACTGCGACAACATGGTATTCGCCGCAGTGACATTGGTGGAGCAGCTCATTCAAAAATAAGGTATCCCGCAAAGTGAAGATCTGTCTAACAAAAGTAAAAAGAAAGGCCCGTTCCCGGGCCTTTCTTTTTTATCTCACAGCTTTAGGAGCGTCTTTCTCCCCCGCACTGTATAATAGACCGCCAGCAGTATCGCCGCCATAAGCCAGCCGACGGGATATCCCAGTGCTATCGCCATAGCTGTGCCTACGGTATGGGATATTATGTATAAGTACAGCTGCCTGAACAGCACAAAGGAAAACAGCAGTATCGTCATTGTCGCTGCGGCATCCCCCGCCCCCCTGAGCGCACCGGCATAGTTGTTGAACACGCAGCACAGCACGTAAAACGGCATCATCACTCTCACGAACTTCACACCGTAATAGAGCACCTCCTCATCACTGTTAAAAAGCGCTGTAAGAGGTCTGGCAAATATCATAAGCGGCACCATAATCACAAGCGTAACGGCAACCGTAAGGCCAATGGAAACGTAAAGTCCGCGCTCAGCGCGCTTATATTCCTTAGCCCCTACATTCTGTCCCACAAAGGTAGTGACGGCCATGGAGGTGGCGTTTGCCGGCACACCCAGGAATATATCAATTTTACTGTAAGCGGACCAGCCCGCCATACACGCTGAGCCGAAGCCGTTTATATATGACTGCACGAATACATTTGAAAAGGCCGTCAGTCCAGACTGTATAGAAGTGGGAAGCCCGATTCTCAGCACCCTCCGCAGGGTCGGCCCGGATATGCGCAGCTCGCGCAGCACTAGCTTATATGAGGCATTTGAGCGCATCAGCACAGCCATTACAAGAACAGCAGATGCGCATTGGGAAATAACAGTGGCCAGCGCCACTCCCTCAACGCCCATCCTGAAGCTGATTACGAACAGGATGTCCAAAGCCGTGTTCATAAACGCGGAGAATACCAGAAAATAAAGCGGCCTTTTGGAGTCCCCCACCGCGCGGAGTATGCCGGAGCCGGTATTGTATATCATAAGCCCCGACACACCCGCAAAGTATATTGTCAGGTAGGCCTTCGCCTCATCAAAAACATCGTCGGGCGTTGACATCATCTTAAGCATCGGCGTCACCATAAGGACGCCTAAAACCGTGAATACCGCAGCCAGGATAAGCATAAAGGCCATCGTCGTGTGGACCGCGCGGTGAACACGGCCGTCATCCCCCGCGCCAAAGCTCTGGGATATGATAACCCCGGCGCCGGTGGAAAAGCCCGTAAAGACACCGATAAGGGTATTTATAATGCTGGTGGTGGAACCCACGGCCGCCAGTGCCTCCTTGCCAACGAAATTACCCACAACAATGCTGTCCACCGTATTATAGAGCTGCTGAAATATAAGCCCTATGAGAAGCGGCGCAGCGAAACCGACTATGTGCCGCCAAATTGAGCCGCTCGCCATGTTAACTTCCCTGCGCTCGGTCGCTCTCACTTTAATGAGTACCCCTTTTCTTCTTACTAAAGTGTTTAATCCCGTCTTTAGCTTTTTAAACAACAGCTTAAAATTATATCTCCGCTTCCAGAAGAGGTCAAGAGGACAAAAACATTTTATCATTCATAATAAAAGCTTAATTTCATATGCGCGCTTTAAATACTACTACAAATCCCAGCCGCACTGTGCTATAATGTTATATGTCTGCTCATAAGAAGATTCTTTAGAAAGGCGGTCTGCGATATGCTGGAGCTTGTGTCACCTGCCGGCTCGGCAGAAGGCGTCACTGCCGCGATACAGAGCGGTGCCGATGCTGTGTATCTGAGCTTCGGCGGCATATCCTCGTCCGCCGGATGCGATCTCACAGAAGATGAATTCGGACGTGCCGCGGAGTTTGTCCGGGTCCGCGGTGCTAAGATCTACGCGGTAATAGACCTCTCCCCCTTTGACGAGGATTTCTCCGCGGCGGTCGAGAACGCCCGCAGAGCCTGCCGCATGGGTGCCGACGCCGTTATAGTTCACGATGTGGGACTGATTTGGGCGCTGCGCCGGGCGGTGCCCTCCATGCCGATACACACCGGACCAAGGCTGGGCATTCACAACCTTGACGGTGTAAAGCTATGCGCCGCAATGGGCGTAAAGCGCGTATCGCTCTCCCCGGAGCTTTCCTCAAGCGAGCTTGAATATATTTGCAAAAATTCCCCGGTGGAGATTGAAATAGCCGTCCACGGGCCAAGCTGTGCCTCTTTCGGCGGTCACTGTCTGTTATCCGCCTTCGGCTCCCAAAGCGCCATGCGCGGCGTCTGTCCGCGGCCATGTCTCAGCTCCTTCTCTCAAAACGGAAGGGGCCGCCATCCTCTGGCGATGAAGGATATTTGCCTTATAAATCACCTTGAGTCTATAAAAAGCTGCGGCGCCGCAGCTGTGCGTATTGACGGGCGGGAGCGCCGGCCGGAGTACTGCGCCGCCGTCACCGGCGTCTACGCCAGGGCTTTAAGCACCGGTAAATCTCCCTCTAAGGAGGAGCTGAAGCTCCTCTCTCAGGCATTTCCCGCGGGAGGCTTTACAGACGGGTACTTTACCGGCACTGCAGATTCTCTGACAGCCGTTCCCGGCGAGGAGCCACAGGGGGACTCGCCCTTTTACTCCGCAATACGCAAAAGCTACTTAAACCGCGAGTTTCAGCGCGTCCCCGTTCAGTACAGCGCCAGCGTTTCCCTCGGCGGGCCGCTCAAGCTGACTGTACAGGACGATCGCGGCAATTTGGCCAGCGGTGAGGGCGGGAAATCGGAGCTTGCCTTTCATCAGGAGCTTACCACGGCATTGCTGCAAACAGAGCTTTATAAGACCGGCGGCACGCCGTTTTTATGTACCGATGTCCGCTGCGGCATCGAAAAAGGCATATATTTTAATCCTCAGGACATAGGCCCCCTGCGGGATGAGCTTCTCGGCCAGCTCATGAAAAAGCGCGTGTATCTGGAGCCCAGGGCCGAGGGGGCGGTACCGATGCTTCCGCCGGTTCCAAACGTCTCCGAAGTTCCGGTGCTCACAGCCTCGTTTTTATACGCAAACCAGCTTTCTCATAGAATATTGGAGCTTGCTCCTCCGGTATTGTACCTGCCGCTTGAGGAAATAATTGCTAATGCGCAGATGCTTGAGCCATATCTGAGCGCAGATAACATCTCAGTCTGCGCGGTACTCCCCCATTTTATCCGCGACAGCGAGCTTGGCGAGATAACAGAGCTTTTGCTCAAGGCCCGGCAGCTGGGAGTGGAGCAGGTGCTGGCAGGAAATCTGGGGCATATCATCTTTGCCCGGAAGCTCGGCTTTGATGTGCGCGGGGATTATTCCCTTAATGTCCGCAACTCCAGTACATTGGCAGCCATGTCCGGCTTTAATCTGCTGTCGCTCACGCTCTCGCCGGAGATGAGCGCCCCGCGCGTGCGCACCATATCCAAGCGCATCCCCTCCGAGCTTATCGTATACGGCCGTCAGCCGCTTATATATACCGATATGTGTGTTGTAAAAAATATGACAGGCGTCTGTTCCTGCGACAGCTTCTCCGGCATTTCCGACAATTCCGGCTTTCTCCATCCTGTGACCCACGGCTTCAAATGCCGCAATACAGTGTGGAGCTATGATAAGCTGTTTCTTGCCGGGCGCAGCCGGGAGTATCTTGCCTCAGGGCTGTGGGGCGTGCGCCTGTGCTTCACCACGGAAAACGCCGCGGAGTGCGCGGCGATAACCGAGCGCTATCTTGAGATGAATGATTACGAGCCGTCCTCCTCTACCCGGGGTCTGTTCTGACGGCCGTGTTTTAAAGGAGATTCCATGAAAATCGTTCTTGCATCGGCCTCTCCCCGCAGAAGGGAGCTTCTCCGTGAGATGGGGCTTGAAAGCTTTGAAATATGTCCCTCCTCTCATGAGGAGGCCCCCGCGCCCGGCCTTACCCCACGCGATACCGTCGCTTACATTGCCGAGGGCAAGGCCCGGGAGGTTTTAAGAAACTACGGGCCGGACGATATAATTATCGCCGCAGACACTCTTGTTTACCTTGACGGAGCGCCTTTGGGAAAGCCGAAAGATAAAGCGGACGCCGCAAGGATGCTTTCCATGCTATCCGGCAGGGAGCATCAGGTCCTTACGGGTCTTGCGGTCTCCCGGGGCGAAAAGCTCCTAAAGTACGCAGAGTCTACGGATGTGCGCTTTCGCCCGCTTACGCAGGATGAGATCCACTGGTATGTAAACAGCGGCGAGCCTATGGACAAAGCGGGCGCCTATGGGATACAGGGCCTTGGCAGGCTGCTGATTGAGGGCATAAACGGCGATTATTTTAATGTAGTGGGGCTTCCTGTGTGCAGGCTCTGCCTTATGCTCAGGGAGCTTGGCGTGGAGCTTTGTGCCTCTACCGCCGATAAGGGTGACTGAAATTGAAGGATTTTATAACTAAAAAGGGAATATACATCGCCATCGCCGCCGTTGTTATCGCAATAGCTGCAGCCATATCCGTAGCCCTGAGCGGTGGAAACGCCGGCTTTGCCTCTATGCTGTCCCAGCCGTTTTTTAAGCCGATAAAGAGCGCGATAACATCTATGGTCAGTGCGCTTGAGAACGCCTACGACTATATGTACAGGTTCGACGAGATAAAGGCCGAAAACGAGGAGCTGAAGGCCCGCGTCGCCAAGCTCGAAGAGGAGTACAGGGAGTACACTGAGATCAGCGAGGAGAACAGCCGCCTGCGGCAGCTTTTAAATTTCTCCGAAAAGCATGAGGATCTGGTTTTCGAGCCGGTGTCAGTCATCTCCTGGACAGCCTCTAATTTCTCCTCGTCCTTCACCATAAGCAAAGGCTCAGACTCCGGAGTGGAGCTTTACGACGCAGTCGTGACGGAGACAGGATACCTTGTGGGCCAGGTCACGGAGGTGACCTCCGCCTCCTCAACTGTGACGACCATCACGGACACCACTCTCAGCGTCGGCGCACTCATTTATGAGACCGGTGAGACCGGCGTGACGGTGGGTGACTTTTCCCTGTTTAAAGAGGGTCGGCTGAAGCTCTCGTATCTTGGCGGCGACAGCAACGTTATAATCGGCAGCACTGTTGTCACCTCCGGAGACGGCGGGGTGTACCCCAGCGGCCTTGTTATCGGCTATGTGGATGGTGTCTCCGCCGATAGCTCAGGCCTTGATTCCTACGCCACTGTAACTCCGGCGGCCGACATAAATGGCAGCACACATCTTTACGTTGTAACAGATTTTGCAGTCAGCGAATAATATTTTTGGGGGCGGCTATGCCGAATCAGAAAAGAAGAACGGTTATAAAAATACTGATAGTCGTACCGTACATGCTGGTGCTGTATATACTTCAGTCCACGGTTTTTACACACATAACCCTTTTTGGGGTAAAACCGCTTATAATCCCGCTGTCTGTTGTGGGTGCGGCGCTCTTCGGCGGCAGGACCACCGGCGGTGTCTTCGGCATATTTGCCGGTATGCTCTTAGATATGTCCTTTAATCAGGCCACCATACAGTTCACCATAATTCTGACGCTCCTCGGCATATTTATAGGAATACTGTCGGACACGGTGCTGGTTAAGGGCTTCCCGTCATTTTTTGTGTGCTCGCTTATGGCGCTTATAGTCTGCTCTATATGTGAGATCTTCCCCCGTGTCTTTTTCGACGGTCTGGCGCTGCTGTCTCTCATTGACACCGGCATAAGGCAAACGCTCTACTCTCTTATATTCACGATACCCTTCTACTATTTGACACGTTTTCTCAGCCGGGTAATATGATCCCGAAAGGATAAAAAATGGAACGTATTATCAAAAGCTCTCGGTTGGTGATCCTGGCCGTAATACTCTCCGTACTCCTGATAATCTACGGCTTTACGCTGTATAAGCTCCAGATAATTGAGGGGAACAAGTACCTTGAGGACTCTGTCGGCTCCTACTCCACCACTCAGACCATACACGCCGCCCGCGGCTCCATACTCGACCGAAACGGCAAGCTTCTCGTATCAGACAGGACAGTCTATAACGTCAACATATCCCGTACGGCGCTGTTAAAGCAGGACGACCCAAACGGTCTGCTCCTGCGGCTGATTCAGGCGGCACAGGCCTATGATATTGACTACAACGACACCTTCCCTGTAACTATAAGCGCCCCGTTTGATTATCTGGCCGGAGCCACAAGCTCCCAGCAGGAGCGGCTGAAAGCTTACTTTGAATATTTTGACCTCGACCCCGACATCTCCGCTTCGGATCTCATATCCTGGATGCGCAGCCACTACGGCATCGACTACACCGTCACAGCTGAGGATGCACGCAGGATAATAGGCGTGCGCTATGAGCTGGAGCTGAGAGTAATAATAAACACCACTGACTATATATTCGCC
Source organism: Oscillospiraceae bacterium (assembly GCA_051866775.1). Classification (GTDB taxonomy): domain Bacteria; phylum Bacillota; class Clostridia; order Oscillospirales; family Oscillospiraceae; genus RUG626. Next base: position 52,343 of record JBJDXR010000043.1, on the reverse strand, counting down.
GAGGACGTATCCACCGATTTTATAACCTATATCTCCGAGCAGAATTTCCCCAGCGTCACGGTGGAGACCACCTCGGAGCGTCAGTACCACACCACCTACGCCGCCCACCTTCTCGGCTATGTACGCAGTATGTCCCTTGATGAGTACAACGACGTCTACAAGGCTCTCGGTTACCCGTATAACGCCTTGGTGGGCAAGGATGGCGTCGAATACGCCTTTGAAGAATATCTTCACGGCACGGACGGCACACGGACCACCTACCGTGACTCAAGCGGAGCCGTCACAAACGTGGAGGAGACCCCCGCACAGGCCGGCAGCAATGTCTATCTGACCATAGATATAGACCTTCAGGCTAAGGCCGAGGATGCCCTGGCCTCCACTATCGCGCTTATAAACTCAGAGCGCACCAGGGAAGATGACGAGAAGGCGGAGGGCGGCGCCGTGGTGATGCTGGATGTAAAATCCGGAGATGTTCTGGCGCTCGCCTCATACCCCACATACAACCTGTCCACCCTGAGCCGGGATATATCCTCGCTTATAACAGATGAGAGCCGTCCCATGTGGAACCGCGCCACTCAGGGCGCCTATAACCCCGGCTCCACCTTTAAGATGGTAACGGCACTGGCCGGACTGCGTCTGGGACTTATAACCCGTTGGACACAGGTCAGGGATGAAGGTATCTTCACAAAATACCCGTCCTATCAGCCGCGCTGCTGGATATGGCCTAACGGCACCCATGGCCTGCTTGATGTGGTCGGCGCCATTGAAAACTCCTGCAACTATTTCTTCTACTGGCTCTCCGACCAGATGGACATCGACGACATAGCCGCCGTGGCCCGGGAGTTCGGCTTTGGGGCGTCAACAGGGATAGAGATAGGCGACTCTGCCGGCAAGCTGGCGACACGCGAATATAAGATGGAAGTCACCGGTGAGACCGGCTGGTGGAAGGCCGACACCCTCATAACCGCCATCGGCCAGGGGCTTAATGAGTTTACCCCAATACAGATAGCAAACTACATCGCAACAATAGCAAACGGCGGTACGCTGTACTCCACCTCCGTTCTCAAGTATATAACAAGCTCCGACTACTCCGACATAATCCTTGAGGAGGAGCCGGAGGTGTTGAGCACCATAAGTGACGAGGAAGGCTATATAAGCACCCTTCAGGAGGGTATGCGTGCCGTGGCCTCCACCGGAACCGCCTCCTCCGTCTTTGCAGATTACCCCATCCCGGTAGCAGCCAAAACCGGTACGACCCAGTCGGATACCGCCGCCACCAACACCGGTGTTTTCGTCTGCTATGCCCCCGCCGACGATCCCGAGGTGGCCATTGCCGTGGTCGTGGAGAAGGGCGGCTCAGGCTCTGCGCTGACAGCAGTTGCAAAAGAGCTGCTGGACGTATATTTTGAAAGCTCAGAAGTAATTGAAAATGTTCAAACCGACAATTCTTCCGTAAAATAAGGGGCAAAATTGTTATTACCAGCTTGCAAACTTTGACACGCTCGGATATAATATGGTGATAGAGGTAAAGCGCGCCATAAATATGCGCAGTTGTGGGATCTAACAGGAGGGATACAATGGGTACTGCTATTGTCATAACCTCGGGCAAAGGCGGCACCGGCAAGACCACCTGCTCCGCGGCTATAGCGTCAGCCTTGGCTGTGCTGGGCCACAGGACCATTTGCCTCGACTGCGACATCGGCCTTAAGAATCTCGACCTCTCGCTGGGGCTTACGGACTCGGCCATATGGGACTTCTCCGACGTTTTGAGCGGAGCCGTAGAGCTTGATGACGCCGCAGGCGCCCACCCGGAGATAGAGAATCTCTTCTTTCTGTCGGCCCCATCGGAGCTTGAACCGGCGGATATTGACCCCGCAGCTTTTTCAGAGCTTATTAATAAGCTTAAAAGCGAATACGACTACATCATAATAGATTCCCCCGCCGGGCTTGGCACCGGCTTCCGTTTGGCGGCGGGCAATGCTGATATTGGGATCATCGTTTCAACGGCAGACGCCTCAAGCCTGCGTGACGGTCAAAGGACCGCGGCGGAACTCCGCCGTCTCGGAGTAAATGAGCTGCGGCTCATTGTCAACCGTGTCGAGCCAAGGAAGCTAAAAAGCGTAAAGACCTCCATTGACGACATTATTGACGCCATCGGCGCAAGGCTCCTCGGTCTTGTGTCCGAGGATGATTCCGTCCAGCTGGCATCAAACCTTGAAAAACCTCTTATCCTGTTTGGGGCAAGATATGCTTACGACCAATTTTTTAAAATAGCAAGGCGCATTACCGGGGATAAGGTTCCTCTCGGCAGGCTATGAAAATAAAGTTATATTAATTATATATGAAAGCAGGTGGCTTAATTGAATATCGCGCTTATGGCACATGACAGAAAAAAAGAACTGATGGTACAATTTTGTATAGCTTACTGTGGCATCCTATCGGCACATTCCTTATGCGCAACAAACACCACCGGCCGTGTTGTCGCTGAAGCGACTGGACTTCCCATTGACCTGTACCTGTCCTGCGCGCAGGGCGGTGACCAGCAGATGTGCGCGCGTATCGCATATAACGAGCTTGATCTGGTGCTCTTCTTTGCAGACCCAACAGATGATAAGGCCATGAGTGCGGTGGATAAGATCGGCCGCCTGTGTGACCAGCAGAATGTCCCCTTTGCAACCAATGTAGCCACCGCTGAGGTCCTTATACGCGGCCTTAAGGATGGCCTGCTTGACTGGCGTGACATTGTAAATCCCAAGAAGTAATATCACCACAACAAACCCGGCTCTCGCCCATGGCGGGCGGGAGCCTTTTTATAAGGAGACCGTTTTATGGAACGCATTAAACCCCACACCCTGTCGGGCTTTATGGAGCTGCTGCCCCCGCAGCAGGCACAGTTTGACAGGATAATGGACACCCTGCGCCGGGTTTACTCCCTCTATGGCTTCACTCCGCTGGACACTCCTGCGATAGAGTCCTCGGATGTGCTTCTGGCCAAGGGCGGCGGGGAGACTGAGAAGCAGATATACCGCTTCACAAAGGGCGACTCCGACATCGCCCTGCGCTTTGACCTGACCGTACCTCTGGCAAAATATGTCGCACTCCATTACGGAGAGCTGACCTTCCCCTTCCGCCGCTATCAGATAAGCAAGGTCTACCGGGGAGAGCGTGCTCAGCGCGGCAGATTCAGAGAGTTTTATCAGGCGGACATCGACGTAATAGGCGACGGGGCGTTATCCCTTGATAACGAGGCTGAGATACCTTCGATAATCCACCGCGCGTTTACGGAGCTGGGGCTTTCGCGTTTTGTCATACGTGTGAACAACCGCAAGCTTCTCACCGGCTTTTACGATATGCTGGGGCTTTCGGATAAGTCCGGGGATATTATGCGCACCGTGGACAAGCTTGAAAAGATAGGCGCCCAGAAGGTCAAGGCCATACTGACAGACGACTTTGACATAACCGTTTCCGACGCCGACGAGATACTGCGCTTTATCTCCATAAAGGGGACAAATTCCGAGATCATTTCATCTCTCGAAAATTATCGCGGCAAAAACGAAACCTTTGATCTTGGCCTTGATGAGCTTATTGCCGTGACCAGGCACCTGGGCGCCTTCGGCGTTCCGGAGGAGCGTTTTGCCGTCGACCTGACTATCGCCAGAGGCCTTGACTACTACACCGGCACTGTCTACGAGACCGTCATGCTTGATCATCCGGAGGTTGGCTCCGTCTGTTCCGGCGGACGCTACGACAATCTGGCCGAATACTACACAGATAAGAAGCTCCCCGGCGTGGGTATCTCCATCGGCCTTACGCGGCTTTTCTATGTGCTCAGTGAGCAGCACATGCTAAATCCCGCCGTAAATACCGCGCCGGCCGATGTGCTGGTCATACCCATGGGAGATGGGCAAAGGGGCTATGCAATAAGCGCCGCCACCAAGCTTCGTGAGTTCGGGATACGCACCCAAATCTACAGCGAACAGAAAAAATTTAAGCAGAAGATTACCTACGCCTCAAAGCTTGGTATCCCCTTCGCTGTATTTTTAGGCGAGGATGAGGAGACAAAGGACCTTGTATCACTAAAGGATCTCACAAAGGGCGAGCAGGTGACCGTCCCTCTGGATGAGGCAGTCGGTATCATAAATACCGCGCTGAAGGCCCAGTCGGCCGCATCGGTGATTTTTGAACAAGCCCACGCCGAAAGCCTGTAAAAGCATAAATTTATACACCAAAAGGAAGTATTTTTATATGTTTCAGTCACGCACACATAACTGCAGCGAGCTTCGCCTGACGGATGCAGGCAAGACCGTCACACTGGCCGGCTTTCTGGATAACATCCGTGAGGTCAGCGGGAATCTTGTGTTTATTGTCCTCCGCGACTTTTACGGCACTACCCAGATCGTGGCGGAGAGTGAGGACATGATAAAGGCCTTCAAGGCCATAAACAAGGAATCCACCATATCCGTCACCGGTACCGTCAGGGAGAGGGCAAGCAAGAACCCCAAGCTGCCCACCGGCGACATTGAGGTTGTCCCTGAGAGCCTTGAGGTACTGGGCCGCTGCCGGTACAATGAGCTGCCCTTCCAGATAAACCGCAGCCGCGAAGCCGACGAGGCCGCGCGTCTTAAATACCGCTATCTGGATTTGAGAAATCCGGAGGTAAAGCGCAATATCGTTTTGCGCTCACAGGTCGTAGCCGCGCTGCGCAGCGCCATGATAGACCACGGCTTTCTGGAGATAACCACTCCTATACTTACCGCTTCATCACCTGAGGGGGCGAGGGACTATCTTGTTCCCAGCCGCAATCACCCCGGAAAGTTTTATGCTCTCCCTCAGGCTCCCCAGCAGTTCAAGCAGCTTTTGATGACCGCCGGCTTTGACCGGTATTTCCAGATAGCCCCCTGCTTCCGTGATGAGGATGCCAGAGCCGACCGCTCTCCTGGTGAGTTTTACCAGCTGGATATGGAGATGGCCTTTGCCTCTCAGGAGGATGTGTTCTCCGTCCTTGAGGACGTCCTTCCGCCGATCTTCTCAAAATACGGACTGTACAACAGCGCCTCCTGTGCTCCCTTTAAGCGCATCCCCTACGAGGAGGCCATGGAGCTTTACGGCTCCGACAAACCGGACCTGCGCATAAAGCTGACCGTTCAGGACGCGACGGAGCTTTTGACCGGCTGCGGCTTCGAGCCGTTTGCAGGAAACACCGTCAAGGCCGTTGTCATCCCCGGCTTTACCGGCACCCGTAAGCAGATAGACAAGCTCTGCGCCGACGTGGAGGTCCAGTCCGGCAATAAGCCCTACTGGTTCCGCCTTGACGACAGCGGCGAGCTGGTGGGCGGTATAGCCAAATTCCTTCAGGAGAGCAAAGCGCAGGTCATTGACGTCCTTGGTCTTGAAAAGGGCAGCTTGGTCGCCCTGTCCTCCGGAAAAAAGTCCGCCGCTCAAAAGACGTCCGGAGTCATAATAAAGACCTTTGGAAACGCCGTACCCGGTCTTATGGACAAAGAGAAGTACGAGTTCTGCTGGATAGTTGACTTCCCCATGTACGAGATCGGCGAGGAGTCCGGGGAGCTTGAATTTTGTCACAACCCGTTCTCAATGCCCAATGGAGGGCTTGAGATCCTTGAAAAAGCGGAGCGCGGAGAGATCGATCCCCTATCCATAACCGCCTTCCAGTATGATCTGGTAGTCAACGGCGTGGAGCTTTCCTCCGGAGCCGTCCGCAACCACGACCCGGATATCATGATAAAGGCCTTCGAGCTTGTACGTCTTGGCGAGGACGACGTCAAGTCCAAGTTCCCGGCCATGTACAACGCCTTCTGCTACGGCGCGCCCCCCCATGCTGGGATCGCCCCCGGTGTGGACCGCATGGTCATGCTCCTTGCAGGAGAGGACTCAATCAGGGAGATCATCGCCTTCCCCATGAACAAAAACGCACAGGATCTGATGATGGGCGCTCCGGCTCCCGTCACTCAAAAGCAGCTGGATGAGCTGAGCATCAAGGTCGCTGCACAAACCGAGGAATAAAAAATCTAAAACTTTCCGTCGTCCGCGGCTTTTTTTGCCGCGGACGACTTTTTTCGTCTGTCTTTGCGTATATGTAGTGTTAACATTGAGTCATAAAAACACTATATTTTGCGAGGTGTGCGATGTTATTGCAAAAGAAAGACCTTAATGCGGTTTCCGGCCGCAGGGGCAGGATACGATATGTAAAGACAGAGCTGATAACACATGACTCCCTTGAAAACAGTGATGAAAAGGATATAGCCGCTCTCGCCGCCAGTATCTCCCGTTACGGTATGCTGCATCCCCTCACCGTACGCAGAAAAGGAAAGGGTTTTGAACTTATCTGCGGGATGCGCAGGCTCTCAGCGGCAAAGCTGTGCGGGCAAAAAAGGGTGCCGTGCCGCGTAATATCCGCCGATGACAGGGAGTTCTGGTCGGTCAGGCTCTCCGAAAACCTGCACCGGCACCAGCAGGATTTTCTCGATACGGCGGAGCAGCTCAAGCAGCTTATATATAACCACGGCTATTCTGTGGAGGAGGCCGCGGCACAAGCGGGCCTCACCGTCAGGCAGGTGGTGTCCAAGCTGCGCATACTGCGCCTTCCCAGGCATATGCTTATGGCGATTCGCGACTCGGGGCTTACAGAGCGCCACGCGCTGGCGCTGCTTCGGATAACTCAGGAGGACATACGCGAGGCGGCTCTTTGCGAGATGGCCTATATGGACATGGGTCCGGAGGCCGCGGAAAAATACGTCACCGGCCTATTAAAAACCCGCACTCCGGAGGAGCTTCCCGGGCAGCGGCCGCTGTACATAGTCAAGGATGTGCGTATGTTCTTAAACAGCATAACCCACGGCATCGACATGATGCGAGGCGGCGGGATCGACGCCGAGTGCATCCGCGAGGAATGTGACAACTGCATAAAGCTGACCATCCGCATCCCGGATAAGAGTATCAGCTCAAAAATGGCCGGATGAATTACAAATTCTTCTAATCATCAAAAATTTCCCATAAACAGCCGTCCCCGCTGATCTTCTTTTGATCAGCGGGTTTTTTTACTTTGCAGAATGCCTCCGGCAGCAATTTAAATACTGTTGTCTCGGCTTTTATAACATTTGTCATGTCCCCTTCCGGCCAAGTGTCAGTCGCTTTTTTGTTATTTTGCATATTTATTTTTATTTAATCCAGCCTAAAATTAGTCAAAATATAATCATAAATAATTGAGTTTAATCTTTTTGACAACAATCAAAGCAGGTGATATCTTGTAATTAGTACAATTTTACAGCGCATCTCTCTTTTTATTTTTGTGCAAAATATGACAAATAGTGAGGTGATAAGCGTCAAACTAAGAAGGCAGACAAGTTTAAATCGTACTAAGGAGGTTTACTATGAAAAATCGCGTTACTTCGGGTAAGAGCATCCACCGGCTTACGGCGCTTCTCATGTGTATCTGCATGTGCTGCGGACTTCTGTTGGTACCAGCCCATGCTGAGGGAGGATCTGTGACCGTCTCAAGACTGTTCGGCGCGAGCAACTACGGCGGATACCGTCTGCAAAACAGCGGTGAGACAGTTCAGATCGCATACAACGACAAGTCATTGACAGTCGATGACATCGTCGTTACACCGGAAGCAAGTAAGCTTGAGGAAGTAGTTCTTACTGACGGGAGTAAGGGCAGCCGGGACAGCCTTCTTGCCGACGTCGACTGCGTCGTTTACAGCGCAGGCGGCAGGACAAGCACCATAGACATTGAGCAGATGCCCGGCCTTCAGCTTAGAGAAGACAATCTTATCGTATTTGCCGAGAGTCTTCCCGGCTGGGAGTACTGTCAGGTCACCATTCCATGGGATGCCTTTGAATCCATGGAGTCCGCCCCGTACAGCGCAGAATATAACCCAGACGGCCAGAAGGGTACATATCTTATAGGTAATCCCGATACCGGCAAGCATGCCCAGGCAGATTCCTACAGCGATGACGGTGTTCGTTTCTATTACCACAACGACGGCTCCTCCATCACCGAGGGCAGGTATCATATCTACATAAAATATGATCAGAATCTGATAATCGAAAGCGAATATACCATCGATATCAGGACCCTGCACACAGGTACCTACACCGGCGCAAAATATGTATCCGGCTATGGCGATAACGCCTCCGGCTACTATATAGTCGACTCCTATAACAGCTATACCGCCGGCACATCCCTAAACCTGTCCGCCAAGTCCGATGCTGAAATCTCTGCCGCTGTCGGAGCAAACGACAGCACCAGAATGAGCTTCACAATGGACAGTGATGTGCTCTATCTTGACACCTCCGACAAAACCATCGTCCAGAATGCCGACATTTCCGACCGCACCGAGTTTGGCTTCACCGTCAACTCCGTCTCCGGCTCCGCTCTTAACGGCGGAAGGGCAACCGGCACAATAAATCTTGTTGACGGCGAATATACTGTTGACATTGAAAACAGCAAGACCCTCACCGCGGGCCAGCTTACGCTTTCCGTCTCCCTGTATTCCATGCGCGGCACCGGCAAGCCCGTTGAAAGCTCCGCAGTGCCCGTGAGCATCACGGTCAAAGTGACTGCCGGCTCCGCAGAAACCTCCGACGCCGCTTTCGCGGTCGACCACATCTTCGGCGCGGGCTACGGAGACTACAACATCGCTGACGGCCACACCGTTCAGATCGCGGCAGATAATAAGACCCTCACCGCCGGAGACGTTGTCGTTTCCACCGGTGAGAAGCTCACTTCCGTAACGCTTGCTTCCGGTGATGAAGGCACTGCCGAAAGTCTCCTTACAGACGTATCCTCCATCACATACGGCGGGAACACCGTGACCGTGCAGGCCCTGACCGGTATGCAGGTTGAGGAAGGCACGATCCTCTATGCCGACAGCAAGCCGGGCTGGCCCTTTAACGAAGTGGCGGTCCCCGCAGGCTCCTTCGTGGATGGCTGCTATCCCAATGACGAGGGCTTCCCCGCTGCAGATGCATATTCCATCGGCAATCCCGACAGCGGCAAGCAGGCCATCCAGAACATAACCGTTGACGGCAAAACTTACAACAGCATAACTGCCGGCAGCGCGAGCTTCAAGTACGGTGACTATGTAAACAATGTGATCGTCGGCAGCTTTGAGCCGGGCGATTATCATCTTTATACCAGATACGGCACACTCATTATTGAGAGCGAGAATACCATTCAGGTCGTCACCACCAATTTCGGCACCGCAGATAACGACAGCTCAGAGCTTCTCAACCTCACTGCCAAGGAGCTTGAAGGCGGTGCATGCCATGCCGAAACTACCGTTGCAAAGGGCAGTACCAGAGCTACCTTCTATATCGACGATGAGAACATCTCCGTCGCGGACGGCGCTATAACCAACATAGTTCTCAAGGACAACTTCCGTAAGTTCGGCTTTGAGGGCAGCAGCGCCACCGCAGGTATCACCGTCCCGATGGTAAACTACGGCTTCGTAGGAAACAGTAAGGGCGGTCAGGGCATCGAAGGAACATATATCATTGATATTGAAAGCACCGACGCTCTCACCAACGGTGAGATCATCGAGGTTCAGGTCTACCTTATCGCGATGGTCGGCACCGGGACAGAACAGGGACGTTCCCTCGTTCCCGCGACGCTTAAGCTTAAGGTAAATGTTGTGGACACGCTTGAGGAGACAGGTACGGGCGACCTCACTATTGACAGGCTCTTCGGCGCAAACAACTACGGCGATTACTACATTGAAAGCGGCAAGGTGTCTGTCCAGCTGGATTCTCACGATAAGGCCTTCAAGGTCAAGGATCTTGAGACCAACTACAAAAACGCGGTCATCAGATCCGTCACCATGCAGGATGGTACCGCCGGGAACTCCGACAGCCTTCTCAGTCAGGTCAGTACCATTGTTTACACAGCAAGCGGCACCGATTACACCGTTACTGTCAATCCCATTACCGGCGTGCAGCTCAAGGATGACGTTGTCCTCATTGCCGACAGCAAGCCGGGTTGGGCATTTAACGAGCTGACCGTCCCCTGGGATTGCTTCGAGAGCCTCGAGACCGCGCCTTACAGCGCAGACTACAATCCCACAGGCCTCAGCGTTCAGGGCACCAACAATCTTCTCGGCAATCCCGATACCGGAAAACACACCCAGTCCGATTCCTTCTCCGCCGCCGGAGCCAAGTTCTATTATCACAATCAGGGTTCGCCTATTGACGCCGGTGATTACAACATCTACATCAAGAGCGGTCAGAACCTGATTATTGAGAGCCAGAACACCCTCAGAGTTGTCACTGACGACCTCGAGTCCCGTGATCCGCTCCTTGACATCCTCGCTGCTGAGCCTGAGTCCGGAGATTACCACGCAGCTGCCGTGATATCCGGTGACGGCACCAAGGCCACCATATTCATGAGCGGCGACTATATCTCCGCGGCAGATCATGCGATCTCAAATATCGACACCACAAATTACCGCAAATACAGCTTCGTAGGAGAGAGCGGCGACTGCACCGTAACAGTCGTGAATTTCGGCGAAGTCAGCACCAAGAGCAACTCCCAGGGTATAGCCAATACCTTCGTCATTGACATTGAAAATGAGGACGGCTTCACTGTGGGACAGGAGCTTGATATCGACCTGTACCTTATCGCCAAGTGCGGCACCGGTTTTGAGCAAGGCCGTTCCGAGACCCCCGCGACCATCAAGGTCGTAGTATCAACATTTAAGGACATTTGCGGCGAGTGGTTTGCCCAGAACGTTGAGTATGCCGCAGAAAACGGCCTTATGGACGGCATTGGCAACAGCCTCTTTGCCCCCTATACGAACGCCTCGCGCGCAATGATCGTCACCGTCCTTTACCGTCTCAACGGCAGCCCGGCGGTCTCCGGTACCAACAGCTTTACCGATCTTTCGCAGGATTGGTATAAGGACGCTGTACAGTGGGCGGTGGAAAACGGCATTACAAACGGAGTCTCAGACAATGAGTTTGCTCCGGACAGGGCAGCGACCCGTCAGGAGATGATTACATTCTTCTACCGTTACAGCCAGTACGCAGGGCTTGTGGAAAAGGATTACTCCGGCAATGATATGTCACGGTTTACAGACTTTGCAAAAGCAGGCAATTTCGCCGCTGAGGCTATAAAGTGGTCTGTTGCGGAAGGTATAATCGAGGGCACCTCCGCTACAGAACTGAGTCCTCTGGAAAGCTGCTCCCGTGCTGAGCTTGCGACAGTCATTGCAAGATTTCATAAAGCACTGAATGGCTGATATGCCAAAACATTAAAAAAAGGTGCAGGGATTTGCCCTGCACCTTTTTTACATATCAAACACACGCATTTAACATAGGATCATCTTTCTTTGGCAAGGAGCTTGCGCAGTACCTCCTCAAAATATTCCGGCAGCGGACAGGCAACCATAACAGGCTCACCCGTTCTCGGGTGTATAAACCGAAGCTCCTTCGCGTGGAGGCACTGGCCCTCCTGCCCCAGCTCAGGCTTTTTACGCCCGTAGACCATATCTCCCAAGACTGGATGCCCGATATATGCCATGTGAACCCGGATCTGATGTGTACGGCCGGTCTCAAGACGGCAGCGCACATGGGTATAGCCGTTATAGCGGGCTATGACCTCCCAGTGGGTTATCGCCTCGCGGGAATTTTTTTCCGTCACACACTGGCGCTTTCTGTCCGTCGGGTGGCGGCCTATGGGGGCGTTTACCGTGCCCGCGTCATCCTTCATATTGCCGCAGACAACGGCCTCATAGGTGCGGGAGAGCGTGTGGTCCTTAAGCTGCTCCGCCAGGAAGCTGTGGGCGGCGTCATTTTTTGCTGCGATCAGAAGTCCTGATGTGTCCTTATCTATCCTGTGGACTATACCGGGGCGTATAACGCCGTTTATGCCGGAGAGGGAATCTCCGCAGTGGGCCATCAGGGCGTTGACCACCGTGCCGTCCGGATGCCCCGGTGCCGGGTGCACCACCATCCCCCGGGGCTTGTTTATCACGATCACATCCTCATCCTCATACACCACATCCAGCGGTATATCCTGCGCCGTGACCTCAAGCGGCTCCGGCTCCGGGATGTTAAGCTCCAACAGGTCGCCCTCGCGGGTCTTATAGCTCTTTCTGACCGGCCTGCCCTCAAGCGTCACTTTGCCGTCCTCCAAGAGCTTTTGAATAAAGCTCCGGCTCAATTCCGGAAGGCTTTCGGCAAGCAGCGCGTCGATACGGCAGCCGGATCTGTCAGCCGTTATCCGGGTTATCAACGTCATCCTCCCCCGTCACATCACAGCCGGCGTTATCATCAGGAGCCCTATCAGCGGACTTCTGATTGTCCTCCCGTGCCCGAGAGTCCTCTGCGCTTGCGGAGGCGCCGCTTTTAAGGCGCTCCACCTCCGGCATATGCCCGCGCCGCTTTCTGTCCTCCTTGGTCATGCGGACGATATACAGCACCACAAACAGCACCGCGCCGACATTTATAAAGGCGTCAGCCAGATTGAACACGGCGAAATCAACAAACTCCACACTGAACATATCTACAACGTATCCCAGAAATATCCTGTCAATGGCATTCCCGGCGGCTCCGCCCATTATAAGCGTCAGCGCAGACTTCTCCCACACGGTAAAGTCCTTTTTGACCAGCAGCACGCCGATCACTGCTATAGCCGCTACGGACACCGCAGCCAGCAGCCAAGTGTGCCCCGAGAGGAGCGAAAACGCCATTCCTGTATTACGCACATTGGTAAGGCCCAGAACGCCCGGCAAAAAGCTCATGCTTTCCCCAAGAGAGATGTGCGTGGTTATCCAGGATTTTAAAAGCTGGTCAAAGCCGCACAAAACGGCAGCCGCAATTATATAAACCATAATTCTCACCAAACAAGCTCACACAGGGATCTTCCCAAATCCCTTCTGATCCCCATATGACAAAAAAGTATCTGTTAGAATTAAAGGGCGGCTTCTGCCGCCCTTTTGTGTTTTTGTCAGCACCCGCCGCGTATGACCTCGGCGCAGCGTCCGCACAGCTCCAGATGCTCAGCGTCCTGTCCCACGGTCTCGCTCCTTGTCCAGCAGCGCACACATTTATCGTGTCCGCAGGGCTTTACATCGGTGACAACTCCCGGGAAGCTCTCCCCCTCGAAGCCCTCACCGCTGCCGAATACGGTCTTGACCTGGGATACGATGAACACCTGAGCAAGGTCAATGCCCTCAAGCTTGGCAAAAGCTGCCTTAGCAGCGTCGGACACATAAAGTGTGACCTCCGCGTCCAGAGGCTTGCCGATGGACTTGTCGGCACGCTTCTGCTCCAGCGCCTTGAGCACATCGGCGCGGAGCTTTATAAGAAGCTGCCACTTCTCTTCCTCCTCCGTGGAGAATACGCGCTCCGGATGGAGTGCGGGCATGTCGTTCAGCATGACGTGTCTGGCGTCGTCACCGCCTGCGTGGGGCATGGCCTGCCAGATCTCTTGGGAGGTAAATGCCAGTACCGGCGCAAGAAGCCTCACTATGGAGTCGAGCACCACATATATCGCCGACTGGGCGCTGCGGCGGGATAGGCTGTCCTTTCCGTCACAGTAGAGCCTGTCCTTTATGATATCAAGATAGAAGTTTGACATCTCAACCACGCAGAAATTGTGAACAGCGTAGGTCACTGCGTGGAACTCGTACTTCTCATACGAAGCCAGGCACTTTTCCACCAGCTCATTAAGACGCACAAGCGCCCACTTATCAAGCGGCAGCATATCCTCAAACGCCACCTGATCATCAGGATCGAAGCCGTTAAGGTTTCCGAGGATATAGCGCGCGGTGTTTCGTATCTTAAGGTACTTGTCGGAGAGCTGCTTAAATATGTTATCGGAGCAGCGCATATCCAGCCTGTAGTCGGCGGAGGCCGCCCAGAGCCTTATAAGGTCGGCGCCGTATTTTTTGATAATGTCCTCCGGAGCTATGCCGTTGCCCAGGGACTTGTGCATCGCCTTGCCCTCACCATCAACAGTCCAGCCGTGGGTGAGCACTCCCCTGTACGGGGCGTCTCCCTTAACGGCGACGGCGGTAAGAAGGCTTGACTGGAACCAGCCGCGGTACTGGTCTCCGCCCTCCATATAGAGGTCAGCCGGCCAAGTCTTTGGCGCATCGAGCTCCATAGACGCAATGTGTGTGGAGCCGGAGTCAAACCAGCCGTCAAGCGTGTCAGTCTCCTTGGTAAAATGGGTGCCCCCGCAGTGCGGGCAGGTAAATCCCTCCGGCAGAAGCTCCTCCGCCTCAAGCTCAAACCACGCGTTGGAGCCTTTCTCACGGAATATCTCAGAGATCTTCTCTATAGTTTCCGGGGTGCAGATGGGTTTTCCGCACTCAGAGCAGTAAAACACAGGGATGGGCAGGCCCCAGTGGCGCTGACGGGAGATGCACCAGTCGGCGCGCTCACGGATCATGGAGGATATCCTGTCCTTGCCCCAGTCGGGCATCCATATGACCTTGTCCGCGGCGGCTATCGCCGCATCCTTAAAGGCGTCAACGGAGCAGAACCACTGGTCTGTAGCTCTGAATATTATCGGCTTTTTGCAGCGCCAGCAGTGGGGATAGGAGTGGGTGATATTCTCGCTTGCAAGTATCGCCCCGCACTCCACAAGGTCATTGTATATTGGCTCATGGGCCTTAAGAACGCTGAGTCCCTCATACTTGCCCGCGTCCCGGGTGAAGCGTCCGCTGTCATCTACGTTTACCACGAGATCCTTACCCGACTTTATCTGGGGGTATTTCTGGCACACGAAGAAGTCATCCGCGCCGTATGCCGGTGCTGTGTGAACGCATCCGGTACCGGCGTCAAGGGTGACATGGTCGCCCAGTATCACAAGGCTCGTCTGGTCAAGGAGCGGATGCTGGGCAACCATAAGCTCAAGCTCCGAACCGCGGAAAACGGCAAGCGTCTCACTTATCTCAAGCCCCGCCTTTTTAAGGACGGAGGACACAAGCTCCTTAGCCATTATATAGCACTCGCCGTTTGACGCCTTAACAAGAGAATACTCATAGGCGGGGTTCAGGCATATGGCAAGGTTCCCGGGGATTGTCCACGTGGTGGTCGTCCATATGACAAAATAAATATTGTCGAGCGGCGCAAAGGCAGAGAGCTTTCCAAGGTCGTCCTTCACGCGGAATTTCACAAAAATAGTGGTGACGGGATCCTCGGCATATTCTATCTCCGCCTCGGCAAGGGCAGTC
Source organism: Oscillospiraceae bacterium (assembly GCA_051866775.1). Taxonomy (GTDB): domain Bacteria; phylum Bacillota; class Clostridia; order Oscillospirales; family Oscillospiraceae; genus RUG626. The sequence goes on along the minus strand of JBJDXR010000043.1, from coordinate 37,140 downwards.
TCATCATTGGGGCACCAGTAAACAGGCTTCTTGCCCTTATAGATGTAGCCCTTCTCGTACATCTTGCCGAAGACCTTGACCTCCTCGGCCTCAAACTTCGGATCCATGGTAAGGTAGGGGTTATCCCAGTCCCCGAGAACACCCAGGCGCTTAAACTCCTCGCGCTGTATATCCACGAAGTTCTGCGCAAACTGATGGCAGGCGTCCCTGAACTCAGGAACGCTCATGGCTTTGCGGTTTATTTTCTGCTGCTTTATTATGGCAGACTCTATGGGCATTCCATGGTTGTCCCAGCCCGGTGTGTACGGGGTGCGGAAGCCGGTCATGCTCTTATAACGGACGATGAAGTCCTTTATGCACTTATTGAGCGCATGGCCCATGTGCAGATGTCCATTGGAGAACGGAGGTCCGTCATGCAGTATAAAATCCGGCTTTCCGGAGTTCTTCTCCAATATTTTCTCATAAAGCCCCATATCATACCACTTTTCCAGCATTGCCGGCTCCCTGGCAGGGAGTGAGGCGCGCATGGGAAAGTCGGTTTTCGGCAGATTCAGTGTCGCATTATAATCCTGTGCCATCTGTGTAATTCCTCTCTATAAGCTTGTGCTGCAAAAATACGCCCCGGCGCTCTGTCCGCGGGCTTTTGTGGGGGCCGCCCTAAAAAACTCAGGACAGCCCCAAAGATCCGTTATTCAATGTCTCATTTATTTTCAGAATAGTTCGTTCCGAACTTCAGATCATCAAAGTTGAATTTGGGTCTGGGTGTTGTAAGCTCGTCCTCCTCGTTCCACTCAATGCGTCGCGTGGGACTGTCATCCACATCCTGCGATCCAGCCTCAGAGGCATCCGTCCTGCCGGTCTCCGCTCCAGGCTCCTGCTTTCCCGCTTTGCCATCCATTACATCGGCTACAAAGCTGTCTATCTCCTTTATGGTTTCGTCAAGTTCCACCTCGCGGGCGGATCCTGCCGAAGCCCCAACAGGTTCCGGCTCCGGAGAACGTTTCGGCTCCTCCTGAGCCGCGCGGGACGGCTCCTGAGCGCCGCCGTATTCCTGCGTTACGCTGTCGAGCTTGTTAAGAAATTCGTTATACTGGTCTATTATCTGACGGGAGGCCTGAACAAAAGCCGCCGTCTTTATCTTTGCGGCCTCAAGCTTCATCTGCTCATGGGAGAATTCCTCGCTGAGCTGCTGCTTCGCGGTATCCGCCTGCTTTTGGGCGTTCTCCAGCATCTCATCGCACTTTTTCTTGCTCTCCTCAACCATCTCATCACTCATCTTCTGAGCGGTGAGCAAAGCCATACGCATGGCGTCCTCTGTGGAACGGTACTCCTCGACCTTCTCAACAAGTACCTTCAGCTTACCCTTGAGGATGGCATTTTCTTTGTAAAGGGAGGTGTAATTTTCCGTCACCTCCTCAAGGAAGTCGTCCACGGCGCTCATATCGTACCCGCCGAAGACAGCCTTCGCGAACTCTTTTGCCTGTATATCCTGAGGTGTCAGCATCCTTTATCCCGTCCTTTCATGCCCTGACCCTTAAAAGTATAAGCCGTTGTTTTCCAGCTCGTCTATCAGATCCCCCATAAGGTCAACATTGTACGGAGTGATCAGATAGGTGTTAACGGCGACTTTTTTTATCTTGCCGTCTTGAGCGTACGCCACACCGGACAAGAAATCAATGAGCCTTCTGGCAATATCCTTGTTCGTCTGCTCGAGATTCAGGACCACAGTACGCTTTTCACGCAGGTGATCCGCGATCTCAGCGGCGTTCTCAAAGCGCTCCGGCTTTACCAGCACCACCTGAAGCTGTGTGGTGGCGTGGATGTTTACGACCTTGTTCTCCCTGCGCTCATCAATGGTGCTTCTGGGAACACGCTGAGGCGCAGCGGTGCGGGGCGTAACCGGGATCTTCTCCGGCGCCCGTGGGGTAAAGTCCTCAAATTCATCGTCCTCATCGTCATACGGACGTGTAAGCCTCTTTAGCTCGTTTAAAAAACCCATGGCTCTCCTCCAAAATATTTTAACAAATATCCACGGTCATGCGTAATACCGCTGTCCAAAGACGGCGGTACCAACACGGACAATATTAGCGCCCGCCATGATGGCCTCTTCAAAATCGGCGCTCATGCCCATAGATAGAAATTTCATGCTGATATTATCGTATTTTTTTGCTCCCATGTCAACAAAAAGGTTATACATTCGCTCAAAATAACGCCTTGTTGAGGAAATATCTTCCGATACAGGCGGTATTGTCATCAGCCCCTGCACGCAGATCCCATCTGTACCCGCGGCAATCTCGATCAGCTTGTCAAGCTCCTCCGGCGGTATGCCTGATTTTGCAGTCTCTCCGCCGATATTCACCTCTATAAGGATGTTCTGCGTAATGCCCAAGGAGAGCGCCCTGAGGCCGATGAGCCGTATAAGCTCCTCAGAGTCCACCGACTGTATAAGCTCCGCCGCACCTACGACGTTCTTTACCTTGTTGCGCTGCAGATGCCCTATAAAGTGAAGCTCCGCACCCTCATAGGCGTTCAGCCTCAGCTTTTCACCCATCTCCTGCGCCCGGTTTTCACCGAAAGCGCGTATTCCGGCGCCGTAAGCCTCGCGCACTCTTTCCGCACTGTTCATCTTTGAAGCGGCCACGAGCTTTACCGTTCCCTGTTCCCTGCCGCAGCGAAGCTCCGCTCTCACCATGCGTTCAATTACGCTCTTTGCATTATCAAATACGCTTGCCATTATTGTTTTTCACCCTGATGTTGTCTATTCCGCGACTACCGCGCCGTCATAGAGGTTATCCGCCTTTACGATTATCCTGTCGTTTATTCGCAGGCCGTCCCGTGTCTCCTCCACCATGTAATAATCGCCGCTCTCAGCTATTATATCCACATACACCTTTGAGGCCCTCAGGCCCTCAAGTATGTATACATATGTCCCATCCTCCTCCACATGGAGGGCATCCTTCGGGACCCTCACGCCGCTCTGGACAGCGAACACGATCTCGCCGCTCATCTCCCGCAGGGAGGCGACATCCTGCATGAAATCCTTACAGGACATCACCACCGCACATTCTCCGTCCTCCGGAAGGCTCACGCTCTCCACCGTCATGGTGAGCGCTGCGCTGTATGTCCTGGAAAATTCCACTTTTGCTCTGCCGCCCACCGTGAGCTTTGACGCGGACTGCTCGTCCATCACAGTGACATAATACCATTTGATTCCGGATATGAGCTTGCCTATGACGTCGTCCCCCACCTTTTCAGGAGAGGAAAAAAGCTTTTTCAGCCCCGACGGCGTAATGCCCTCAAGCTTCTCCGGAGAGACCTTTTCAAAGCCGTCCGCCACATGGGAGAATGTACCTGCGGAATCTACGGTTATGCGCACGGTGTCGGAAGTGGATACTTCCGTGAGCCTGCGAAGCTCCTCCTCAAGCCGTGCGATCTCCTCCGCCTCATCTCCGGAGGCCAGCTCGCTCCCGGAGATTATGTAGGCGTCAATGTTCATCTCCAGCGAATACAGCTCGTCAAGATCCCCGGACGCCACCGCTGAGGACAGCGCGATAAGACTTTCGGAGGCCAATTCATCGTTGCTTTTCCCGTTCTTTACCGCCGTCAGCTGGGCTATGCGCATCTGTATATCCTGTATCTCCGCCGCCCGCTCCATGGCCTTCGAGCCGTTATACCTCACCGCCACGGCCTCGCCGGCGGCAACCTTGTCCCCCTCCAGTGCTGTCACGGCGATATTGCTGCCTGAGGCTGATATTCTTGTCTCATCGCGGACTATATATCCCTCTGTGTTTATGCTGTCGTTTATCTCGATACCTACGGCATAGACAGTCTGCAGCGTCTCGGTGCGGCTGCCGTAAAAGGCTATGCCGATATATATGACAAGCGCTATGAACACAAGCACTGATACAAACTTTATAAGCGAATCGCTTCTCTCCAAAGCGCCGTCACCTCTTTCCCGCGCAGATTATAACACAAAAGACATATTTTTTAAATACGGGTTTAACGGACAGCCATCTCCCGCTGGGATTCCTCCTCCCGCTCCATATCAAGCTCCGGAATAGACATCTGCCTTGCCGGGGCCACTGTGGATATGGCGTGCTTGTACACCAGCTGCTGCTTCCCCTCGCTCTCAAGCACGACAGTGAAGCTGTCAAACCCCACCACAGTGCCGCGCATCTGAAAGCCGTTCATAAGAAAGACCGTCAGCGGCATTGAACGTTTTCTCGCCTGATTCAAAAATAAGTCCTGAAGATTCTGTGCTTTCGACATTGTAAGCCGTCCTTTCCCCGGGCGTTCTTCCGCCCGACCATATATTTTAAGACGGCACCATATTATACCAATGCACTTTAAAAAGCTGTCGAAAGCCGGAGGGCTTCATCAAAATCCGGCGTTTTTTTCCAGTTTATGCGCAGGGCCTCCTGATACCTCCTGCACCAGGATATCTGGCGTTTAGCGTAACGGCGGGATTCGCGCTTTACTGTCTCCACCGCCTCATCCATTGAGCATTTTCCCGAGAGGGCGGCGCATATCTCCTTGTAGCCTATGGCCTGCATGGCTGTGTTCTTTTCGCCCAGCCCCAGCTCCATAAGCTTTTTCACCTCTGCTGCAAGCCCCCGCTCCATCATGACGTCCACCCTGCGGTCTATTCGGCTGTAAAGCTCCTGCCTGTCCTCAAAATTCAGCACGATATATTTTGCGTCATATCGCGGCGGAAGCTCCTGGGTCTTCCGGTCATGCTCCGTGATCGAGTCTCCCGCCTCAAGTACCTCAAGAGCCCGTACGATGCGCTTTTTATCGTTTGGATGGAGCTTTTCGGCGCGCTCGGGATCCTGCTCGCCCAGGAGCCGCAGGAGCGCTGTCCCGCCAAGCTCATCGTACATGGCGGAGTACTTTTCCCTCACGGCTTCGTCTGCGTCCCTGTGGGCAAAGCTTCTTCCGGATATGAGCGACTCGATGTAAAGCCCCGTCCCGCCTACGATGACAGGCGTTTTCCCCCGGGATATTATATCATCACAGCACTTAGCCGCCATATCCACATACATGGCAGCCGAGCAGTCCTCAAAAGGAGAGAACACATCTATCATGTGGTGGGGTATCCCACCCATTTCCTCCCTTGTGGGCTTTGCGGTGCCTATGTCCATAAGCTTATATAGCTGCATTGAGTCGGCGGATACTACCTCTCCGGAAATTTTTCCTGCCAGCCTTACGCCCAGCTCCGTCTTTCCCGTGGCCGTAGGGCCGGTCACGACGTAAACTGTCCCAGCCATGGTCAAGCCCTCTTAAAGCCCTTGTCAAGCTGGGCTTTGGTAAGCTCTATGGACACGGGCCGCCCGTGGGGGCAGTATTTTATCTCACCGGAGAGCACCCGGCCGATCAGCTTCATGACCTCCTCGGGTTCCGAGCGTTTCCCAGCCTTTATGGCCGCCTTGCAGGCCACCGAGTGCATTACCTCGTCCCGCATGGATTCTATATCCCTCCGCCCGCCGGTGGAGAGCTTCTCGGCTATCTCCTCCATAAATGCCTGCGGGTCGTCCATGTCAATGTCCGCGGGTATCTGGCGTATGGCGACGCTCCCTCCGCCGAAGTCGTCTATCTCAAATCCAAGCTCTCCGAGAAGCTCGGCGCTTTCCGCCAATACGCGCGCCGCTTCCTCCCCGACGGAGCATATGACCGGTGACAGCAGCAGCTGGGAGTTTACCTCCCGCTTCTGCGCCTTCAGCCTGTCAAAAAGTATCCTCTCGTGGGCGGCGTGCTTGTCTATAATGAAGATGCTGCCGTCCTTCTCACACAGAAGGTAGGTGTTCATGGCCTCGCCTATAAAGCGGAAGCCCTGCTCCTCCTTGTCCTCCTTAAGCTCCACCGTCTGCCACGGTGTCCTCTGAGGCTCCGGCTCGGGCATGCTCATAGACGTCTGATAGGCTATTTTTACCGAGTCATGCACCTGGGCCTCTGCCCTGCTTCTCTCCGGGACCGGCGAAACTGCGGTTTTAAACCCTCCGCCGCCATAGGAGGCGCGGAATGTGTCCGCCGTCACCGTCCTGTAAAAATTCTCTCTGGGCTTTGGCGCAGCCTTCGTATCTGCAGATCCGCCCTCCGGCCTCTGGTATGCGCCGGATGCCGCCGGCCTCCGCGGCTCAGCCTCAACGTTTTTAGCTGCCTGTGGAGCTTCTGTAACGCCCGCAGCGCCCGGAGAGATCTCCAGTTCCTTAGGACGGCTCTCCTTTTCCAGCGCGCCCCGCACCGCCCAGTACACCGCGTCGAAGGCCCTGCGCTCATCTAAAAAGCGCACCTCCATTTTCGTTGGGTGGACATTCACGTCTACAGCATTAAGTCCCATATAGAGCTCCAGCACACACACCGGAAAGCGCCCGGTGAAGAGCGAATTTTTAAACGCCTGTTCCACAGCCGCCTGCAGGAGCTTGGATTTAATAAACCGCCCGTTTATGAAGAAGAACTGCCACGCCCTGTTTCCGCGGCAGTTTGCCGGGGAGGATACAAAGCCCGTGACCTTAATGCCGTCCACCTGGTTATCCGCCGGCAGCAGCCCCTTGGCAAACTCCCTGCCAAGCGCAGAGTAGACGCAGGACTCCATCCTCCCGTCACCGGGGGTGTGGTACTCCTCCTTGCCGTCCTTTATATACCTTATCGATACCTCCGGGTGTGACAGCGCCAGACGGATTATCACCGTCGTTACGTTTGCGCCCTCCGCCCTGTCGTTCTTCATAAATTTCAGCCGTGCCGGGGTATTGAAGAAAAGGTCCCGGACAATGATGGTAGTTCCGTCAGGGCAGCCCTGAGGCTCCTTTTCCCGGCGGGTACCGCCCTCAAGCACAAGTCGCGTACCCTCGTCCGCTCCCCGCTCTTTAGTAAGAAGCTCGATCCTCGACACCGCGGCTATCGCCGCAAGGGCCTCACCCCTGAAGCCCAACGTTCCGATGGCCTCAAGATCCCTCTCGCTTTTAAGCTTGCTTGTGGCGTGGCGCAGGAAGGCCGTCTCCACATCATCCCGGGCTATTCCGCTGCCGTTATCCGTCACGCGGATAAGCGACATACCGCCGTTTTTTATCTCCACCGTCACGCTTGAAGCGCCGGCGTCTATAGAGTTTTCCACCAGCTCCTTCACCACGGAGCCGGGCCGCTCCACCACCTCGCCCGCTGCAATAAGGTCTGCTAGGTGCGGCGGCATCTCAAATATTTTTGCCATTTAAATCTCCATTCTGCCGCAGAAAGGGTGTGCTATCTGTAAATTCTGACAAGGCCCTTGACATTGACCGGATCCACATCCATAATTGCCGGATCTCCCACGCGGCAGTTGAGCTTTGTGACGTCGACGATCGTGTGCATCATACCGATTTCGCCCACTACCTTGACCCGCTGTCCGCCGATCTTCACCGACGGCATTCTCCGCCTCGAGCGGATCACATCCCATATGCTCTGCTCCTGCTCGGGGCGGTTAACTCCGAAGCCGTGATAATAGCCCACAGACAGCACCGCCAGCCTTGCAGGCTTTTTAAGGACGGCGGAGCCAATACGGTGGCCCTTTGGAAACCAGCCGACCTCCTCAATGCCCGCCTCGATGTATCCCACCTTCGTAAGGCCGGGAACTCCGCCTCCCGCGACGCGACCGGAAAATGCCGTGCCTATGCGCACCGCATCCATCCTTCCAAAGTCGTAGCGGAACAGCGCGGCCGAGTCACATATGTGTGTGACTCCAAGCTCAAAGCCCATACCAACAAGTTTCTCCAGGACCTCCTGAAAAGCGTCAAACTGGGACAGCGTGATCTTCTTGCTCTTCCATGACTGTGAGTAGGTGGAAAATATCCCCACTATCGCCAGATTAGGCATATATTTGTATATGGAGGCTATCTTGTCGGTCTCATTGGCTATAAATCCGTAGCGTCCAAGACCGGTGTCGATCTTAATCTGTACCTCACATACGGTCTTTCTCGCCTCCGCTATGCCGTTTATAGCCACGGCGGCGTCATAGGAGCCTACGGTACACACCACATTGAGATCGATCAGCTTTTCCAGCTCCTCACTGTCGGCGGTGCTGCGCAGCATCATAAGCCTCTCCTCAATAAAGCCCGCACCCCTCAGGATCTCCGCATCCCTCGGGTCTGAGACGGCAAAGGTGCGAATTCCTTCATCTCGGAGAAGCTTTGCCGTAGTGAGCAGGCCCATACCGTAGGCATCCCCCGTAAGATCCGCATAGACCTCCGCCCCTTTTGCTCTTGATTTTACAGCGGCAAGGTTATTCTTTATAGCTGTCTTATCGATTATAAGATTTTTCAACGCCGTCCCCTCCCCGGAACACTTAACGTGCATTTTATCGCTGGTACAACATATCTGATTAATTATACACGATAACCGTTGTAAATTCCATCATTATTTGATAAAATACGTTTTGTACATTTATATAATGAATTTGGAGAACACCGTGAGCTACAAAAGAACAGAGATATCCTCCGCCGACATTGAGCGGCAGAGTGAAATAATGGAGCGTGTGGCGGAGCGCAGCGCCGCCCTCCCAAAAAAGCCCCTGGCGCTTGTTGACACCTACGGCTGTCAGCAGAACGAGGCCGACAGTGAAAAAATACGCGGGATGCTTCTGAAAATGGGCTATGAGCTTACCGCAGAGGCGGCGGAGGCCGATGTTATCGTTATAAACACCTGTGCCGTCCGGGAGCACGCCGAGATGCGTGTCTTTGGCAATGTAGGTGCTCTCACCCACACAAAGCGGGCAAAGCCGAGCCAGATAATCGCCCTGTGCGGCTGCATGATGCAGCAGCCCACCGTGGCCGAAAAGATTAAAAGCTCCTACCGCCATGTGGATCTTGTTTTCGGTCCCCACGCGCTCTGGTGCTTTCCCGAATTTCTAAACGAGCTTCTCACAAACGGCGGGCGCATATTTGAGATATCCCCCTCCGACGGAGCCATAGCCGAGGGGCTCCCCTCAAAGCGTGACAGCTCCGTAAAGGCCTGGCTTTCCATAATGTACGGCTGCAACAACTTCTGCTCCTACTGCATCGTTCCATACGTGCGTGGGCGTGAGCGCTCCCGTCTGCCGGAGGAGATAATCTCCGAGGCAAAGGCCCTTGTATCCGCCGGGTATAAGGATATAACCCTATTGGGCCAGAACGTGAACTCCTACGGCAAGGACTTGGGCCTGGGGACGGATTTTTCCGACATCATCGCCGAAATAAACGACATCCCCGGGGATTTTTTAATACGCTTTATGACCAGCCACCCCAAGGATGCCGGGGAGAAGCTTTTCTCCACCATGGCAAAATGCGAAAAGGCCGCCCGGCACATACATCTGCCCTTCCAGTCCGGTTCTACACGGGTGCTCAGGGAGATGAACAGGCGCTATACAAGGGAGGGCTATCTTGAGCTTATTGAAATGGCCCGCTCGTATATGCCGGATGTGGTGCTTACAAGCGACGTCATAGTGGGCTTCCCCGGGGAGACGGAGGCGGACTTTGAGGACACGCTGTCGCTGGTTGAGAAGGTCCGCTTCGACGCGCTCTTTACCTTCATCTACTCAAAGCGCACAGGCACGCCGGCTGCCACCATGCCCGATCCATACACAAGGGAGGACAAACAGCGACGCTTTGACAGGCTCATCGAGCTTCAAAACAGCATCTCCGAGGAAAAGCACGCCGCCTACATCGGAAGCAGCCAGCGGGTGCTCGTGGACGGGGCGGACGGTGAATATCTGACTTCCCGTACAAACGGAGGCCGCTTAGTCAGATTGAAGGGGGACAAGTCCCTTATCGGCGGCTTTTCCAACGTAAGGATAACGGACAGCAACACATGGGCACTTTATGGCTGTATTGAGCAGCCGCAGGAAGGAGAATTTAACCAAGCATGAACCTGAACCGCAAGCTTCTTATCGACATTCTTTTCGTTGTTATGTTTTTCTATTACGGCTACAAATACAGATACCTCACCCCATCCTTCAAGACAAAGAAGGGCGGGCTTATGACTCCTCGTGCCAAGTATAACCCGAACAACTGGAAGATGGGGCATGAATTTGCCGGTATAGTGTGCTTTATATTCGCCGGTATCCTGGCGGTGATATTTGCAGTTAAGATCTTTTACATCGGCTACGGCACATGGTTTGACTGGCTCCACATAGGGATTGAGCTGGCCCTGGTCGTAGCGCTGCCGTTCCTTATTGAAGCCAAGCTTAAAAAGGACGGTTCAAATGATAAGGTGGAGGAGCCGGAAGATATCGCCCCCGGAACTAAGGGGCTGCGCGATTACAAAAGGGAGCAGAAGGCAAAAAACAATCCCGGTGGGAAGAAAAAGAAGAAAAAATAATTCAGCAGGCTATATATGAGAGCGCGGCGTCCAAAGCGGCGGCGCGCTCAACTTAAAAGGAGATGTGAAAATGCCGGAATTGACCCCAATGATGCGGCAGTATATGAGTATAAAAGAGAAGCACTCCGACTGCATACTTTTCTTCAGGCTGGGGGACTTCTATGAGATGTTTGAGGATGACGCCCGGACCGTGTCGAAGGAGCTTGACCTTGTACTGACGACCCGTGACAGGAACAAGGAGGACCCGGACGAGCGCGTACCCATGTGCGGGGTTCCCTACCACTCCTCCGAGGCCTATATAGCCCGCCTTATAGCAAAGGGCTACAAGGTGGCCATATGCGAGCAAATGGAGGATCCCGCCACCGCAAAGGGCCTGGTCGAGCGGGACATTGTGCGTATCGTCACCCCCGGCACCCTTATTGATTCCTCTATGCTGGAGGATGGAAAATCAAACTATCTGGCCGCCGTGTACCTGGATGCCGCCGGCGCCGCCGTTTGCTTTGCGGACATCTCCACCGGCGAGATCTGCGCCCGTTCCTTTCCACCCAAGGAGGTATCGGGTATACTTAACGAGCTTGCGCGTTTTTCTCCGTCCGAGGCAGTCCTTAACCAGTCAGCCGCGGCGGATGCCGGCATAAAACAGCTTCTGGGCAATAAGCTCGGATGCCTCTTTGAGACTCAGGAGGAGCGCTTTGACTATATGCAGTCAGCCATGCGCATCTGCGAGCAGTTCTCAGTTAAGAGCCTTGATGAATTGGGCATAGGCAGTGAGCCTCAGGCGGTCTCCGCCATCGGGGCGCTTCTGTCTTATATCATCGACACCCAGAAGACCGACCTTTCCCACATAAACAAGCTGGATTTTTACTCTGACGGTCGTTACATGGAGCTGGACATCCAGACAATACGCAACCTTGAGCTTCTCTACTCACTGCGGGCACAGGAGAAGAAGGGCAGCCTTCTCTGGGCGATGGACAGGACCCGCACGCCTATGGGCAGCCGCCTTATCCGCTCGTGGGTCTCGCGCCCGCTTCTCTCCCCTGCGGCTATAAACCGCCGCCTTGCGGCTGTGAACGAGCTTTATGAGGATAACGTGTCCCGGCCCGAGCTTATTCTCACTCTCAAGGGCATCGGCGATATGGAACGCATAATAGGCAAAGTCGTCTACGGTACCGCCAACTGCCGCGACCTAACCGCCCTTAAGCTCTCCATCGACCTCCTTCCCCAGCTTCAGGAGCTTCTCGGGGGGATGTCCTCCCCCCTTATAAGCGAGATAAAAAATATGGATATGTTGGAGGACATCCGGCGGATGATCTCGGATGCCGTCTGCGACGAGCCGCCCTTCTCCGTGCGCGAGGGCGGGATGATACGTGAGGGCTTCAACGAGGAGGTCGACCATCTGCGCTCGCTTCTGGGCGGAAGCCAGCAGGCTCTGGCGGACATTGAGGCCCGTGAGAAGGCAAGAACAGGCAAAAAGCTCAAGGTGAGCTACAATAAGGTATTCGGCTATTATATAGAGATCCCCCGCTCCCAGTCGGCAGATGTTCCCCCGGACTACATAAGAAAGCAGACTCTGGTGAACGGCGAGCGCTTTATAACCGAGGAGCTTAAAAATCTTGAGACTGAGCTTCTGACAGCCAAGGAGCGGCTTACAGAGCTTGAATACCAGCTGTTTACAAAGCTGCGTCTGGATGTGGCGGCACAGGTGCTGCGGGTTCAGGCCACCGCGGCGCTTGTTGCCCAGCTTGACGTGCTCTGCTCCTTTTCTGATTCCGCAGTCTCCGCCGGATGGTGCCGGCCGGAGATAACCGCCGACGGCGTCATTGATATAAAAGACGGCCGCCATCCGGTGGTGGAGCTTATGCAGAAGGATTCTCTCTTTGTGCCGAACGACACATATCTGGACTGCTCCGGCGCCTCGACGGCAATAATCACCGGACCCAACATGGCGGGAAAGTCCACATATATGCGCCAGACCGCCCTCATCGTCCTTATGGCGCAGATAGGCTCCTTCGTGCCGGCGCGCTCAGCCTCCATAGGCATTGTGGACAGGGTGTTTACACGCATCGGCGCCTCCGACGACCTCTCCGCCGGAAAGTCCACCTTTATGGTCGAGATGAGCGAGGTCGCGCAGATCCTGAAGGAGGCCACCTCCCGGAGCCTTCTCATATTGGACGAGATCGGCCGGGGCACCTCCACCTATGACGGAATGGCAATAGCCCGGGCGGTGGTGGAGTTCTGCGCTGACAAGAAGAAGCTGGGCGCAAAAACCATGTTTGCGACCCATTATCATGAGCTTACTGCGCTGGAGGATTCAATCCCGGGCGTAAAAAACTACAACATCTCCGCAAAAAAGCGGGGCGGAGACATAATATTTCTTAGAAAAATAATCCCTGGAGGGGCTGATGACAGCTACGGCATCGAGGTAGCGCATCTGGCAGGCGTGCCTGAAAACGTCATACGCCGGGCCAAGGCCATACTTTCGGAGATAATAAGCGAGGCTCCCGGGACACCTGCCGCCGTCAAGGCAAAACCGGACTCCGGACAGGTATCGCTTGAATCCATGGCAGGCAGCGACATCTGCGGCATCCTGCGAACTACGGACATCAACACTATGACGCCGCTTGAGGCGCTCAACCTGCTGTTTGAGCTTAAAAAGAAGGTCACCTGATGAAGAAAAAAGCGTTTCATCTCCCCATGAACAAGACCGAGGCCATAGTCGGCTGGATATACGTCTTTATACACACCTTCGCTATGGTCTATATTCTGATGCTGCTTAACGCCTATATCTTTCCAAAGCTGGGCTTTACCCTGAGCAGTTCATACCTCAATCTAACATACTATGCCTTCGGGTTTGTATTTCTGCTGATATTTTTGTTTAAATTTCTCAAAGAGTCCTTCGCCGACCTGTGTTCAAACCTTCTGGACACCCTCATAGCCGTCGTCGCAGGTTATTTTATCTATATTGCGCTGATGTACGCGGTGAATTTCCTGCTGGGGCTGTTTTTAAACGAGCTTACAAACCCCAACTCCTCCGCCGTCATATCCGAGACAAAGCTGAATCCCAACACCATGCTGGCAATAGGTGTTCTGCTGGCGCCGGTGGTTGAGGAGGTGCTCTTTCGGGGTGTGGTCTTCGGCACCATCCGCCGAAAGCACCGTATCACGGCATATATCGTCTCCTCGGTTTTTTTCGCCGTGTACCACCTGTGGGAGTACATCGTCTACAGCTTCAGCCCGGCAATACTGCTCTATCTCATACAGTACATTCCCGCGGGACTGGTGCTCGGCTGGTGCTACGAACGCGGCAGGAACCTGTGGTGCCCGGTGTTTTTGCACATGATAATAAACTACATCTCCATATCCGTTTCGATAGGATGAAAAACGCCGCCCTGCGTCTTTGGACGCAGGGCGGCTAAAATTATCCGTGTATTTTAAGCCACCCGACACGTAAAATTCAGATCCGTCCTGTACACTAATGCCGGAAGGGAGCCTGACGATGCAGGCTCCCTTCCGTGCCGTTTACTTTTTGGGCAGGTAGTCCTGAGGATTCACCGATTCTCCGTTTACCGTCATGGCAAAATGCAGGTGCGAAACCTCGCCTGTCTCGCCCAGCGCCGTGTCGCCCACAGAGCCTATAACCGAGCCCATGGACACCGCGTCGCCCTCATTTACCGTGGGGATGGCCGCCAGATTTGAATAGATACTGACGACTCCCGCACCATGATCTATCGTCACGGTGGTGCCGAATAGATCGTCATCGTAAATTTCAAGGACCGTTCCGTCGGCCACCGTCATGACCTTCGTACCCAGCTGTGCGGCAATATCAACGCCGTCGTGAGTACGCCAATCCCCCATGGTCTTGCTGTAGATAAGGCCCGCAGGTGAGTATTCCACGCAGACGGAGCCGTTTATAGGCCAGATATAGCTTATATCCTTGGGCGTCAGCGCCGCTGTCTGCTGCTCGCTGTCGTCCTCAGGATCCGGCTGGGGCTTAGTCTCCGGCTTGGTCTCCACCTTAAGCGTACCGGCATTTTCGCTTGTCCCGGTGCCTGCCTCCGGCTGGGTATCGGTATTCTCCGGAGTCTGGGTATCAGGCAACCTGCCGTTATCGGGCTCTCCGCTGTCCGGGGCCTCGGCATTATCCGGCGTCTCGTTGTCGTCACGCAGGTCTATAGGCGCGGAAGCTTCCTCCGCGTTGGCCATTACATCAAGATAGTCCCCGTCATCGCCGATGTTCAGCGGTGAGTACTCCGAAAACATCAGGAGCCACGCTGACACGCCTATCACGGCGATGCACACGAAAAGGACTATGTAAAAGCCCTTTCCGCTCAGGAACTCTTCTGCGCGCTTTGAAAAACCTTTCTTCTCGTGCATCTGAGTTACCTCCGCATATCTTTGCTTGCGGGCATTTTCGGCCCGCGTTTCTGTTACGCAAGTATTCTTACCGTACAGCCGTTTTTTTATACAAATTTGGAAAAATTTTTTGTTTTGCTGATTAAAAAGGCTTATTCGCACTTGATTTACCCAAAAGTTTGATATAAACTCAATAGCTGGAGATTCCGGTGCCCCTTCGGGGCATAGCTAAAGGGAACGCGGGTGAAAATCCCGGACGAGCACGTCACTGTGAAGGCTGAGCTTCCTCCAAAATGTCACTGGGAAACCGGGAAGGCGGAGGCGGCGCTTAAGGCCAAAGTCAGGAAACCTGCCGGTAACTCCGTACGAGGGCTGCGTGCGCCGGCCGGAACGTACATTATCAGGGATAAGTGCGCCCTTTTCGGGGATTTAAGGGCCTCCTGACAATGTGCTCCGTAGGCATCAGCGCCTACGGATTTTTTATTGCCCAGCAATAAAAAGACGCGCAAATAATATTCAGGAGTAAAAACTATGGAGAAAAAAAGCAGCAAAAAGCTAATTATTATCGTCGCGGCTGTCGTTGTGATCATCGCCGCGATGCTGTGCGTGTATTTTCTCACGCGGGAGGAGCCTGTAACAGGCTCAAAGGAGATAAGCGTTGAGATTATTTACGACGACGTGGACAAGACCGTGACAATATCCACGGATGAGGAGTACCTGCGCGGCGCTCTTGAGCAAGAGAGCCTTATCGCGGGCACCGAGAGCGAGTGGGGCCTCTATATCACCGAGGTGGACGGCCGCGTGGCCGATGACTCCAAGCAGGAGTGGTGGTGCATCACCGAGGGCGGCGTGATGACCGACACCGGCGTTGACGCCACCGTCATTGAGGACGGAGACAGCTTTGAGCTTACCCTCACGACCGGCTGGTAAAGCGGGAGGTAGGCTCTCTGTCCGCGAGCTTGTGACGCTGTCTCTCATAGCGGCGATAATGATCGCCCTTAAGGAGGCTATGTCAGGACTTCCGAATATCGAGCCGGTGTCCCTTATCCTTATAGCCTGCGCACTGGTATATGGCGTTAAATCCCTCTACGTTGCCATAGTCTTTGTGCTGGTGGAGATACTTATTTACGGACTGGGCCTTTGGACAATAACATATTTTTATATTTGGCCCATGCTCACAGTTGTGACCCTTCTGCTGCGGAATATGAAGGGCCGTCTGCTGTGGGCGCTGGTATCCGGGCTTTACGGGCTTTTTTTCGGAGCGCTGTGCTCCGTTCCGTACCTCTTTATCGGCGGAGTAAAAATGGCCTTTTCCTATTGGGCCTCGGGCATCCCCTTCGACATATTGCACTGTGCCGGCAACTTTGCTCTCGCACTTGTGCTTCTTGACCCCTGCGTCAGGATACTGCGCCGCTCGGTACCGGATGAGTAATGCAAAAAGGGAGCGAAAGCTGCTGACTGCTTTCGCTCCCTTTTTATATGATCATTGCTTGTTATTTCCAGTTGGGGTTGTCGATTATTGTGGGCTTTCCGTCCCGCTCAACAAGGAGCTTGCGATAGCCCTTGGTCTCTATGGTGCCGTAATTGTGGCCCGCGTCGGCGCGGTATACAAAGAAGGTTATAAGCTGCTCATCGGGGCTGACGTTTATGCTCCTATGGGCATAGCCCTTCGGGACATAGACGGCATTACCCGGGGTGATCTCCTGCGCGCTCCAGTCTCCCTCCGTATTCTCGAGCAGCATATAGCCGTGTCCCTTAAGGCAGTAATATACCTCCCCGGTCATGAGGATCGTGTGGAAGTGGCCCTTTGTAAAGTAATATTCGTCTCCCACCTTGCCGGGGTTGAGTATTGAGCAGCCAAATGAAAAATCGCCCGGATCCTCCTTTATGGGAAGCCCGTGGAATTCATATACAACGGGATCTCCCTCCTCAAGCAGCTTATTGAAAGCCGCCTCGTCGGAAAACATACCCTTCATCTGGCTAAGATACCGTTTGCCGGTATCGACGGTCTTGGAAAGGCCCGTCTCAAGGTCAAAATCAATGACGCAGCCGCGGTCAAAATCCATAGGCTTGTCGGACGCATTAAAGCTTGCCATAAATTTACGCTCCTTATGTTTTTAAATATGTATCTTCGCGCACCGCTCTGCCCGCAGCGCGCTCCATACGTTACTACATTATGATATTGTCATAAGCTCAAAATGTCAATAGTAAAAATACTATTGACATTTTGGCTGAGATGTGCCCTCAAAAGGTACAAAAAAACAGCAAAGCGGCATGGTCAAAAGCCAGTTAAACGGTTGACAAACCCGTTCAAATGATAATATAATAATGATATGACAAAGCAGCCGTTAATTTATATAAGCCAGCATAGGGATATACTCTCCCCGAGGCAAAAATCTTTATAATAAGGAATGAGTGAAATGAGCAAATATCAAAAGGCAACCGAGCCGACTTTCTACTTTATCGGCGTGACCACCGGCAAGTCCTCAATAATGCGCGTTTTCCCGAAATGGGCCGAGGCGCTGGGCATAAACGCAGTGATCAAGGGAATCGATCTGCCCCTTCACGCGCCCGTCGAGATGTACCGCGAGGTCGTGGATTTCCTCAAAAACGACGAGCTTAGCCTGGGTGCTCTGGTAACTACCCACAAGATAGACATCTACAACGCCTGCAAGGATATGTATGATTATATAGACCCTCTCGCCGCCACCCTGCATGAGGTCTCCTCCTTCTCAAAAAGGGACGGACAGTTCCGCGCCCATGCCAAGGACCCCATCTCCAGCGGCCTGGCGCTTCAGAATTTCGTACCTGAAAACTACTGGAAGGACTTTGACGGCGACGTGCTCCTTCTCGGTGCGGGCGGCTCCAGCCTCTCCATGAGCCTTTATTTAACAAAGCCCGAGCACGGTGACGACGTTCCCAGCCGTATAATCATTGCAAACCGCAGCCAGCCGCGTCTTGATTCCGGCAAGGCCCTTCTCGACGGCCACACCGGCACCAAGACTAAGATGGAGTACATACTGAATCCCACTCCCGCCGATAACGACAGGACTCTGGCTTCTCTTAAGCCCCACTCTCTGATCGTAAACGCCACCGGCCTCGGCAAGGACGCGCCCGGCTCACCGCTGACGGACGCCTGCAAGTTCCCGAAGGACAGCCTTGTATGGGAGATAAACTACCGAGGCGACCTTATTTTCAAGGATCAGGCCGAGGCTCAGCAGAAGGAGAAGAATCTCCACGTTGAGGACGGCTGGATCTACTTCATCCACGGCTGGACCCAGGTCATGGAGGAGGTCTTTGACATAAAGCTTGCTGACAAGATCCCTATGCTCAGCGAGATCGCAAAGAACGCGTAAGCCATGGAGACCGGGACTCTCATGACCGTGACCGGCCCCGTGCCGGCGGACGCCGCCGGCTTCTGCCAGAGTCACGAGCATCTGTTTTTAAGTAAAGGGCGCTCCTTTGAGGTCTCCCCCGTTCTCTACATGGACGATGTGGAGAAAAGCACCGCCGAGGCGCGACTCTTTAAAGCCGCCGGAGGAGGCACGCTTATCGACGCCCAGCCTGTGGGCTGCGGGCGTATGTGCCGGGAGCTTAAGCAGGTCTCTCTCGATTCCGGAGTGAACATCCTCTCCTCCACCGGCTTTCACAAGATGCTCTTCTATCAGGACGATCACTGGATATTCAACATGGGTGAGGATGAGCTTACCCGGCTCTTTATAAGTGAGCTTACGGATGGGATGTTCGACGTGTGCGACTATGCTCTTCCCTCCTCCCGTACCGACATAAAGGCCGGACTTATAAAAGCCGCTCTTGACAACTGCGAATTTTCGGTGCAATATCATAGGGTATTCGCCGCCGCGGCAAATGCCGCGATAGATACCGGACGCTCCATGATGGTCCATATTGAGCAAGGCTCAGATCCGCTGGCGCTTTTAAGGCTGCTGCTGGATATGGGCGTTAACCCCGGCAGACTCATCTTCTGCCACACTGACAGAGCCTGTGAAAGCTCAGCCGTTAGGCTGGAGCTTCTCTCCTCCGGGATCTTCCTTGAGATGGACACCATCGGGCGCTTTAAGTATCATTCCGACGAACGCGAGATAGAGATTCTGCGTGAGCTTCTGGATGCAGGCTTTGAAAAACAGCTGCTGTTCTCCCTGGACACAACTAATGCACGGATGAAAAGCTACACACCGGACGCCATCGGCCTTGACTATCTCATCAAAACCTTTGTCCCCATGCTCAAAAACAGCGGCGTGACGGACGAACAGATCAATCTCATATCACACACAAATTGCGTGAGGGCATTTTCCGCCTGAAACGCCAAAACTGAAAGGAGTTTTTCCCATGTTTGAAAAAGGACTTGAACAGCTTGCTGCAATGAAGGTAATACCCGTTATTGCTCTTAACGATGCCAAGGACGCAAAGCCCCTGGCCGAGGCTCTCTGCGCCGGCGGACTGCCCGCAGCCGAGATCACCTTCCGCACCGCCGCTGCCGAGGAGTCTATTCGCATCACCGCAAAGGAGTTCCCCAACATGATGGTCGGCGCAGGCTCCCTTATCAATGTCGATCAGGCAAAGCGCGCCCGTGATGCCGGTGCAACATTCTTTGTATCCGCAGGCTTCAGCGGCAAAATTGCCCAATATGCCATAGACAATGACATCCCCTACTATCCCGGTGTCTGCACCCCTACCGAGATCGTAGCTCTTCTCGAGTATGATCTTCCTGTCGCAAAGTTCTTCCCGGCAGCTCAGTACGGCGGGCTTAACACCATCAAGGCTCTTGCTGCTCCGTTCCCCCAGCTTAAGTTCATGCCCACCGGCGGTGTCAGCGCAAGCAACATTCTTGAGTACCTCGCCTTTGACAAGATCATCGCCTGCGGCGGCAGCTGGATGGTAAAGGGTGATTTCATTAAGAACGGCGAGTTTGACAAGATCGAAGCCCTTTCCCGCGAGGCTGTTGAGCTTGTCAAGGGAGTGAATAAATAATGAAGATCCTTGTTACCCCCACCTCCATGCAGCCGGGTAAGCCCTCTGCGGCAATGGACAAGCTCAAGGCCTTCACCGGGGACCTTGTCTTTAATCCAAAGGGCAAGCCCCTTACCGAGGATGAGCTTATACCCCTTTTGGCCGACTGCGACGGCTACATAGCCGGACTTGACCAGGTAACAGAGAAGGTCTTAAAGGCCTGCCCCAAGCTCAAGGTGGTCTCCCGCTACGGCGTGGGCTATGACGCAGTGGACGTCAAGGCCGCAAACGAGCTGGGTATAACCGTCACCAATACCCCGGGAGCAAACTCTCAGGGCGTGGCTGAGCTTGCCTTCGCCCTTATAATCTCCCTTGCCCGCAGGATACCCATGCTCGACCGCAAGACCAAGGAGGGCGGCTGGGTGCGCTCCACGGGTATTGAGCTTCACGGCAAGACAATCGGGATCGTCGGACTCGGCGCCATCGGCCGGGCGCTGGCAAACTGCTGCACCGGCTTCGGCATGAACATAATCGCCTACGACCCGTATATTAACGAGACCTACTGCAAGGATCACAACATTGCCGTCAAGACACTGGATGAGGTTCTGACGCAGTCCGACATAATCAGCCTGCATCTGCCGCTCACCGACGAGACCCGCCATATGATAAACGCCGAGACCATCGCAAAGATGAAGAAGGGCGCTATAGTCGTCAACGCCTCACGCGGCGCTATTGTAGATGAGGAGGCCGCTTATGAGGCACTCGTCTCCGGTCAGCTGGGCGGTCTGGGTCTTGACGCCTTTGAGGTGGAGCCGCCCGTCGGCAACAAGCTCATGGAGCTTGACTCCGTCTGCGCCACACCCCACACCGGCGCCCACACCTATGAGGCCGTTGAGAATATGCAGAACATGGCAGTCGACAACGCAATAGCCATCCTCACCGGCAAAGAGTGCAAGTTCATAGTTCACTGATAAACCGGGCGGCTCCGCCGCACCGATAAGAAGCAAGGGCAGTTAAGCTGCCCTTGCCGTTTACCACAAAGAAATTTCCGGAAAGGAACTTAAAGCCATGAAATATCTTCTTGCGCACGATCTTGGAACCTCCGGAGACAAGGCCACCCTCTTTTCCGAGGATGGAAAAATGCTTGGAAGCCGCGTGGCCTCTTACGATGTCTATTATTTTAATAAGAATTGGGCAGAGCAGGATGCCGACGACTGGTGGAACGCCTTCTGCCATGCCACAAAATCGCTTATTGAGGAATCCGGTATAGACGCCGGGGACATCGCCGCGGTCTCCTTCAGCGGCCAGATGATGGGCTGCCTGTGCGTGGATAAGGAGGGCAGGCCCCTGCGCCGTTCCATCATTTGGGCTGACTCCCGTTCCCAGAAGCAGTCAGACGAGATCGCCCAGCATATCTCCCAGCAGGATTTCTACCATATTGTCGGGCACCGCAACACCCCCTCTTACGGCGTTCAGAAGCTTATGTGGGTGCGCGATAACGAGCCGGAAATATATGCAAACACCTATAAGGTGCTGAATGCAAAGGACTACATAACCTTTAAGCTCACCGGTGCCTTCTGCACCGACTATTCGGATGCAAACTCCATGGCCTGTTTCGATATCAACACCTTCAAGTGGTCCGACAGGCTCATATCCTACGCCGGGATAGACGGCGATAAGCTCCCTGACGCCATGCCCTCCACCCATGTGGCAGGCGGTGTAACGGAGGAGGCCTCGCGGCTTACCGGCCTTGCAGCAGGAACTCCCATAGTCGTCGGCGGCGGCGACGGGTCCATGGCAAATGTGGGCGCCGGGTCCATCGCCCCGGGAAAGACCTACAGCTGCATGGGCACCTCCGCATGGATAACCACCACCTCGGAAAAGCCCATTTTTGATGAGAGCATGCGCACCGTCACTTGGTGCCATGTGGTGCCGGGCCTTTATGCCCCCAACGGCACCATGCAGGCCGCCGGGGCCTCCTACAGCTGGCTTAAGGACACCGTCTGCTGCTTCGAGGCCGAGGAGGGCCGTAAAAACGGCATCTCACCGTATAAATATATCGATGAGCAGGTCGCCCAGAGCGTCCCCGGCTCAAACGGAGTTATATTCCTCCCATATCTTATGGGAGAGCGCGCCCCCCGCTGGAACCCCGAAGCCAAGGGGGCGTTTATAGGACTTAAGGCAGAGACAAAGAGAAGCGATATGCTCCGTTCGGTGCTTGAGGGCGTGACTATGAATCTGGCCATCGTTCTCGACTCCCTGCGCAAGCACATCGATATCGACGAGATAATCGTCATCGGCGGCGGGGCCAAGGGCGCGGTGTGGCGCCAAATAATGGCGGACGTCTACAACACCCGCATTGTGGTGCCCACTCTTCTTGAGGAGGCCGGAGCCATGGGAGCCGCAGTCACCGGCGGCGTGGGTGTTGGCCTGTACAAGGACTTCACCGCCATCGACCAGTTCCTGGAGATAAGCTCCGCCTGCGAGCCGAATCCCGAGGCCGCAGCAAAATATGTACCCGTCAGGAAGCTCTTTGACCAATGCTACGATGCCCTTGAGAGTGTCTTCCCGAATATGTAACTAAAAAACCGGACAGCGCTGCTGTCCGGTTTTTTTAATTATTTTTCGCCCCAAAGAATGCGCCGGCGCACAGGGCCGTAAATGGGGCCACCGTCACAAGCCCGAAGGAGCCCACCACTGTGTGTATAAGCTCCGCCGCCACATACTTATAGTTAAGCAGTGTCTCAATCGGCGTTCCCTGCGCCATGAACACCATTAAAAGCGCGGCATATCCCCCAGAGTAGGCAAGCAGAAGCGTCGTGGTCATTGTTCCCATCGCCGCCCTGCCTACATTCATGCCGGAACGGACAAGCTCCCGCCGTGACAGATCCGGACGCTTTTCAGAGACCTCCTTCACCGCGGACGTTATATCCACCGAAAGGTCCATCACCGCACCGGAGGCTCCTATAAATATCGACGCCATGAAAATCTGTGTAAGGTTGAGATCCGCAAAGCCTGAATAGATCAGGCTCTCGGAATAGCTCATCACCGCGCCGTGTATCTTAAAAAGGTCCGTAAATATGACTCCCATTACGCAGGTGACGAATATGCCCAGAAACGCCCCGGCAGAGGCCGCTGCACAGCGCCGGTCAAAGCCGTATACCAGCGATATTATGACCACCGTCAGCATAAGCGTCACTCCCAGTCCCGCCCAGACCGGATTTATCCCGTTTAGATACAGCGGTATAAGCACCTTCCATATCATGAGCACCGTCACGCAAAAGGACAGTATTGCCCTAACGCCGGTTTTTCCGGCAAAGGCTATTATGAGTACCGCAAATATACCGGCAAGCAGCAGCTCCCACAGGGTCCGGTAGTGGTCTATCATGGACACGCTGAGTATCTCATTCCCGGAGTAGTTTATCCTGACCAACGCCTTGTCACCGACGGAGAACACCTTATCTTGTTCAAGGGAGCCGTTTAATGTATTTATACCGGTGGCGGTACGGCCCTTGAACCTGCCGCGCAGTATCTCCAGCTCACAGCGCTGCTCCCCCGAGCGCACAAGTCCTGTATCGATAATACTGCTGTCATCGGTACCCGTCACCTTTGCCGGGACGATATCCGACTCCTTGTAAACGATCCTGTCCTCATAACCCGTGGGTATAAGTAGCAGTATTATACCCAGCAGTATGGAGACCAGCACCGGCGCAATATATCGCAGTTTCTCATTTGACAACTTTGGAATCATCAGAAGCCTCCCTATGCCAAAAGCCGCCGCCTTTATAAGGGTGGCGGCTTTCGTCCCCAAGCTTATTTCACGCCGATAAGGGAGGCCATCTTCTCATAGATCTCTGTATTATCGTAGTAGCCGTCAAACTCATCGGCTCCCGCTCCCTCTGCAAGGACAGCGACCGGCAGGCCGGTGTGGCTGTAAGAGGAAAAGCTCACGCCGGATTTGTTGTTCAGCACATGGGTGATAGTGACGGTAAGCGGCTCATAGGTCCCGTACATCACATACTCCTCCTGTGCATAATCGCTTGCGGCTGTTCCGTTCATGCTCTTTTCATAGGCCGCGCGAAGCTCAGCAAGCTCAAAGTCAGTGAGGACAAGCTTATCATCCTCGTCACCCTGGGTCTTAAGGCCGAACAGGGTCTCTATATCAGCCAGCACATCCTCAAAGGCGGTCCCGTTCTCCTTGTAAGCGGATACATAGTCGCTGTCGTACTTGGCGAAGGATATTTTCTGACTCTCAAGGAGCGTCAGATATGTGTCGTAATCTGTTCCGGCAAAGCCGATGGTAAGGCCGCCCGTCTCATGGTCGCCGGTCACAAGGATCAGCGTCTCATCCGGGTGCTCCGCCGCAAAGTCGATGGCGACCTGCACGGCATCGGCAAGGGCGATAGTGTCGTTTATTGTAGACGCCGCGTCATTTGCATGGCATGCCCAGTCTATCTTTCCGCCCTCACACATCATGAAGAAGCCTTCCTCGTCAGCTGAGAGCACCTCGATCCCCTTCTCTACAAAATCGGCAAGGGACCACATATCATCGGTCCTGTCAAGCTCATAAGCCATGGCGTCGGCGTCCGCTGTGTTCTCGTCGATTATGATAACAGGGCCTTCGGTCACTTTTTCAGCCTCGGCCTGAGTGCGTACAACAGTGTAACCTGCCTTCTCGGCCAGATCGTAGAGGCTCTCCTTGTCCTTGTCGGAGCCTGTGGGCTTTAAGAGCGCGCCGCCGCCAAAGTACTCAAATCCGGAGTCAATAAGCTCAAGGCCGATCTCATAATAGCTGGAACGGCTCGCCTGATGGGCATAAAAGGCCGCGGGAGTGGCGTGGTTGAGGTTTACACTGGAGATGATCCCTACGCTCCAGCCCAGCTGCTCGTGGACCTTCTCGGCAATAGTCTCATAGGAGACCGTGGCCGTCTCATCGACATTTATGGAACCTGAATAGGTCTTGTGGCCCGTTGCAATGGACGTGGCGGTTGACGCGGAATCCGGCGCAAAGCTGTTTGAGTCATAGGTCACAGCGGAACCGGCGGCAGAGAAGTTCATGAAATTCAGGTACTCCGGGCCGTCCAGGATCGCTCCGCCGTTGTCATCAAGACTCGGCTCAGCCTGCATATAATCATCATCGTTAAGTACGCCCAGATAGTCCGAGGTGATCTGGATCTGTGGATAGCTCATACCGTCTCCGATGAACAGGAACACATACTTGAGAGTATTTTCATCCTCTTTCTCGTTGAGATTTGCAACAGTGTCCGCCGTGAGGTTTGGCGTGGGCGCGGAATCCTCATTATCCTGTTTGGTCTCCTCATTTTCCGCCGCGCAGCCCGCGAGAAGTGCAAAACACATCGCAAGCGCCAACACAGCTGCTAAAATTTTCTTCATCCTTGTTTCCTCCGTTTTTTTCTTTTTATTGTTTGTCACAGGTGAGATTTTAAAAGAGGAATGTTAAGGACGCTATCAACAAAAAGTAAAATGGCAGTAAATAAAAACCGGCGGCGCGGGAATGAATTGCATTTTCTAACAAAAAAGATGAACGTAGGACTTCTATTGTACCTACGTTCATCCTGAATTATAGATTTCTACCGGGTCATGACTCAGTTCTTCAGCATGATCCGAATTATCTCTTTGTCGGTCGTACGCATACCCCTTTGGGCTAATTCCCCGATATTTTCTATCGTGTTCTCAACACCCTTTGCAACGATCCCATCACCGCCATAAAACTGGCAGTTATTGTTGTACATCTCCATTCCTAAAATGCCGCCCTCAATAGCCGATGCAACTTTCGCCGCGCAGCTGGATTTAGCGCCGTCACATATTACTCCCGAATTGATTGCCAGCGCATTAACGATTGTATGGGCTATTTCTTCCTGTCCGCCGCCGCATAAATATGTAATACCGGCTGCAGCTCCACAGCCTGCACTTATTGCACCGCAATAAGCGGACAGGCAGCCGATACCGGTTTTAAGATGTATCGCAACAAGATTGGAAACCAACAGCGCACGATAGAGCTTCTCCGCCGCTGCATTTTGTTCTCTTGCATAGACAATTACCGGCACGGAAGCCGTTATTCCCTGATTCCCACTTCCGGAATTGATAACCACCGGCAAACTGCAGCCGTTCATACGCGCATCTGAACCCGCTGCTGCATAAGCTTTTGCCTTATTTCGTACAGATTTATCGCCGTTTAACAATAAAGTCCGTCCTATTTGCGCGCCATACGGATTTTTGATCCCCTCTTCTGCTATCGCCATGTTATAAGAAATCTGTCTGTCCAAAATATCTTTTACCGAGTCTGTATCCACAGTATCCGCATATTCAATAATTGATTCTACGGAAATCGCCTTTTTATCTATACTTTCAGTCTCCGTATTTGTATCAGACGTCGTATCTTGAATAACGTCATCGTCCTTTTCAACCCGGACAATGTTAGTATGCGTATTGATAATCCGACATCTGGCCGAATGCTTTTGAGAAAACACAGTTACATCAATGTCCAAAACAAGATCTGACGTTGATTCTTCAACGGTGATCTCGTTTTTATCCACAAAATCAGCAATAGCTTCTCTCTGCCGGTCTGAAACATCCGCTATAACTTCAAGCTTATTCTCCGCTCTGCCCGCAACAACGCCTGCCGCAATCGCCGTCCGCAAGCCTCTCATTCCTCCGGTATTGGGAACCGTAACACTTTTTACATTTTTGATAATATTTGCGCTTACTGATAATCGGACCCGCTCGGGGAACTCACCAAGTGTCTCTCTTGCGACTGCGGCGGCATAGGCCACCGCAATGGGTTCTGTACAACCCATTGCCGGCACAAGCTCTTCCCTCAGGATTTTTTCATAATAATCAAATTCTGATTTTTTCATGCTTTTGCCTCTTTCTCCTGCGTATCTCAAAATAAGCATTTTAAATCTTCATAACAATGTAAACACATTATGGTTCGATTTGCAAGACGCTTCAGAATATTTTTCTTTAAAGTAGGGGCGTACATTATTTGTTCTTTTTGTTTTTTATGCGCGTGCCTATCTCGCGAAGCTCCGCAAGTATCTCCTTGTGCTCCCGGGACGTGGCCGTGGGGTTCCTTTTCAGGATATTCACCGCTCTTGTTATATCCCTGTCCCTGCGTGAAAGGCGCTCAGCCTCAGCCCGCAGAAGTGACTTTTTAAATTCCTCAAGCTCGCTCAGCGTGGTCTCAAGGCGCTCCCTCTCCCCGTCGTCAGGCTCCTGAGAGAGCCTGAAAGCTACCTCGACAGCGGCGGCATCAAGCTTCTCCTTAAGCGTCTCAAGTAAGCGGGACTTTTTATCACGCCGTTCCTCCAACTGCTTAATGAGATATTCCCTGCCGGAGCTTTTCCGCTGTTCACGCTCCTCACGGAACTTTTCCGCTCCCTCGTTAAAGCTGCTCTCCAACTGTCTCAGCTTATTCTGGAAGCCCTCAGATGTCTGGCTGAGCTTCTGGGAGATATTCTCCAACCGCTCCTCCACCGCAGCAACTCTGGCGTTTGACTCTCTGAGCCGTGAAACCAGCTCCTTCATATCCAGAGCAGCCTGTACAGACTTGGTGGTGTCCACGGCTATGACCACCAGCAAGACCATACTGATTATCTGTCCCAGCGTCTCAGGCACCAGCAGCATCAGCCGCTCTATTGGCGGGTGTATCACCTCTGTCAGCAGCAGGGAAAAGCACCCCCAGCCCAAGGAGCACCGCAGGCAGACATAGCCCTTTATGTTCAGGGGCTTATCACTGTAGTCCCACCAACGCATATGAAAAAGCTTCTCCATCAACGCCCCCACACAGAACTCCAAAGCCGTAGCGCCAAGCATCCCCAGCAGGTAGATAAGCAGCAGGCTGTCCCTAACAGGCAGGGTAAGCCACAATATTATTATCGCGCCGAAACCGTAGATAGGTATCACCGGTCCATAGAGGAAGCCCCGGTTCACCCATTCCCGCTTTCTAACTGACACAAAACAGCTCTCCCATATCCAGCCGAAAAAGCTGTACATAAAAAACAACAGCAGCCACTGTGTTACCGTATAGCTCATATATTCTCCCTCCTTATTCTAAGATAGAATACCAGAACGGAGCGGTAATTGGAATATATAATTTTAAAAAAGCACGGAAAAACGCGTATATTCCATGTATTACCGGCAAAAAGTAAAAGCGTGTCTGACTGTGCCGAATATATTGAGTGGGCGCAGCCTCGGAGAGCGGCAAAGCTAAAGGGCTTGCCGCCTGTGTTTTACAGACAGCAAGCCCTTTTTGGCTGCTCAAGCATTTTTTAATTTGTAAATTCAGCTTTTTGGGTCATCCCGCCCATGACGCACGGACTTTTAGCTTTTTACGGCCTTCAGGCTTGTGCCGTCTGGGCTTTTACGGATTCGATCTTGATCTTTCCTTCATCGGCGGTGACCACGACCTTGTCTCCTGCCTTTACTGTGCCGTCAAGCATTTTTTCAGCTATGCCGTCCTCGACGGTACTCTGTATCTTCCGGCGCAGGGGCCGGGCGCCGTACACCGGATCAAAGCCCTGCTCAGAGAGAAGCTCCACCGCATCGTCCTTGACCTCAAGGGCTATATTCATGGATTCTACACGCGCTTTTACTGTCTCCAGCATATTACGGGCGATTTGGGAAATCTCCGGCTTTGTGAGCTGGTGGAACACAATAGTCTCATCTATACGGTTAAGGAACTCCGGCTTGAAGGTGCGCCTTAAGTCTCCCATGACGGCCTCCCGTATCCGCTCATCCGACATCACGTCCGCAGGTTCGTCTCCGGACTGGAACCCAAGAGGATTTGTCTTTTCGGTTATATTCTTTGCACCCACGTTTGAGGTCATGACAATTATGGTGTTGCGGAAATCCACCCGTCTGCCCTGGGAGTCAGTGAGCCGGCCATCCTCCATGATTTGGAGCATTATGTTGAAAACGTCCTCATGGGCCTTCTCTATCTCATCAAACAGCACGACGGAATACGGATGGCGGCGGACCTTCTCAGTAAGCTGTCCGCCCTCATCATAGCCCACATATCCCGGAGGGGAACCGATTAGCTTGGATACCGTATGCTTCTCCATATATTCGGACATATCCACACGGATCATGGCGTTCTCGTCACCGAACATCGCCTCGGCAAGGGCTCGGGACAGCTCCGTCTTGCCCACGCCGGTGGGGCCGAGAAACAGGAAGGAGCCAATGGGGCGCTTAGGATCCTTAAGGCCCACCCTGCCCCGGCGGATGGCCTTGGCCACGGCGGTAACGGCCTCGTTTTGGCCGATCACGCGCTTGTGAAGTATCTCCTCCATACGCAGCAGGCGGGAGCTTTCGTCCTCTGTCAGAGTGGTCACCGGTATCCCCGTCCAGCCGGACACCACCGCTGCAATGTCCTCGGCGGTCACCTGCTTCCCGCCTCCGGCGCGGCCGTTATCCCACTTTTTGCGCACCTCCTCAAGCTCCGCGCGTTTGGCCTTCTCCTGATCACGGACGACGGCCGCTCTCTCAAAGTCCTGATTCTGTACAGCCGACTCCTTCTCCGCCGTCAGGGCGTTTACCTCGCTCTCCAGCGTCTTTAGATCCGGCGGAAGCTTAAGCTCCTCCATTCGGACCCTTGAGGATGCCTCATCCACCAGGTCTATGGCCTTATCCGGCAGATATCTGTCGTTTATATACCGCTCGGACATTTTTACCGCGGCCTCGATGGCCTCGTCAGTTATTTTGAGCTTGTGGTGGGCCTCGTATTTATCCCTCAGGCCCTTCAATATTTCAATGGATTCCTCCGTTGACGGCTCATCCACCTGCACCGGCTGGAAGCGCCGCTCAAGGGCCGCATCCTTCTCAATATACTTGCGGTATTCATTAAGCGTGGTCGCGCCGATAACCTGTATCTCACCGCGGGAGAGGGCAGGCTTTAGGATATTGGAGGCGTCGATAGCTCCCTCGGCCGCGCCCGCGCCGATAATAGTGTGAAGCTCATCAATAAAGAGTATAACGTCCTTGGCTTTTTTTACCTCGTCAATGGCGTTTTTTATCCGCTCCTCAAAGTCGCCGCGGTACTTTGTCCCCGCGACCATTCCCGTAAGGTCAAGGGATACCACGCGCTTTCCCACCAGCGTCTCCGGGACGTCGCTGGAGACTATTCTCTGGGCAAGTCCCTCGGCTATGGCAGTCTTGCCCACGCCAGGCTCGCCGATCAGGCACGGGTTGTTCTTGGTACGGCGTGAGAGTATCTGCACTACACGCTGTACCTCCCTGTCGCGGCCTATCACCGGATCAAGCTCACCCTTTGAAGCGGCGGCGGTAAGATCACGGGAGAATTGATCCAGCGTCTTTGTGTCGGCGTGCCTGCCTCCCCGCTGGATATCCGCCGTTTTCTTCCTCTCACTGGGAGAAAAGAGATTTATTATGTCTGTATAGAGCTTGTTGGGATCGGCGCCAAGAGCCGTAATTATCTTTGAGGCCACACTGTCATACTCCCGCAGTATCCCCATCAGCAGATGCTCCGTGCCAACGTAGTTATGTCCCAAACGCGACGCCTCTGCCACCGCAAGTTCTATTATGTGCTTAGCTCTCGGCGTAAGGCCCTGAACGGTAGTGGAACCGCTCTCTCCCCGGCCCACAAATTTTTCTATGGAGGCCCGGATAAGCTCCTTGTCTATGCCTGAATCCCGCAGCACCTTTGCCGCGCTGCCGCCGCCGTCGGCGGCTATTCCTAACAGGATGTGCTCGCTTCCCACATACCCGTGGCCAAGCTCCGCTGCGGACTCGTGCGCCAGATTCAGCACATTTTTCGCACGCTCAGTAAATCTGTCCTCAAATTTCATATATAACACCTCCCGCGCTCACGCGCTGTAGATTCTTTTTCTTTGAAATGCGCCCGTCCGTCGTTTTGGGCGGGCGGGCGCTGTATCTAAAAGGCCGGAGGGGCCGCGCCTTATTCTCCTTTTTCCAGCTCGCGGAGCTTATCTCTCAGCTCTGCGGCCTTCTCATAGTCCTCAGCCTTCGCTGCGGCCTTCATCTGATGGCGCAGGGCGTTTATCTCGCGCTTTCTTGAAAGCTCAGGATCCACCTTGACATTATTATCAGAGCCGATCTCCCCGGAGCCCGTCTCCTGTACCTGGCCCGGCTGGGTATACCTTATCTCCACGCCCGGCATCAGCATCGCCGGTATACCGAAGGTCATGATCGGGGCAAACATACTCCTCATGGGGCTCTGTCCAAACATGCTGTTTCCGAAGAAGCCGTCATCCAGGAAGCTGTCTCCAAAGAAGCTGTCGTTAAAGAAATCCCTGAACATGCTGTTGGTCCTTGCCGCAAATTCCTTTTCAGGCGCCAGCTTTGCCGCACAGTCGGGGCAGAGGTGAGCCTCCGTTACGTTTCCGTTGATGTTGTATTTATAATGATAGCTTGCATTATTTTTGCCGCAATTTGTGCATTTCATAACTTAAAACTCCTCTCAAAAATCAAAATAAGTTGTTTTTTACTTTGTTTTACATTGTACATAAAAGCATCTGCTTTAAAATCGCCGCACGGACCACGTCGCGTCCGGACGGCTCCACAGGCCTCAGCGCCGCATCTCCTACCGCGGAGAGCATCAGCTGCGCCGCACCGGCACTTAAAACTCCGGCTGCCACACAGTTATCGAGCAGCGCCGACGCCGATCCAAGGTCTATTTTTGACCCGATGGCGTTTACCGTGTGCATCACAAGCAGCTTTGGGTCGGTCTGCACCCGTCGTATCCTTATATAGCCTCCGCCGCCCCTGCGGCTCTCGACCACATATCCCCTCTCCGGGGAAAACCGCGTCGAAATGACGTAGTTTATCTGGCTTGGTACGCACCCGAACTTATTTGCAAGCTCAGCCCGCTGAAGCTCCGCGGTGCTGTCCTCCTGAAGCAAACCGTCTATAAATTCTGCTATGACATCGCTCATACCCATTGGTTCCCGCCTCCTGTCTGTCTTTCAAGGCTTTCGTGTTTGGCCTTTTTGTCTTTGATGTTCCTTGACCTTTCGAGTATTATAATACACTCAAGGTCAGGAAACATCAAATTCTCATTTGACCTTTCCTGACTTTTGACCTTTATTGACTTTCGTTTATCTCCCGATCTCTCATGTTTTCTTTATTTTTCTTTAAATTTTAAAGTTTTTCATTAATTTGACTTTTTATAAATAAATTTATAATTGATTTTTTAGGATTTCGTGTTACAATGCTATTGATGAGCCGTGTGTACACAACATTCGGCTGTTAATAATGGTTCAATAAGGTTTAATGGAGGTACATACAAATGGCACATAAGATTAGCGATGATTGCGTTTCCTGCGGCGCTTGCGCCAGCACCTGCCCTGTTGAGGCTATCAGCATGGGTGATGAGCACTATGTAGTAGATGCTGACACCTGCATCGACTGCGGCGCTTGCGAGGGCGGCTGCCCTGTCGGCGCTATTTCTGAGGAGTAATTTAAAACGCATCAGCGGGGGACGGCACTTGCCGTCCCCCGGTTTTTTACCCTTTTTAGTGGCCTCTCATATCCGGGAGCCAAGAATAGGAGTATCCATGAAAACTCGGCTTATCTATTTCTTTGCCGGTGTTGCCGTGAGCATAATCGGCACATATCTTTTTGCCATGCTGGGCATTACAGATAATAATCAGCTTCTCTATTTTTTTGCCTTGCTCTGTATCTGCATTTTCACATGCACAGGTATCATCGTCTCAAAGTTGGAGGAACTGAAGGGCAGTCATAAGGCAGAGCATCCTTCCGAAGAAGCGCAGTGGAATGAATTTTCGGAGGATGAAGACAATGAGAAGCCCGAACAATGAGATGAAAGTGTGCCGCCTTTCCGGCGGCACATTTTTTGTCCCCTTTAGGCCTAGAGCAGCAATTTTCTCTGTACCTTCCGGGAAAATTCATATATAATGATTGTCTGAAAAAACCTTAAGGAGAGCGCATATGGAGACCTTTGAGCTTTGGCCCGGAGGGCCGGTCTTGGACTGCTGCGGAGCCGAGCCTGTGAGCACCGACTCGGTCCTGCTGGCGGATTTTGCCCGTATAGCGGGAGTTCGGCGCGCGGCGGACTTCGGCTGCGGCTCGGGGCTTCTCGCCATTCTTATCGCCCAGCGCTCTGAGAGCATCACGATAGACTGCGTGGAGCTGTCGGCGGAGGCCGCCCGGTGCGCTCAGCGCAACATTGACCGGAACGGCCTTTCAAAAAGGCTCAGCGTGCTGCTTCGGGATCTGCGCACATTACGGGAAGCGGAGGTTGGTAAGTATCAGCTTATAATCTCAAATCCCCCGTACTTTGCCGTGGGGCGCGGTACCCCGCCAAAGGAGGACCGCGCCGCCGCCCGGGAGGA
Source organism: Oscillospiraceae bacterium (assembly GCA_051866775.1). Lineage (GTDB taxonomy): Bacteria > Bacillota > Clostridia > Oscillospirales > Oscillospiraceae > RUG626. Next base: position 4,144 of record JBJDXR010000043.1, on the reverse strand, counting down.
GCGCACCTGCTCGTTAACAGAGCTTTCCAACTCCGCCGCGAGGCTTCTCGGCGACGGCGGGCGCTTTAGCATGGTCTACCCGGCGGAGCGCCTGTCGGAAGCTCTCTGTGTGCTGTCAGCTTCGGGGCTGGAGCCTAAGCGCCTGCGCCTTGTTCAGGCGCGAATAGATACGTCCCCGTCCGTGGCGCTCATCGAGGCCGTGAGGCGGGCAAAGCCCAGCCTGCGCATAGAGCCGGTGCTCATTATAAAAAATCCGGACGGCACAGACACGCCGGAAATAAAACGCATATACCATTTAAATTAAAGCCCTGCGGAGGTCACAACATGTCAGGAAAGCTATACCTTGTGGGTACGCCCATCGGAAATCTGGGGGACATATCCCCAAGAGCCGCCGAGACGCTGGCGGATGTGGATTTCATCGCGGCGGAGGACACCCGCGTTACCATGAAGCTCTTGAGCCATTTAGGGATAAAAAAGCCGCTGGTGAGCTACTATGAGCATAACCGCGCCGAGAGCGGAGAGAAAATAATATCCCGGCTCATAGCCGGCGAGACCTGCGCCATAGTCACCGACGCGGGCATGCCCGCCATATCCGACCCGGGGGAGGATCTGGTGCGCCAGTGCGGGGAAAACGGCATAGAGACTGTGGTGGTCCCGGGGCCGAGCGCCGTTGTGTCGGCGGTGGCTCTCTCGGGCCTTCCCACAGGGAGGTTTACCTTTGAGGGCTTCCTCTCCGTCACAAAGAAGAGCCGTTTTGAACACCTCGACTCCCTCAGGCAGGAAAAGCGCACTATGGTGTTCTACGAGGCCCCCCACAAGCTCGCCGCCACGCTCCGGGACATGCTGGAGGTTCTGGGCGACAGGCGCATAGCCCTGTGCCGGGAGCTTACAAAGATACATGAGGAGACCATCCGCACCACATTGAGCGCCGCAGCCCGGTTTTACGCAGAAAATCCGGCAAAAGGCGAGTTTGTCATAGTCATAGAGGGCGCCTCGGAGACTGCCGCGCCCACCGTGACCCTTGAGGAGGCGGTGGAGATGGTCCTGGAAATGAAAAACGAAGGCATGTCCCTAAAGGACGCCGCAAAGCGCTGCTCCCAGAGGACGGGCCTCCCCAAGAACGCAATCTACGACGCGGCGCTTAAGAGGTAGCTGATTTTTTGTTGGAAACGCTCTGTAAAAGCTTGGATATGATTTTTTGTAAAAAAGGCCGGGGGAATTAACCCCCGGCCTTTTTCTTATACATACCCAGTTCAATTTTGCCGTGCTTTTTTTCTGCCATTTACCCCTAGAAGGACATTAAAAAGGACCGGGGATAAATCCCCGGTCCTTTTCTCTCTTGCTTTTCAGCTGTTTTTCAGTTCTTCCATGCACTTGGCGCAGATGTTCTTTCCCTTGTAAGAGGATACATCCTTGGCTTTCCCGCAGAAAATACAGGCCGGCTCATACTTCCTGAGAATAATATTGTCCTCATTTACATATATTTCCAGCGAGTCTTTCTCTTCAATGCCTAATGTACGACGCAATTCGATAGGAATAACTATTCTGCCTAATTCATCAACTTTTCTAACTATTCCGGTAGATTTCATAAGGTATTCCTCCCTATAGATTTATTTCCAGATAATTGTAGCAAACGGCGCAAAATTTGTCAATATTTGTATTGTGAAAATATTCATTTTTTTGAAGATCCTAATATATTTGATATAAGCGGACAAGGGGGCGTTTTTATGGCGATGTCGTGGATATGGGGGGGCATGATCGTGCTTTCGGTTATTTACGGTGCGGTCTCAGGAAATATGCAGGAGCTGAGCACTGCGGCTCTTGACGGGGCGTCAGGTGCCGTGCAGCTGTGTCTGGCGATATCCGGCGCCACCTGCTTCTGGTGCGGGCTTATGGAGGTTATGGAGCGCTCGGGGCTTTTAAGCAAGCTGTCCCATCTAATGTCCCCGCTGCTCACACGGCTTTTCCCCTCCGCCAGAAAAAACCCCGAGCTTTTGCGTGCGATATCCGCCAATACCGCGGCAAATCTCCTGGGGCTGGGCAACGCCGCGACGCCTATGGGCCTCAAGGCAGTCTCCCTTATGGAAAACGGCGGCGGAGCCGCCACAGACGAGATGTGCAGGCTCATCGTCATAAACACCGCCTCAATACAGCTCATTCCCGCCACCGTTGCCGCCGTGAGAGCGGCCTCCGGCAGCGACGCGCCCTTTGATATTCTGCCTGCCGTATGGCTGACCTCGATAGTTTCCGTGTGTACAGGCATAGCCGCTGCATATATCCTAAAAAGGCTGTGGAAAAGATGAACGTGCTGACCAGCGCCGTAGTACCTGTAATGATAGCCGGCGTCGTGCTGGCGGCGCTTTTCCGCGGCACCGACATCTTTTCGGTGTTTGTGTCCGGAGCAAAAAAGGGCGTAGGGGTCGTACTTCGCATACTGCCAAGCCTCGTATCAATGCTGGCGGCAATCTATATGCTAAGGGCTTCAGGACTGATGGATGCCCTCTCCGCGGCGGTATCGCCGGTTCTGAAGCTCCTGGGGATACCTCCGGAGACCTGCCCGCTCATGCTGATACGGCCCCTAAGCGGCAGCGGCGCTCTTGCGGCCGGCAGCGACATAATAGACCTCTTCGGGCCTGATTCGCTCATAGGCCGCACGGCGGCGGTCATGCTCGGCTCCACCGAGACCACATTCTACACGATATCCGTCTACTTCGGCTCTCTGGGAATAAAAAACACCCGCTATGCCATACCCGCTGCGCTCTGCGCGGATATTGCAGGCTTTGCCGCCGCGTCGTTTTTTACAAGGCTGTTTTTCGGATGACCGCAAAAATTGACAAAACGTGGTGCATAAAATATAATCTTCATATTAAAAGTCGTTTTTCTCGAAAGGAGAAAAATATGAAGATAAAACGCGCAGCGGCTCTCTGTTCAGTTCTTGCGCTTCTTGTGTCCCTGCTCTCCGGCTGCGGGGAAGCCCCAAAGCTTCAGGGCAGCTCTACACATAAGGGTGCGTCTCCCATAAGCGCAGGTGACACTGCACAGGACTCGTATTTTACTCAAGTCTGGCACGGGGACACGGATTTTTCAGACATGGAGTATGTACACTACGAGCTATCGGATTTAGACGAGTATACCGCGCCGATATACCGGATTGCCGAGAACGGCGGCACACATGAGGAGTTCAGCAGCGCCGAGGCCGCCCTGTATAACGAGCTTTACTACATATATAACCTCTACACTCTCATAAACCTAAAAAGCTGCGCCGACGCGTCAGATGAGTATGCCTCCGAGGAGACGGTTTACGCACAGGAGCTTTATTATGACGCAAGCGAAGCTTACTGGAAGGCCATGCACGCGCTTGCGGTGTCGCCGTATTCCGAGCTTTTGGAGGATATATACGGTTCCACCATCATCAGCTGGTTTGAAAGCTACGAGCCGGATGGTGACGAGCAGCGGGAGATATACAGTACTGAGAGCCGGCTCATACAGGAATACTATACGCTCATGTCCGAGTCTGAGCCTGATTACGACAGGATAGCTCAGGTCTATGTTGAGCTGGTGGCGCTCCGCAACCGGGATGCGGAGCTTTCCGGCTACTCAAGCTATGCCGAATACGCCTATGAGAGCATCTACGCCAAGGACTACACCCCGGAGGACGCGGAGGCCGTATGGCAGGGGAGCAAGGAGTATATAGTCCCGATAATGCAGCTTTACGGGCCGGACATACTGGACGCCTCCGCAGAGCTTTACTACTCCGATAAGCTTGACTGCACCCCCGAAAGCGTGCTTGCAGCTATGGACAGCGTACTGCCCAGACTGTCAGATGAGCTGTACGCAGCATTTGAGTATATGTTGGATCACGGCCTTTACGACATCGATGTAAGCCCTAAAAAATTAAATATAGGCTTTACAACGCTGCTCTATTATTATAATGAGCCGTTCATTTTTAACGCCGCCACAGGTACCTACTACGACTACACCGATATGTTCCACGAGTTCGGGCATTTTGCAAACTATTTCTACACCAGCAGCGAGCTGCTGTTCGGGATGTCAGATAATGACCTCTCGGAGCTTCAGTCTCAGGGCATGGAGGTGCTGTTCACCTTCTTCTACGACGATCTGTTCGGGGAGGAAATTGGCGATA
>JBJDXR010000042.1:0-5631 GCA_051866775.1 Oscillospiraceae bacterium | reverse complement strand
AGCCGAGCATGTCATACTCCGAGCTGATCTCCCAGTCGGTGGGCGACCATGTGGACACGCCGGAGTAGGTTCCCTTGTAGGTATAGGTCGCCTCGGCATCGGTCGTGCCAGGCGTGTCCGAAGTGCCGTCTCCTTCAGTCTCATTTTTCTTCTGACCGCATCCCGCCAAAAGCGAGAGCATCAGTACGGCTGCAAGCAGCACAGAGATTGTTTTCTTCATTTTTATCCTCCTTTTTGATTGTCTTTGCCCGAAGGCACTCTATGAATTAAAGCTGCGTCTGCAGCCAACCCATCAAATTTCTCAGGCAATCCGCCTCAAAGGGGCTCTCAAGCCCGGCGGCCCTGAGCGATTCCAGAAAGTTCATATTTCCGGATGCATTGCAGAAGGCGAGATAACTCTTCCAAGCCTCTTCGGGATCCTCATGCATCCGGCGGCAGTACTCCAGGGCGCAGACCTGGGCCAAGGCGTAATCGATCGCATAAAAGGGCCACAGGAACACATGGCGGATCCGCTGCCAGCGGGACCCCAATTGGTCTCTCTCCTCCTCCGTATACTCCCGGTAGGGGAAATACTCCCCCTCCAGACGCGCCCAGAGCTCATTTCGCTGCTGCTTAGTGAGCTGCGGCTGCTCGTAAATGATCTGTTGGAATTCATCCTGCTGGCACTCATAGACGATCAGGGCGATCGCCTTCTCCAGATGCATCCGCCGGTAGTCCTCCGCCCGGTCCCCGAAGAACAGCTCCATATAGGGGGCGGCGAAGAACTCCATGGACATTGCGTGCGTCTCCGCCATCTCCGAGGTGTACCAGCCCCGCTCCCGGATCTCCTCGTTCCGCTTCCGGTAGAAGTAGAACCCGTGGCCGCCCTCATGGCTCATGATATAGGCGTTCTCGCTGGTTCCGTCGAAATTGGCGAAGATGAAAGGCGAATGGTAGGCCTCAAATTGTGTGCAGTAGCCTCCGGTCTGCTTGCCATCCCGGACCGTCACGTCATACAGGCCGTTGTCCAGCATAAAATCGATATATTCCTTCGTCTCGGGAGAGATGATTTCAAACATGCGCCTGGTCATCTCCAGGCAGAAGGCATCGTCCCCCAGTGGGATTGGGTTCCCCTCCAGAAAATAGGTCCCGTTGTCGTAGGGATACAGCTTCTCAAGGCCAAGCCGCTTCCGGCGGCGCTCGTTCAGGGCCGCGGCAACGGGGACCACGTACTTTTTCACCTGCTCCCGGAAGGCTTTTACATCCTCCGGGGAATAGCCGATGCGGTTCATGCGCAGATAGCTCAGCTGCACAAAATCCCTGTATCCCACGGTTTTTGCCTGGCGGTCGCGATTTTGAACCAGAGCGTCGAAAAAGTCCTCAAGCCCGGCGCGCTGCGCCTCCCAGGAGGCGTTTACGGCGCGGTATACCCGGCGCCGCACCTCCCGGTCCGGGGACTGCTGCTCCCGGGCAAGGTTCTCACGGCTTAACAGCTTGCCTCCGTACTCCACCTTGCCGTTTGCTGCAAATTGGCAGTACCGGCCGATGATGGAGTTTTCCTCCTGCTGCAGGGAGATAAGCCTGCTGTCAAAGCTCTCCTGCCCCGTCTTAATGAGGGAAAAGGCAAAAGAGCCCATCAATTGCTCAAAGCAGGAGCGGAGGGGGGATACCAGCAGGAGCCTGTCAAATTGGTTGGACAGCTCCCCGATCCTCGGCCCGATCTCATCGTAATAACGCTGCTCAGCAGCGTAAAACGGGTCGTTTAAATCCATATCGTGGCGCACATAGCAAAGATCCATGGGCGTCATCTTTTCAAAAAGCTCATACCGCTTCCGCAGGACCGCCCGGCAGTCCTCCTCATCTGAGACCGCCTTCAGATCCTGAAAAAGCGTCTCATAGTCAGCCTTGACCTCTTCATAGGTGATCCGCTGATAGGTCATATCCTTGAAATGCATCAAACCACCTCTGTAAAACCGGATTTATTCTAAAAAACACTCAGCCTAAGCTCTCAACCGTCTCCCGGAGGATGGCGACAGCCTTGTCGCAGTCGTCCTCCGTGATGATAAGCGGGGGGATCATGCGGATGGTGTGGGCGCCGATGGCGGTGATGAGCAGGCGCCTATCGAGGCAACCGTGCTTCACCTCCACGCCGGAGATACCGTCGTCAAACTCCACGCCCACAAGCAGCCCCTGTCCGCGGACTTCCTTGACGTGCGGCAGAGTGTTCAGCTGCTCCATGAAGTAAGTGCCGACCTTCTCTGCGTTTCCGGCCAGATCCCGGTCAAGCAGCTCGCCGATCTGTGCCAGCGCCGCGGCGCAGGAGACAGGGTGGCCGCCGAAGGTGGTGCCGTGGGAACCCATCTTTGCGGTCACAATGTTGTAGCGGTGGGGGCCGCACTTCTCCACGCCGTATTTGCGGGCCATTTTTATCATAGATGTACTGATCCTTTGCCGTCTCCGCCAGGAAATCAAAACGTTCGTAGGTATCGATCATATACCGATTGACCTTGTCTTTAATATCCCGGACCGTAATGCCTGTATCGCTCAGCTTCATTTCTCTGCCTCCGCAATATATTAATATATTAAATCATAAAAATAAATATTTTACAAAATAAATTCTGATCAATCGAATGATTTTCGGCTTCGCAGCAAAAATCCATAGACCTGCGGGTCATTTTCCTCCAGAATCCACTGGCTGATGCCGGTCAGATGGCCGCCTCCCGTGATCTCTGGAATGACGGCCGGATATCCGCCCACCTGCGTCTCGTTTACCTTGTCCAGCACCGCCTGGGTTATCGGGGTCAGCGCCTCCACGTCTGTCTGCAATGTCGCGCCAAGCACCTGCTCGATGGTCAAGCCGTTGTCGCTTAGCTTCAGCAGCCCGGCCTCCACCATGTCGTCAAACAGCGACGGGTCCTGAAGGTCGGCGGTGCTGATGACCAGTCCTTTTTGCCTGCGGAACAGAAAAGGAAAAATCACTCATAATGCTCTACCCCTTAATAATTATACAGTTCAAATTCAGTTTTCGGATTTAAATAAATGATGTAAAAAAGTACTACATTTTCTTTCTAAAGTCAATTAATTTGGCCTGCTTTCTGCGAAATTACTAATTTATAATTTTCATTAAGGTCATAAGCAGTTGAAATTGTATCCATGCCGATCGACAAGCTGAACAAATATGCAAAATAATATGCATTATTTTTGGTAAACATAAAACGGATTTCTTAATGCGGCAGGATAAAAATTATGACAGCGGCTGTTTGCCTCTGTCTTTTTTTATTCTATAAGCTATAGTGATAACAGAAACTTGATTCATAATAGCAACCAATGAATTTATCAGAGGAAGCCAATTATGCAGAAATGTCGCAGTCTAATTCAGAAAATCATCAAAGAGAAGCAAATCCAGAAAAAAGTTGATTTTTCAATCTCAGGTGATGAACTGCATTATCACGATTAAAGATATGGCACATTATCCATAACATTGATGCAGTTCTTAGATAAAAAAGAAGCACCTGCAAGACTAACGCCACATAAGGAAGTAATTTGAAACCATTATAGAAATACAACTTAGGACAACACATATTTTTAAGGGGTCGCATTTCAGGACCCCATTTATTTTTTTAAATAAATATTCAAAAAGGTCTTCTCAAGATCGGTCAATGGAATTAAAATAGGATTGACCGAATCGGTTAACGGAGGTTGTGCTATGAACGAAAGGTTCTTTTCTTTGCCCGCAGAAAAACAGCAGGCTATCATAAATGCAGGCTATCGGGTGTTTTCGCAAAATTCCTACAAAAACAGCCCTATGAGCGAGATAGCAGATGCGGCGGGTATCAGCAAGTCCCTACTGTTTCATTACTTTCACAACAAAAAAGAGCTGTATATGTTTCTGTGGAACAAATGCGCAGAGGTAACTATCGAGTATCTGACAAAGTACGGTTGCTATGAACAAAGAGATATGTTTGAAAGTATGGAAAGAGGTATGCAGGCTAAGATGAAAATTATTCGTCTTTATCCGGATATGGCAAATTTTACTATCAAGGCATTTTACGAAAAGGATCCGGATATTTCTGCCGCCGTTAAGGAAAGTTATCATAAATACTTTAATCAGAAAGCAGATAAGACACTACTGAATATGAACCCTAAACAGTTTATTCCGGGACTTGATATTGAGATGATGTACCGTGATATGTATTTGGCTTCAGAAGGGTACATTTGGGAGATGGTTCAGCGGGGTAATATAGATATGGAAGAAATGGAAAAGGGCTTTTCAAGGCTGATTAATTTTTGGAAAAGTATTTATCTTAGGAAGGAGTGATTGAATATGGAAATAATTAAAACTACAAAACTTACGAAATACTATGGCAAGGCAAGGGGTATCATTGACCTGGACTTGACAGTAGCACAGAGCGAATTTTTCGGATTTATAGGTCCGAACGGAGCCGGAAAATCTACGACAATCCGAACATTGCTTGGACTGATTACTCCCACATCGGGTACGGCAATGATATTCGGAAAAGATGTCACAAAGGAAAAGAAGTGGATATTGCAGAATATCGGCTACCTGCCCTCCGAGGCATTGTTTTACCAGGGAATGAAAGTTAAGGATGTATTGAAGCTGTCCGCCGATCTGCGAAAAATGGATTGCACACAGGAAGCAAAAATGCTCTGTGACCGTTTGCAACTTGACATATCCCGAAAGGTAGATGATTTGTCATACGGCAACAGAAAAAAAGTTGCCATTGTATGTGCTTTACAGCATAAACCCGAACTGCTTGTGCTGGATGAGCCCACAGGCGGACTCGACCCGCTGATGCAAAAGGAGTTTTTTGACATTCTGCGTAAGAGAAACAATGACGGCGCCACAATTCTATTATCAAGCCATGTTCTCTCGGAAATTCAGCGCAACTGCACCCGTGCGGCGATTATCCGTGACGGCAGAATTATTGTATGTGACAATGTTGACATTCTTTCAAAAACAAATGCAAAACGCATTACTGTGCACGGTATTGTTAATTTAGATCACCTTGACGGCATTCGGGACAAAAAAGCGACGCAGGGCACTGTTAGTTTTCTCTATAACGGCGATATGAACAGCCTGCTGTGTACGCTGTCAGACGGACAGGTGAATGACCTTACGGTTACAGAGCCTGACCTTGAAGAAGTATTCCTGCATTATTATGAAAAGGACGGTGAAACGGTATGACGCTTGTAAAACACGAGCTGAGACAAGGCAAAACCTCGTTTTTGATATGGACGGCTTCTGTCGGTTTTCTTCTTGCGACTTGCATTTTTCTGTTTCCTGAAATGAAAGGGCAGATGGACGGCGTAAGCGATATGTTCGCCTCAATGGGTTCTTTTACGGAGGCGTTCGGTATGGACCGTTTGAGTCTCGGAACTCTAATCGGTTTTTACGCTGTTGAGTGTGGCAATGTTTTGGGACTGGGCGGTGCATTTTATGCATCACTTTGTGCCATTGGTATTCTCAGCAAAGAAGAAAAAGACAAAACAGCGGAATTTCTGCTGACCCATCCCATCAGCCGCAAAAGGATTATTACTCAAAAGCTGATTGCCGTGTTGATTCAAATTACAGCTACGAATATAATTATTTATGCTCTTGCTGTCGGCTCCATAGCCGCTGTCGGTGAGGCA
>JBJDXR010000041.1:0-28238 GCA_051866775.1 Oscillospiraceae bacterium | reverse complement strand
TGATTGCCTTAATCAGAAGGTCGGCCTGTTAAAGCTGCTGCCGGGCGTCGACAGGGAGGTTATGGAGTTCATGCTTGGACACTTTGACGCCCTGATAATCGAGAGCTTCGGCGTGGGGGGCCTTCCCCAGAGGCGGGGACTTCACAGCATGGTCTACGAGGCTGCGGAGGCCGGAAAGACCATAGTTATGACCACGCAGGTGCAGAATGAGGGCAGTGACATGGCGGTGTACAGCACAGGCCACTCATTAAAAGGCAACCCGCGTATACTTGAGGCACACGACATGACCACTGAGGCCGTAACCGCAAAGATGATGTGGATATTGGGAAAGACGAGTGATCTGATGGAGATACAGCGTCTGTTCTATACGCCGGTCAACAGGGATATACTGACGATGGTTAACTTTTGTTAGGAACACGAAAATGGAAGAATATTGACGAAAACAAAAGAAAATACGTTGAAACTATCATATTTTGCAGAAAGCCGTCCTCAAAAATGGGTGGCTTTTTTGTGCGATATGGCCGGGGTCTGCTGGGGGCCGCCCTATCTTGGTTGACAAGGCGGCCCACAGCAGACTCGGCCATTTTACCCGAAAAGTCAAAATTATCGCGTAGTGGCTTTGAGACAAAATGTCATAAAGGAACCGTTGTTCCGCACGTTTTTGCATAGGGGGCTCTAGTGCTATTTCCCCGGCGCGGCGGGGGATATATCCTCCAGAGCCGCCCGGGTTTAGGTTGTCTTTGGATTCGACGCAAGACAAACTTTGTCTACCACAGTAAATAAAGGCATTTCTCGTTTTGTGTCGTGTTGTCTTTATTGATTTTCTGATAAACTACCCTTGAAAGGAGAAAGTGCAATGGATCAGAAAAAAGTAGGGGCTTTTCTAAAAGAACTCCGCAAAGAAAAAAGTATGACACAAGAGCAGCTTGCCGAGTATTTGAATGTGTCTGTAAGGACTGTTTCACGGTGGGAAACCGGCTCCAATATGCCCGACCTTGACATCCTTATCATACTTTCTGATTACTATGAAGTGGATATTAAGGATTTGCTTGAAGGTGAAAGAAGTATTGAAAAAATGAATACTGAACCGGCGGATGCTGTACAAAAAGCGGCCGATTACGCCAGATGCAAAGAAAAAATGTTAATTAAGAAAGTTTGCGGAGTTACTATTTCCGGAATAATTGCATGGGGAGTATCCTTTATTCTGGTGCTTCGCTTTATAACTGTAATTCGCGGTGTGGAATGCCTTTTTGTGGGAGCGTTACTTGGTGTTCTTCTATACAGTATTCTGACCTTCTCCGTAAAAGCAAACCGGACAACAGACGGATATATGACATCACTTATTGGGGTCTTTGCAGCGATTATTACAAGCAATATTATCTTATTGGTTTTGTTTTTCAGCACAGGCTCATATTACAATTACGGTATCAGAGGTGTTTATTACTCGCTGATAGTATTTGTGTTGACGTTTTCCGCATCAGGAGCAGTAACTACCGTTCTCAATAAGAAAAGAGAACAAAAGAAAACTGCAAAATGAGAATGTTCTGTGGATAAGACGGGGTTGGCAAAGCAGCGGATAATAAAAAAGCACCGCTTGACAAGCCCGCCTGTCGTGTGTTAACATACAGCCAATGTGATGAATGGGACAAGTAGCCTGAATTCGGCCTGCAAAGAGAGACCCTGTTTTGCTGTAAGGGGGAGAGGCCGCGCAGGTGAATACGCCTTGGAGCAGCCGCCTGAACGGTAATTCAATTAGGGCAGGACGGGAGCGCCCGGTACAGCGCCGCCGTATTTTGTACGGCCTGAGGCGCTGCCCTGTGAGGGGCGCGTGAACCAGAGGTGGTACCGCGTAAATTACGCCCTCTGTCCATAGTGGACAGAGGGCTTTTTCTATCAGCAAAATTGAATAATAATTTAAGGGGAAATTTAGATGACGATTTATGATGAGCTTGTTGCCCGCGGACTTATTGCGCAGGTTACAAACGAGAATGAGATCAAAGAGATGATAAATAACGGCAAGGCCACATTTTACATCGGCTTTGACTGCACGGCGGACAGCCTCACCGCCGGGCATTTCATGGCGCTTACTCTTATGAAGCGCCTCCAGATGGCAGGAAATAAGCCCATTGCCCTCATTGGCGGCGGCACCACGATGATAGGTGATCCATCCGGAAGAACGGATATGCGCAAGATGCTCACGAAGGAGGATATCGACCATAACGCCGAGTGCTTTAAGCGCCAAATGGAGCGCTTTATAGACTTTTCCGAGGGTAAGGCGCAGATGATAAATAACGCCGACTGGCTCTTAAGCCTTAACTACGTGGAGCTTCTGCGCGAGGTCGGCGCCTGCTTCTCAGTCAATAATATGCTCAGAGCTGAGTGCTACAAGCAGCGTATGGAGAAGGGCCTTTCCTTCCTTGAGTTTAACTACATGATAATGCAGTCCTACGACTTCTATTATCTTTTCCAGCATTACGGCTGCAATATGCAGTTCGGTGGAGACGACCAGTGGAGCAATATGCTGGGCGGCACGGAGCTTATCCGCCGCAAGCTTGGTAAGGATGCCCATGCAATGACGATAACGCTGCTTACTGATTCCCAGGGCAGAAAGATGGGAAAGACCGCCGGCAACGCCGTTTGGCTGGATCCCAACAAGACCTCGCCCTATGACTTTTATCAGTATTGGCGCAACGTGGAGGACGCGGACGTATTAAAGTGCCTGCGCATGCTGACTTTCCTGCCTATTGAGCAGATCGACGAGATGGACAAGTGGGAGGGCAGCCAGCTTAACACCGCCAAGGAAATACTCGCTTACGAGCTTACGAAGCTCGTCCACGGCGAGGAGGCGGCGGAGAAGGCCCAGGCCAGTGCCCGTGCTCTCTTCACCGGCGGAGATGCCGAAAATATGCCCACTTCGGAGCTTAGCGACGCAGATCTGACCGACGGCTCGATAGATATCATGACACTGCTCGTTAAGGCAGGGCTTTGCCCGTCAAAATCAGAGGCGCGCCGCAACGTCCAGCAGGGCGGCGTAACGGCTGACGATGAGAAGATAACCGATATCGGAAAGTCGTTTACAGGAGAGGAGCTTAAGGCCGGCATTGTCCTTAGACGCGGAAAGAAGAGCTTTAAGCGCATAGTCCTGAAGTGATAAAAGACTGCGGCTCACCAAAAGAATTTACGCAGTATCGGCGCTGAGAATTAAAGAGATAAAAATTAAATTGCAAAAAAGGAAGGGACGGTAAATCCGTCCCTTCCTTTTGGCATTGGCAGATTTAAAAGAAGGTCAAAAAGTGATATTCAACAGATCAAAGGCTATGCCGATGACAGCGGCAGAGATATAAAGCGCCGCGAGAATGGTGAAGTTGTCGCGCATCTGACGCCTGTTTATCCTGAAAAGCACCAGAAGTCCCACACCGGCAGAGGCGAGAAGCCCCGAGAGCATCGCTCCCGTGCTCATGGCGCCGGATAGATAAAGCTCAGTTATGATTATTGACGCCGCACAGTTTGGTATAAGCCCCACAATACCTGAAATTATTGGTCCGATAACGGGTTTGTTGAGTATAAGCCCGGCGAGAGTGTCCTCACCGATAAAAAATATTACGGCGTTCAGAACGATGTTTATTATGAGGATAAAAGCGGCTATCTGGAGCGTGTGAAGAAGTGCGGAGACGAAGATGCCCCTCTCCTCACAATGGCAGTTCTCCTGCTCGCAAAGCTCATGAAGGTTTACTGTTTCCCCGCTGTGGCGGCAGAGCCTCAAAAGCTTGTCCGCTATAAGTCCGACGGCGATGCCGGCGAGGAGCTTTGTGCAGAGTATTTTCAGTATCAGCCCAATATCCGCGGCCTCGGAGATGAGTATTGGCAGCATCTCGTCCGAGGTGGAAAGAAACACCGCAAGGAGCGTCCCGGCGGAGATAAGACGCTGGGAAAAGAGGTTAGATGCCGAGGCGGAGAAGCCGCACTGCGGTATAAGTCCTAGCGCCGAGCCTATGACCGGCCCCCATGCTCCGGACTGACGTACAAGCTTTAAGGAGCCTTCCTCCGCTTTCTTTTCTATTAACTCGAGAATCAGATAGGTTAAAAATAAAAACGGCAGAAGCTTTAAACAGTCAAGTGCCGCATCAATAAGGATATCCAGCATTATTTCCCTCCAAGGATGGTACTGAATTTACACTATAACATAAACTTTTAATTTATACAATACAAAAATCATAGGTTTAATAGTTCGGAAAATTATGATACAATGGCCTAAAACAGCCGAAAAGGAGGGAGCCTGTGACACCGCTGGATACTGAAGTGAGATTTATAAAGGGCGTCGGGGAGACCAGGGCCAAGAGCTTTAAAAAGCTTGGGGTATCCACGCTCAGAGATCTTATTATGGACTTCCCAAGGGCCTATGAGGACAGGCGGGAGGTCAAGAAGATATCCGAGCTTGTATTCGGCGATGCGGCCTGTGTATGTGCAACGGTAGCCTCGCCGCCGAGACTTTCACATATACGCAAGGGGCTGGATATTACAAAGGTGCAGGTAGTGGATGATGCCTCCCGCATGACCATTACCTTTTTTAATCAGAGCTATATAAAAAATGCCCTCATCCCGGGGGAGAGCTATATATTTTTCGGGCGTGTGGTCGGGAAAATCGGCTCCCCGGAGATGACTAACCCCATATTTGAAAAAGAAGCTTCGGAGCCTGCCGCGACACGCCGCATATTCCCCATATACCGGCTGACCTCCGGACTTTCGCAGAATATAATTGGACGGACCGTGAGGCAGGGCCTTTCGGAGTGCGGGGACAGCTTCCCCGACCAGCTTCCCAAGAGCGTCTGCCGGGAGTTTAAACTGTGTCAGGCGGCATTTGCCTATGAGAACATCCACTTTCCAGGAAGCTTTGAGGAGCTTGAGATTGCCAGGAGACGGCTGATATTCGAGGAGCTTTTTTTGCTGTCCTGCGCGTTAAGCCTGCTTAGAAGTCGCCAGTCGGAAAAGAGCGGCTATAAGATCCTGTGCGCGGACCTTGGGGAATTTACGTCGCAGCTTTCGTATGAGCTTACGGGGGCGCAGCGGCGTGCGATAGACGATATTCTGAAGGATATGGCCGGGGAGCGCCCTATGAGCAGGCTTATACAGGGGGACGTGGGCAGCGGCAAGACGGCTGTAGCGGCGGCGGCCTGCTGGGCGGCCTGCAAGGCGGGGTATCAGTCCGCTTTCATGGCGCCGACGGAGATACTTGCAGAGCAGCACTACAAGACGCTCTCAACGCTTCTTGAGCCGCTTGGAATGAACGTGGTGCTTCTGACCGGCGCTCTTACCGCAAAGGCCAGACGGGAGGCACTGCAAAAAATAAGCTCCGGTGAGGCTGACCTTGCTATCGGTACACACGCGCTGATATCGGACGCCGTTCAATTTTCGCGGCTGGCACTTATAGTCGCTGATGAGCAGCACCGCTTCGGTGTGCAGCAGCGCGCCGCCCTCACCGCCAAGGGGGAAAGCCCCCATGTGCTGGTAATGTCCGCCACGCCCATACCAAGGACCTTGGCGCTCATAGTTTACGGGGACCTTGATGTTTCGGTCATAGACGAGCTTCCACCGGGAAGACAGCAGATAGATACCTTCTTGGTTGGAGAGAATATGCGACAACGCATTTACGCATTTATCCGAAAGCTGGTCAGTGAGGGGCGTCAGGTGTTTATAGTTTGCCCTGCTGTTGAGGAGACAGAGGAGAACCCGGATGGCTTAAAGTCCGTCAAGGAATATGCATGGACATTGTCGGAGAAAGTATTTCCGGAGCTTAAGGTCGCGTTAGTGCATGGAAAGATGCGTCCGAAGGAGAAAAACGAGGCCATGTCGGCCTTTGCTGCCGGTGAAACGGATATCCTGGTAGCGACCACGGTCATTGAGGTGGGTGTGGATGTACCTAACGCGGCGCTGATGGTCGTTGAAAACGCCGACAGGTTCGGCCTGTCACAGCTGCACCAGCTGAGAGGACGTGTTGGGCGCGGAAAATTTAAGTCTTACTGCGTGCTCTTTGAGGGAGCGGGCGGAGAGACCGCAAGGGAGCGCCTCAAGGCCATGTGCAGAACGAACGACGGCTTTAAGATCGCCGAGGAGGACCTGAGGCTGAGAGGTCCTGGGGACTTCTTCGGTTCGCGCCAGAGCGGCCTTCCCGATATGCGGATCTCAAGCTTTGCCTCGGATATGGATATACTCCGCTGGGCACAGGAGGCCGCGCAAAGGGTGATGGCCGACGACCCGGAGCTTAAGTCTCCGGAAAACTCCGGCCTTAAGGAGGGGGTACGGCTTCTTATCGAGCGCAGCGCCGGGACATTGAACTGAAAAACAGGATAGGTACGGGCAGGGGTTAAACCTCCGCCCGTGCTTTTTTGTACGGTCAGGGCATATACTTTTTACTGGATCATATGCGGAGGTGAGTCGGTGAAGGGTAAGAGGCTTCTTATAAATACTGTTTTTCTCACGGCAACATCGCTGCTGCTGCGGACGATGGGGCTTGTATTTCAGGTGTACCTCTCACGAAAGCTCGGGGCTGCCGGTATAGGGCTTTTTCAGCTTGTCATGTCCGTAAATATGCTGGCTGCGACCTTTGCGATTTCAGGAATACGCTTTGCGGCTACAAGACTGGTCTCAGAGGAGCTTGGCAAGGGACACGGAGGAAACGTGCCGGGGGTGGTCAGGCGCTGCCTTTTTTATTCCGTTACCTTCGGGCTTATGGCTTCCGCGGCCATGTATTTCTCGGCAGATGTTGTCGCATCACGGTTTGTGGGGGATGAGAGGACGGCTTTGTCTCTCAGGGTGCTCTCATTGAGCCTGCCGTTTTTGTCCTCCGGGGCGGTATTGGGTGGATATTTTACCGGTGTCTGCCGCATTGGACAGTCCGCTGTCGCATCAGTATCAGAGCAGGTGTGCAAAATAGCGGTATCGGTGCTGCTGGTGTCGAGGGTGCCGAGCGGAGACGTGGAACATATGTGCGCGTCGGTCACAGCCGGAGGCGTGGCGGGAGAGGTGTTCTCGTTCTTTGTCATTCTGGTACTGTACCTGGCCGATAGGAGACGCTACAGCGGCAAGGTGAGAAACACGCGCGGGCTTACGCTGCGTATGCTTGGAATAGCCATGCCCCTTGCCGTGTCAGCGTATGCCAGAACGGCTCTCAATACAGTGCAGAATATCCTTGTGCCTAAGGGGCTTCGCCGCTCCGGGGCCACTGCCGAAAGCGCCCTCGCGGGATATGGGATGATCCAGGGGATGGTGTTCCCGGTCATAACATTTCCCGCCGTGCTGTTCTCCTCCATATCGGAGCTTATAGTGCCGGAGCTTACGGAGGAGCAGGTGAAAGGGAGGGATGACCGCATATCCGCCACGGCCAACATGCTTTTAAAGCTGTGCTTTATATTCTCCGCCGGGGTGATGGGGGCCCTGCTGTGCTTTTCTGACGAGCTGGGTCAGGTGATTTACAAAAGCGGAGAAGTGGGGAGCTTTATACGCTTGCTTGCCGCGCTTATGCCGGTCATGTATATGGATACCATAACCGACGGTATGCTGAGGGGCCTTGGTGAGCATATGTACTCAATGCGTATAAACATAATCGACTCACTGCTTACAACCGTGCTTATATATTTTCTTCTGCCGCGGTTTGCGGTCTACGGATATATTTTTATCCTCTACGCCTCGGAGATTTTTAATTTTTTCTTCAGTATGCGAAGACTATCGCGGATAACGGTGATAAACCAAAGCATGCGTTCAATGGTCTGTTCGGCCGCCGCGGTTTTCTGCGCGATGAATCTGACCCGGTTATTTTCCAACGCTAGCGGAGGTGTGCTCGGCGCACCGGGCCTTGCGCTGGGGATCGCGGTGTTTTTTTCGCTGTACGTGCTGCTGATTTTCGTGTTCGGAGCTTTAAAACGTGAGGAGCTTTCGGCACTGGGAAGCGCACTCAGGTGATATGTAAGCTATGTAAGCGGGTAGTATATCCCCGCTTTGCTTTTTTACTTTAGGAATTTTCCCGTGATTCGACTCTGTCCCTGAACAGCAGGGATATGCACCAAAGGGCGGCGAGGGCAACGAGAGTATATACTACTCGACTTACCGACGCTGTCTGTCCGCCGAACAGATAGGCAATGAAGTCAAATTTAAATATACCTATAAGGCCCCAGTTAATACCGCCGATAATCACGAAAATAAGGGCAATCCTGTCCATGATCATAGAAATGATCCCTCCTTCTTCGTTGCGGTAATAATATACCCGCGCCGGCGGGAAATATTCATTTGCCGCATTTGCGTGATTTGACAACGTATTGCGAAAATTTTCACCATGTGCTAAGATAAAGGATAAAAGCCAGAAAAATATTAAGCTGATGCGGTCTGATGACTATAGTATTTCCAAAAGAGAAAAGTGTAGTATAGTAAAAATATTTTTCGCTTGAAAAGAACCGATTGGAGGTCATTCTATGACAGAGATACTGAAGCTTTTAGAAGAGGACGGCAGATATACCCCGGCGCAGATAGCCGCAATGACGGGAAAAACCGAGGCTCAGGTCAGGGATATAATAGAGAAGTGCGAAAAGGAGCATATTATAAACGGATACACGGCCTTGGTTGACTGGGACAGAACGGCTGAGGAAGCAGTGACCGCATTTATTGAGGTGAAAATCACTCCGCAGCGTGACGACGGCTTTGACAGGATAGCCAAGCGCATATACCAGTACGAGGAGGTTGACAGCCTCTACCTGATGTCGGGAGCTTTTGACCTGGCGGTGATAGTTTCGGCCAAGTCACTTAAAGAGGTCTCACAGTTTGTGTCGGCAAAGCTCGCACCTATTGATGGGGTGCTGTCTACGGCTACGCATTTTATCCTCAAAAAATATAAGGATAAGCACCGCCCCTTCCTTGTGGAGCAGGAGCAGGAGGAGAGGGTTTTATTCGTATGATGGACTACGGCAAGATAATGACTAAAAGCGTCCAGAACCTTGCGCCCTCAGGTATAAGGAAATTTTTCGACCTGCTTGAGACGATGGAGGACGGCATATCTCTGGGTATCGGAGAGCCGGATTTTGTCACGCCCTGGCATATTCGCGAGGCGGGGATATACTCTCTTGAGCAGGGCTTTACAAAATACACCTCCAACGCGGGAATGCTGCGCCTGCGCAGGGAGATCTCCGCATATCTCAGCAGACGTTTTTCTTTGGAGTATGATCCGAAGGACCAGATATTCGTCACCGTTGGCGGGAGCGAGGCCATAGACCTGTGCGTGCGGGCGCTGATTGAGCCGGGAGATGAGGTAATAATACCCGTTCCCTCTTTCGTGTGCTATGGGCCTATCGTAGCCATGGCGCACGGCGTGCCAGTGTATGTGGAGACAAAGTCGGAGAACGAATTCAGGCTCACGGCGCAGGAGCTTCGCGAGGCGATAACGCCGAAAACGAAGCTGGTTGTGCTGCCTTTCCCCAATAATCCCACGGGAGCCGTAATGGAGCGCGGAGATCTTGAGGAGATAGCCCAGGTACTGCGCGACACGGATATAATGGTGCTGTCTGATGAGATCTACGCGGAGCTGAGCTATGGGATCCACCACATATCGCCCGCAAACTTAGAGGAGCTTTATGACAGGACGCTTGTTGTAAACGGCTTTTCAAAGGCCTATGCCATGACCGGCTGGCGGCTGGGGTATGTCTGCGGTCCCAAGGAGATCTTAAAGCAGATGATAAAGATACACCAGTACGGAATCATGTCCGCCCCCACCATGAGCCAGTATGCGGCGATCGAGGCGATGAAGGCGGGGGATGAGGACATAGAACACATGAAGGCCTCCTATGACCACCGCCGCAAGCTTATGCTCAAGAGCCTTAGGGAAATGGGGCTTGAGTGCTTTGAGCCGAAGGGTGCGTTTTATATGTTCCCCAGTATAAAGAGCACCGGGCTTACCTCCGATGAGTTCTGCACGCGCTTTCTGATGGAGGAGCGAGTGGCCGTTATACCCGGCACGGCCTTTGGAGAGGGCGGAGAGGGCTTTGTGCGTATATGCTATGCCTCCTCGGTGGAAAATATTGAGACCGCTATGGAGCGGATGAAGGCCTTTATCGGCAGACTGTGAGTGATTATAATGAAATACATATTAGTTATCGGAGACGGCATGGCGGACAACCCGGTGCCGGAGCTGGACTATAAGACGCCCCTTGAATACGCTGATATACCGACGCTTGACTTTATGGCCGCCCACGGCGTTATGGGAAGCACGCTTAACGTTCCCCGCGGGCTTCCCGCCGGAAGCGACACGGCTATACTGTCAATATTCGGCTGCGACCCGAATTTCTGCTATACAGGAAGGGCGCCGCTGGAGGTCGCCGCAGAGGGAATATCGCTTAACCCCGGAGATGTGGCGATGCGCTGCAATATGGTGGCGCTTGAGGATATCGACGCGCCCTTTGAAGAAAAAAGGATAATCTCACATTCGGCAGGATCCATTGAGGGAGACGAGTCCATAGCGATAATTAAGGCCCTGTTTTCAGATCCGGAATTTGCGGCTGCGGCCCGCAGGGCGGGGGTGAAGGTGTACCCGTCCCCATCATTCAGGCACTTTGCCGTGCAGTCCGGCGCCAACATAACTGGGATAAGGCTCATACCACCCCACGACCACCTGGGGGAGAAAGCCGGGCAGCACCTGCCCTCCGGATGCGAGGACGCCGGGGTGCTTAGGGACCTTATGCTCCTTGCGCACAAAAAATTAAACCACCATCCACTCAATGAGAAGCGCCGCAGTGAGGGAAAGCTCCCCGCAAACGCCATATGGTTTTGGGCTGAGGGGACGGCGGTTGAACTGCCCAATTTCTTCAGGCATTACGGCAAGACCGGTTCTGTTATCTCCGCCGTACCGCTGTGTCAGGGAATAGCCAGACTTACCGGACTTGACAAGGTGATAGTCGAAGGCGCCACGGGTGAGCTTGAGACGAACTATGAGGGCAAGGTGGACGCCGCGCTGGAGGTTTTAAGGACACAGGATTTTGCCGCTATACACGTTGAGGCGCCTGATGAGTGTACCCATAACGGCGACCTTAAGGGAAAGCTCAAGGCTATAGAATATATTGACGCCCGTGTTCTCAGGCCCCTCGTGGAGATGCTGAAAGGCTCGGGTACGGATTTCCGTATACTTGTTTTGAGCGACCACAAGACGCTTACCTCCACGCGGGGTCACGACGGTGATCCGGTTCCGTTTGTTATCTATGACAGCACTGAGGATTCCGGCCTCGGCGTGGAGTTTTCAGAAAAATACGGAGAGCAGGGACAGCACGTCGATGCGGGCGTTAAGCTCATGGATCTGCTGTTTAATACAGAAAGATGAAGAGTACCGAAGTAAAGGCTTTTGCCAAGATAAATTTATCCCTCGATGTCCTTGGAAAAAGGGCTGACGGCTATCACGAGATGCTTATGGTCATGCAGGCGGTGGACCTGTATGACGATATTTCCATAACACTTCTTGACGGCGCAAATGATATAACGGGGGAGACGGACTGCGCGTTTATTCCCCGGAATATGGACAACCTCGCCTGCCGCGCGGCGAAAGCGTTTTTTTCGGCGGCAGGCATAAAGGATATGGGCGCCGAAATAAGCATAAAAAAGCGCATACCTGTGTGTGCGGGACTTGCCGGGGGAAGCTCTGATGCCGCGGCGGTGATACGTGGGCTTAACGGGCTTCTGAACACCGGATATGACTGCGCAGCGCTGGAGGATATTTCACGCTCAGTGGGCTCGGATGTGGCGTTTTGCGTCTCAGGAGGGACGATGCTGGCCTATGAAAGAGGAGACAGGCTGAAAAGACTCCCGGATACGCCCGATTGCTGTATCCTTGTCTGTAAGCCGAGCTTTTCGGTGTCCACGCCTGTTTTGTTTTCAAAAATAGATTCAAAACTTTTAAAATACCACCCGGATACGGACGGGCTAATAACGGCGATAGAGAAGCAAAACGTTACGGAGGCTGCCCGCAGGTGCTACAACGTATTTGAGGAGGTCCTGCCGGAGCGGGAGAGGAGGACTGTTGAGTCGATAAAGGACACGATGCTGACCCACGGCGCTCTTGGCGCCTGCATGACCGGGACAGGCTCCGCCGTATACGGCATATTCGCGGAAAATAAACCTGCGCTTTCGGCAAAAGCGGAGCTGTGCGCCGGAAAACTGAAATGTTTTATCACAAAACCCATCAAAAAAGTTCTGTAAAATTGTATAATATTAAAAAAAGCGGACGATGATATGTAAGAAGTTACATATTACCGTCCGCTTTTTTGATGATACTATGGAGCTTACTATTTATTGATGAGGACTACTTTTGAATGAAGCTTAAGATTTGGGAAATCGCTTTAATTATTGCGGTCATCGCCGCCGTCCTGAGCGGCGCCGTCATAGGCCGTGAGGCGGGGGAGCTTTCGGAGAAGCTCATACGTCTGCACGTGGTTGCAAATTCCGATACGGATGCCGATCAGGAACTGAAGCTCATGGTCAGGGATACGATACTCTCTGAGCTGGAGACAGAGCTTGCCGGCGTAAATACGCGGGAAGAAGCAGAACAGATAATTGAGGAGAATTTAGACAAACTCATTCAGGCAGCGGAGACGACCGTGCGCGAGCAGGGATACAACTATTCCGTAACGGCAGCAATATGTGAGGAGAGCTTTCCAACGACGGAGTACGACACCTTCTCACTGCCGGCGGGCGTCTATTGCTCACTGCGCATTGTCATAGGCGAGGGAGCGGGACATAACTGGTGGTGCGTCGTGTTCCCGCCGGTCTGCTCGGCGGCGTCAATGGATGAGGCGGTAGCCTCCGCCGTGGGCCTCACTGGGGATGAGGTCTCGCTGATAACCGAGGAAAATGAGGGATATGTGATAAAATTTAAGATAATGGAGCTTTTGGGAAAACTCAGATCGGTTTTTGAATGAGAGGAGGCGTGACGGCCTTCCTTCAGACCATTGCGGATTAAAAGTAAAGAGCCAGGGATAATAAAATATGAGGCAGGGACATTCGTCCCTGCCTCAGTCTATAGCTTCTGCTGCGCGGCGCTGACCTAAGGGCTTTCAGGAGCTTTTCAATCTGCCTGTAAACCCGTTAAGCTCTCTCTCCGATATCTTCCTGCCCCACGATCTTACCATCGAGAGAAAGTATGCTGTTGATCGTATCGACCATGGTGTGATATCCCGCTATAAGCTCATCAAGGTATTTCTGCCCTGGCTCCGTAATTAAATAAAATATCCTGACCCTGTTGCTGTCAGATAAAACCTTGCTG
Source organism: Oscillospiraceae bacterium (assembly GCA_051866775.1). Lineage (GTDB taxonomy): Bacteria > Bacillota > Clostridia > Oscillospirales > Oscillospiraceae > RUG626. The sequence continues at coordinate 14,953 of JBJDXR010000041.1, read as the reverse complement.
CTTTCCTCGATATAGTTAAAGCCCTGAAGGCGATAAATGGCCTGATAGAGCGTGTTAAAGGCGATCTGCCCCTCACTGATACGCTCCACAGTTGTCATCATCTCATAGGTGTACATGGGCTTTTGACGCAGAAGGAACAGCACCAACATTTCAGTTGTTGCTTTTTTTAAAGACTCTCTGATGCCCATAGGAGTACCGCTTGTATTTTTTGCTGGCATGGCAACCTACCTTCCAAGTTTATAGAATCGATTCTATAAATATAGTTTATCACAATAATAGTGCTTGTCAACAATGGTTGCTATTGGCAAATAAATAGATTATATAATATATTATATACATAGATGAGAAACGGGGGAACGGTTCTGATAGGGTAAGGTGAAGAGAAAATACTTTCAAGAATCAGTCAAAAAAGCCAACGTACGACATGCAAATGTCAACAGGACACGAAAGGAAAAAAATATTAAAAAAGTTTTGTGCACAATTTGGGTAATTTATATTTGCTTGTTTAATATACCCTCCTCGGTATTTGCATCAAATATGGATGTTGATGAAAAAATCCTACGACAAGTCTTACAGTTGATTGTAGTTTGTCGGCGGATGAATCAATTATATTGGCATATAATAATATGTCGCAGACGGCAAAATCAATTTTCAACGCTGTTATAGCGTCGAATGAAGAGCTAAGTGTTTATCATAAAAGATATATTGGTAAGAGTTTAGATAATAATCAATATTATCAATTTACTCATCCAGTTCCGTAAGCAATTCTGCGAAAATTATAGGTAATGATTATCGGCTTTGGGGTTGCCATCGCAAGTTCAAGAGGCTTTGAACATGCTCTCCAGCGGTATTATTGCAGCGCTTGCTGATGGACCTTTAGTTGCAGGAGATATTTATGCTATCTCAATAAGCCTATGTCAGACTTCTGGTGCTATACATCATGATCCTCATAATGATGAACATTTAAACAACTATCTTCCACATTATCATTTTAAAAGAGCTGGAGTAAAATCCAATACTCATGCATGGTAAATAGTTTGAAAACAGATTTGAGGCGGATTTTAATGATTTTAATTCTGAATAATGACATTAAAAACCTTTGCGGAGGTATAGAGAACGAAAATTTTTCGCGTTTTCTTTATATATGCTTTTCCCGTGCCGAGTTTTTTTCGTTGTCAAAAACCGTGACAGAGGGTACTGTTCCCAATACCGTCGAGACAATGCTCAATAAAATGCTCAATAAATATATTGATAAGACATTGGAACCGAAAATGTGGTTTGGGTATCCTCATATCTATCAGCGCATCGTACAGACAATATATAAGGCAAACGACGATACGTTAAGTATTTTAAATGATTATTATCAGGATATTTTTTTAATTAACAGAAAAAAAGTGCCCAAGGCAAAAATTGACACAATCGGAAAAACGGTTAAGCACGCGAGCGTTCTTGAAGACCTCTGTTTTTGGCGCGGAAAAAGTATGTTTTTGGGTACGCTTTCACACGAATATATATGTGCAACCGGGCAGATAGATGAAGAGCTTGTGAAAGATCTGTGCCAAGTAGCAAGCTGGAGTGTTGAAAATACACCCCGGTTTGGGATCGACCGGGTCCGCATATAGCTTTCAAGCGGCGCATTTGAAAGCAGGCCAGGATATTATAAGGAGAGATAAAAATGGCGGTGTAAAGAGGTGTCGACCTCTTTACACCGCCATAGAGTTTGGTGTTTATTTGTCAGCTTCGGCTGTTCGGGGCGTTTACTATGGGCTGATAGCGGTCCAGCACCAGCCAGTCGTGGGAGGGGAGGATGATGTCGGCGCTCACGCGCACCTTATCCAGGGCGGCGTACGCGTCGTTCAGATCGGCGATCAGTCCGGCGGGGATATCCTCCTCAAGATTCCTGTACCGGGCGATATTGTCCCCCGGCAGGGCCACGCGCCCGTTCGGCGTCTCAACAATGACGGCCTGGCTGCCGTAGGAGTGGCCGCCAACCTTTATGACTCGGATCCCGAAAAGGGGCTCGGCATCCCCGTCAATGGGGATGAACCGATCGGCTACAGCGTTGAGACCGGCAGCCAGATAACGGCTGTAGCCGCCTGCCCAAGCCGGCGGATTGAGGGCCCAACGGAGCTCCTCACGCTGGCAGTAGAAAGTGGCGTTGGGGAAGGCTCCGATGTTGCCGATGTGGTCCCAGTGGAGGTGCGTAAAGATGACTGCCCGGATCTCCTCTGGGGACGTCCCGGCCGCCCGCAGAATCTCGGGCATGGGCATCAGGGCGGTGCAGGTCATGCCGATGTGCTCCTTCACGATCTCCGGAGAGTCAAAGCCGGTGTCCACCAGCAGCTTCCCCTCATTGTTCTCCAGAAGGTAGTAGTAGGAGGGCGAATCAATCAGGTTCCCGATGGGGTGGCCGTAGAAGTGAAAGCTCTCATCCGCGGTTATGCTGCCGCAGTAAAGGACGGTCAGATTGTACATAATGGGGCCTCCTCTCAGTTTTCCCGGATGTTTACGATGATTTTAATGTTTTCCTTACCGTTGGGGCCCAGCTGTTCAAAGCCCTGATCCACAATGTTGTCAAGGGAGATGCGGTCCGTAACAAGGGGCGCCGCGTCGATGCGGCCGCTGGAGATGAGCCTCACGGCGTCCCGCAGGTCGTCCTTCACATAGCCGTGAACGCCGAACAGGTTGATCTCCGCCCTGGCGATGTTCCGGGTGAGAAGGGGGCTGGGCTCGGGGCAGATGCCCACAAGCACAATGTTTCCGCCCTTCTCCACAGCCTCCAGGGCCAGCACCGGAGAGTCGCTCTTTCCCGTGCACTCGATAACCACGTTGACCCCGATGCCGCCGGTCACCCGGCGCAGCTCCTCCTTAAGGTTGGAGCAATCCGGCTCAAAGACGGCGTCTGCACCCAGCTTAAGGGCGGTTCGGGACCTAAAGGGATTCGGCTCAACAGCGATGACCTTGTCCGCTCCGGACAGGCGTGCTGCCTGAATTGTGAGAAGGCCCACTGTCCCGGCGCCGATGACGAGGACGTTGTCACCCAGCTTAACCTGGCCGCGTCTGACATTGCGGATGGCCGTGGCGCATGGCTCAATCAGGGTGATCGTGTCCATAGGGGTTCCCTCCGGCAGGAGCATGCAGTTATCCTCGGGGATGACCGCGTACTCAGCGAAGGCTCCGTCGCTTTGAAGACCGATACAGGCCATCTCCTCACACAGGCAGGGAACTCCCTTCCTGCACCAGTAGCAGCTTCCGCAGCCGAGGACGGGGTTAACGACCACCTTGTCACCGGCCTTTACTTTTGTGACATTATCGCCTGTCCCGACCACCGTACCGGAAAACTCATGCCCCAGGATGAGCGGCAGCTGCCGCCCTGTCAGGGGGTGTGTGGAGGTGGGCACTACGACGGGGCCGTAATAATACTCCTCCAGGTCGCTTCCGCAGATGCCGCAGCACTCCACCTTGATTTTCACGCTGTTGGGCTCTCTGATCTCAGGTTCCGGACTTTCACAAAGCCGGACGTCTCTTCTTCCATAATATACGGCGCTTTTCATATTCAGTCCTCCTGTAAAAAGCTTTTAAGCACGGTTTTCCCGGCTGCGGTTTATTCTACAAGGTATTTCTCCGCCTTGCTCCAGTCGATATCAATGCCGAGGCCGGGTTTGTCGGACAGCTCCACATAGCCATCCTGGTTTACTGTAAACGGGCAGGTGAGAATATCGCTGCGGAGGGGATTGTCCGTCACGTCAAACTCCACCATGTCAGCGTTCGGCACCGCTGCCGCCAGATGCAGGTTCGCAGCGAGGCAGTAGGCACTGGAGAAGCTGTGGAACACGGCCTTCACGTGGTTGGCGTTGGCGTAGTCAGCGATCTTTCTGCACTCCGTAATGCCGCCGCTCCAAACGGCGTCAGGCTGGACGATGTCCACGGCGCGCCGGTCAATAAAGCGCTTGAACTCATAGATGGTATAGGCTGTCTCAAAGCCGGCAACGGGGATGGAGGTCAGGCGGTTGAGAGTCACGTGTCCCTCCACATCCTCAGTGGGCATGGGCTCCTCCAGCAGGTATATGTTCAGCTTCTCCAGCTCCGCGGCGTAGCGCCTGGCGTAGGCCAGGTCCCAGGAGTTGTTGGCGTCCACGAGCACGTCAATGTCGGGACCCACTGCCTTCCGCACGGCCTGCACCCGCTCCATATCCTCCTCAAAGGTGACGCAGCATTTGTCCCCTCCGGGCATCACCCGCAGAGCGCTGGCGGAGATCCGGGGGAGGCGGCCAATCTTCATCTTGACGGCCTTGAAGCCCTTCTCCACCTGCTGCTCCATTTCCCGGGCCAGCTGTTCGAGGCCTTTACCCTCTTTATAGAATCCGCAGCTGGCGTAGACCTTGACCTTGCTGTCAAAGCCGCCGAGGAGCTTGTAGACCGGAAGGCCTGCGGCCTTTCCGGCAATATCCCAAAGGGCGATGTCAATCCCGCCGAGGGCTCCTACGGCCACGCCGCCCCGGCCGTGCTGGTAGCTCTTCTTAAACATCTTCAGCCAGAGCCGCTCACGCAGGAGGGGATCCTCACCGATGAGTTGGGGCCTCAGCTCGTTTTCAATCAGGGCCCGGCAGGCCGGAAGGCTGCCGCCGTAGCTGGAGGCCTCTCCGTAGCCAACGATGCCGCAGTCCGTCTCCACGGCCACCAGGAGAAATCCGCGCTGGGAGGTCATGCAGAAGGAGTCCATCATGGCGTCTTTTCTGTGGTATAAAAAAGCGTATGTTTTGATGTCGGTTATTTTCATTATAGCTCACTCCTTTAAAATAAAGTAGGACACTTATGCGGGAAATTATATAATTATTATAAAAACGCCGGCGCGCTCAATGCAACACAGTAGATTGTCATTTTATTGATCTTTCTTGCTGTTCGATTTGCTTTTTCTTTCTTTTTCGGCAGGCTTGTTTTATAATAAAGCGCAAGAAATGCAAAGTAAAGACCGGCTCTGCCGGTGTGGGTGGAAATAACGGCAGGAGGCGTCGCGTAGTGATTGTTGATACAACTATTAAGCATGACTTTGAGATCTACTATCAGGAGAATAAGAGCTGGAATCCGCCCAAGCATATGCACGACCACTATGAGATCATCTTTGTTGTGGATGGATGTGCCAATCTTGCGATAGAGTCCAAAAACTACGAGGTCAGGCCCCACAGCCTGCTTGTGATCAACCGGTTCGAGAACCACGATATAGAGGTTACCCAATATCCCTACAGCCGCTATGTCATCTCCATGCGCCACCTGTACAGCATGAATGTGATCCAGGACGACACGCTGCTGTCCCTCCTTTTTCAGCGGCCGGACAGCTTTACCCATGTGCTGCCTCTGGAGGAGCCGCTGTACTCCGCACTGCTGAGCCTGCTGGAAAACCTCCTGCGGGAGTACCAGCAGCAGGCCGCATACCAGAATCTGGCGGTCGCCTCCATGCTGAATCTGTTTTTTGTCACCCTGTACCGCTATAAGAAGGCGGCCTTTCCTATCCAAAAGACGTCAAATATTACAAGCGTGGTGGTTGACATTCAACGATTTATTTGCAACAACTATAAAGAGGACGTTGTGCTGGAGGATCTGGAGGGAAAGTACTTTCTCAATAAATACTATATCTGCCACAGCTTTAAGGAGATCACCGGCTACACCCTGAAGGACTATCTGACGCGCCAGCGCCTGATGCGCGCAAGGGAGCTGCTTCAAAATACGGACATGACTGTAGCCAAAATCAGCGAGGAGTGCGGCTACAACAGCGTCAACCATTTTAACCGCATCTTTTTAAAGCGGGAGATGATGACGCCCTCGGCCTACAGAAAACGTGCCCGCATGGAGAACCGGTAGGCGGACGGCGCCATTCGGAAAGGGTGCGGATACGGGCCGTTTTAACCTTCCCGGCAAAAGATCATGGAGGTTAAATACCCACATGGGCGCTGATGAGCGACCGGGAGGATACGCAGACCAAGACCACAACCTCCTGCGGTATTTCATTGCGGAGGCCGTGAAAAACACCGTCATGCTGAATTTTGAATGAAAAATGAAAAGGGCGGAGAGGACGTCGTCTTCTCCGCCCTTCGCTTTTGCATTGCTGTTGATCTGCTTTATGTATGCCGGGTCAGCCCCTTTTATGGAGATTGGTCAGCCCGAGCTTTTGAAACAGCACCGTAAATATGAATTTCCGGCTGTTTTTTAATAAATTAAGCCATATTACATATGCTGAGAACAGCAACAGCACTTTTATAACAAAAAGGTGTCGTATGTCTGCAGCGAAGATTATAAGAGTGGCCGGATCAGGCTTGCAGATGAGACAGCGGATTAGGAGTAAAAATAGTGAAGAATAACAACTTTAAGCGTATAATTGCTTTTACAGTTTTGACAGCAGTGCTGGCGTTTTCGTTCGCGGATACTGCGGCCTATGCCGCTGAACCCGGTATAACCGGCGCTGAGGAGGAACGGATATTCACCGTATCCTTGGACGAGCTGTTATCTCAGACGGGTCAGACGCTGCGCACTGATGAACCGTATAAAATAGTCTCTCCCAAGTATAAAACCAATTATAATGGTTTGACCTTCTGCGTGTATTTCTGGGTCACCATTGGAACTGACAGCGACGGCTCATACCGGGTTAGCGGCATTACCGATTGGGGAGTTTCCTGGAACTATGGATTTATACCATCATTTTTGAATATTATCCCTTCACACAGCATGACCGCTCCTTATTATTGGGGCGTAAACAATGATCATATGAGCAGTAAAGTGAATGTTGAATTGACCATGGACGGATATCTAGTTTACAGCAAAACACAGACAGTTACGGTCGTGTTTGACTTCGGTTGATTATAAGAAGCAGGGGAGCTGGAGAAAGCAGACACTATTGACCGGTGAAATAATAAGACCTTCGGTGCTCAATAAAAGCTGCCGAAGGTCTTATTAGTTTTATGAATAATGTATTCCGCTCCGGGGTCAGTCCTCATCAGCAGACTTCCCGGAAAGGCAAAGCGACAAGACGTCTACAAACGCCTCAACAATAAGTGCGACCGCTACGAATATCCACATCACGGAGGTGGAGGTGAAGGGATCCAGCAGGATAATGACTGCGCACAGGATGGTCACTAAGGACCCGACGCCGCTCCAGATCCACTTTTTCCTTTTGAGACGTATCTGGTCGACCATGATCTCGACCTTGGTTGCCCCGGCGGCCAAGGTGGCCACGCCGTAGAGTATGGTAAGGACCGGGAAGGTAAGGATGAACCATTTTGCTCTCAGTGCGCAGAAAAGACCGGCAAATATCTCAAGCAGACCCTTTGACATGCCCTGGCTTTTTACGCCGTCATCAGGGCTTGAACGAAAGTATCCTATGATCTGAAATGCTCCTAAAACTATAAGAAGGATGCCAAACGCGGTTATAATGCCCGCGGTAAAGCCAACGGGATCAATAAGCAGCAGAACGCCCACTACAGCTTCGCAGACGGCGGTAATGATACCCGCCGCTTTTTTACTTTTTAGCTTATTCATAAGAGGCCTCCGGTATTTAAAAATTTTAGTTAAGATGGATCATATGCACTATAAAATTTTAGTCGAAATCGTAGCCGTAGTCCGGCCGCCATTCGTAATCATACACCTCAGCCGCGTCAAAGAAGGGGAGATACAGGTTCCGGGACCAGCGCAGAGTGGTGCCGTCCGGGTGGAGCCTGTCACATATCACGGCGCAGATGTCGGTCTTTATATAACTGAAGGATTCGATACCAACTGAGGCGAACACCCTAAAGCCGAGGCTCTGGAGGTATTTAAAGACCTCCCCGGTGTTGTGCCAGTCATCCCCGTCGGGCCGTCCTCCATGGGGGTAGATCATAAGCTGCGTATCGCCCACAAGTGAACCGACCTCGTCAAGCCATCTGGTCATATCACGCTGTACCGCGTCCAGGCTCTTGTTTGAGAGGTTAATATGTCCCCATGTGTGGCAGCCGAAGTACCAGCCGGTATTTTTAAGCTGCTCGACGATGGGCTTCACCGCCTCAATCTCCGTCTGACGATATGCTTCGTCCGCCTCCGTCCAGACCTGGGTGTCGGTGTTGGTGCGGTAGCCGAAGATCCCCTCGTATCCCGTGAGGGCAAGGCACGCCTTGGTGCCGTTCATGGTAAAGTCCGGGTGCTCTTTAATAAATTTATCAAGAATGGTGATTATATCCAGATCCTGTGAAACCACCTCGTTCCCATCAGGGTCAAGCCCCCATGACCAGATCTCCCCGTCGTCGCCGATTATAAGCTTATATGTGAAGCCGTTTTCAAGCATGTATTCGTAGTAGTTGGTGTCGTCTATGGACATGACAAAGGGCTTGCGTCCCTCCGGTATCATGAGGGTGTTCTTTTTCATGCGCTGCTGGCCGTTTTCGTCAGTATATTCAGACCATATATCGTTCCAGTTAACGAGTATATAGCCATTCTCATAGAGGCTGTCCAGTATCTTATTAAACTCGCTGACGGTAACCATCCAGTCATCAATACCCTTTTCCTTCGCGTCGCCGTCAAAGGCAAGCTCCGGGTATGCCACTACCTGATGGAAGAACAGGTGCTCCACCACTCCGTTGTATTCCACAAGAGTGTCCGGATCAAACTCATAGTACTCGTATACATACTTCTCCGGCTCAGGTTCGGGTTCAGGCTCCGGCTCTGGCTCCTGTTCCTCAACAGGCGGTTCCTCCGGTTCGCTTTCGGCTTTACATGAGGATAGAGCGGCAAACAGCGCCAGACAGATTAGAATGGATATAAAAGATAAAAGCCTTTTGCTTTTCAAGAAAATTCTCCCCCAACTTGTTAAAGTTATTCTTATTATAGCGCAGTTATTCGACAAAATAAAACACCGAATTGATACAATTAGTTACAGAGTTATGATATAATGCTTGCAAAGAAGATATGATACATGTCAATTGCCCGTTTCCCGCCCATGGGTGGAATCAAGTATAATATAAAGAGGCGATAGGAAGGGCATGATTTATCTTTTCCAGCTTATGGGAAAAGATGTTTTTACAAGGAGAAGCAATGCTGACAATAATAACCGGAAGGGCCGGAAGCGGCAAGACTTCCCGCATCTTTGAGGCGGCAGCCGCTCTGACACGGGAAAAAAGCGGAGGAAACATAATAATTGTACCGGAGCAATACTCCCACGACGCGGAGCGCGCTCTGGCAGGCCTATGCGGGGACAGCGTGAGCCTCTATGCTGAGGTGCTGAGCTTCACGCGCCTCGGCAGCCGGGTTTTTGCCCAGACCGGGGGCATGGCGGATAAGACCTTGGATAACGGCGGAAGGGTGCTTGCCATGAGCTTAGCCGCTGCAAGCACGGCGCCGAGGCTCAAGGTCTATAACGTGGGCAGCAGAAGGCCGGATTTTTTAAAAAACCTTATATCCGCCTATGATGAGCTTCGATCCGCCTGTGCCGGCAGCGGGGAGCTGGCGGCAGCATCAGGACGGGCAGAGGGGAGCTTTAAGGAGAAGCTTGAGGATCTTGCCCTGATATTTGAGACCTATGACTTGATTAAAGAGAAGAGCGGCTGCGACGCCAGGGACAGGCTGGAGAGGCTTGCCCAAAATATCGGGAAAAGCGATATAGGTGACAGCGGGAAGATATTTATAGACGGTTTTACGGACTTCACGGCACAGGAATTTCGCGTGATAGAGGAGCTTTTAAAAAAGGATGCGGATATAACGGTCTGTCTGACCTGCGGCAGCTTAAACGATGACGAGCAGGTGTTCAGGCTTCCGGTAAAGACCGTACAGGCGCTTCTAGCGGCAGCCTCGAAATACGGAGTGAAGGCGCGCCTTGAGCATATGCCTGTACGGCGCGGCGGAAAGTCCCCGGAGCTGGAGTTTCTCGAAAGGCATCTCATGGACTATGGCTCCGCCGACTTTGATGGGGAAGCAGAGAATATATCCGTATACGCGGCAAGGAGCATCTCCGAGGAGTGCGAGACCGCCGCGGCGAGGGTTCTTGAGCTTGTGCGTTCCGGATGCCGGTTCAGGGATATAGCCGTGGTATCGCCGAAGTGGGAGAGCTATGACTCCATCGCCAGGGGTGTTTTTAAAAGATTCGGCGTGCCTATCGGACTTACGGAGAAAAGCGATATTTTGGAAAAGCCCATCATGGCGCTTGTAATTTCAGCTCTTGATATCATAAATGACAACTGGGACTATGTGAATGTATTCAAATATCTCAAGACTGATCTGGCGGGAATTTCAGCTGAGGAGCGGGACGTCCTTGAAAACTATGTGTTAAAGTGGAGCATAAGGGGCGAGTCCTCGTGGAACAGGAGCGAGGGCTGGAGGATGCCGCCAAGCGGTTATTCGGAGGAGCTGACGGATAAGGAGAGAGCGGAGCTTGAGCTTATTAACGCCCTGCGCCTTCGCGTCGTTACGCCCATTATAAAGCTACACCGTGCGCTTAACTCCGGTGAGAGCGCCCTTTCTAAGGTACAGGCCGTATATGAGTTTATGGAGGATGTGAACCTCTATGAGACATTAAGCCGCAGGTCAAAAGAGCTTCGGACTTTGGGAAACGGCGAACTGGCCGATGAGTATTCACAGCTGTGGGATATAGTAGTCGGCGCGCTGCAGCAGTTTGCTGATGTCTTGGGTGAGACGCCCGTGGGGCTGGAGGAGTTTTTAAGGCTTATTAAGCTGGTGCTCTCACAGTATCAGGTGGGGGTCATACCGGCGACCGTCGACAGCGTCAGAGGCGGCGATATGGCGAGAGTCCGCACAAGAGGCATAAAGCACCTTATTGTAATGGGCGCGACGGACGACGCTCTTCCTGCCCAGAGCGGGGGAGGCGGAATATTCTCTGAGGATGAGCGGGAGAAGCTTCGCACCTTGGGGCTTGAGCTGCTGGATTCAGAGGACGACAGCCTGTCCCGTGAGCTTTGCGCAGTCTACTCGGCATTCACGGTACCGTCTGAGACGCTCTGCGTGACATACCCCGCCTCCGCGCGGCGCTCGTATATTATCACAAGACTTATGAAGCTTTTCGGCGTCGGCGAAATAATTCCGGGAGAGGAGCGCTTAACCCAGGCGCCGGAGATGTGCTTTGAGCTTGCGGCGTCGTCAAATTCGGACACCGCGGCTTCAGCCAGGGCATACTTTGAAGAAAAGCCTGAGTGGAATGGACGGCTGGAGGCTGTGCGCAGGGCCGCGTCGCTTCCCAGGGGGAGAATATCCCGCCTGACCGCGGAGCGGCTCTACGGCAGGGAGCTAAGCTTATCGGCGTCCCGTATTGATAAATTCTATTCCTGCCGCTTTGCGTATTTTTTAGGCTATGGACTTAAGGCGAAGCCGCGCTCCCAGGCCGGGCTTGACGCGCCGGAGACAGGCACGTTCATGCATTTTATACTTGAACGTTCCGCGGGTGAGATAGAGCGGCGCGGCGGTTTTTCGAAGGTCTCTGATGAAGATATCCGCAGAATAGTGCCGGAATATGTGCGTGAATACGCGGGAAAAAAGCTCGGTGGCTTGGAAAACAAGTCCGGACGCTTCCGTTATCTTTTTGGAAGGCTTGCGCAGAGCGCCGTGCAGGTGGTGCTTCAGATGGCGGAGGAACTTAGAAATTCCCGCTTTGTGCCTATGGACTTTGAGCTGAGCTTTGCCAAGGGCGGCGACCTTGAGCCGGTAAAGGTGGGTGATGGCGACGGAGCTGTCAGCATCAATGGGATAGTGGACCGCGTCGACGGATACCTTGACGGAGATAAGCTCTATCTGCGTGTGGTGGACTACAAAACAGGCCGGAAGGCCCTGAGCTTATCGGACATCTGGTATGGTATGGGACTTCAGATGCTGATATATCTTTTTGCACTCCAGCGCACCGGGAAGGCACGGTACGGAAAAGAGATCATACCGGCCGGTGTGCTGTACACTCCGGCAAGGGACGTGCTTACACAGGCCGCCCATGACCTTTCAGATGAGGAGCTGCGCCGTGAGGCACAGAAGAATATGCGACGCAGCGGACTTCTTATAGACGACCCCGAGATCATCGAGGCCATGGAGAGCCGCGACGGGGACACAAAGCTGCTGCCGGTGCGTTTTACAAAGGACGGTACCCCGGCGGGCGACAGCTTAGTGAGCCTTGACAGGTTTGGAAAGCTTGCCAGGACCATAGACCGGCTTGTCTCAGAGATGGGAGAGCAGGTGCGCTCCGGTTCCATAGCGGCCGATCCCTACTTCCGCGGGCAGCTTGACAATGCCTGCATGTATTGCAGCTATTTTGACGCGTGCCACTTCAGCGACGGCTCAGGGGAGGACAGGGCACGATATTTGTCACGGCTTAAGACGCCCGAATTCTGGAGCAAGGTCGAGGAGGCGGAGAAATGAGTGAAATAAAGCTGACGCCCGAGCAGGCCGAGGCCACGGTAAATTCCGGAGGACAGCTTCTTGTCTCCGCCGCCGCCGGCAGCGGAAAGACAAAGGTGCTTGTGGAGCGGCTCCTAAAAAGGGTCGATGCGGGGCTTGACGTCGACGATTTTCTGATAATAACATACACAAATGCCGCGGCGGCCGAGCTGCGCGGGAAGATAATGGACGCAATTTATGAGCGCCTCGCGGACGAGCCGGAGAATAAACGCTTAAGGCGCGAGGCCGCCCTCTGCGGCAAGGCGCAGATCGAGACGATCCATAGCTTCTGCTCCGGAGTGATACGGGAAAATGCGCACATTCTGGGTATTGCCCCGGATTTCAGGATAGCCGATGAAAACGAAAGCCTGCTTTTAAAGCAGGATGTGCTTTCAAATATGCTGGATGAGCTTTATGATTCAGGCGGAGCTGAATTTTTTGCTCTTGCCGATACGATGGGCGCGGGCAGGGATGATTCAGCCCTGGGCTCGGTCATACTTGACACCCACACAAAGCTTTTAAGCCATCCCGACCCGGAAAAATGGGTGGATAAGCAGATCAAAATGCTGCGGCTTGACGGAGCGGAGGACGCCGGAAAGACGGTCTGGGGCAGGGTGCTAATGGATAAGGCGCGGGATACCGCCCAGTTCTGGGAGGGACGAATAGGGGCGGTCCTCTCGGAGGCCGCGGCAAACCCGGATTTTGAAAAAGCGTACGGGGAGAGCCTACGGGTCACGCTGTCCGGAATTGAGCGCTTTAAGACGGCGCTGGAGGCCGGAACGTGGGATGAGGCGCGTGAGGCGTCGGCTGTCAGCTTCCCGAGGCCGAAGAACATTTCAGGCTTCGACGATCTTAAAGAGGTCCGTACACAGTGCAGGAAGGCCTTGGAGAAAACGGCGGAGCTTTTTTACGACAGCTCGGAAAAGTGCCTTGGGGATATGCGCCTTACAGCTCCGGCTGTAAGCTCACTTCTAAAAACGGTACTGCTGTTTGAGAATAAATATTCCGCAGAGAAGCGCAGGAGAGGCATACTGGATTTTTCGGATCAGGAGCATCTTGCACTAAAGCTTTTGGTTGACGGGGAAACAGGTGAGCCAACCCGAACGGCGCGTGAGATATCCCTGCGCTTTGCCGAGATCATGGTTGATGAGTATCAGGACGTGAACGAGATACAGGAGCTTATTTTTGGGGCTGTGTCCCGTGAGGGCAGGAATATATTCATGGTAGGGGATGTTAAGCAGTCCATATACCGCTTCAGGCTTGCGGATCCGACGATCTTCCTGCGAAAATATCTGTCCTTTAAGGATGCTCAGGACGCTGAAGACGGCGAGGGGCGAAGGATAATCCTGTCCCGAAACTTCCGCTCACGGGCGGAGATACTGAATGCCGCCAACTTTGTATTCAAGAACGTTATGTCTGTGAAATTCGGAGATATGGACTACACTCCCAGAGAGTACCTGTATCCCGGGGCCTCCTATCCGGAAAGCAGTGAGCCGCCAGTCGAGCTCTATGTGATAGACGCCGGCAGCGAAATTGAGGAGGAGTCCCAGGATGACAAGACTGACGTTGAAGCGCGCTTTGCCGCAGGGCGTATCCGTGAGCTTGTGGGCAGCGCCATGGTCTCGGATGGGGTCGGCGGGCTGCGGCCCGCGGACTTCGGGGATATCGCCATATTGATGCGCTCACCCAGAAGCCGGCTCCCAAAGTGGATAGCGGCGCTGTCAGAGCAGGGAATACCTGTTGCCGCGGAGACCTCATCGGGCTTTTTTGGCGAGATGGAGGTATCAATAGCGCTGTCGCTGATGTACATTATCGACAATCCCCGGCAGGACATACCGCTCATATCAGTCCTGAGAAGCCCGGTCTACGGCTTTACTTCCGAAGAGCTTGCCCGCATTCGCCTTGAGGATCAGGAGGGGGATTTCTATTCCGCGCTTAAAAAGAGTGCAGGGAAAGAGGAAAAGAGCGCTTTGTTTTTAAAGGAGCTTGAGGATTTCAGAAGGGCCGCGCCGGATATGACCTCCGATGAGCTGCTTTGGCACGTCTGCGGGAAAACCGGATTATTTGCCATAGTCAGCGCCATGCCCGGTGGAGAAAAGCGCAGGGCGAACCTGATGAGGCTTTTTGAATATGCCAGAAGCTTTGAGAGCGCGGGCTACAAGGGGCTGTTCGGCTTTGTGACTTATATGCGCCGCCTGCAGGAGCAGGGTGAGACACCGCAGCCGGACGCCGGCGCAGGCGCCGAAAACGCAGTAACGATAATGAGCATACACAAGTCCAAAGGGCTTGAATTTCCTATAGTCATACTTGCGGATACGACGCGGCGGTTCAATACGGAGGATTCAAAAAAACCGCTGCTGATACATCCAGAGCTTGGAGTCGGCCCGAAGCGGGTGGATATTGCGCGGAGAATCGAGTATCCCACTATCGCCCGCAGGGCGGTTAGGGCCGGAATGCTGTCAGAGGGGCTTTCGGAGGAATTGAGAGTTCTCTATGTGGCCATGACCCGCGCTAAGGAGAAGCTTATAATGCTCTGCTCCTTTACAGATGCGGAGCGTGAGCTTGC
>JBJDXR010000040.1:0-86005 GCA_051866775.1 Oscillospiraceae bacterium | reverse complement strand
CATAGTCGTCAAACACGCCTGAAGCCGCAATCTCTATACGGTATCTTGTCTTTTCCGGCTCCGATTCATCAAAACGGCTCAGGTATGCCCCGCGCTTTTTAAGCTTCCAGCCCTTCGACGCCATATCTGAATAGAACTTCTCATTCTCCCCTATGACGTACTCCGCGGGGTGAAAAGCGTATTTCCTCCTCATTCCAGTTCCTCCAATCCCTCGCCGTCCTTCACCATCTGCCGCAGGCGCTTAAATTCCTCCAGCAGCGCGGCTTTCCCTTTATCCGTGATGAGGTATGTCTTTCGCCGCTCATCCTCCTTCTCCAGGACGATCATTCCCTCCTTTTTCATGCGCGTAAGCACTCCATAGAGCGTACCGGGGCCCATGACGACCCGGCTGCCGCTCAACTGCTTTATGTGCTGCATGATCCCATAACCATGATCCGGCTTCATAAGCGCCAAAAGAACGTAATACATGGCCTCAGTCATCGGCTGGCTCTCTCCCATATTACATCCCTCCTATTATGTCGTGACGCGATATATCGCATGGCATAATATTACCATCCCCCCTCTGCGTTGTCAACAAATACCCTCCGGCTCCGGCGCAAAAATAAGCGTCACGCTGTCCCGCGTGACGCTTATTTTACTAATCATCTTTTTTCCGCTTCCTGCGCACGGCCTCTGTCAGAAGATACTCTATCTGCCCGTTTATTGAGCGGAAGTCCTCCTCAGCCCATGCCGCTATTTCATCCCACAGGGTAGGTGAAAGCCTTAGGAGCACCTGCTTTCTCGCGGATTCCTTAGCCTTCAGCGCCTTCTCCCTCTGGGCGGCGTTTTTCTCCAGCTCCTCCAGCCTTTTCAGCCGCTGCTCGAGCTTTTTTTCGCGCTCATCAAGTTCCATCCTGTCCCCTTAATATATGGATCCGCTGTTGACTATAGGCTGGGCGTCCTTATTTCCGCAGAGCACCACCAGGAGATTTGACACCATGGCGGCCTTGCGCTCCTCGTCCAGCATTACGATCTCATCTTCGCCAAGCTTATCTATCGCCATCTTGACCATTCCCACAGCGCCGTCCACTATCTTTTGCCTGGCTGCGATGATGGCGGAGGCCTGCTGGCGCTGGAGCATCACGGCGGCGATCTCCGGCGCGTAGGCAAGATAGGTTATCCGGGCCTCTACTATCTCAAGTCCCGCCTCGGAGACCTTCTGCTGTATCTCGTCCCGGATGCGTGCGGCGACCACCTCGCTGGAGCCGCGAAGGCTCCCCTCGTCTGCCACACCATCGCCGGTGGTGTCCACATTGGGCGCCACGTCGTAGGGGTAGATACGGACGATGTTCCTCAAGGCGCTGTCGCACTGAAGGGACAGGTACTCCTTGTAGTTATCCACATTGAACACAGCCTTTGCCGTGTCTACCACCCGCCACATGACGGCGATGCCTATCTCTATGGGGTTTCCAAGGCAGTCGTTTATCTTCTGGCGGTTGTTGTTAAGGGTCATTATCTTGAGGGATATCTTGTTGCTGACCATAGTCAGCTCGGTGCTCTGGGCCGCGGCGGCGACCAGTATCCCCGTCTTACTGCCCCCGTCCACATCCCCGGACTGGTTCAGCTTTGTCTTTGCCGCAGGGTTTACGGAGGTACAGAAGGGATTCACAAAATAGAACCCGTCCCCTTTGAGGGTCCCAACGTATTTGCCGAACAGCGTCAGCACCAGGGCCTCCTGAGGTTTTAGTACCTTCAGTCCCGGATAGATGACAGTCAGCCCCACCATCAGCACCCCGCAGGCTATGATGACCGGCACCAGAGCATATATGCACCCAAGCACAAATCCAGCAACGGAACATAAATGCAGAAGTACCGTAACCAGCAGTACTGCCATGCCGTGCTTTTTGTTTGTCAAAAGCTTCTCTGTCATTATGTATTCCTCCCATGGTTTTATTTGATATCGTTTTGATATCAATATACTATAACATTATCTCCCTTCTGTCAAGGAAATTTTTGAAAATATATAAAAATATTGCCTGGACTCAGCCCTATCCTATGTTATGTACAGGGAAGTTAAAGTACGTGTCCGGGTATGGCTCGTCAATAAGCGTAAAATGCCACCATTCAGTGCCGATGGCTTTAAAGCCGTGGCGGAGCATGGCTTCCCTCAAAAGCGCGCGGTTATCGATCTGCTCCTGAGTAAGCCCCTCTGTATAGTCCGAATGTGACAGTTCCCCAAAGTAATCAAAAGCGCCGCCCATGTCCGCATCCATGCCTGCAGACATATCAAAGAGCGTCAGGTCAACCGTGCTTCCCCTGCTGTGGCCGGAATGCTCAGATATGTACCCAAGCGCAAAGAGCTGCGATTTGTCCACCTCCGGATAGAAGTACTCCTTCATAATATCGTCATCCAAATCCTCCGCCCAGCTTAAAAAGCAGTCCACCGCCGTCTGCGGACGATAGGCGTCGTAAATTTTCAGCCTATATCCCTGCTCCATCAGCTCGTCACTGACCTCTTTCAGCGCCGTTGCGGCCTCCCGGGTCAAAAGTGCCACAGGCTCCTCATAGCCGTCGATACGCCTGCCGACAAAGTTATATGTGGAGTAATATCGCATATCTATCAGTACATCAGGCACAGCATCAGAAAGCATCACAAAGCCTGAGGAGTCCTCCGACCGGGCGTAACTCTCCTCCACCTCCTCCACTATGCCCTCCGGTGCCGGCGGAAGCTCCGCCCTCACTGTAACGGCACGTGGAAACAGCGCAAGAATCGCCGCAAGCAGCGCCGCTAACGCCCTTAAACCGCTCAATCTCTATCCCTCCTTAGAAAAAACATGGCCGAAGCAGGTGCCCCGGCCATGAATGCTTTATTTATTTTAGTCGCAGACCTTGACAGTCCAGCCGCGGGTATCCGGGCGGGTACCCCACTGGATCCCGGTCAGCTCGTCATAAAACTTCTGAGTAAGCTCACCGATCCCGCCGCCGCCGATCTTAAGAGCCTTGCCCTCAAACTCTATCTGACCCACAGGGGAGACAACAGCAGCGGTACCAGTGCCCCACATCTCCTCCATGTGGCCGTTTTCCGCGGTCTCAAGGACCTCATCAACCGAGATAAGGCGCTCCTCAACCGTATAGCCCCAGTCGCGGGCGACCTCAAGTATGGACTTGCGGGTTATACCGGGCAGCACGCTTCCCTGAAGCTCCGGAGTGACTATTTTACCGTCTATCTTGAACATTATGTTCATGGAGCCGACTTCCTCGATGTACTTGCGGTGTACACCATCCAGCCACAGCACCTGAGAGTAACCGCGCTCAGCCGCGCGCTCTCCGGCTCTGATGGAGGCAGCGTAGTTGCCGCCGCACTTTGTAAAGCCGGTTCCGCCCCTGACGGCGCGGACGTCCTCATCCTCGATAGCTATCTTCACGGGGTTTAGCCCCTCAGGATAATAGTTGCCGGACGGGGAGAGGATTATGCAGAATATATAGGTCTTGCTGGCATGAACGCCCACTGATGCGTCTGTTGCAATTATGAACGGGCGTATATAGAGGCTTGCAGCCTCCTGGTCGGGCACCCAGTCCTTCTCAATAGAGACGAGCTGCTTGAGCGCGTCAACGCAGAAATCCACATCTATCTCAGGTATGCACATACGTCTGGCGGAATTGTTCATGCGCTTAAAGTTCTCCTCCGGACGGAACAGCCATATAGAGCCATCCGCACGGCGGTATGCCTTAAGCCCCTCAAAGATCTCCTGAGCATAGTGGAAAACCATACAGGAGGGGTCGAGGGTAAACGGCCCATAGGGGACGATCCTTGGGTCGTGCCAGCCCTGTCCATCGGTATAATTCATCATGAACATATGGTCGGAAAAGAATTTTCCAAAGGGCAGCGGATCAAGATTCGGCTTCTCCTTGGGCGTTTGGGTAAGTTCAACCCTGATTTTTTCCATATAAAACAGCTCCTTTTGCCGCAGATTATATAATATTGGATTTACCGTACTAAATCGGAATTAATCCTTATTTTATCACCTGCGGTTTTGGAGTGCAACATTATATGTCTTTTTTTATCTGATTTATTGCGTTTTTTTCTAATCGGGAAACCTGTGCCTGACTTATCCCAACCTCCGCCGCTACCTGCATCTGGGTCTTTCCCTCATAAAAACGCAGGCTCAAAATGTGCTTCTCCCTGTCGGAAAGCCTGTCTATGGCCTCGGAAATAGCTATCTGCTCCAGCCAGCTCTCATCCGTATTTTTTGTGTCACCTATCTGATCCATTCCGCATACGGCATCGCCGCTGTCGTTATAAATAGGCTCATAGAGACTCACCGGATCCACCACCGCGTCCATTGCGATGACCACATCCTCACGCTTAATCCCCAGTGCCTTGGCTATCTCATCCGGCGTCGGCTCGCGCTGGTTTTCATTTAAAAGCTTCTCCTTCATCTGCAGCACCTTGTACGCGGTGTCCCGTATGCTGCGGCTGACCCTCACGGGGCTGTTATCCCGCAGGTACCGGCGAATCTCTCCCACGATCATGGGCACTCCATAGGTGCTGAACATAACTCCCATATTTAAATCAAAATGATCTATTGCCTTTATTAGTCCTATACATCCCACCTGGAAGATATCATCCGCGTTCTCTCCCCTGTTGGTGAACTTTTGAATCACAGACAAAACAAGCCGCAAATTGCCGCTTATCAGCGCATCTCTGGCATCGTTGTCACCCTGCCTTGCGCGCTTAAGAAGCTCCAGCGCCTCATCGTTCTTCAGCACCGGCAGCTTTGATGTGTTTATTCCGCATATCTCTACTTTACCCTGCACTAAAATTGCCTCCCCGGAAGGATTTTCGCTTCCAGCTTCTTTTGTGGCCCTATAAAAACAGCCGGCTGTTTTTATCAAACGCAGTATCAGTATTTCCCCGGCAGGCTCATTTAATACGGAACTTGAATTAATGAAAAAGCCTCCCGGTCACCGTTTAATAGTGGTGACCGGGAGGCAGTATTTTGTCATTTTTGTTGTTTCAGTGGGGAAAATATGGATATATTATCCCACAACCTTTCCTATTATCCTCATCTCATCGTATTCTGAAATTTCTATCGGCGGATATTTTTTGTTCAATGATATAAGAGCCGCTCCGCCGTCCCTGGACAGCTGCTTACAATAGGCATCGCCGTTTAAAAGAAATATTCCTATCTCCCCCGGCTCCAGCGTCTGCTGGGGGCGGACATAGATCACCTGCTTATCTATATAGCGCGGGGTCATGCTGTCCCCGCTTATCCTGACGGCAAAGGTCGCCGACAGGGGGACCGTCTCGTCTATCTCTATAAGCTCATAGCTGTCGCTGTCAAGAAGCTGCCCTGTTCCGGCGGACACCGGCAGGTCATAGAGCGGTATCGTCCGGGTTATGTGCGCGGCCCTGGGACTGGGCTGCTCAGAAAACTCGCTGTCACCTTCAAGAAGGCGGATATATTCCTCAACACGCCTGCGCCCCACAGCGTTTAATCGGCCATCCGCTCTTTTATACCCGCAGAATACGCTGAGCACATCCCGCACATCATAAAGCTCACACAGCAGAAGAAGCTGCCGTGCGCTGAGCTGGGTGTCCTCCCGCTCCCACTTGGACACGGCCTTCTGCGTTGCAGCACAGCCGTGAGCCGTTAAATACTCGGCGGCCTGCGCCTGTGAAACGCCGCGCTTTTTCCGAAGCTCCCGCAGCGTATCACCCAATTTTATATGGTGTATATCAAGCATATAGCGCACCTCCGTCCTTTTAAATACAGCATACCACAGCTTTACTCCTTAAACAAGTATTATTTTAATTTTTTCTCTTTATAAGAGTAATTACCAGTTGATTTTCTCTTATAAAGAGTATTATAATAAAGATACGTCAGGAGGGATATGCTATGGACAGGACAATATTCCACATAGATATAAACAGCTGCTACGCCAGCATAGAGTGCCTCTACCGTCCGGAGCTGCGGGATAAGCCCGTTGCGGTCAGCGGCGACGCGGAGGCCCGTCACGGTATTATACTCGCCAAAAACGAGCACGCAAAAAAATTCGGCGTAAAAACGGGTGAGGCTATATGGCAGGCAAAGCAGAAATGTCCGCAGCTCATAACCGTCCCGCCGAGATTTGAGCTGTATCTGCGCTTCTCCCGTATGGCGCGGGAGATCTTCTGCCAGTATTCAGACCGCGTGGAGCCGTTCGGCATTGATGAGGCGTGGGTGGATGTGACCGGCAGCACAGGAAAAAACGGAGCCTCCCTGGCGGATCACATCCGCAGACAGATAAAGACGGAGCTTGGCGTTACCGTCAGCGTAGGCGTCTCCTTTAACAAGATATTTGCAAAGCTTGGCAGCGACTATAAGAAGCCCGACGCGGTCACCGTATTCTCCAGAGAAAATTTCCGCAGCAGGGTATGGCCGCTGCCGGCGTCCGACCTTCTCTATGTGGGACCCGCCACCACCCGCAAGCTGCGGGATTACAACATAGCCACCATCGGCGGGATAGCTCAGGCGCCCGTAGAGCTTTTAGAGCAACGCTTAGGAAAGTGGGGGCTGATCCTCCACTCCTTCGCCAACGGACGCGACTCCTCTCCGGTGGCTCTGGCCGGAGAAGTAAACGCGGTTAAGAGCATCGGAAATTCAACCACCACCCCACGGGATCTCACCTGCGAGCAGGACGCTAAAATAATTTTTTACATGCTGTGCGAAAGCGTTGCTGAGCGCCTGCGTGAGCAGGGCCTCAAGGCGACGACAGTACAGATAGGCCTGCGGGACAGTTCCCTTTATTCCTTCGAGCGCCAGACAAGTCTCTACACACCCACATGCCTTGCCTCGGAGCTGCACAGGGCGGCGATGTCCCTGCTGCGGGAAAATTACGACTGGAAAAAGCCCCTGCGCTCAATAGGCGTAACCGCCTCCGGGCTGGTGCCCGCCTCCTCTCCGGATCAAATCTCGCTCTTTGAAAGCCCTGAACAGCGTGAAAAGCACGAGCGTCTTGAGAGAGCCGTTGATAACATCCGCCGCAGGTTCGGCCACTACTCTATAGGCAGGGCCGTCACGACTATCGACAGTACACTTACAAATATAAATCCCAAGGACGACCATGTTATACACCCAGTAGGGTATTTTAAAAACATCTGAGCTATTATGAGGTATTTTTATGGATGCTCCTATAAAGGTATACGTCGGTGTAAAGGCCATATTTAGGCCGGATGGACGGCTCCTTCCCACTTCGGTCATATGGGAGGACGGGCATGAGTATGAAATTGACCGGGTGCTGGATGTGCGCAGGGCGGCAAGCCTTAAGGCCGGCGGCACCGGGATGCGCTATACAGTGCGCATCGGGCGGACTGAAACCTTCCTTTTTTTAGAAGAAGACAAATGGTTTGTTGAACGGCGGATTACCCGGACATAATAAAGGCAAGGCATACAGGCCTTGCCTTTATTATTTATTAAAAAGGAGAACCCATATGAAAAAGCTCTCTGCAATAATCCTTACCGTCCTGCTGCTATTCCTCTGCGCCGGCTGTAACGGCAATCACAGTGAGGGAAACAGCGGTCCGGCAAACCCCGCCTCAGGCATGAGCGCGGGCGTATTTTACTACACCTACGCCGATGTATATATCTCCAGCGTCAGGGCAAGCATGGACTCGGAGCTTAAGGCTCTGGGGATAAAGTATCAGAACTATGACGGCAACGGCAATCAGACCACCCAGTCCGAGCAGATATCAACGGCAATAACAAATGGCGTCGACCTTCTTATCGTTAATATAGTCGAGACCTCCTCAGATGACGCCGCTATCTCCGCCGTGGAGTCGGCGCGCAGCGCGGGAATACCCATCATCTTCTTTAACCGGGAGGTCTCGGATGCCGTGGTGTCAAGCTATGACAAGTGTGCCTTTGTCGGAACCGACGCCGCTGAAGCAGGACATATGCAGGGCGAGATGATAGCAAACTATCTGCTGGAAAATTACGATAAAACCGACTTAAACGGCGACGGCGCCATATCATACGTACTGTTTAAGGGACAGTCGGGAAATGCCGAATCGGAGTACCGCACAAGATACTCCGTAGAGGACTGCAACAAAATACTGGAGGATAACGGCAAGTCACCGCTCGCCTTCTACGACAAAAACAATACAGCCGGCTATCTGGTGGACCAAAGCGGCCAGTGGTCAGCGGCAGCCGCCACAAACTATATGGACACAATACTTTCGGAATATTCCGAGGCGAACAACAACATGGTGGAGATGGTCATTGCCAATAACGATGACATGGCCGCCGGGGCAATATCCTCACTTCAAACCGTAGGCTATAATACCGGCTCAGGCAAGTCCATTCCCGTGTTCGGCGTTGACGCTGTTGAAAATGCCAGGCAGCTTATAAACTCCGGAAAGATGACCGGAACGGTCATGCAGGACTCCGAGGGCATGGCCGACACCATAGCGAGGCTCACCAAGAACGTCATAAACGGTGATGAGCTTATGGCAAACACGGATGACCTGAACGTAGACGAAAATGTAAGCAAAATACGCGTCCCGTACGGCATTTACACAGGCTGACCCTAAAGGAGGAGATCCCATGGCAGACGCTCTGCTTGAGATGAAAAATATATCAAAATCCTTTCCCGGCGTAAAGGCGCTTGACGACGTTTCACTGTCCGTACGGCCCGGGACCGTCCACGCGCTGATGGGCGAAAACGGCGCCGGGAAATCGACCCTAATGAAGTGCCTGTTCGGCATTTACAGCAAGGACAGCGGCACCATAGTACTCGAAGGCCGGGAGGTCAACTTTAAAAGCTCAAAGGAGGCCCTGGAAAACGGCGTCGCAATGGTACATCAGGAGCTTAATCAGGCGCTTACCCGCAGCGTGCTGGACAACCTGTGGCTGGGCCGCTACCCAGGAAAATTCGGCGTTGTAAACGAGCGGGAGATGCTTACGCGCACGCGTGAGATCTTCTCAGAGCTTGGCATAACCGTCGACCCAAAAACGATAATGTCCACCATGTCCGTGTCCCAGCGCCAGATGGTGGAAATTGCAAAGGCCGTGTCCTACGACTCAAAGATTATCGTCCTGGACGAGCCGACCTCCTCCCTGACGGAGGCCGAGGTCGGCCAGCTATTCCGTATCATAGGCATGCTCAAAGAGAAAGGCTGCGGGATAATTTACATCTCCCACAAGATGGAGGAGATCCTGCGCATATCCGACGACGTGACCATAATGCGAGACGGGCGCTGGGTGGCTACAAGGCCCGCTAAAGAGCTTACCATGGATGAGATAATAAAGCTCATGGTAGGCCGCGAGCTTACAAACCGCTTTCCTGTAAAGGAGAACCATCCCGGCGAGGTGATCCTTGAGGTAAAGGGCATGAGCGGCAGATACAGCCATCTTAAAGACGTGTCGTTTTCGCTGAGAAAAGGCGAAATACTCGGTGTGGCTGGACTTGACGGCTCCGGAAGGACCGAGGTTCTTGAGACACTTTTCGGCGTTCAGACACGGGAAGGTGGAGAGATATTCCTCCACGGCAAAAGGCTCCACAACCGCACTCCCAGGGAGTCCATTAAAAACGGCTTTGCCCTCCTAACAGAGGAACGCCGCTCCACCGGTATATTTGGAATCAGGGACATCAGGGAGAACACTGTGATATCAAACCTAAGCAGCTATCTCTCTGGAGGGGTAGTCCTCAGCGACAAGAAGATGCGCCAGGATACCGACTGGGCAATAAAGGCCATGCGCATAAAGACGCCCAGTCAAAAAACCCAGATACGTACACTGTCCGGAGGCAACCAGCAAAAGGTGATCATCGGACGGTGGCTCCTGACGAAGCCGGAGATACTGCTTCTTGACGAGCCGACACGTGGTATAGACGTGGGTGCAAAATTTGAGATATACCAGCTGATGATCGATCTGGCAAAGGAGGGCAAGGGTATAATCATGGTCTCCTCAGAAATGCCGGAGCTGCTGGGAGTATGCGACAGGATAATAGTCATGTCCGGCGGCAGGCTTGCCGGGGAGACGGTTGCAAAAAGCGCCAGTCAGGAGGAGATCCTCTCTCTGGCCGCTAAGTATGTATAAGCGAGGGAATGTTAATGTCAAACAACTCAGAGGTCAAAAAGGAAAAGCAAAAATGGGACCGCCGGCGCGTGGGTGATCTCCTTTTGGATAACGCCCTGATAATCATCATGGTGGTCGCCGTCATATATATCGCGATCAGAAATCCGAACTTTATAAAAATAAGCTCGATAATAAACGTCATATCCCTGTCGGCAGCCTCCCTTCCCGCGGCGCTGGGCATTGCCGGCTGTATCGTCCTGACCGGCACGGACCTTTCCGCGGGGCGTATTGTGGGCTTTACGGCCTGTGTCTCCGCCTCGCTTTTGCAAATGGCAGGTTCCGCCACAAAGATGTGGCCCCAGATAGGCACTCTGCCGATACCGGTGGTCATTCTCGCGGCGGTGATAATCGGCGTCCTGATTGGCGCGTTCAACGGTTTCTTTGTGGCAAAATTCAAGCTCCACCCCTTTATAGTCACGCTGGCAACACAGCTTATCGTATACACCATACTTCTTATCTATGTCCAGATGGGGAACAACGGCGGAATGGCGATCTCCAGCCTTGATTCAAGCTATACCAATTTTGTCAAAGGCTCCATCCTTTCCATAGGCGGAAACCCGATTCCAAATTACGTTTGGTTCGCCATCATTCTTACCGCACTTATATGGTTTGTATGGAACAAGACTACTTTTGGTAAAAATATGTTCGCTCTTGGCGCGAACGAGGAGGCGGCGAGGGTCTCCGGCGTCAACGTGTTTGCAACGACTATAGGCGTATTTGCCCTGGCGGGTGCGATGTACGGCATCACCGGCTTTATTGAGGGGGCGCGGATAGGCTCCAACACCTCAAACACCGGCTTAAATTACGAGCTGGACGCCATTGCCGCCTGTGTCATTGGCGGTGTGTCCTTCGTCGGAGGCATAGGACATATACGCGGAATAGTCATCGGAGTGTTTCTTTTAAGGCTCATATTCGTCGGACTTAATATGATATCCATCGACCAGAACCTTCAATATCTGATAAAAGGCGCAATTATACTGTTTGCCTGCGCCATAGACATGAGAAAATATCTTGTCAAGCGGTAAGGGGCGCTTCTCAGCGCCCCTTCTCCTTTCCCGTCTTGCCTTCCCAGCCTCGGCCGTGTATAATTCTTTTAAGGAGTGATAATCGTGATAAGAGAAATCGTGTCGTCAGACAGGGAGCAGTACCTCTCCATGGTCTCAGAGTTTTACGCCTCTCCCGCAGTTACACATACAGTCCCGGCGCAATATTTTGAGAACACCTTTAACGAGCTGATGCGCTCGGATACGTACACCTTCGGATATATTTTAGAACAGGATGGCAAAACCGCCGGGTACGCGCTCCTATCAAAGTCATATTCACAGGAGGCCGGCGGGATCGTTCTGTGGGTGGAGGAGCTGTACATCCTTCCAGAGTTTCGCTCCATGGGATTGGGCAAGGAATTTTTTGCCTTTTTAGAGGCTGAGAAATACTTTGGCGCCAAGCGCGTAAGGCTTGAGGTAACTAAGGACAACGCACGCGCACAGGCGCTTTATAAAAGCCTGGACTTTGAGCCGCTCCCCTACCTTCAGATGATACTTGAGCTTTGATCTGCAGCAAAACCCTTGCTGAGCTTAAGCTCAGTAAGGAATTTCGTTCTCAACAGCAGCAGTGAAGTACAAATTGCACATATGTCCCTATTCTGGTATAATCTTTCTTAAGATCTGAAAAGGAGATATAGGACGTGGCGGAGATTTTAAAGGGCGCGCCGGTCGCGGCGGCGCTTAACGAGAAGACGGCAAAGCTGGTATCACAGCTTCGCGAAAAGGGCGTGATCCCGACTCTGGCAATGGTTCGCGTCGGTGCAAACGACGCGGATATTTTTTATGAGCGCGGCACTATGAAGCGCTGTGACTCTGTGGGTGTTGAGGTAAAAAACATCATCTTTCCCGAGGATGTGTCCGAAGCGGAGCTGCTCGGCACAATAGACATGCTTAACCGGGACGGCTCTGTTCATGGCGTGCTCATCTTCCGCCCGCTGCCAAAGCATATAAGTGACGATAAGGTGCGCGCCGCGCTGCTTCCGGATAAGGATGTGGACGGCATAACCGACGGCTCCCTTGCCGGGGTGTTTACCGGCAGCGGACAGGGCTTCTGCCCGTGCACGGCCGAGGCCTGCACGGAGCTTTTGGACCATTACGGTATCGAGCTTACGGGAAAGCGCGCAGCAGTTCTTGGGCGCAGCCTTGTAATTGGGAAGCCCGTGTCCCAGCTGCTCCTTGGCAAAAACGCCACTGTAACGGTATGTCACACCCGCACGCAGAGCCTTTCAGAGGAGACCCGCCGCGCGGATATCATAATAGCCGCCGCCGGAAGAGCCGGAGTCTTAACGAATGATCACGTCTCGCCCGGGCAGATAATCATTGACGTGGGAATAAATTCCGACGCCGACGGCAAGATGTGCGGAGATGTGGACTTTAAGTCCGTCGAGCCTGTCGTGGGGGCCATAACGCCGGTACCCGGCGGCGTCGGTTCGGTCACTACCTCCGTGCTTGTAAGCCACGTTGCAAAAGCCGCACTCAGGGCTGCCCAGTGAACCATAATATTAAGAAAAGCGGTAAGGCAGAATACCTTACCGCTTTTCTTTTCACATCCTTAAAAATCCGCGGCAGCCCGTCTCATCACACGGCTTAAAACCGCAGGAGCGATAAAAAGCGACGGTTTTCGCGCTGTATAAGTCCCCGCAAATCAAGCGTTATATCTGGCGGCTTATCTCCCTGCGCAGGCGGAGTATTATGCGCTTTTCAAGACGGCTGATATATGACTGGGATATCCCCAGCATATCCGCCACCTCCTTCTGGGTCTTCTCCTTGTGTCCGGAAAGTCCAAATCTAAGTACGATTATCGTCTTTTCACGGTCAGACAGCTTAGACAGCGCCTGATGCAGAAGCTCGCGGTCCACATCATCCTCTATGGGCCGCATGACCATATCATTGTCTGTTCCCAGGATATCAGATAACAGCAGCTCGTTTCCATCCCAATCGGTGTTGAGAGGCTCGGATAGGGAGACCTCAGATTTCTGAGAGTTCGTCTTTCTCAGATACATCAGTATCTCATTTTCAATGCAGCGGCTCGCGTATGTGGCAAGCTTTATATTCTTTCCGCAGTCGAAAGTGTTTATGGCCTTTATAAGGCCGATAGTCCCGATAGACACCAGATCCTCAAGATTTATGCCGGTATTCTCAAATCTTCTGGCTATGTAGACAACAAGGCGCAGATTGTGCTCAATGAGCTTTCGCTTCGCGCCCGGCTCCCCGTTTTTAAGCTCCAAAAGCACCGCGGCCTCCTCGTCTTTTGACAGCGGTGCCGGCAGGGTGTCGCTTCCTCCTACGTAAAAAATGTCCTGGGGTGAAAGCTTATCCATAAGCCTTGCGGCAAGCAGCCTTAATTTAAGCACGAGCCTGTATAACATATCTTCCTCCTAACATCTAACACGCATTTGTCAGCGCCGAGTACCCATTTCCCTCGGCGATCCCCTCCGGAGCTATGGCGATCATCCCCCCCTTCTGGCGTTTTCCGCCCCGGATAACACTCTCCGGGCGGAATGCCAGCAGCATACCGCTTTTCGTCCCCACGGCGCTGTACGGCACAAGACAAAACCTTATACCTCCGCTCCGCGACCCAAGCTGCTCCATTATCTCCGTGGGGCCTTTGGCTGAACGCAGTATGCGCAGGGTCGGCTCGTCAAAAAGCTCACATATCGACTCAAGGCTGCAAACAGTCACTGCTCCGCCGCTTATAGGGTCCACAAGGGCGTTTCCCGTATCTACAAGCGCCGCCACTTTGACACGCCGTCCTCCGTTTTCAATAACCACCTGAGTTATCTCGCCGGTCGCCGAGTGCTTCACGATTCTGCGGAAAACCAGCGTAAAAACGCAGTAGCATATGGAGAAGGACAGGCACAGCACACCAAAGGTCACGTGCCCGAAGGACAGGTCGTAAATCCCTCCGCCGCTCATTAAAAGCGCGGCCATCACCGCCCCGGCAAACGCCGCGGAAAGCGCAAAGAAAATAAGACATATCCGGATAAACCGCCTGCTGCCGCCGAAAACCACCATGACCATTATGACCCCTACAGCCAGCTTAAAAACCGCACTGGTTACAAAGCCCAGTCCGGAGATAAGCGTAAGAGCTGAGTAGGCCGCCCCTATAAGCGCCGCCGCAAGCACTCTCAGGCGCCTTACCGGCGTCCCCGAGAGCTTCGCGGTAAGAATAAGGAGTATGTAGTCAATGAGCAGATTTTCAAGAAACAGCTCGTCAGCGTAGATAACATACACATTCTCCGCCCCCTTGTACCTCCCATTATAGCCGCGGGGCTTTGAAAAAGCGGTCAAAAAAAGCGGACGCGCCTATGCGCGTCCGCTAAATTCTGTATTCCGCTCAATAATCGTAATCGTACAGCGCCTGATGGAGGCCCGCAAGACTGTCGCTGTCAAGCTCCTTAAGGGAGTAGTAATTCCCTCCCACACAGAGGTAGTCCGCATCAAGGTCGAATGTGCACACGCCCCAGTCGGAGCCGAGTATTTCTACCTCCCTGTCCACATGAAAATCCGACGGCGCTTCTGACGGCTCAACAAGACATATAGGGACGTTCATTATAACGTCTGAGATCAGCGCCGAGCTGTAAAGGCTCCGATGCTCGGAGGGGCCCTCAACCGTTCCGTCGTCAAAATAAGAGGTTATCACCGCGACCTGATAGGCATACTCGCTCACCTCAACCCAATTAGCCGGATCCTCTCCCTGCATCATGCAGTACATCTGCCAGTTCCCCTGAATTGTGCCGTCTCCGCAGTCACAGCGGCTGTCCACATCTTCTACCTCGTACAGCCAGTCGCCGACAGCTGTGACCGACTCACCGTTATCCATAAAAGTAAAGGTCAGGGTCATCTGCTCCGGAGGGCCGTTCATCTGCTGCCGATATACGTAGTACTCATCCATGGTCATCATACAGCCGTACTCCACCACGCAGGACGCATTGCCCCTTACCACAAAGCTGCCTAAGATGGCTCCCGGCTCCTCCTCCGTTGGCTCAAAGCTTGTGAGATCGATACTCTTGGCGGTTTCAACAGTGGTATCGTTGTAGCCGTCCCACATCCCCGGCGGCATAGTCACGGGGACCTCCACATAACCACGCATCCCCGCTATGTAATATTCCGTGACGTAGTCGCTGACGAACATGGTCAGCGCAAGATTATTACCCGCCAGTGTGAGAAGCTCCTCGGGGCTTCTCTGCGTCGTCTGCTTGCGAGGCTCCCCGGGGCTTTCCTGCGTTGTCTGCTCGTCTCCGCACGCCGCCAGTGACAGACATAAAACTACAGCCAAAATTATCGCCGCAAGCTTTTTTGTCTTCATTATTCCCTCCATATAAAAATAATTTAATTGCTTACCTGCGAGAACATGTATGTATCCGGTACCCGTAAAAATTTTTCTTACCCTGCCTGAACCTGCACTACCGGGCCATCAACGTTTACAAGCTCTCCGACCAGCTTTAAAGTATAAGCGCTGGTAATATCATATGTATCTGGTATCGCAAAATATAATTTTCCTCCAGTTGCATTTCCTTCGCTGTCAAAGAACACCTGTGATGCAATAAAATCAACCGCGCTATCGTTTGTAAGCTCCGCACTGTTTGGAATAAGCGGCAAATCTTCGCTTCCATAGCTCAGGATAAGCAGGCGTACCCCTGTATCCTCATCATAGGTTGACACAGCTTCAAGGCCTTCTGTATTGTTTACAGTAGCTGAGGCAGTTTCATCTATTATTGTTATTGTCGGCATCTTTACATACAGCTGCTCCACTTCCAAACCGTCATCCAACACTATCTGCAATGAATCATTGCCAACAAACTGCACCTGCTCCGGATTGATCTCAATACAGTCCTCAAACTCTGCATCTGTCGAAATTTTAGGAAGCGATCCTATCTGTATAACTTCGTCGCTGGAGACTTCTATTTGAATAATTGAGTCTGTTTTTTCCGCACTATAGTTCTCAACCTCACCGCTGGTTAAAGAGAACAAAACAGAGTTTGCCGATACCGTGTTAACATATTTTGTTGTCCAAACGGGAGCATCATCACAAACCAGATCAAGCAGTCTGACCGTACCATTTCCATACCAATATGCCATATACTGGTATGCAATAGAAGAGTAACTGCCATAATCATCCGATCTTACACCGATCTCTGAGCAAATAGCAGCACTGGAATCATTGAGACTTGTCGGTATTGTATACCGATTGCTGGCCCCGTTTTTATAGGTGTTAAGATAATTTTTCCAGTCAATATTTGTATAGTAATTTGGCGTTCCTGGAGAAACCGCAATATGGTTGTATAAAGCCACCGTATCATGCGTGGTTGTCAGCGTAGTAACCTTAAAATATGGGCAACAAATATCTACATCGCTTGTACTGTAATTCCATATCCGCGAGCTCATGGAATCTATTGTCATATAATTGCCCGACAACTCACTATAGGTCACATCGCCTTGAAGCTTGAAATATGCCGGCTCATTTGATGTATAGCTGTGCGTACTGCTGCCTATGTTTGTCGTAGCTGCGAAACAGTTTGTAAAAACCATCGTTGACAAACAAATCAGCGTTAAAACTGATGCTATGACCTTAATCCGTGCTTTATACATATTATTTATCTCCTTTCGTTCTATCACATACCCCGGCCTTTTCCCCTGCGAAAACATAAATTCAGTTATAACCTCCTCTCCCCAACATCTGTTTATTTCTTCCTTGATTTTCTATATATTACCACAGTTGCTTA
Organism: Oscillospiraceae bacterium; assembly: GCA_051866775.1. Lineage (GTDB taxonomy): Bacteria > Bacillota > Clostridia > Oscillospirales > Oscillospiraceae > RUG626. The sequence goes on along the minus strand of JBJDXR010000040.1, from coordinate 69,139 downwards.
AACCTGTCAATTATTTTGTTTATTCGTCAAATAAATCAACTAAATATATGGTGTATTTCGTCATTATATACAATTCAGGCTGGCTCATAATGCCAAACACATTCAAAAAAGGTGATCGCCTGAGCAAGATTTTTTATCAAAAACATCTTGCTTGTATAATCTATTGCGATTAAACTTCACTAAGAAAACGTTTTTGTCAATATATCAAAAAACCAGTCTATATTAGTATTTTTTTCGTCATTGCGTACAACCACCTGCCGTTTTATATATCTGACGTCTGATAGGCGCACAGCATATAACGCTGTACAAAAGGCAAAAGGTGCAGCACGCATAATACCGTGCCACACCTTTATATTCTCCTATCAAACTGAGATAACACTCACCTATTCAGGTTTTCGTATTTTACCTCTCCGTTTTCTATTGTCAGCACACCGTATGTACGGCTGCCGGTGCCAACGCTTCCGGGATTGATCACAAGCATATCCCCGAACCTGCCCTCGTAAGGGACATGGGTGTGTCCGAACATCACGATATCCGCGCCCGCGGTCATAGCCGTATTTATAAGTGAGTTAAGCCCGGTTTTGACGCCGTAGGCATGGCCATGGGTCACAAAGAACTTCTTTCCGCACATATCGAATATAAGCCTGCGCTCACCAAACGGCATCAGGTCACAGTTGCCGGGGACCGAGCATATAGGCATATTATAATACCTGCGCCCCAGCTCTATTGCGTCGGATTCCAAATCGCCCAAATGAAAAATATAATCCGGCTTTTCAAATTCAACAACCGATACCATTGCCTCAACATTTCTGTGAGAGTCCGAAAAAACAAGTATTTTCATAAGTCACCTTTTCGTTATTGGGGAATATACTGGCATGAGTGTAAAACATCTCAGGTTGGGGGGGACGAATATGACAAAGGATCTAAAAGGTGCCGCCGAGAAATTCCTTTCCACCGAGGAGGGGCGCAAGCTGGCCGGCAGAAAGGGCGATATTGAGGAGCTTGCCTCCTCGAAGGACGGCGAGGCCGTAAAATCAATGCTGCAAAAGGGCGGCTTTGAGGAGGCCCTGCAAAAGGGTGACACAGATGCCATTAAGAACGCGCTAAGCGGGGTCGTTAAAACAGATGCCGGCGCACGGCTCATGAAACAGCTTCAGCAGATGCTGGACGGAAAGTAAGGGAGGAGCAGCATGGGCGAGTTTGAGGATAAACTCAACAATATACTGTCGTCACCAAAGGACATGGAGAAGATCCTTGGTCTCGCCCGAGAGCTTTCCGGCTCCCTTGGCGGAGAAAAGGAAAAAGAACCGGATCCGCCGCCAAAATCCGACGACGGGTTGTTTGGCTCGCTGGGAAACATTGACCCGAAACTTATAGGTCTTATAAGCAAGCTTATGGGTGAATATTCCTCTTCCTCCAACGACAAGACCGCCCTTGTCTCCTCCATAAAGCCCTATATCCGAGAGGAGAGGCGCGAAGCACTTGACAGAGCGGTGAAAATCGCAAAGCTCGCTCATATCGCCAAGATCGCATTCTCCGAGTTTTCCGGAGGTGAGTTCAATATCAACCTATAACAGGTACCCGACGCCCGGCGGCAGATACTACAGAGCCGGGACTCAAAGAACCGATCGGGAAGCACCTAAAAAGAAGGAAAGCCGGCAGCAGCCGGCTCCTCCGACAGGGAAAAAGCAGCCCCAGTCCATTCAGCAGCCCCAGCGGAATACGGGCTTTTTAAGCTCCCTGCTGCCCGCCGGGCTTGATGCAGGCGACCTGCTGCTGGCAACTCTGCTGCTTTTCCTGTATGTGGAAAGTAAGGACGAGGATTTCCTGATAATCCTCATCGTAGTTGGTTTATCAATGCTCAAAGGCGACGAAGAAAAAACTTAATGTTTCTCCTCATCGCTTTCATTTTCCGGCTCATTGCCGGGATCCGGTCTCTCCTCTGCCGGCGCATCGGCGTCATGAGGCGAGGCCTTTTTTTCTTCATGTTCCTGCCTTTCCAAATGGTTTTCCCGCGTGCGGTCCATGCTCTTTATGAGCACCACTCCTATGGTGATCGCGACACAGAAGGCAAAGATGAGCATCATGGCCTTCATCTCTCCGCTTGTGGTTATGAGCACAGCGGAAAGCCCCAATACGGCGCTGATGGAGTAGAGTATTGCAACGGCCTGCTTCTGTGATAAGCCCATGTCGATCAGCCTGTGGTGAAAATGCCCCCTGTCAGGTGACATGGGATTTTGTCCCTTAAGAAGTCTGCGGACAATGGCAAAGAGCGTATCGAAAATCGGAAGTCCCAATGCCAGAAGCGGAACCGCGAAGGATATTATCGCGTAGAATTTTAAAAGCCCCATGACCGAGACTGTTGCAAGCACATAGCCCAGCAGCAGCGCGCCGGTATCGCCCATAAAGATACGGGCGGGGTTTAAATTATATGGCATGAATCCAATGCAGGCCCCCACAAGCGCGGCAAGTATTATGGCTATATTATACTGCCCCAGCACCAGCGAGATGACCAGAACAGACATCGACGATATAGCCGAGACGCCGACAGCAAGCCCGTCAAGCCCGTCGATCAGGTTCACGGAGTTCGTGATCCCGACTATCCATATAATGGTTATCGGCACAGACCAAACGCCGAAGTTTATATACTCAGTGCTGCTCCAAAATATGGGGTTTGAGATCATCTCAATTCGTATGCCGAATATCACGGCGACAGCAGCTGCGGCTATCTGAAATATAAATTTGAGCCATGCCGGCAGGGGGATAATATCGTCGATCGCGCCGATTGTGATGATTATTATGGAGCCTAAAAGCATCCCCTGAACCTGGCGATCTATTTCTGCGAAAAGTACAACGCTTATCAAAAAGCCGAGAAATATGGCAAGACCGCCAAGACGCGGTATAGGATGGTCGTGCATACGGCGGCCATCCTTAGGTATATCCACGGCCCCGACCTTTCGGGCAAAGGCTCTTGCAAGCGGCGTCGTTACAAAACAAACCACAAGCGCCACGCCGAGCGCCAGCACCACGTCCAGCAGCGTGTTGAGTTCAATTTCCATATAGTCTTTCCTTTATCTTATATCCCACCGGGCTTACCGCTGAAGGAAGCCGACCTTCTTATATACCTTGCGCAGGGTCTTTTCAGCAACATAAGAAGCTCTCTCCGCCCCTTGCTTATACACGCTCTCAAGGTAGGCCTTATCCTTGAGTATGCGCTCAGTCTCCTCCCTTATGGGTCTGAGCATCTCTATAACGGCCTCTCCCACCGCGGGCTTGAAGGCGCCGTAGCCCTTTCCGTCAAACTCCCGCTCGATCTGCTCAAAGCTCTCTCCCGTGGCGCAGGAGTATATCTGCATAAGGTTTGAGACCCCCGGCTTATTCTCCCTGTCAAAGCGGACGCAGCGCTCGGTGTCGCTGTCGGTCACCGCCTTTTTAAACTTTCTTTGGATATCCTCAGGCTTTTCAAGGATGTAAACACATCCCCCGGGATCCTTATCCGACTTGGACATCTTGCTTTCGGGGCTTGTGAGGCTCATTATCCTCGCCCCAACCTTTGGTATATAAGGCTCCGGGATTTTAAACACGTCGCCGTATATACCGTTAAATCGGGCGGCTATATCACGGCAGATCTCAACATGCTGCTTCTGATCCTCCCCCACCGGCACGAAGTCCGGCTGGTAGAGCAGGATATCCGCCGCCATAAGGGCAGGATAGGTAAAAAGTCCGGCGTTTATATTGTCGGCGTTTTTCGCAGACTTATCCTTAAACTGGGTCATGCGGGAAAGCTCGCCGAACATCGTATAGCAGTCAAGCACCCAGCCAAGCTCCGCGTGCTGATGCACGTGGGACTGCACAAAAAGCGTGTTCTTCTCAGGGTCAAGACCGCAGGCAATGTACGCCGCAAGCTGCGTAAGCGTCCTGCGGCGCAGGTCGGCAGGGTTCTGCCTCACCGTAATGGAGTGCAGATCGGCCATGAAGTAATAGCAGTCAAACTCCTCCGCCCGCTCCGCCCAGTTCTTTATAGCTCCAAGATAGGATCCGAGCGTCAGTTCCCCGCTGGGCTGTATGCCGGAGAGCATGACTTTTTTATTTTCATTTTCCATTTTGTTCCTCACAGATAATGGTTTATTTTATCAGTCCATATTCCTCCGCCAGTTTCCTGAAGGCGGGGATGGAACGGATTATCATGGCGTTGGACACGCAATAGGCTATACGCACATAGCCAGGGCAGGCAAAGGAACTTCCTGGGACAAAGAGTATATTGTACTTCTTGGCGCGCTCTGAAAATGCCTTATCATCCGCTTCCGGGGACTTCATCCACATATAGAATGCCCCCGCGGGATAGACACACTCAAAGCCGCATCCGGTAAGACCGTCATAGAGAGCCTTGCGGTTTTTGTCATACGCGCCGATATCGGTCTTTTCATCTAAGCACCCGGCCACCAGACGCTGCTGAAGGGCAGGGGCGTTTACAAAGCCAAGTATCCTGTTTGCGATAACTGCGGCGTCGAAAATAACCTGCGCATCGTCTGCCTCCGAGGGAATCACCAGGTATCCTATACGCTCACCCGGCAGGGACAGGGATTTTGACCAGGAGTATCCCACTATGGTGTTTTTGTAATACTTCGTCAAATACGGCACTTCCGCTCCGTCATAGGCAAGCTCCCTGTAAGGCTCATCCGAGATAATGTATATGGATGTTCCAAGCTCTCTCTGCTTCTCCTCAAGCGCCGCTGCAAGAGCTTTCACCGTATCCTCTGAATAAATAACGCCGGTGGGGTTGTTCGGATTATTGAGAATAAGCGCTTTCGTCTTTGGCGTGATCGCGGCGGCCAGCGCCTCAGCCGACGGCTGGAAGCCATCCTCCGCTCTTGCGGGAATACTCCTTAAGACCCCGTCAAAGTTTGATACGTAGTTGCCATATTCAAGAAAATACGGTGAGAAAACCAGCACCTCGTCACCAGGATTTAAGAGGGTCTTTAAAATAACATTTAATCCGCCGGCCGCTCCCACAGTCATGATTATGTTGTCCTCATTAAAAGCCGTTCCGAAACGTGCGTTCAGAGACCGGGCAACCGCAGCTCTAACATATGGGTATCCCGCGTTTGACATATACCCGTGAAGATCCACCGGGTCGGTCTCCTCAGCCAAACGGATGATCTCTGTTCTCACCTTCTCAGGAGCCGGTATATTAGGATTTCCAAGGGAGAAGTCGTAGACATTCTCCGGGCCATACTTGGCGGCTAACCTACCGCCCTCTTCAAACATTGCCCTGATGGCGCTGCCGTTTTTTGTCATATTCAGCATTTTCTGTGATATCATTTATATTTCCTCCAGTTTCCCAGATTTAAATCACACTCTAGGTCAGTTTACCACATATGGCGGCGTTTTTAAATAGTTTTTTACAAAAAGCGGCGTCTGCAAAACGCAGACGCCGCAAAAAGCTTATCTCAGCCCTCAAACATATCCTTCTTCATCTCATCTGAGAGCCTTGTCTTATAATCCCCGGTGAAGCAGGCAGTACAGTAGCTGTGCTCTCCCTTTGAGCCGGCAAGCTCCGGAAGATGCTCCTTTTTTAAATAGCCCAGTGAGTCCGCCCCAATAATTCGGCATATCTCCTCCGTGGTGCGGTGGTTGGCTATAAGTCCCTCACGGGAGTCAATATCCGTGCCGTAATAGCAGGGGTTTAAAAACGGTGGCGCAGTTATACGGACGTGTATCTCCTTCGCCCCGGCCTCACGCAGCAGGTTTACGATCCTTGCGCAGGTGGTTCCGCGGACTATGGAGTCATCCACCATAACGACCTTCTTCCCGCAGACGGTCTCTTTTACTGTGTTGAGCTTTATCTTAACACTGTTCTCCCTGGACTTCTGCCCCGGAGAGATGAACGTCCTGCCTATGTACTTATTTTTGATGAATCCGATGCCGTAGGGTATCCCCGAGGTCTTTGAGTAGCCTATTGCACCGTCTATTCCCGAGTCCGGAACGCCGATAACTATATCCGCATCCACAGGATAGTCCTCAGCCAAAAAGCGCCCCGCGTTCATTCTGGCGTGATGGATAGAGCAGCCGTCGATCACGGAATCGGGACGTGCAAAGTAGATGTACTCAAAAATACACATCGCCTCATCGGCCTTGCCGCACTGGTCCGTGATGCTGTGTACGCCGTTCTTATCAAAAACCACGACCTCTCCGGGCCTGATATCCCTAATAAACTCAGCGCTTACTGAATTCAGCGCGCAGGACTCAGAGGCGATTATATAGTCGCCGAAGCTGTTGCGTCCGTAGCACAGCGGCCTGAAGCCGTTCTTATCCCTTACGGCAATGAGCTTATCGTCAAACATGAGTATGAGGGAGTAGGCCCCCTCAAGGATGTCCATGGACCTTACCACTGCCTCCTCAACAGAGCTTGTATGCAGCTTTTCCCGGGTTATGACGTAAGATATTATCTCCGTATCGCTGGTGGTGTGGAAAATTGAGCCGTTCATCTCCAGCTCATGGCGAAGCTCCGACGCGTTTGTCAGATTGCCGTTGTGAACGGTGGCCATGTTGCCGGTAAGATGGCTCACCACGATGGGCTGGGCGTTCTCACGTCCGGAATTTCCAGTAGTACCGTAGCGGACATGTCCCACCGCCATGGTCCCCTCACCCAGCGTCTCCAGTGCCGTGGGGGTAAACACCTCGCTCACAAGTCCAAGATCCTTGTGAGTGGAAAATTTCCCCTCATTGCAAACGGTTATGCCGCAGCTCTCCTGCCCCCTGTGCTGAAGGGCATAGAGTCCGTAATAGACAGTCATCGCGACGTGGAACTGGTTAGCTCCATATACACCGAATACGCCGCATTCTTCATGGATCTCGTTTTCCACGGACTTACTCTCCCAAAAGTCTCTTCATTACTTCGTGATAGGCATCCTCAACTCCGCCGAGGTCTCTGCGGAAGCGGTCCTTGTCAAGCTTCTCATGGGTTGTGGAATCCCAGAAGCGGCAGGTGTCCGGAGATATCTCGTCGGCAAGTACGATAGAGCCGTCAGCGAGCCTTCCGAACTCCAGCTTAAAGTCAACAAGGTCTATATTCAGCTTTTTCATAAATGCCTTGAGAACGTCGTTTACCTTGAAGGCCATGGCCTTGATCTGGGCGATCTCCTCCTTTGTGGCAAGCTTCAGCGCAAGGGCATGGTATTCATTCAGAAGGGGGTCGTGTAGGTCGTCGTTTTTGTAGGAGAACTCTATGGTAGGCTCATCAAACACGATGCCCTCCTCCACGCCGTAGTTGGAGGCGAAGTGACCGGCGGAGATATTGCGGATAATTACCTCCAGCGGGACTATGGAGACCTTCTTAACAAGCGTCTCACGCTCAGACAGCTGCTCCACAAAGTGGGTAGGTACCCCCTCCTTCTCAAGCATCTGCATGAGCATATTGCTCATCTGGTTGTTTATAACGCCCTTGCCGGCGATGGTGCCCTTTTTTGCCCCATCAAATGCTGTAGCATCGTCCTTATAGTCAACTATTACGAGATTCGGGTCGTCGGTGGCATAGACCTTCTTGGCCTTGCCCTCGTACATTTGCTCACGCTTTTCCATATCTTTTCCCTCACATTTCAAAGTATTCATCTCTGCCCGCTCCGACAGAGACGTATTTTATATTACAGCCGGTGGCCTCACCGATGTACTTCACGTAATCCTGAGCGGCTTTGGGAAGCTCCTCAAAGCTCCTGCAGCCGGATATATCCTCGTGCCAGCCCTCGAGGTACTCATAGACCGGCTTCGCGGCATTAAGCTCATCTCCAGACGGGAACCTGTCGGTGAGCACGCCGTTTACGTCATATTTTACGCATACCGGGATCCTATCGAGATATGACAGAACATCAAGCTTGGTAAGGGCGATTTCGGTAGCGCCCTGAACAAGTACGCCGTACTTAGACGCAACCACGTCAAAGCCGCCCACCCGGCGCGGCCTGCCGGTAGCTGCACCGTACTCTCCGCCGGCCTCGCGGAGCCTGTCCGCTTCCTCCCCGAAAAGCTCACAGGTGAAGGGGCCCTCGCCCACGCAGCTGGAATAGGCCTTCATTATTCCCACCACGTTGTCAAGCTTCTGCGCGGGAATACCCGAGCCTATGGGAGCGTACGCAGAAATGGTGGAGGACGATGAAGTATACGGATATATTCCAAAGTCTATATCCCTGAGCGCTCCAAGCTGAGCCTCAAACATGATGTTCTTTCCGGAGCCCACGGCATCCGTAAGGTACTCCGTAGTGTCTTTTATATAATCCACAAACGGCACGCCGTATTTTACGAGCCAGTCGAACATCTCATCAGCGGATATAGGCTCATGGCCGTAGCCGCCTGCGACGGTCAGGTTCTTCCACTCGACAATGTCCTTAACATGCTCTCTAAGGGTGTCAAGATGCTTAAGGTCGCCCATACGCACCGTTTTTTTCATATACTTGTCCGAATATACAGGGGCGATACCGCGGCGGGTGGAGCCAAACTTCTTGTCGGCCAAACGCTCCTCCTCAAGCACGTCCATCATAACGTGATACGGCATGCAGATGGTGGCGCGGTCGCTTATAACAAGATGCTCCGGGGTTATCTCTATCCCCTTTTCACGCAGGCTGGCGATCTCCTTGGTGAGATGCTCAATGTCGATGACCATTCCGGGGCCCATCACGTTAACAGTCTCATCACGCAGTATACCTGACGGCAGCAGGTTAAGAATGAACTTGCCCCTGTCATTTACCACGGTGTGGCCGGCGTTATTTCCGCCCTGATAGCGGAGCACCACATCGTATTGGGCGGAGAGAAGATCCACCATGCGTCCCTTTCCCTCGTCGCCCCAGTTAATACCAACTACAGCTGTAAGCATTTTGCTCCTCCTTACACTCTTACCTGAGCCTCCAAGCCCAGCATATCTTTGTTTTCCTCTATCACAGGCGCCGCGTAGGCTTCAATAAACTCAACAGTCTGCTCCGGCGCACATCCCACAAACTTCCTTACATCCAGAACCTCTTTCAGCGACTCCTCAGTAAGTCCAAACCGCGCATCCGCCAAAAGCAGCTCCAAAAGATTGTTATCCCCGCCCTCAAGCTTCACTCTCGCCGCGGCCTTCTGGGAGTACTGGCGTATCGCCTCGTGAAGCTCCTGACGGTCTCCGCCGCGGTTAACGGCGTCCATCATTATGTTCTCGCTGGCGATGAACGGCAGCTCCTCATTAAGATGCTTCTCCATGACCTTCGGGTATATCCTTCCGCCTTTTATCACGTTTATCAGCAGGGTCAGTATGGCGTCGGCGGCGAGGAATGCCTCAGGGATAGATATCCTGCGGTTTGCCGAATCGTCAAGGGTTCTCTCCAGCCACTGTGTGGCGGCAGTATCTGCGGCGTTTTTGGCGTCGTTCATAATATATCTTGCAAGGGATACGACCCTCTCACAGCGCATGGGGTTGCGCTTATAGGCCATAGCCGAGGAGCCTATCTGATTGGTCTCAAACGGCTCGTCAAACTCCTTCATGTGGGCAAGCAGCCTTATGTCCGTGGCCATTTTGTAAGCACTCTGGGCAATACCTGCTAGGACGTTTAAAACAAAGGAATCCACCTTGCGCGAATAGGTCTGGCCCGACACCGGCATACAGGAATCAAAGCCCATCTTTTCGGCTATTTTCTTCTCAACAAGCTTCACCTTTTCCCTGTCGCCGCCAAAAAGCTCAAGGAAGCTGGCGCCTGTTCCGGTGGTACCCTTGCACCCCAGCAGCCGAAGCTTTTTAAGCTCGTAATCGAGCCTTTCCAGATCCATTATAAGATCCTGAAGCCACAGCGTGGCGCGTTTGCCGACGGTTGTGGGCTGGGCCGCCTGAAAATGCGTGTAGGCCAGCGTTGGAACATCCTTATGCTCCATGGCAAAGTCAGACAGTGCGGCTATTGCGTTTACAAGGAGCTTTTTTATCTGAAGCAGGCCCTCCCTCATCTGGATTATATCGGTGTTGTCACCAACGTAGCAGCTGGTGGCACCCAGATGTATTATCGGCTTTGCAGAGGGACACATATCACCGAAGGTATGCACATGGGCCATAACGTCGTGCCGGAGCTTCCGCTCATACTCATCGGCGAGGTCGTAATCTATGTCGTTTATGTGGGAGCGCATCTCGTCTATCTGCTCCTGCGTTATGGGAAGTCCCAGCTCCTTCTCACTCTCCGCCAGCGCCACCCAAAGCTTTCTCCATGTAGAAAACTTAAAATCAGGTGAGAAAATATACTGCATCTGCTTTGACGAGTAGCGGCTGCAAAGAGGATTTTCGTATCTGTCTTTCATATAAGCTCCTTTCATATTATCACCCGACCGGGACTATCCCGATATCCCGGTCAGGCGGGTGCGGTACAAAACCCCGCATCCCGAACTATAGAACGCTTCAGTGGTTTTTATATTTCAGTATCAGCTGCCGATTTATTCAACTGTAACTGATTTTGCAAGGTTCTTTGGTTTATCTATATCACAGCCGTTTGCCTTTGCAACATAGTAGGCGAAAAGCTGCAGTGGGATTATCTCTGCGATTGGGTTAAATAGCGGCTCCGTACGCGGAACGATGATATAGTCGTCGGCCTGAGATATAAGCTTCTTGTTGCCCTCCAGCGCCACCGCAAGAACCTTGGCGCCGCGTGCCTTGACCTCCTCAATATTGGACATGGTCTTTTCAAAAAGCGGCTCATAACAGGCAAGAGCCACCACAAGGGATCCCGGCTCCACAAGGGCTATCGTCCCATGCTTAAGCTCTCCCGCAGGGTAGGCTTCAGCATAAATATAGGATATCTCCTTTAGCTTAAGCGCTCCCTCCATACTGACCGCATAATCAACGTTGCGGCCGATAAAATAGAGTGCCCTGTTAGTGCTGTAGCGCTCCGCCAGATACTTTATGTGCTTGTTAAGGTCGATGGCACGCTGTATCTTTGAGGGTATCTCCCTCAAAGAGTCTATAAGCTCAATATACCTGTCATCACCGATGCGGCCGAGCCTCTTGGCAATATATATCGCCAAAAGGTCAAGGACAGCCACCTGAGTTGTATAGCCCTTTGTAGTAGCTACGGCAATCTCAGGTCCGGCCCAGGTGTATATTACGTGGTCGGCTATCTTGGCTATCGTGCTGCCCACAACATTTACTATCGCAAGGGTGCGTGCCCCGCGCGCCTTACACTCCTTCATCGCAGCGATAGTGTCGGCAGTCTCGCCGGACTGTGAGACGACTATAAGCAGCGTGTGCTCATCGACTATCGGGTTGCGGTACCTCAGCTCACTTGCCACCTCAACCTGTGCGGGTATGCGGCACAGCTCCTCGATCACGTATCTTCCCACCTGTCCGGCGTAACTGGCCGAGCCGCAGGCGGTTATTATTATCTTGTTTATGCTTCTAAGCTCCTCGTCGGAGATATCAAAATTTTCTATTTCAATATGGTTATCCTTGATTCTCGGTTCAACGGTTGCCTTAAAGGTCCGCGGCTGCTCCATTATCTCCTTGAGCATAAAGTGCTCATAGCCGCCCTTTTCCGCCGCCTCAATGTCCCATACTATCCTTGAGACCTGCTTATTAACGGTCCTGCCTGCGCAGTCATAGACGGTTATGCTGTCCGGCGTAAGCTCCGCAAACTCCCCATCCTCAAGGTATATGACATTCTTTGTATGTGCGATAAGCGCCGTGACGTCGGACGCAAAGTAGTTTTCCCCTACACCGATACCCAAAATCAGAGGCCCCGCCTCACGAAGGGCGAAGAGCCTGCCGGAGCCATCCGTGCATACGACCCCCAGGGCGTATGAACCGACGAGACGCGAGGCCATTTTCATAACGGCCTTACGTGGATCACCGTCATAGTATAGCTCCAGAAGATGCGCGATCACCTCGGTATCCGTATCGCTCTTAAACTCATAGCCCTTTGCAATAAGCTCCTCACGAAGCTCGGCGAAGTTCTCTATTATGCCGTTATGGACAACGGCAAAGCGCCCGTCATTGGACATATGAGGGTGTGCGTTAATATCATTCGGTGCGCCATGGGTCGCCCAGCGGGTGTGGCCAATACCGACATAGCCAGCAACGGAAGCACCGTTGTTTGTTATCTCACAGAGGTTCTTTATCTTGCCGCTGGCCTTTGCAACACTTATCTTCCCGTCATTAACAGCGGCAATTCCCGCGGAGTCATAGCCGCGGTATTCAAGCCTTTTAAGCCCCTCAAGGAGCACAGGCGCCGCAGGGCGGCTGCCGGTAAAGCCTACTATTCCACACATTTAAAATTATCTCCTCCCCTTACGATCAAGCGAAGCAGCTACAAATCCCATAAACAGAGGGTGCGCCTTGTTGGGACGACTCTTGAACTCCGGATGGTACTGGACTCCCACGAAGAAATCATTCCCGGGTATTTCAACAGTCTCCACAAGCATACCGTCAGGCGATGTACCGCTTATGCACAGGCCGGCGCCCTCAAAGTGCGACATATATTCATTGTTAAACTCATAGCGGTGACGGTGGCGCTCGCTTATTATCTGAGTCGCATAGCAGCGCTCCATCGTAGTGCCTGTACGTATATAGCAGGGCCAGCTGCCTAATCTCAGCGTACCGCCCTTGTCAATATCGTCATTCTGACCGGGCATAAAGTCGATCACCTTGTGGGTCGAATTCTCGTCAAACTCGCGGGAGTTGGCGTCATCCCAGCCTATGACATTGCGGGCAAACTCTATTACGGAAATCTGCATACCAAGGCATATACCCAGATACGGCACGTTGTTCTCACGTGCGTATTTAGCGGCCAAGACCATCCCCTCTATGCCTCTGGAGCCAAAGCCGCCGGGGACAAGTATTCCATTGAGAGGCTTGAGTGCCTCCTCATAATTTTCCTCATTAAGCGTCTCTGAATCTATCCACTCTATCTTAACCGCCGCATCGTGATAATACCCCGCGTGACGCAGCGCCTCAGATACGGACAGGTAAGCGTCGTGCAGCTGAACATATTTTCCCACAAGGCCGATAGTCACCGTTCTATGGAGGTTCTTTATCCGCTCCACAAGCGCCCTCCACTCAGTCAGGTCAGGCGCAGGAGCGTTTATATTAAGCTCTCTGCATACTACATCCGAGAAATTTTTCTCCTCAAGCATAAGGGGTGCTTCGTACAGCACGGGGATCGTTATATTATCAATAACGCAGTCCTGCTTAACATTGCAAAAATGGGATATCTTCGTAAAGATGCTCTCATCCTCTATCGGCTCATCACTTCGCAAAACTATGATGTCCGGATTTATGCCCATGCCCTGAAGCTCCTTTACGGAGTGCTGCGTCGGCTTAGATTTATGCTCGCCTGAGGCCTTAAGGTACGGTACTAATGTGACATGGATATACAGCGAATTATCCTGCCCGACCTCATGCCCCACCTGACGTATCGCCTCAAGGAACGGCTGGCTCTCTATATCTCCGGCAGTTCCTCCGATCTCAGTTATAACCACGTCGGCATTTGTCTTGCGGCCGACACTGTATATAAATTCCTTTATCTCATTGGTGACATGTGGTATTACCTGAACCGTGCTGCCGAGATACTCACCCCGGCGCTCCTTGCCGATGACATTTGCGTACACCTTTCCGGTGGTCAGGTTTGAAAAGCGGTTCAAATCCTCGTCAATAAATCTCTCATAGTGACCAAGATCCAAGTCGGTCTCCGCGCCGTCCTCAGTCACGTATACCTCACCATGCTGGTATGGGCTCATTGTACCCGGATCAACGTTTATGTATGGGTCAAGCTTCTGAGCGGCGACCTTCAGCCCGCGCGCCTTAAGAAGTCTGCCGAGAGAAGCGGCTGTGATGCCCTTTCCAAGTCCGGACACAACGCCGCCTGTAACGAAAATATATTTGCTCATCTTAATCTCCCCTGTTATGAAAATATATCTTTAAGCATCCGTCTGCCCATAAACCAGAAAGTCCGGCCCGCAGCCAAGTGAAAAACGCACAGCGCTCGTCTTTCCGCCATTGGACCAGACATTGTATAACAGAGTTATTATAAACGCTTTTTATTGTGTTGACAAGGCATTGTCCTCACAGTTTTTTTAAACTTCCGGCGGGGTGAATCGTCTCTTTGACTAATGGATGCAGGAAATCCTGCATCCATTTCTCCATTTGATGATTTTTACGGCAGAAGCCGGCCTGCGGCTCTATCCCGAGCCATACCGGGCAGCGGAAAAAAACAGAGCCCGGCGGGTTCCCCCGCCGGGGCTGAACAAGTGATCCATCTTTTTCGCGGCATGCGTACCGCAAATTTTTCAGGGCTTGACAGCCCGAGGACGAGAGAGACGTCCCACTGCTTCGTTACCATGCGTCCCCCGCCAGAAGTGCCCCCGGGGGTACCTCGTACTCCCCCAGGAGGCCGTCCTGCCCATCATAGAGCCGCAAGGTACCGCTTGCCAATAAGGGATTTCCCTGAATGGTCTTCAGGGTGTTGTATTCAGCCAGACTGTCATCCTCCTCTGCGGAGGCGCCGTGCCGGTGGTTCCCCTGGAAGAAGAACACCAGCACCCCATCCGTCTCCCCCTGGGCCTCGGCCGTATACGTCTCCCCCTCCACACAGAAGATGAGCTCCGCGCGAGCCGCCCCCGGCAGGAGCTGGCCAAACACCAGCATGCATCCCTTATAATACCCGGTGGACGTACCGTAGATCGTGGACGGCAGCGGCACCAGCGTAAACTCCCCCGCCTGCTCGTAGAGGAATAGTTCCGCCTCGTACCCGGTAAGGCCGCCGGATGGCACCCTGAACACCTCACATGCCTGCTCCCCCCGGACGATCAGAAAGTCCGGACCGTTCGCCTGTGTTGAAACGGAGGTCAATATCTCCCCCGGCTCCAGATGGTAGGAGCGCTCCGCCCGGCGCAGCTCCAGCCTGTGGGAGAAAAGCGGATACCCCGCCGCCGCCCAGACCGCATACAGCAGTAGGAGCGCAAGGATAAGGTTCCTCACCATCCTCCCCCGGTAGGTCAGGCGTCTGTGTTTCTGTCTCATGCCGCCTCCTCCTGATAGGTAAACCGGAATGTGAGCGCCTCATCCATTGGATAGTAAATCTCCGCCCACGTGGCGTATTGGGGGAAGTGTGCATAAATCCGAAAGCGCCACGTCCCCCAGCTCCCGGCGCGCAGTGTCTCACGGTCGAATATCCGGCCGTGTACCAAGTCCTCGCCATCAAGCCAGCCTATCTCCAGCTCAATATTTGGGTACATCTCCCCGGTCTCTGGGTCCGTGAGCCAGCTGTTCCCGCTGTCAAAGCCCCACGAGTCCCGAATCTCCAGCAGCTCCACCGCCATGGGTGGGTCCGCCCACGGGAGGGGATTGGTCACCTTAATATCCACAATCAGGCTGTAGGTGCCGAAGGACGTCTCAAAGAGCCTTGCCTGCTCCACCCGGTAGGTGCAGCCGTCCAGCTTCACCGGCTGCACCTGAAATGCAAGGTCTGGAGCCGCATCCGCCCCCAAGTCAGTGATCTCTGGCAGCTTTCCTCCCGGGGAGAGACGGTTCAGCAACTCCGCCGCGCCTCCGGTATTCACGGCGCCGTTTATAAGCTGAAAGGCCAGAACCAGCACCAGCACCGCCAGTAGCCCCTTGATTACGCCGTACAGAACGCCCCAGAAGGGCCGGTGGACCTGATTCATGGCCCGGCCCACCTCATCCGGGTCGCCCATGGCCTGCACGGCCATGCGCGATGCGTCGGACGGGGCTATCCCGGCGTCAAGAAGGGCCTGCTCCTTATCCTCCATGTGGGAGGATAGCTCCTCACGGATCTCCCTGCGGGCGGGCCCGCAGCGCACATGGGAGAGGACGGTGTCGAGCCACCCTTCCCTGTTGTAATTCATGCGCCCACCCCCTCTCCAAGCCGCTCCTTCGTCACGGCGCGGCTTGCCACAAAGGTCTCCTCCTCCGCCAGAAGGCCGCCGTCCTCGCCATAAAACCGCACGTTCGCCGGGAACACCGCGTCCGTGCTTATAAACACCTGACAGGTGGAGGCAAGCTCCGAAAAGGCATAGTCCTCCAGTGTGTAGTGATCTCCCATGTCGTACTCCTCCAAGCGGAGCTTCTCAATGCAGAACAGGAAGAGACCCTCGTACTCGCGCAGGGACTCAGTAAGAAAGGTCTGGTCATACACCGCCCCGTCATAATCATAGGTGATCCCGATCTCAAGCACGGCACGGACGGCCTCCGGAAATTCGTCGAAGGCAAAGATGAACAAAAGATCCTCATCATTAAACGGCGTGCCGTTCAGCGGCTCCGCCATCAGGGTGACGCCGCCCGTCTTTTCCCGATAGTACAGCCTCCTCTGGGCGGAGCTGGCTGTTCCACGCTCCTTCGTGGTGAAGAGGGCGACGCACTCCCCCTCGTCCACGGCGATTATCGAGGGATAGTCCCCGCTGGGTGTCACGACCCGGGCAAGGATCTCCCCCGGGCCGATCAGGTGCGATGTCTCGGCACGGCGCAGGGCCATGGTCTCGGAGAGGGGCGGCGCTCCCTTCAGCAGCCAGGCCCCAAAGCCAAGGGCCGCGATGAGGCACAGGTTAATCAGGATGCGCACGGACCACCGCGGGCGGTGCCGTCGGAAAAAAGCCCTAATCCGCTTCATAGGTTACCCCCTCCGTAAGGTCGATGTGCAGACAGATGTCCCGCCCGAAATCGTCATACCGTATCTCCACCCACTCGGCGCCCCCCACATACCCCTCCAGCCACATCTCGTACTTGTAGGTGAAGGGACCGTCGTAGTAGTAGTTTCCCACAAGGCTTCTCTCGGCTTTTTCGCGGGGGATGGTGCTGTCTGGGTAATAGAGGTTGCCGAAGCTGTCCACCGCGTAAAACTCCCTCACCTCGGCGCAGTCTATCCACAGGCGGAGGTTGAAGGATTTTACCGTGAAGTAAAATGGGTGGTACTCCTCCCCGCTCTCCGTCTTAGCGTCGTGGGTCATCACCCGCGTGACAGTGAAGGTGTACCCGTCGGAGCTGTCACGGCAATCGGGGTAATAGAACACCTCGCCGGCCTCCGGGCTGTTCCACAGGCGCTGCTCCACATCGCTCTCCCCGGACCAGCGGTCAAGATACTCCGGCAGGTTAAACACGGAGATAAAAAACTGCAGGACGGTTATAACCAAAAGCACCTTTGTGAGCCGCAGGAAATATCCCCAGAAGGGCCTGTGGACCTTCGCCAGGGCCCGGCCCACCTCGTCCGCGTCCCCCATCGCCCGGAGGGTGAGCTTCTCCGCCTCCCGCTCCGGAAGGCCGGCGCTCACAAGGCCGTCGAACTTATCCTCCAGATGGGCGTAAAGCTCCTCATAGACCTCTTTTCTCTCCGGCTTATACTTTATGTACCCCGCGGCCTTGTTGGCGTAATACTCAAAGCTGACCTTCTTCATATCGTCAGGTCACCGCCGGGGAGAAGCCTATGACGGCGTTGACCTTCTCCGAGAACAGCTTCCACTCCTCAGTCTTTTCATCCAGCAGGGCGGCGCCCTTTTTGGTCAGGCGGTAATACTTCCGTTCCCTGCCATTGGGCGCCTCCTTCATGCGGGACTTCACACAGCCGTCCTTCTCCAGAGCGTGCAGCAGCGGATAGAGCGTCCCCTCCTTGAGAGAGAAGGTGCCATCCGACCGGCGCTCCAGCTCGCTGGTCATCTCGTAGCCGTACTTCTCCCCGTCCGTGAGAAGCGACAGCACCAGAAGCGTCGTGCTGCCGGACATAAGGGTTTTGTCGATCTTCATACTGGACCTCCTTAAAAATAATACCTAGATTATCTAGGTAGATTATACCTCGACGTTCTAGGTATGTCAATCCCTTTTATACCACAAAGGCACAAAAAGAAGGCAGGCTCACGCGGTCAAAAAAACTCCCCCGCGTATAGCGCAGGGGAGAAAAACAGTTATATCATTTTTTAATCGCGCAAGCGGTATGGCATTTCACATAAAATACGCAGTAATTACACTCTGTGCGCTCCGCTGAAATTGCTCACATGGATGCAACCCACGGGGCAGACCTCGGCACAATGGCCGCAGTCCACGCACTTGTCGTAATCGATGCGTGACAGGTTGTCTACAACCGTGATCGCCCCCTGGGGGCATTCCTTCTCGCACTTATGGCAGCCAATACAGCCTTTGGAGCACTCCTTGCGTGTGGCGGCTCCCTTCTCCTTATTGCTGCAGCCGACAAGCATGCACTCAACATCCGGCATAAGAGTGATTATACCGTTGGGGCAGGTCCTTGTACACATACCACATCCGATACATCTGGAGAAATTCACCCTGGCAAGGCCGTCAATAACCGTTATGGCATGCTCAGGACACACCTTAGCGCAGTCGCCAAGGCCGATACAGCCGAAGGAACACGCACCCTTTCCACCAAAGAGCAGCTTTGCGGCGGCACAGCTGGAAAGTCCCTGATAGTCCATCTTATCCTGTGTGGCGGTGCAGTCTCCGCTGCAGCGGACTACGGCCACCTGCTCGACGACATCCTCAAACTCGGCGCCCAGCGCATCGGCAAGCGCCTGTGCTACCTTATCTGCTCCTGCGACACACTTATTAATCTTTGTCTCCTCACCGGAAGCCAGCGCCGAAGCGTAGCCATCGCACCCGGCGTAGCCGCATGCGCCGCAGTTGGCCCCAGGAAGGCACTCGCGGATCTTTGGAAATTTCTCATCTACCGGAACGTGCATAAATTTTGCAGCAAGCACCAGCAGGATCGCACACACGGCGCCAATGGCGCCCAATACCCATACAGCATTGATAATATCCATATTCGCTCCCCCTTAACCGAACAGGTTCTCGGCCATGCCGGTAAAGCCCATGAAGGTCATGCTGGTAAGCGCCGCGGCGATAAGGGATATCGGCAGCCCCTCAAAGGACTTGGGGGGCTTTGCATGTTCAAGGGACTTGCGCACTCCGCAGAAGAGGATAAGTGCAAGGCCAAAGCCCACGCCGGCTGAGAAGCCGTCCACGCAGGACTCCAGGAAGTTATAATCCTCGCTGATGTTGAGGAGCGTCACCGCCAGAACCGCGCAGTTAGTAGTTATAAGCGGCAGATATACTCCGAGGGCGTTATAAAGGGGCTTCATGTACTTTTTCAGCACGATCTCAACCAGCTGCACAAGCGCTGCTATAACAAGAATGAAAATGATGGTTGAAAGGTACTCAAGCCCGAAGGGGACCATCAGTCCCTGATAAATACCGTAGGTGGCAGCGGAGGCCAGCGTCATTACAAATATGACCGCCCCGCTCATTCCGATACAGGATGAAAACTTCTGTGAAACTCCTAAAAACGGGCATATACCGAGGAACTGTACAAGGACGTAGTTTTCGGTAAACACCATTGTAAACATTATCAGGAGGATTTTTGCAAGCTGTTCACTCATTTTGTCTCTTCCTCCTTTGTATTATTGTCGCAGTGAAGTCCGCAGCTGCCGCACTGGCCGTTGCAGCCGGTGGTCTGATCCAGCTTCTTGCCTTTCTTATTCATGCAGGCAGCCAGCAGAGCCATGGCACATCCAAAGCAGAAAAAGCCGCCCGGGGTCTGAGAGAGTATGCCGAGCTGATATCCCTCCGGAATTATACGCGCACCGAAGAGCGTCCCGCTTCCTAAAAGCTCACGCACCACGGATATCGCAACGATAACCATTGTATATCCGAGGCCCATTCCAAGGCCGTCAAAGAAGCTGTCTCCCACGGAGTTTTTGCTGGCGAACATCTCGGCTCTGCCCAGGACTATGCAGTTTACCACGATCAGCGACAGAAACACGCCCAGGGAGTCGTAAAGGTCCTTCATGTACGCCTCCACCACCATCTCCACCAGCGTGACGAAGGTAGCGACGACCACTATGTAGCATGGGATACGCACCTTACTGGGTATGACGTTACGGAGCAGCGATATTACCACGTTTGAGCACACAAGGACAAACGTGAGCGCAAGGCCCATTCCAAGGCCGCCGAGAACGGTAACTGACACCGCAAGCACCGAGCAGCAGCCAAGGGCAAGTATCAGGACCGGATTCTCCTTAAAAAGGCCGTTTGTAAGTATTGAAAGCTTCTTCTTCATCATTCCGCCTCCTTGATAGCGTCAAATGCACTGAGCGCCGCGGACACACCGGTCTTTACCGCCGTGCTGGAATAGGTGGCGTTTGATATCGTGTCGATGCCATCAGCGCTGCCGGAAATGCCAATGAATCTATCTGTATAATCCGACTGTCCGGCCTTAGAGCCGACGCCGGTAGTCTCCGTGGAGACGTTGGCGTTCATACCCACAACGTATCCGTCGTTGTCGATGCCGACAGTCACGGTAACATCTCCGCCATAGCCCTTGTAGCTGGCAGTTATAACGTAGCCGAGACCGTTTGTCTCACGGTATGCGCTGTCAATACCGAGAGCATCCGTGTCGCACTCAACAGGCTCAAAACCGGAAGCCCCCGGCAGCACCTCTGAACGGATGCGCTCGGCCTCGATACGGGCGTTCTCCTCAATTATCGGTGCGGTCTTACTGTTTGTAAAAGCCAGCAGGAAAGCCACAACGAGGCATATGACCACAAGCACCACAAAGGGCTTTATATACTCATTGAATTTTTCCTTAGTCATTTTCCACACCTCCAAGCGGCTTAGGTCTGGTAAGATCATTGATATACGGCACCACAAGGTTCATAAGAAGTATGGAGAAGGAAACTCCGCCGGCCGAATTGGCAAACAGGCGTATCGCGGCGGTTATAAGTCCGCAGCCGATGCCATAGATGAGCTTGCCCTTATTTGTAAAGGGAGAGGTTACATAGTCAGTGGCCATAAATATGGCACCAAGCATGAGTCCGCCGGTGAAAATGCTCAGCACCGGCTGATCGCCGCCGAATATCCATGTGAACAAAAGCGTTGAGCCAATGTACGCAAGCGGTATGGTCGGCTTTATGACCTTTCGGACAACAAGATAGACGCCTCCGAGGATAAGCGCCAACGCACAGGTCTCGCCGATAACTCCGCCATGTATGCCCAAGAGCAGGTCGGTAAAATTGCTCCAGTCAAGCTCCTGAAGCTTTGCCATAGGCGTGGCGCTGGAGAGAGCGTCGACCGCACCGGAGGGATAGGTGTAGTTTGTCATATCCGCCGTAAAGGAGAAGAACATGACGACTCTTCCCACGAGAGCCGGGTTTACAAAGTTGCAGCCGATGCCGCCGAAGAGCATCTTAACGACGATGATCGCAACCACGTCACCGACAATAAGCTCCCAAATCGGCATCCCGGCGGGAACGTTAAACGCGATGAGTATACCCGTCACCACCGCAGAGAGGTCGCCGACCGTCGGCTCCTTCTTCATAAGGCGGCACCATACATACTCACATACCACACACGCAGCAGCAGAAACCGCCGTGAGCAGCAGTGAACGGATGCCGAACAGAAATACCGCGGCGATGAGCGCGGGCATAAGGGCGATGATAACATCCAGCATCACCTTCCGGGTGGTGCGTGTACTCCTTATATGAGGCGATACGCTTACTTTAAGTCCGTTCATTTTACAGCCGCCTCCTTTTTCTCTGCTTCCTGTGCCTTTTTGGCGGCCTCCGCCTTCTTAGCCGCTATATCGGCAGCCAGCAGAGCTTTTGCAAGTTTATTGGTCTGGACCAGCGTGCGCTTTGCCGGGCAGGCAAAGGAACAGCAGCCGCACTCCATGCAGAGGTTTACCTTGAGCTTGGCAAGACGCTCAACATCCCTCTTCTCATATGCGCTCTCGATCTCCGTGGGCATAAGCTTAAGCGGGCAGCTGTCTATGCATGTCCCGCAGCGAATGCAGGCGGTAGGCTCCGGAAGTGTGGCCTCCCGCTCATCCAGCGCCAGCACCGCATTGGTGTTTTTCATGACCGGGTAGTCCATACTCGGCATGGCGATACCCATCATCGGGCCGCCATATAGAACCTTCTTAGGCTCCGATTTAAAGCCTCCGCAGAAATTGAACAGGTCGGATACAGGTGTTCCGATCGGCGCGATGACGTTTTTAGGCTCCTTAACTGCGGAACCATCCACCGTCACGCACTTTTCAACCAACGGCATACCCGTCTTTATGTATTTTGCTATTGCCGCGAGAGTGGTACAGTTAATAACGATGGCTCCCACATCAAGCGGAAGCTTCCCCTCAGGGACGATACGGCCGATGGTGTTATAGATCAGTACCTTTTCGCCGCCCTGCGGGTAAATGGATGGCAGCGCCGCTACCTCAACCGCGCTGTCACTCTCAGCAAGCGCTGAAAACTTCTTAATGCACTCCGGCTTGTTTTTTTCGATCCCAACGATTATACGCTTGGCCTGAAGATACTTCTTGAGGAGCTGCACACCCTCCCAAACAGAATCCGCGTCGTCGAGCATGGTGCGGGTGTCGCTTGTGACATACGGCTCACACTCCGCGCCGTTAATTATTACGGCCTCGATCTGGCTTAAATCCTTGACTCCAAGCTTTACCGCCGTCGGGAAGCCCGCGCCGCCAAGTCCAACAACTCCGCTGTCCCTGACTGCGTTTACAAAGCTCTGAAAATCCTTAACCTCCGGCGGGGCTATGCCTTCAAAAGGCTCCTGATTCCCGTCCGGCTCAATGACGACAGCCTTCATAAACCTGCCGTTTGACCCCATCATGTCGTCAAGCTTTTTGACCTTACCCGACACGCTGGAGTAGATCGGCGATGAGACAAATCCCCCCGCCTTGGCGATAAGCTGTCCGACCTTAACTGTTTCTCCGGGTTTAACAACCGGCTCCGCAGGCGCTCCGATGTGCATAGACATCGGTATAGTGACCATTGCGGGCACCGGCATCCTCTCAGGCGCACAAGCGGCTGTGTGCTTCCTGTGCGGAACCCGGACTCCGTGCAATCTCAATGCTGACACGATTCTTCCTCCCAATCCGTCTTATCCAAATGCAAATCTGGACAATCAAAAAGTATATCACAAGCCTTAATTTACAGCAATAATTATTTTAACATTTCTTGAATTTTTCTTTCAAAAAACAGGCTGTTTTTGTTATTTTATTCACTTTTATTTGATATTTTTTTAACGAATTTAAATGTCCTCTTCTCAAGCCGCCCGTCTTTTAATCGATCCGGTTCACCATAATACCTGCATAATTCAATATTATATATTAAATGTATCAAAGCGTACCGAGATACCCCTCCAGTATGAGCGTCGCGGCAACCGCGTCCACCGTCTCTTTGCGCTTTTTCCCGTGCCTGCCGTTATCAGAAAGTATCCTGTGTGCATCGACGGTAGTCCTGCGCTCATCCCACATTATAGGCTCCAGTCCCGTACGTTCCCGAAGCATTCCGGCAAGCGCCAAGCTTTTCTCGGCCCGAGGTCCTGCGGTGCCGTCCATATTCAGCGGATAGCCAAGAACGATGCGCTCGACCCCCCGTTCCGAACACACCTGTGCTATTTTTTCGGAGAGAATCTCCGGATTCCACTCCTTTATAACAAAAGCCTCCCCCGCAAGTATCCCCATCGCATCCGACAGGGCTATACCCGTCCTAGCGTCACCGTAATCTATCGCCAAAACTCTCATAAGTCCTCCTCCAAAGGATTTTAATCGTATTCTATCACTAAATTCATTTTCTGTGGAGGTTTTATTTATATTTAAACACAGTATTTTTTTGAAAATAAAGAATTTAAATGAATTTTGTTATTGACCTTGGGAAAAACCCGTGGTATATTTATATTACCTGTCGACCGATAGGTTTATTTTTGTGTGCTCATTTTTAAAAATAAACCGTCTTAGGTCAATTCACAGCAGGGAGGCAATTTAATAGGAGGTGCCGAAAGAATGGCTGCAGAAAACCGAGTCAAGGTAGTTCTCCGCTGCAATGAGTGCAAGCAGAGAAATTACAACACCACTAAGAACAAAAAGAACACACCCGATAAGCTCGAGCTTAAAAAGTACTGCCGTTTCTGCCGTAAGCATACAGTTCACACGGAAACGAAGTAATCGGCGATACGAAAGGAAGTATTCTGATGGCAAAAACCAAGAAAAAGTTTTTCGCGCGCATCGGCGATTGGTTCCGCGGAATGAAGAGCGAGCTTAAGAAGGTCGTATGGCCCTCCACAAAGCAGACCACAAACAACAGCATTGTGGTGCTGGCGGTAATTTTCGCATCGGCCATCGTCCTCTGGGGTTTCGATTCTCTTGCCTCGGCCTTTGTCGAGGTGCTAATTAACCTCTTTGGTTAAGGAGCTGTCATGGCGGAAGAAGCAAGATGGTATGTGGTCCACACATACTCAGGCTATGAAAACGCGGTAGCGGACACTATCATGAAGGCCGTTGAGAACCGCGGAATGCAGGATCTTATCCATGAGGTAAACATCCCCATGGAGACAGTTACGGAAATAACCGATTCAGTCTCCAAAACAGTTGAACGCAAGGTCTTTCCGGGATATGTGCTGGTCAAAATGGTGCTTACTGATGACAGCTGGCATCTCGTACGCAATGTGCGCGGCGCCACCGGCTTTGTCGGAAGCGGCAACAAGCCCATCCCCCTCTCCAATGAGGAGATAGCGGCGCTGGGCGTTGAAAAGCACGATATCGTTGTGGACTTTGAGGTGGGAAGCCGCATCAAGGTCAACGACGGACCGTTGGAGGGCTTTTTCGGAGTTGTTGAGGAGATCGATTTGGACAAGCAGATCGCCAGAGTCGTAGTTTCCATGTTCGGGCGTGAGACGCCTGTGGAGCTTGATTTTGACCAAATCGAGCCGGTCAAGGACTAAAAAAGTAAAAAGCAAGACATTGTTTCGCCGGTATATACCGGCAAAGTGGGAGGGGTAAAAAGCCCCGCCAAGGATATGCCAAATTCAGGCATATAACCACATCTATATCAGGAGGTTCACGAAAGTGGCACAGAAAGTTACAGGAATCATAAAACTTCAGATCCCTGCCGGAAAAGCGACCCCCGCTCCCCCGGTAGGCCCCGCACTTGGTCAGCACGGCGTCAACATCGGCGCGTTCACCAAGGAGTTTAACGAGCGCACCAAGGGCGATATGGGTATGATCACCCCCGTCGTCATCACCGTTTATGCGGACCGCAGCTTTACCTTCGTCACCAAGTCCGCTCCCGCGGCCGTTCTTCTTAAAAAGGCCGCAGGCATTGAGAAGGGCTCCGGCGTTCCCCAGCGCGACAAGGTCGCCAAGATCTCCAAGGAAGAGGTCCGCAAGATCGCTGAGACTAAGATGAACGATCTTAACGCCGGCAGCATTGAGGCCGCCATGAGCATGATTGCCGGCACCGCCCGCAGCATGGGTATCGTAGTAGAGGAGGACTGAGAGCATGTTCAGAGGAAAGAATTATAAAGAGAGCGCAAAGCTCATTGACAAGTCCGTCTCTTATGAGCCAGCTGAGGCTTTTGAACTTATAACTAAGACTTCTAAGGCAAAGTTCGATGAGACCGTCGAGCTTCATGTCAAGCTTGGCGTCGATTCCCGTCACGCAGACCAGCAGGTCCGCGGCGCAGTCGTTCTGCCCCACGGCACCGGCAAGACCCGCAGAGTCCTTGTTTTCTGCAAGGAAGAGCGTCAGCAGGAGGCTCTTGACGCCGGCGCAGATCTCGTTGGCGCCATGGATATGGTCGAGCGCATCCAGAAGGAGAACTTCTTTGACTTTGACGTTGTTATCGCCACCCCGGACATGATGGGCGTTGTCGGACGTCTCGGTAAGATCCTTGGTCCTAAGGGACTCATGCCCTCCCCCAAGGCCGGAACCGTCACCCCCAACATTGCTCAGGCCGTCACCGAGGTCAAGGCCGGTAAGATCGAGTATCGTCTCGACAGGACCAACATTATCCACTGCCCCATCGGCAAGGTAAGCTTCGGTCCTGAGAAGCTCACTGAGAACTACAACACCCTCATCACCGCTCTGCTTCGTGCAAAGCCGGCAGCGGCAAAGGGCCAGTACATCAGAAGCTGCGTCACCGCTTCAACCATGGGCCCCGGCATAAAGATCAACGCCCAGAAGCAGCTGTAAGCGGCTTAACTGGAAACTTAATAAAAAAGGACTGAGAAATTCTCAGTCCTTTTCTTTTTCTCATTTTTACAGGGCATCACAGAGACCGCCGCTTCAGCTCCGCCCGTGCCCAATCCCGTGCAAGGCGCATCTCATCATTATCAGGAGAGACACCCAGTACATAGTCCAGCCTTCCGATAAGGCGGCGCAAATACTCCTGGGGCGTGCCGGCCGCGCCGCTCCTCTTAATATGCTCCTCAACGCCGTAACGCCTGGCGTAATATATCTCCTGGCGGAGCTGCCTGCGGTACTCACGCGGGACTGACACGCTCTCGTTAACCACGAGGCCTGTAACACATTGGCGGCTGGCTTGTGGGGCCGCATGTGTTTTCTTATAATTGAGAAAATATCCCTCCCACCGGAGCTCATATTCAACAAACCGGCGCACCTCCCAGGGGGAAAAGTCGCCTGAGAATGCCATATCATCACAATAGCGCGTGTAGATGATCCCCCTCTCCCCGCACCAGTCGCCCACGCGCCCGTCAAAATCACGCATGACAATGTTCGCGATTGCCGGTGAGGTGGGTGCTCCTTGGGGAAGCCCATCCCGGAAATAACACAGATTGGTAAGCAGCACACGCAGCGGCTCTGAAAAAACACCCTCCGGAAAGGCCCGTTCCTTAACTGCGGAATAGAGAACACTGTCAAAAAAGCTGTGGATATCCAGTTTCAGCAGCATACGATGGCCGCAGTGAGGAGCGGCGTTTCTAATGGTACTGGCGCAGACCCGGTACGCCGTCGCATATTGGGAGACCGGCTCTCTGGCCAAGAGCTGAGTGTTTATGCTGCGCTGAATGCTCTTTAAAAGTCCATCCGGAACGGAAAAACGCCGGATGCCGCCGTCAGCCTTTTTAAGCTCCACCTCCCGGTAGTGCCCTGACAGATTGTGGCTTACGGCGTACAGGGTCTTAGCTTTAAAACCAAGCTCCCGTTCCAGCGTCCCGATTTCCGTGTAAACGACCATCTGGCCCCTCCGTTCCGGCTGATAGTGAAATAGTACAAATGTGCACGTAAATCTGCGCAGCTGTATTAATAAGCAAATGCAATTTGCTTATTAATACAGCAAGCGGATTCACTGAGCCTGCGAATCTGTGTGGGCAAAGCGTGAACCGGCGGCGACTCGCCGACGGTGCCAAAGGGCTGTCACTACTATTTCACGGTGTTATTGTATCACCGCCGCCCCGGGATTTGCATGGCATTCACAGATTTTTTAAGATTTCCAACCGGCAGGTCCGCTCGTTTCATTTCTTCTCGGGAATTATTTCTATCCAATAGTCATCAGGGTCGTGTATGAAATATACACCCATCGCCGTATTCTCAAAGCAGATGCAGCCCATGTCCTCATGCTTTTTGTGTGCGGCGCCGATATCAGATGTTTTAAATGCCAGATGGCTCTCGTTCTCGCCCAGGTCATACGGCTCAGCGCGGCCGTGGATACAGGTAAGCTCGATTTCAAATGCTGTAACACCGTCTCCCATGAACACCAGAGTAAAACTGCCGTCGCCTGCTTCCTTCCTGCGAAGCTCTCTTAGCCCCAGCGCCTCCTCATAAAATTTTATAGAGCGGTCAATGTCGACGACATTAATATTGCAATGAACAAACTTAAACATACCTAAACCTCCAATTTGTTTTCTCATAAACGAATTTACCTTATATTCCCCAAATTGTCAACCGCTCCTTTAGTCCAGAAATTTTGCGGTGCCGCCCCATTATGACGCTTTTTTTGTACCCAGGGATTTAAAATCGTCGTATCACAAAGATACGAAAGGACGTTTGACGTGACAGGAAAACAGACCGCCCCTGCAACGGGGATAACCGAGAGGCTTAAAAAGCTCGACACATACATACCGGTAGAGTATTCAATGAGGTTTATAATGGCCTTCTTACTTGCGCGGGCAAGAATATTTTCAGACTTTGCGCCGTTCGGCACGGCATTTGTTGCAGCGGCCCCCGGCGGAGCGGCAGGAATAATCACCCTTGTAGGGGCAATAGCTGGGAGCCTCACCATCGGGAATATGCTGCTGTCAGTCAAGTACATAGCCGCCTGTCTTTTAATACGTGCCGCCCTTAGGATATTCAGGAATACTCCGGCAGGGAGGCTCAAGCTCTTTCCACCGTTTACCGCCTTCGTATCAATGGCCTGTATTGGTGTGGTTTACGCGTTTGACAGCGGCTGGCAGCTTCAGGCCACCGTTCTCTATGTGGTAGAGACCTTTCTCTCCGGTGGATGCGCATATTTTTATAATGTGGCGCTCTCTCCATGGACAAGCACCTCAGGCCGGTTTGACAGGACCTGCCACGGTGTAAGCTCGGTTATTCTGTTAGCTACACTTCTTATGTCCGTAAGTACGCTGAACCTTTTCGGCGTGTTATCCATAGGCCGCTGTGCAGC
This sequence comes from Oscillospiraceae bacterium, assembly GCA_051866775.1. GTDB lineage: Bacteria > Bacillota > Clostridia > Oscillospirales > Oscillospiraceae > RUG626. The sequence goes on along the minus strand of JBJDXR010000040.1, from coordinate 40,713 downwards.
GGTAATAGTTGTTATGTTCTCCGTCTTCCGTGGCGGAATGGGTCTCGGCTGCTCCTGCGCGGCTGCGATCGGCGCGGCCATGGATCTCAGCTGCGGTGCAGCGCCATTTTTCACCATGTCCTATACCTTTACAGCCATGATATCCGGCGTCTTTTCAAAAAACGGCCGTCTGCTCTTTTTACTGTCCTTTATCGCCGGAAGCACAATCTCCGTTTTATGGACCTGGGAATACTGCGCCATGCTGCCGGCACTGTACGAGACCTTTGCGGCGTCCGTTATTTTCATGCTCCTGCCTGACTCGCTGCTTGCACGTATAGGTGCCATGCTGCCTTCCGAGGCATCGGGATACGGCTTTCTAAAGGCACGGGAGTACACCCGTGACCGGGTAGAGCTTACATCCGAGGCCTTCAAAAGCCTTTTTGACGCGGTGCGCAGCGCCTGCGGTGAGGATCAGTCGGAAAACATATCATACGTATTTGACCGCGCCTCAGAGCAAGTCTGCCGCTCATGCCCAAATTCTGCAAAATGCTGGCAGAAGGAGTATGTTGATACTGTGGACATCATGAACAACATAACTCCCATGCTGTTAAAAAACGGTTCTGTATCAAAGGGGGACCTCCCCTCGCGCTTTTCAGACAGCTGCCTGCGGATCGACGAGCTTATAAACGCAATAAACTCTGAGACCCGGACCTTTCTCTGCCGCAGGCAGTACAGGCAGCGCTTAAAAGAGAGCCGCGGCGCGGCTTACAACCAGTATTATGACATCGCCTCCGTGCTTCATAGTCTGTCTGAGGAGCTTGGCAGTGAGATAACCGTCGAGCCGTCGCTGGAGCGCAAGCTCCAAAAGTATCTTCGGGGACTGAACATTGACGCCTCCACGGCTATATTCAGGGTACGGGGAGGCCGTCTGCGCGCCGAGATCCGCAGCAGCAGCCTCTATATTCTCAGGAAAGACAGCGAATATCTAAATAAACTCTCGGCCGTTCTCGGCACCAGGCTGTGCACTCCCGACGGCCACATAGAGCCTGACAGGCTGGTGCTGCTGGAGGCGGAGCCTCTTGCAGCAGCTATCGGCGTCGCCTCCTTAAAAAAGAACGGCGAGACTATAAGCGGCGACAGGGGCGTATATTTCCGCACGGATGAGGGGTATCTCTATGTTCTGCTGTCCGACGGCATGGGCAGCGGCGCAGAGGCCGCGCGGATGAGCGCGGACACCACGGGAATATTGGAACGCTTCCTAAAAGCCGGCGTCGCGCCGGAGCTTACGCTTCGCATACTGTCCGACCTGATGCTGCTAAAAAACGACACAGAACTTGAGAGCGCCACTGTTGATATGCTGTGTCTCAATATGTTCACAGGTGAATCAAAAATATTTAAGTTCGGAGCGGCTCCGTCATATCTCAAGAAGGACTCAACCGTAAGGCGTGTAAACTGCGGTACCTTCCCCGCCGGCCTTATTCCGGGCGTTACCTCCATGAAAAACGTATACGTCAAGCTCAAGCTCATGCCCGGAGCTTTCGCAATAATGATATCCGACGGCGTCATAGCAGGCGGCAGCGACAAATGGCTCAAGGAGCTTATAGCCAAGTATGAGGGCAGCGATCCCAAGGAGCTTTCAAGAAAGATACTGGAGGCCGCAGTAATAAATTCAGGCTGCTCGGATGACATGACCGTCCTTGCCGTCAGGACCGATGAGCGTGCGTGAGCTGATTTTTAACCTTGCGCGCATATACCTGTGCTAAACTGGGAACACTGGAAGCATATGGTTTTCAGAGGTGATGGCAATGGTCAAAGGTATTACACGCCGTGTAGTGGTCGTCAAATCCCCCGACCCGCACGTATTTGATGAGGCAATTTTTATAGTTAAGGAGGACGCCGCGAAGCACCCCGGCGTCACCAATGAGGAAATACTGCGTCAGGCTCAGGACGCCGCCATGAGCTACGTAAAGAGCAGCAGCGGCAAACGCCGCGGGCTTAGGCTTCCTGCTCCGGTTTATACTCTTATCGGCGCTGGGATGACAGGAATCCTGTGGCTGCTTACAGCTATTATCCACTGATCAAGCGTCAGATGTAAATCATGAAGCCTTTCCTTCAGGCTGCGGCGGACGTAAATACGTCCGCCGTTATTCTTGTAATTGGCGGCTCCAGATGGTACAATATAGATATGGCAGACGAAAACAGCCGTAAGGGATCAACCGGGTTTTCTCTACTACGAATCTGAAAGGTGAATCTGATGAAAAAAATTATGCTCGTTTTTGGTACAAGGCCGGAAGCAATCAAAATGTGTCCCCTTGTAAAAGAGCTTAAAAGCCGCCGCGGCGCCAAGACCATCGTCTGCGTCACGGGGCAGCACAAGGAGATGCTTCAGCAGGTGTTGGATGCATTTAATGTAAGGCCCGATTACGATCTGGCTGTCATGCATCCGGGCCAGACTCTTTTTGACGTTACTGAGCGGGTCCTCTCAGGGATGCAGCGCGTACTTGACGAGGCAAAGCCGGATGTTGTCCTTGTCCATGGCGACACCTCCACCACCTTTGCCTCCGCTCTGGCGTGCTTCTACATGGGTATCCCCGTCGGACACGTGGAGGCCGGACTTCGTACATACGATGTTCACTCCCCATACCCCGAGGAATTCAACCGTCAGGCCGTCGGCTCCATAGCCGATTACAATTTCGCGCCGACGGAGCTTTCACGAAACAACCTGCTTCGCGAGGGTAAGAGGCCTGAGAGCATATTTGTCACCGGTAACACAGCTATCGACGCTCTCGGCACCACCGTTGTCAATGACTTTGAACACCCAGATCTCAGCTGGGCGCAGGGATCGAGGCTTGTGATACTCACCGCCCACCGCCGTGAGAACTGGGGCGAGCCTCTCCATAATATCTTCCGGGCGGTCCGGCGCGTTGTTGAGGAATTTCCGGATGTGAAGGTGCTGTATCCTATACATCTAAACCCATTAGTGCGGCTTGCCGCGGAGGACGAGCTTACCGGCTGCGGCAATATCCGCATAATCGAGCCGCTTGACGTCATGACCTTCCACAATTTTCTCGCCCGCTCCTACATGATACTCACCGATTCCGGAGGTATACAGGAGGAGGCCCCCTCTCTTGGAAAGCCCGTGCTCGTTCTGCGGGATGTCACCGAGCGTCCGGAGGGCGTTGAGGCCGGCACCCTGCGCGTTATAGGCACCAGCGAGGAGAACGTCTACTCGGAATTTAAAGCGCTGCTCACCGACGAGGCCCGATATGATGAAATGAGCCGTGCGCAAAACCCCTATGGCGATGGACTTGCCTCTAAGCGGATAGCGGACATTCTCCTAAAGGGCAAGACAAATATTTAAACAGGAAAAATAATTGAGACAGGAAAAATAACCACGGGGACTTAAGACAGCCCCCGTGGTGTTCTTTACACTATTACAGGCCCGGTCGTCCACTCCTGCCCGCCGGCACGGCACAGCACTTCCGGATACATTAGGGCATAGATGTCCCCAGCCCCGGCTTCAATCTCAAAAATTTTTCGGGCCTTTTCCGGAAGATCTTTTGCTGCGGCAGGTTTTGTTATTATAGGCAGCCGCGCGGTGCTTTTCATCTCATGCAGCAGCTTCTGTCCCCTGCCGTTAAACGCCAGCACCCTTATATACGGGGGAAGCTGCTCCGATATATCAGCCGTTATCCCCAATAGCGCTGACAGTACCATGCGGCGTATGCGTGACAGGGCATAGCGCTTCGTTTTTGTACATTCCAATACCCTCCGGTATGTCGGCTCAGTGCGGCCATACCGCATAAGGCGCATCCAAAGCCCCTCTCCACCGTCGGGAAGGCGCGAATACTCCTCCTCGCTCATGGTACGCAGCCGGTATAGGATCGCCTGCTCAAACGGGCTAAGGGTGACCGGAGCAAGGCCATTCTTGATCTCGCGCTCAAGGATCTCCATCGCCCCGCTTGGTAAAAATTGCGAAATTCTCTCTCCCGAATTGATAAACTCCCGAAGCTTTGAGGCCGGAGCAAGTCCATCCGCAGCAGCACCGTCATGCTCTGTGGCGATTCGCCCTATGGTAACAGGCTCTATCTCGGCGTTAAGGCGTGATATGGCCTTTAAATATTCGATTCCCAGTATATTGTTCGGCTGCCTCAGTATGCACGCGTCCTCTCCAAGCAGCCTGTCAGCCGCCGTCTGGCGCGCGGCAGCATAGGATACGCCCGTCTCCAATGTCTTTCTCACTATGGCGTGGGCCTCGTCGGATACCAGCGCGGACGCCGCAGCCATAAGCTTTTGGACATCCCCGCACTCACTTCCAAAGGCGATATGCCGTACTATCCCGGTCCCGTTTAAAATGGACACGCCCCCAAGTGCGAAGCGCTCGGCAGAAGCCGTCGCCCAAGGGACCGGCAGTTCAAGCACCAGGTCGGCTCCGCACCGCACCGCCATCTCGGCTCTTGCATGCTTTCTAAGTATCGCAGGCTCCCCCCGCTGGACGAAGTTTCCGCTCATAACGCAGACTATGGCAGTGTCCTCCCCCAGAAGCGCGCGCGTCCTCTCTATATGCAGTGCGTGTCCCGTATGAAACGGGTTATATTCACATATTATCCCTGCAATCCGCATTTTTTGCCTCAAACCTCGAAAAAGTTATTGAGATATTCAAAAAAAAGTATTAGAATAACTCTATCTGTTATTTTATACATTAAATAATATTTTATCAAGGGAAGGATCTCTTAAATGAAAATTCTTGTTATCAACGCCGGCAGCTCCTCTCTCAAATACCAGTTCATGGATTCAGAGACCGGAGAAGTCTATGCCAAAGGCCTGTGTGAGCGCATAGGCATAGACGGCAAGCTCACCCACAAGGTCCCCGGCCGCGACGATGTAAAGCAGGACATCGCCATGCCCACCCACAACGAAGCTATCTCCGCAGTCCTCGCCATTATGGTGGATCCCGAGAAGGGCGTCATCTCCTCAGTTGACGAAATTGACGCCGTCGGCCACCGCGTGCTCCACGGCGGTGCGGAGTTTACCGAGTCCTGTATAATTGACGATGAATGTATCGCCGCGATCGAGCGCTGCATCCCCTTCGGGCCGCTCCATAACCCTGCAAATCTGATGGGTATTCAGGCCTGTATGGAGGCCATGCCCGGCAAGAAGCAGGTGGCGGTTTTCGATACCGCTTTCCATATGACAATGCCCCCCAAGGCGTATATCTACGCAATTCCCTACGAGTATTACGAGAAGGATGGCGTCCGCCGCTACGGCTTCCACGGCACCTCCCACCGTTACATAGCCGGACAGGCGCTGCGTGCTCTTGGCAGGGAAAACAACCCCGAGGGTACTAAGGTGATCTCCTGCCATCTGGGCAACGGCTCGTCCCTTGCCGCAATAGTTGACGGCAAGGTCGTGGACACCACCATGGGCCTCGGACCTCTCGCAGGCTTCCCTATGGGCACCCGTTCCGGCGATGTCGACCCGACTATTCTTGAATACCTGATGGGCATCTATAATTATGACATCAAAACCATGCTGAGCATTCTCAACAAGAAGTCCGGTATGCTTGGTCTTTCCGGAGTTTCCTCTGATTTCCGTGATCTCTCTGCAGCTGAGGAAGCCGGCAATGAACGAGCCGCGCTGGCGTTGGATAAGTTTGCGTATGAGGTAAAGAAATACATCGGCGCATATGCCGCCGCCATGGGCGGAGTTGACGCCATTGTGTTTACCGCCGGAGTTGGCGAGAACGACACCTCCATGCGTATGCGCATCACCAGCGGCCTTGAGTACATGGGCGTTAAGATGGATACCGCCAGAAACTCCGTCCGCGGAACTGAGGAGATATCCGCAGAGGATTCCAAGGTCAAGGTATTTGTAATCCCCACAAACGAAGAGCTTATGATCGCAATGGATACCGCGGAGCTTTGCAAATAATAAAAATCCAAAACATACTCAAAACCCGGCGGGCTTTAAAGCCTGCCGGGTTTGCTTTTTAATACCGATTACTCAAAAAATCAAGCTGCGCAGCCGGTTTGTCTTTTCACACGCCCCCGAACCTGAACACTACTCCCACCACAGCTGAAAGCGCTATAAAAACTATCGGGTGCAGCTTCTTTGTCTGCTTCACAAAACGCGTGAGGACGATGAGCACCGCCGCAAGCGCCACAGCCTTCCAGTTCAGCAGATTGGAGAAAAGATGCGTCTCAGAAAACTCCGGCACCACAAAGACACTCAACACTACCGATATTCCGGCGGAGACGATCAGCGCCACAGACGCCGGACGCAGTCCGTAAAACATTGACTTTACCAGGCTGCTCTCGCCAAAGCTCTGAAGGAATTTCGCTATTATAAGTATAACGATTATGGAAGGGGCAATCAGACCGATGGTCGCTATGACAGCTCCCGGTATGCCGCCGCACACATAGCCCACGTATGTGGCCATATTTACACCTACAGGGCCTGGTGTGGATTCAGAAACCGCCAGCATATCAGCCAGCTGCTCATAGGTGAACCAGCCGGTCTTGTCCGACAGGTCATACAGGAACGGCAGCGTCGCTAAGCCTCCGCCTATCGAAAAAAGCCCCGTCTTAAAAAACTCGTAAAAAAGCCTGAGCAGAATCATTTCACCCTCGCCTCCAAAGTCTTGATAACCACGCCAACGACTGCCGCGGCGAGTACGAATATGACAGGAGATATATCAAAGAACAGCGAGCAGCCCAGCACGATAACAAAAATCGCTATGCCCCATTTGTCCACAACCGCCGATTTCCAGAGCTTTAAAACTGAATTGAATATAAGTACGCATACACACACCCTTATACCGGCAAAGGCATTCTGGACCCATGTGAGATGTGCAAAATTCGTGATAAGTCCGGCAAGGGCGGTGATTATCACAAGCGAGGGAAAAACCACGCCGAGAGTGGCAATTATCCCACCAAAAACTCCTCCCAGCTTCTGACCGATAAATGTAGCGGTGTTCACGGCTATTATTCCGGGCGTACACTGCCCTATGGCAAAGTAATCGGCGATCTCCTCATCAGTGGCCCACTTGTTTTTCTCCACTACCTCCCGCTGGAGTATGGGCAGCATAGCATAGCCGCCGCCAAAGGTCATGACTCCCACCTTTGCAAAGGTCAGGAACAGCTTTAAAAGCATCTTATCACCTACGATCTTTAAATTTGCTCAAGAGAGATCCTACTGTATAACTTTTTTGCAGAGGAACACACTAGATTCACTAAGCTCGCTCTTCGCGCTCGCTAAGCGAATCTATTGTACCACTTAATATTATATTTTAAGGTATGCACTACATTCACTAAGCTCGCTCTCCGCGCTCGCTAAGTGAATCTATTGTACCACAAATTTTGGCACTATAACACTTCTTTACAGACAAAAAAATCATCTTATCGCCCGGAGTATTATGTAAATACTGCCAATATGCCGCAATATGTTGTCCCACGGCCTTTTCTATAGTATAATTATGTAAACCAGCGCGCAGGTAATAAAGAACTCAGGAGGGATCTATGAGGAAAATATTCATCTGCACATTACTGCTTTCGGCACTGCTTTTAAGCTCTGCGCCCGCGGCCAATGCCGCGTCATACTCCTACATTACCGATGCAGCCTCGCTAAGCGGCTCCGACTACACGGACATCCCCTCGCTTGCATCGGCTCTTGACGACATCTTTTCCGGAGGAGCGGCGTTATTTTCAGACATAACTTGCAAAAACCCGGTTTCGGCCCCGGTTGGATCCAGAACCGTCCCCGTTGGAACGACATATTACGTCCGGGAGAGCGGCAGCGGCAGCGTTTTCTCAGGAAGCTCCTGCTACATATACGCAAACGCCGTCTACTCTAAGCTGTTTGGTGATGTACCGTATCACGGCTCCTCCGCAAGCTGGCAGAACTCAATATGCATAGCAAGCAGCCTCTCCTCCGCGTCTTACAGCCTCTTTTCAAAATACGGCGTCAGAACCGGCGCGCTGCTGCGTACGACCTCAAACGCCGACGGCTCCTACAACGGCAGCAGCGGCCACTCAATCATCATACTCGACTTTGACTCCGAGGGAATATCATACCTTGAGGGCAACGGCGACGGCAAGGGCCTTATCCGTGTAGTATGGCGCACATGGGATAGCTTTAATTCCAACCTGCTCAGCAGCCGCGGCTATGTCATCAGCTTTATCGTACAGCCCACGGAGAAACACTATTCTTCCCTCTCAGGAGAAAACGTCGGTACGGGTGAAAGCGCAAATACCGGAGGTAACGGAACCTCCGGCGGAAACGTCGGTACGGGTGAAAGCGCAAATACCGGAGGTAACGGAACCTCCGGCGGAAACGTCGGTACCGGTGAAAGCGCAAATACCGGAGGTAACGGAACCTCCGGTGGAAACAGCGGTTCCGGTGGAAATACATCAGGCAGTAATTATACAGGCTTCTTTTCCCCTGTCAAAAGCTACGATGGGCGCTTTTCAGACGTAAGCGGCAGGGATTGGTTTTACTCCAGCGTATCATCCGCTTTTTCCCTTGGCCTTATGGATGGAAGAACCGCCAATACCTTCGCACCATATGAGAGCGTGACAGTTTCCGAGGCCGTAACTCTGGCCGCACGTCTGCTCTCCCGCTATTGGGATGACGGACATGTCTTTACCTCCTCAGCCGTTTGGTATGAGCCGTATTATGAATACTGCTCCCTTTGGGGGATCGACGCCTCCATATACGGAAACCCTCAGGATAAAATGACGAGAGGTGCCTTTGCCCACCTTGCAGCAAACATTATGCCGGATGACGCTCTCAAGCAGGCTGTATCCGTCTCAAACGGCTCTCTGGCTGACGTTTCCCAGACTGCGTATTATTGCGGCTCCGTTTATACCCTATATAGGGCGGGGATCCTCACCGGAAGCGCCGGACTGATAAATCCGGAGAACAGCCTCAGCCGTGCGGAGGCCGCGGCCATCGTCTCACGTATAGCAGATAAGTCGCTGAGATCCGGATAATGAAAAAGGAGAAAGCATTGCTTTCTCCTTTTTTCAATCAAGATTTATTTTTTTAGTGGTATTTCTAAGTCTCGCCATAGCTCTTGCAAGAACTATCTTGTTTGCCTTATATTCGCTTATGCTCTTTGCCTGACGCAGCCTCTCAAGAGCCATCTCCTCTTGATAGTGGATGTGGTTCACATCCAGCTCCCCAGGCCATTCACACGTCTGCGCAAACAGGATTATGCCGGAAGGCGATACCTCCATATAGCCCTCGGAGTTTACCGCTTCCAGCCACTTGCCGTCCTTGCGGAACTTAACAAGTCCGGGGCTTAACACGGCAACCATCGGCGCATGATCCTTGAGGATGGTCCACTCGCCGTCCTTGGCGTTAAAGGTCAGCGCATCTACCATTCCGGAAAAGAACTGATGCTCGGGAGTAAGTATCTCGAGCTTGAATTCATTAGCCATTCTTGCTCAGCTCCTCGGCCTTTTTTATTGCCTCGTCTATATCTCCCACCATGGAGAACGCCGTCTCCGGCAGGTCGTCCACCTCACCGTCGACTATCTTTTTAAAGCTCCTGATGGTGTCCTTAAGGGGTACGAAGCGCCCCGGCTTGCCGGTAAATGTCTCCGCCACATTCATGGGCTGAGACAGGAACATCTGTATCTTTCTGGCGCGGTAGACGATCTTCCTGTCCTCCTCCGCCAGCTCCTCCATACCGAGGATGGATATTATATCCTTAAGCTCGTTATACCTCTGAAGGCACTCCTGGACCCTTCTGGCTACCTCGTAGTGCTCCTGTCCAACTATCTCCGGTGTGAGTATGCGGGAGTTCGATTCCAACGGGCTTACAGCGGGGTAGATACCCATCTCAGCGATCTGCCGCGAAAGAACAGTGGTTGCGTCCAGATGGGAAAATATCGTGGCCGGAGCCGGATCGGTCAGATCATCGGCAGGGACGTAGATAGCCTGCACCGATGTTATGGATCCGTTCTCTGTAGATGTGATCCTCTCCTCCAGCTCTCCAAGCTCATTGGCCAATGTGGGCTGGTAACCCACGCTGGAGGGCATCCTTCCCAGCATAGCGGAGACCTCGTTTCCGGCCTGAACATAGCGGAATATGTTGTCAATAAACAGGAGCACATCCTGCCCCAGCTTATCCCGAAAATACTCCGCCATTGTAAGTCCGGTCATTGCCACACGCATACGCGAGCCGGGAGGCTCATTCATCTGCCCAAAGGCCATTGCCGTGTTTTTTATCGCCCCAGAGCCTTTCATGTCGTGGATCAGGTCGTTTCCCTCGCGGCTGCGTTCTCCCACTCCGGTAAACACAGAGTACCCGCCGTGCTCCTTGGCAATGTTATAAATAAGCTCCATTATAAGGACGGTCTTTCCGACCCCCGCGCCGCCGAAAAGCCCGATCTTTCCGCCCTTGGCGTATGGTGTGAGCAGGTCTATGACCTTTATTCCCGTCTCGAGGAACTGAGTCTTTGGGTTGGTCTCACGAAGCGTCGGGGCCTCCCGGAATATGGGCCAGCGCTCCTGTGCCTCTATGTCCCCGGCACGGTCAATGGGATTTCCCAGAGCATCCACCACGCGTCCGAGAAGCTCCTTCCCAACCGGGACCGTTATGCAGGAGCCGGTGTTCTTCACCTTCATCCCGCAGCAAAGGCCGTAGGTCGCATCGAGTGCAATACACCTGACCTCGCCGGGATTGGAAAAGGCAGAGACCTCCATATGGACACCGTTTTCAGCGATCAAAAGGTCATGCAGCTTATATTTTTCCTGCTGCGGGTATCTCACCGTCAATACCGGGCCGTTTATCCGTGCGATAACAGCCTCTCCCGAAGCTTGCTCCATTTGCGGCTCCTCCTTCTTTGTTTTTTCACTGTACTCCCCAAGTGCCACGCTGCCGCCTGATATCTCCGCAATCTCGGTGGTTATCTGGGTCTGGCGCGCCATATTCAGATTGAGGGCCAGCCTTTTAAGCAGCTCATCGGCGTTCTTAGTGGCGCTCTGCATTGCGTTCATCCGCGCAAAATGCTCCGCGGCGTAGGACTGCACAAGCGCACCGAAAACGCGGGATGTGATATACTGCGGTACAAGCTGATCAAATACCTCCTGCGGCGACGGGGAGTATATCACGTCGTGCAGGTCGTTTGACAGCTCCACATTCTCAAAATCAGAAAGACGTATGGGCAATACTCTGTGGATCGCCGGCTTGTTTATTAAATGCCCATGGACCGAATAGGCCGTAAATATCTCGCATATCTCATCGACCTCGCCCGCGTCAAACAGCTCTATTGCGCTTTGGGCAAGCCGCATGGCGTTAAAGAGCGACGGGTTCTGGGCCATGCCAGCGATCTCATAATCAGGGATAATGCCGCGCTTTCGGAAGAACTCATCCGCCAGAACTCCGACCGTCGCAATGTGGCTGCCTGGATATCGCATGATCTCATTATAGGCAAACTCAAGCACCTCTTCATTGTAGCTGCCAGCCATGCCCTTGTCTCCGGCAATGACTATAAACGCCCGCCTGTGTCCTCTGTGTGTGTCCAGATACGGGTGTGAGATATTTTTGGAGGACTCAAGTATATCCTTCATCGTAATCTGAAGCTTCTCGAAGTACGTCTGATTGTAAGGAATAAATCTTGCAAATTTCTTCATCCGGGCAGAGGATACCATTTGCATGGCGTTAGTGATCTTTCTCGTCTCGCTCACCGCGGCAATATGGTGCCGGATCTCGCTTACATTTTCCATATTTACGCCTCATAGGACGCCGCAAAATCCTTTATGGCGCCGGTAAGCTGCGTCTTTACCGTCCTGCTGAGCTTTTTTGTGGTGTCGATCGTCTCCATAATATCACCGTGGCGCTCATAGAGGAAGCTAAGCACCTTCGCCTTAAAATCACTTATGCGCTTTACCGGTATATCTTTCAGCACATCATTTGAGTATGCAAGCAGCATCGCCACCTCTGCCGAAAGCTTCATGATGTCGGTCTGGGGCTGCTTAAGCAGTTCCGTCATGCGGTCGCCCCTGTCAAGAAGGCGCTTAGTCTCCGGATCCACGTCGGCGCCGAATTGGGCAAAAACCGCCATATCCCGGTACTGGGCCACCTCAAGGCGCAGGCTTCCCGACACATCCTTCATCGCGCTGTATTGGGCGCTTCTTCCCACACGTGAAACGGACAGCCCCACATTTACAGCGGGCCTCACCCCGGCGTGAAAAAGCTCGCTCTCAAGATAAATCTGCCCGTCGGTTATGGAAATAACATTCGTAGGTATATATGCTGAGATATCCCCCGCCATAGTCTCAATTATCGGCAGGGCCGTCATGGAGCCTCCGCCCTTCTCTGGTGAGAGCCTGGCAGCCCGCTCAAGCAGCCTTGAATGGAGGTAGAAAACATCTCCGGGATAGGCCTCCCTTCCGGACGGCCTGCGCAGCAGCAGCGACATGGTCCTGTATGCCACGGCGTGCTTTGAAAGATCGTCATATACCACCAGCACATCGCGGCCCCTATACATAAAATGCTCCGCAATGGCACAGGCGGCATATGGCGCAAGGTACTGCATCGCAGCACTGTCGGCAGCCGTGGCTGCCACCACGATGCTGTGCTCCATCGCTCCGGCCTGGGTCAGCTGGTCCACCAGGTTTGCCACCGACGCGGCCTTCTGACCTATTGCGCAGTAAACACATATAACCCCGCTGGCGTTTTGGTTTAGCATAGCAGACACGGCGATAGTGGTTTTACCGGTCTGCCTGTCGCCTATTATAAGCTCACGCTGCCCGCGGCCGATGGGTATCATACTGTCAATGGCGAGTATGCCCGTCTCCATAGGCGTATCTACCGGGGCCCTGTCCATTATGGCAGGCGCAGCGGACTCTATCTCACGGTACTTACCGGTCTTAAGCGGCTTTCCATCCAGCGGACGGCCTATGGGGTCAACCACACGCCCCAGCAGCTCCTTACCCACACATACATCTGCCACACGTCCGGTACCGCGCACCACGGAGCCCGGAACCACGGAGTCGGCATTTTCCAGTAAGGAAGCACCAACCCCCTCAAGGCTCATGTCCATGGCCATGCCGTATACGTCTCCCTCAAACTCAAGAAGCTCGCCGTACTTCGCGTTGGACAGGCCCTCTATTTGCACTATGCCGTCGTGTATCGAGGTCACTCTTCCGTATTCATATGTCACCATATCCGGGGCAAAATCACTAAGGCGTTCCTTCAGAAAAGCCCCTATTGCAGTATCATAATTCAGCATAATTGCCTCCGCTCAGGAGAGTTTTTTCTTCATATTGTCCAGCTGCGAGGCATAGCTGAAGTCGTAGACTTTGCCGTCAATATAAGCGGCATAGCCGCCAATCAGGCTGTCATCCACCTCAGTCTTAAGCTCAAGCTCCGTTCCGAGAATGGCCTCGAGCTGTGCCGTGACCTTCGCTATATCCTCAGGGGAGGATTCCATTGCAAGCTTAAGCACGCCGGTCTTTCTGCCGCTTTTTCTCGTGTTTCCGGCAGCCACACGCTTTTTTATCTCATCGTCAAAGCGCAGGATACGTCCCGCCATATCCACCGCGATGCCGGCAAGCTCATCCTTGGCCGAATCCATGGCCCGCTGCTTATACTCCTGTGCCTCCTGTTTTGCCTGCTCGATAATGCGCTCGGCCTCCTTCTCGGCCTCGCGTGTTATATCCTGCGCGTGCTCGGCTCCATCCTTGTAACCCTGTGCAACAATCGCCTCACACTCGTCCTTGGCCCCGGCAAGCTTCTCGGAATACTCATTTTTTATCCTCTCGGCCTCAGCCTTTACCTCATCCGCCTTGCTCATCTGGCCGTTTATACGCTCCTCGCGGGCGGCCATGAACTTCCTGACGGGCTTAAACAAAAACAGCCGCAGAAGTATATACAGCACGACGATGTTGACCACATGGATGGCCAAATCAATTGGATAGATTTCCATTTTTCTCCTCCTTATCTGAGGGTGAAGATCATGATAAGCGCTGTAACGAAGCCGTAAATAGCACAGGACTCGGTAAGGGCCAGACCGAGTATAAGAATGGACTGAATCTTTCCGGAAGCCTCCGGCTGTCTTGCGGTAGCGTCTACCGCCTTTCCTGTTGCCATGCCCATGACAGCTCCGGCCGCTGCGCAGGGCAGCAGGGCTATCGCCGCTGCTATTGCAATATAACCTATAGTCATCTTTTTGTCCTCCAAGTTCTAAATAATTATCTTTTATTCTTCAATCGCTTCGCCTATAAACGTAAGCGTGAGCGTTATAAAAATAAATGCCTGAATAAGCGGGTGGAACACATTAAAGTAAAGCCCCACTACGCTTGGCACCGCCACGGCATAGCTGCCCATGGCGAAATACAGAAGATCCATAACGATAAGCCCGCCGAGCATATTTCCAAAAAGCCTGCACGCCATGGAAACAGGCACCGCGATGTCGCTTATCAGGTTCATCGGATTTTTAAAGCGCCTGAGCCTTCCCCCAAAGCCCTTGACCTTGAAACCGTAATAGTTTATAAGCACAAAGGTTATAAGCGCCAAGGCAAAGGTCATCGTAATGTCAGATGTGGGCGCCCTATAGCCAAAAAGCTCCGTTATCGCGCTCCCCACCATGAATAGTGCCAGTGTGAAGAGATACGCCGGCAGGTTATCTCCCAGATCGCCCACATTGGACTTTGTATACTTGCAAAGGCTCTCGACACATATTTCAAGCACATTCTGTATACCCTTCGGCTCATCAGTCAGGTGAGGTATAACGAATATCCTTATGGCCGCCGCGGCGATTATAAGCACAGCCATGATGATCCATGTGAGTATTACCGTCACGCTTAAGCTGAAGCCGCCAACGTCAGCTCTTTCCGCCCATATCTCAACAGCAAAAGCTCCGGACTCTTTTGGTCCGAAAATGATCTCCAGCAGCTTGACCGCAAACAGCCAGATACCAATGATCATAACAAAGGTCGGTATTTTTGTACCTTTCTTCTTTTTCTTTCCCTCCGGAGCGGTATCCTCCACTGAAGCTTCCGACAGCTTTTTAAGAGCGCTTCTCCGCCAGAACCAGCCTGCAAGCGCCAGAACGGTTCCCACCGCGGCCAGAATGATTCTAATCACCATCTTTATCACCCCTGTCAGCTTTCTCCTCGGCTGCACGTCTCTTGTTAAGTATTACCTCGACCACGGCGCCGAGTATAAGTATTCCTACAATAACACACGCACACAGAACCAGCTGCCCTCCGGCAAGCCAGGCACACAGCAAGAGCCCCAAAAGCGGACAGAAAAACTGTACGATAAGCGGCCATACGCAGAGCTTATCTCCTCCCATGCTCCTAACGCCAAGAACGAGAAGGTATATCTGAGCCGTGCCGAAAAAAATCCCTATAGCTAATGACAATATAATATCCACGAGCTTCTCCCTTCAAATATTTCAATGGCACGGCAGCGCATTATGCGCTGTCATTTTGCCTTCAAACGAAAGCAACGGGCCGCTTAAAGCGGACCCGTTTTGAAACTTAATTGTAATTTAATTTGCAAAAATTGTTTTCCTTTTGAAAAAATGAACGTTTCCCTTAAGTTTATGTAATTTCTAGGTACAGTAGCTTGTTTTTTACGGTCTAGATTATATCTGTCATGATTTAGTTTGTCAATGGAGCCAAATTTTTTTGTAAGAATCGAGATAAGCAGCTTTATTTTTGCAGGTTTTAATGTGCAAGTTTTCATAATTGCTTTTGTTTAAATTGACAAATACTCACACATTTTCAAGTTTAAAGTACAGCGTGGACACATGGAAAAAAATATGGTAGAATTTAATCAACAAAAAATGATGGAGGCGGTAATTTGTCAATCAAGATTCTTCATGCTGCCGATTTCCATATGGATTCCCCGTTTTATTCTCTTCCGCAGGATAAGGCTGCCCAGCGCCGCAGCGAGCAGCGGCAGCTTCTTCAAAGGCTTGCCGAGGCTGTGGAGCGCGAGCAGGCGCAGGTGGTGCTGCTTGCCGGAGACCTTTTCGACAGCAGTTCATCATACTGGGAAACCTCAGAGACCCTCACGCGGGTCCTGTCTGAGATAAAGGCGCATATTTTTATTGCTCCAGGAAATCACGACTATTATACCTCCCGCTCCCCATATGCGTTTATGGAGCTTCCGGAAAATGTACATATTTTCAAGACACCCTCCATCCGCTGCTTTGAGCTTCCGGAGCTTAACTGCCGTGTCTGGGGCGCGGGCTTTTCCGCCGTGGTGTGCGATCCCCTGCTGCGTGGTTTTTCCGTCGGAAGCTCAGATATGACCGAGATAATGGTCATGCACGGCGACCTTACAGGCGACCGTTACAATTATATATCGCAGGAGGATATCGCCGCCTCGGGCCTTGACTACCTTGCACTGGGGCATATCCACTCCTTCTCCGGGATAATGAAGGCCGGAAGCACCTTCTACGCATATCCCGGGTGTCTTGAAGGGCGCGGCTTTGACGAGCTGGGACCCAAGGGCGTTATAGCCGGAACCGTCTCTAAGGGTGAGTGTGACCTTCACTTTCTCCCCATCCCCGGCAGGCAATACAGGATCTTTGAGGCTGACCTCAGCAGCAGCGACAGCGCCATAGAGGCGGCTCTCGCGGCAGTCGGTGACGGATACCCGGAGGATGTTGCAAGGCTCATACTAAAGGGTGAATTCAGCGGCAGCATAGATAACGATGCCATTGCGGAGGCTCTGGACGGCAAATTTTATCACATCACGGTAAAGAACGAGACACGCCCGCGCCGGGGCATATGGGACGGTATAGGCGACGACTCCCTTACCGGCCTGTTCCTCTCCGGGTTAAAGGCTAGATATGACTCAGCCGCGAGCGATGAGGAGCGCAGCAGGTGCCTTCTTGCGGCAAGATATGGAATAGCCGCACTTGAGGAAAGGGATGAGTGGCGTCCATGAGGATAAACAAAATGACGGCTACCTTTGGCAAACTCAAGAATTCCACGCTTGAGCTTGAGCCGGGGCTAAACATAATAAACGCACCGAACGAGCACGGAAAATCCACATGGTGCGGCTTTATAAACGCCATGCTCTACGGGATAGACAGCTCTGAGCGTGACAGGAACGGCTACCTCTCCGCAAAAAACCGCTTCCGTCCATGGGATGGCGGAGCCATGATAGGCACAATGGAGATAACCTCCGGAGGACGGGACATAACCATCCAGCGCACTACAAAAGGCGCCTCCCCAATGAAGAACTTCATAGCAGTCTATTCGGGGACTGCGGATTTTATCAAGACTGTCACCGGCGATACGGCAGGCGAGGAATTTACAGGCGTTTCAAAGCAGGTGTTTGAACGCACGGCCTTTATCCGCCGTCCGGACATCCGCGTCGGCCAAACCTCGGAGCTTGAAAAGCGCATAGCCTCCATGGTATCCTCCGGAGATGAGAGCACCTCATATACTGAGGCGGATTCCCAGCTTCGCGCATGGCAGCGCAAGCTCCGCCATAACCAGACCGGTTCCCTCCCCGCTCTCTATGAGGAGCTTAAGGACGCAGAACACAGGTTCGCGCTCATCGAAAGCTCATCGGAGGAGATCTCAAACCTCCGTGGAAATATGGACCGGCTTAAAAAGCAGATCGAGCTTATGGAGCGGGACCTGGAGATCCACGATAAGCTTGATAAACGCGCAGCCGCCCGCAGGGTGGCTGAGGCCAGAGCCGCGGCGCTCTCAGCTGAGGAGCGGGTCAAAAAGCTTACAGAGGCCGTCACAAAAAACGGCCACCGAATGACACGGGAGGACATTAACAGTATACGCGAAACTGCCTCAGCTGTTATTCCCCTTAGAGGTGTCGCCTCTGACGCGGAAAAGGCTCTGTGGCAGGCCGAAAAGGAGCTTTCCGACGCCACCGCAAAGCGTAAATCCTCCCCGCTTAACGGCCGGTCTGAGGATAGCGTTGCCGGGGATGTTGCGCTGGCACGGGAGCTTGAGGAAAAGGTAAAACACATTAAAGAGCGCAAAATACCAAAATGGATACCCACCGTTCTGGTTTGTATGGCCGTTTTGGGGCTTCTTGTCACCTCCGGATTTTTATACCCGTTCTCAGATTGGATACCGGCGGTGGAGCCGTATTTCGGCACATCGGTTTTTGGACTTATAATCTCCGCTGCCGTTCTGGCACTAGGCGTCGCTTTGTTCTTTATAAAGCCTCCCAAAAAGCGTACAGCGGCGGATGACCTTAAGGAGCTTCTTGAAAAATACGGCGTCTCGTCGGCGGATAAACTGGCTTCACATCTCTCCTCCTATTCAGCCGTCTGCCGTGAGGAAAACGAAAAGCGCTCCGCCCGCGACGCGGCAAAGCTGGCCTTCGACTCCGCAAGCGAGGCGGCCAAGGCCGCCGGGGATAAGGCCGTGGAGCAGCTCTCGGCATTTATGCCTGAAGTGACTTCCGGTGAGGGCGTGATCGCAGCGCTGGGAGAGACCGAAAAGCTCATAGACGAGCTTACCCACGCCGAGTTTGACATGATATCCTCCCAAAATGTCTATGAGACGCTCCTTGCAGGCTTTGACGAAAATGAGGATATCGATGAATCCTACCTGCCGATCCCAATCCGCAACCGGGAGGACACCCTGGCGGCCATGTCCAGAGCGCAGGCACAGTTAACGGACGCCACCAGAGCTTATGATCTTGCCACAGGCGCACAGCATACTTTGGGCGATCCGGCCGTTATTGAGGGAGAGATCCAATCTCTCAAGGAGCGCATAGCCGAGGAGACGCGCCGTTATAACGCCCTTGGCCTGGCAGTAGATGTGCTGTCCGAGGCAAATACAGAGCTTCAGACCCGCTTCTCGCCGCTTATAAGCAAAAAAGCCAGCGAGATAATGGGATATCTCACCGGCGGAAGATACGAAAAGCTCGTATTCGACCGCGGCTTTGACGCTGGCGCAAAGCTCTCCGGCGAGCCTGAGAACCGAAACGTCCTATCGCTTTCCGAGGGTACCGGCGACGAGATATATTTCTCCCTGCGCCTTGCAATGTGCGCGCTCATACTCGGCGGAGACGACCCGTGCCCCATTATTCTTGACGACGCGCTTTCCAATTTTGATGATGAACGCTGCAACCGTGCACTGGAGCTACTGCTGGAGCTTTCAAAATCCCGTCAGATCCTGCTTTTCACATGCCACAGCCGCGAGAGCGAATACATGCGCGGAAGGGCGGGCGTCAAATTCTTAAGCTTTTAAATTTTACAATAATAAAGCTGCCGCGGTGTAAACCTGCGGCAGCTTTATTTATACTTCTTCTGGTAAATCCTGTATGGGGCTTATACTAAAATCTGATAAAAAACTTTAAAAAAGTTTTTTATCAGATTGTGCATGAGACGATGCGGCGCGCGTAATGTGCGCCGCAAGCGTGCGAAGCACGCGGGATTTCAAATTAAGTTTTTTAATTTGGAATCAGTATTAAGCGCCGATCATCTGTCTCAAGGCACAGTCTCTCAATTATCACCGCACATCCAGCACTTTTACCGTTGCCGCTGCAGCCGCCTCAAGCCCCCGGACGATAAGATCCAGCGGCATGGACGGCCGGGATGGATCCCCCAGCACCTGCTCGCAGATCGGAGGCACATGTATAAAACCGCCGAGTACTCCCGGGAAGTCATTCAGGAGCTGCATCAGATGGTACATGGTGCAGTTGCACACATATGTCCCGGCGGTGTAGCTAACTTTTGCCGGAACTCCCACCCGGAGCATCGCGGCGGCCATCTCCTCCACAGGAAGCGTGGCAAACAGCCCATCCGGCCCATCGGGGCATATAACCTCCCCGGAGCATATTTTTCCCGCGTTATCGGCCAAAGCTCCGGACTTCCAGTTTATCGCTATTTTTTCCGGCGTGACGGCCGTTCTGCCGCCTGCCTGTCCTACGCAGATAACAGCATTCGGCTTTTCGGCGTTTACATAGTTTTCAAGTATTTCCGCAACACCGTCGTATACCACCGGGAGCTGCAATTTTACTATCTTCGCTCCCCCGATCATCTCCGGCAGACGTTTTACCACCTCCATTGAGGCGTTTACCGTGTCCTTTCCAAACGGCTCAAAGCCGGTTATCAGAAGCTTTATCATCTGTCCTCTCTCCCATTTCAAAATATCCCTAATCATAAGTAAACATCTTAATATATACAATAATCCCCACTGAAAAGCAAGCGGCTTCTCAGTGGGGATTTATCATTTCAAGCTGTTTTACTTGTCCTTTACAGCCTCCACAACGCCCTCGGCAAGGCCCGCAAGACCCTGTATCTCCGACGGGATGATTATCTTCGTGGCCTGACCATTAGCGGCGGCTGCAAATGCCTCCAGTGCCTTTATGCGTATCACCGCATCAGACGGCATTGATTCGTTAATGAGTCGTATACCCTCTGCCGTAGCCTGCTGTACCTTGAGTATGGACTCCGCCTGACCCTCGGCCTCAAGTATGGCCGCCTGCTTCTTCGCCTCGCCGCGAAGTATGGCGGACTCCTTTTCACCCTCAGCTATGAGTATTGCGGACTTCTTTTCGCCCTCTGCACGGAGAATAGACTCGCGGCGCTCACGCTCCGCCTTCATCTGCTTCTCCATGGCGTTCTGGATCTCCTTGGGCGGTAGGATGTTCTTAAGCTCCACCCTGTTCACTTTGATTCCCCAAGGATCGGTCGCCTCGTCAAGGATAGCGCGCATCTTGCTGTTTATTATGTCGCGGCTGGTAAGCGTCTGGTCAAGCTCCAGCTCACCGATTATGTTACGGAGTGTGGTCGCTGAGAGGTTCTCAATAGCTGTCATGGGGTTCTCGATACCGTAGGTGTACATCTTAGGGTCTGTTATCTGGAAGTACACAACCGTGTCTATCTGCATGGTGACGTTGTCCTTTGTTATGACAGGCTGCGGCGGAAAATCCGCCACCTGCTCCTTTAAAGACACGACCTTTGCCACCTTCTCAACAAACGGAACCTTAAAGTGAAGCCCCACTCCCCAAGTGGTGCTGTATGCTCCAAGGCGCTCTATCACATAAGCCTTTGCCTGCTGCACCACGCGGATATTACGCGCAATAATAATTATCACAAGAAGAGCTATAGCACAAAGCACATATTCAAGCGGTCCCATAAAAATCCTCCTTATTTATTATACCGCGGGGCACGATGCTCAAACGGTATATTGACAATGTGTAAATCGCGGCCTACAATTTAAGTATAATATCCAAAAGACAGATATTATAACGCCTCCGCAGGTCTCTTGGCTTCCTCAACTATCAGCTTTACTCCCTGAATGGATACCGGCCGTACAAGCACACCTTCCGGGATCTTCGCCCCGTTTGCGGAACGCGCCGTCCATACCTTGCCATCCACCGACACGGCGCCGGTACCGGCTACATTATCGATGCTCTCAGTAACTGGGCACACCATCCCGATTACCCGGTCGGCATTTGTGGGTTTTTTGCGAACATTGACGTATTTCTTCGCCAGAGGCCGCAGAGCTGCCAGCACTGCACCGCTTATCACAACGAACAGGACAAACTGAAGCCACGGCTGCGCTCCGCATACCGCTGCAACGAGTGCACACAGGCTGCCAAGTGCAAACCAAATCGTGACAAGGCTCACTGTCGCCGCCTCCACGGCAAGGAACACTACCAATGCGGCTATCCAAAAATATACCATAACAGTGATGCTCCTTTCTTTAATGTTATAATTATATCATATTTAACGGGATAATAACAGCCCCGTTTTTATTACGAATATTTACAATTTTGTGTAAAAAGCATCTTTTTGTTGATTCTTGGAATAATCCGCCGGATTTTTATGTTTTAATACCCCGCATATTACAGTCTAAAACACTTCCGGCAAGTTTAAAAGTGCTTTGAGCTTTTCCGGCGGAGGCGTCTCTTTAAAATGCCGCCTGCTTCTGCTATAATAGTGAAAACGGGCTAGTTATCGGAGGTAACCTTATATGGAAGAAATAAACAGTCAGCTTATGTCATTTCTGGATTCCAGTCCCACCAGCTATCACGCGGTCGAAAATATGTCCCGGGAGCTTTTAAGCGCCGGATATGAGCGGCTCTGCGAGTCAGAGGTCTGGAAGCTCCGCGAGGGCGGAAAGTATTTCGTTACCCGCGGGGACTCCGCCCTTATTGCCTTCCGTACACCGCTGAAGGCTTTTACGGGCTTTATGGTCTCCGCTTCCCACTGCGATTCGCCCAACTGGAAGCTGAGGGAGAACTCCGAGCTTCCCTCCGCCGGGAACTGTCTGCGGCTCACGGTAGAACCTTACGGAGGACTTATACACCGCTCATGGCTGGACAGGCCGCTGTCCATTGCCGGTCGTATGATAGTTAAGCGCGGCGACAGAATGGAAACTGTGCTTGTAAACATTGACCGTGATCTTGTGATAATACCAAGTGTTGCCATCCACCTGAACCGCGACGTAAACAGCGGGACAGCCCTTGACCCGGCTGTGGATATACCACCGCTATTTGCCATGGGACAGGAGCCGGGCGTCCTGCGGCGTCTTATTTCCGAAACAACCGGTGAAAAGGAGGATGACATTCTCTCCACGGAGCTTTTCCTCTATCCAAGGACTCCCTCTGCCCTTCTTGGCGCAAACAGGGAGTTTCTCGCATCGTCAAGGCTCGACGACCTGCACAGCACCTTCGGCTGCTTTAAGGGCTTTATGGCGGCAAAGGACGGCGGCAGCATCCCGGTTTTCTGCGTATTTAACAACGAGGAGATCGGCAGCAACACCCGTCAGGGCGCAGACTCCACCTTTTTAACAGACGTCCTCTCACGCATAAGCGGAGCCTTCGGGCGCACGCCGGAGGAGCATCTTGCCGCCGTTGCCAACAGCTTTATGGTCTCTGCGGATAACTCCCACGCCATACATCCAGCACATCCTGAATACTCCGACAAGCTTGAACAGCCGCTGCTCAACGGCGGCGTCGTCATAAAATACAACTCCAGACAGCGCTATACGACGGACGCCACAGCCTCCGCCGTATTCCGCAGCGTATGTCTAGAAGCGGGAGTACCTGTACAGTCCTACAGCAACCGCGCCGACCTTCCCGGAGGCGCGACCTTAGGAAATATATCAAGCTCGCATTTCTCCGTCCCCACCGTGGATATAGGCCTGCCGCAGCTGGCCATGCATTCCTGCTATGAGGTCGGAGGCGCTCAGGACACAGAGGCACTCGTTAAGGCAATGACCGTGTATTTCTCCAAGAGCTTCCGCCTGCTTCCCGGCGGCGGGATCAGCCTGTGAGATGTATTGGAACAGTCTTAACGACGCTCTGCGCAAGTACTACGGTGTGAAGGTCTATAAGCTTTCCCTGTCCTCAGGCTGCTCATGTCCCAACCGTGACGGGACACTTGGCAGCCGCGGCTGCATCTTTTGTGACGGCGCCGGTGCCTTCGCCGCGGAGGGGGATATACGCGGGCAGCTAAAGTCAGCCAAGGCAAGGGTCTCCTCAAAGGCAGGACCGGAAGCCAAGTACATTGCCTATTTTCAGTCCTTTACCAACACATACGGCGCACCGGAGCGCCTAAGGCAGCTATATACCGAGGCCATGGAGCCTGATGATATCGTAGCGCTGTCAATAGCTACCCGCCCGGACTGCCTGCCGACGGATATACTTGAGCTTTTGAGTGAGCTGAATCGCCGAAAGCCCGTATGGGTGGAGCTGGGGCTTCAGACAATCCACCATGACTCAGCCGCCTACATCCGCCGGGGCTATGAGCTCCCCGTATACGACCGGGCGGTGGAGGAGCTTCGCAGGCGCGGCATAACCGTTATAGTACACCAGATCCTCGGCCTGCCCGGGGAGGGACGCCCTGAGATGGCCGAGACCGCCCGGTATATAGGCCGCTCAGGTGCAAATGGGATAAAGTTTCACCTCCTCCACATCCTTCGCGGCACGGATTTAGAGCCGGAGTGGCGGGCCGGGCGTATAAGGGTGATGGACCTGGAGGACTATATTGCTGCTCTTGAGGAATGTGTGTGCGCCATACCCAGAGATATGGTCATCCACCGCCTAACCGGCGACGGAGCGAAGCGCGACCTTCTTGCCCCCCTTTGGAGCGGCGATAAAAAACGTGTACTCAACGCCATTCATCAATCATTTATCCGGGACAACGTGGAGCAGGGCAGTACTTTTTATTAATAATAGAAAAAACAGCACCTGTGGCATGTCGTGGCACGTCTAAGTGATATATCTCAGGTGCTGTTCTGATCACAAATCCTTTGTATGTTTAAAAGGGTGAAGGTCATTAGAGGCTTTTTTCAGCTTAAGTCATAATTGTAGCATAAACTACTTTGTTTTTTATTTCACATGAGTTTAAATAGGCATTGGAATGTTTTTTAAAAAACATTCGATAGAATTAAAAGGAGGATGAGCACCTGTGAGCCAACCGCAAAAAGCTGTTTTTTCGCCTCTGCACGCCAGCGTTCAGGTGCGCATCTCAGACGATAGTAAACCTATCTTTGGTCCCGGTACGGCCCAGCTGCTGGATGGTATTGCAAAATACGGCTCTGTGCAGCGGTCATGTATGGAAATGGGATTGTCTTACTCAAAAGGCCGCAAGATGCTGAAGGAGCTGGAGCAGTCTCTGGGCGTCCAGGTGGCAAACCGTACTCAAGGCGGATATGGCGGAGGCAGCGCCTCCCTTACGGAGGAGGGGCTGGGGCTGCTGCAGCGCTACCACACCTTTGAGGAGGATATTCATCGCTATGCTAGGGAGCGCTTCTCCGTTATCTTTGCGGAGGATCTGCAGCCATGAGAAATATATATCTTGTCAGGCACGGACGGCCGTCACTTCCGGCAGGGTACTGCTGTATCGGCCGTATCGATCTGCCTTTGGATCCCGTGGGGCGCGAACAGGCTATGGCTCTGTCAAGCTTTTTTAATAGCCACCCGGTCAACCAAGTTTTTTCAAGTCCGTCCGCCCGCTGTCTGGAGACTGCGGAGCTGGCCGGATTCGGCAATAACATACGCATATGTGAGGAGCTTGCGGAGGTTGATGTGGGAGACTGGGACGGGCTTCCCTTCTCAGAGATCATGCAGCGCTGGCCGGAGGAGTACGACGCACGCGGCAAAAAGCTGGGCAGCACGGCGCCTCCGGGCGGTGAATCCTTTGCCGATGCCGCAGTCAGATTTGACGGGGCGGTCCGGAGCTGTCTTACGCTCTGCGGTGACGCCGCCGGTGATATCGCAATATTTGCCCATGCCGGCGTGATCCGCGCATGGCTGGCTTTTCTCGGCTGCTGTCCGACAATGGATGACTTGATGACGCTTCGGGTGCCTTACGGCTCTGTCAGCACCGTCACAGTGTCCCGTAATATACCCGATAATAAGCTGCTGATCTACGCAGGCCGCGTGGGCGCAAAACCACTGCCCTACCCCGGCGCAGCCGAGTGCGAATCTCTTTTTACGGAGCATAACACCCCTACCGAGGTTATCAGCCATTGCAGAGCGGTAAGCAATCTTGCCGCGGAATTAACAGAGATATCCGGCGCAGCCTGCGACAGGAAGCTTCTAAAGACGGCATGCCTGCTGCATGACCTCTGCCGCACCGAGGGGCGCTCCCATCCTGCCGCTGCCGCCAAGGTGCTTGTCAAGGCCGGATATCCTTTGCTTGCTGAAATAATCTCTCAGCATCACGATCTTACACCGGGTGCTCCTGTTGAGGCCGAGCTTCTTTATCTGGCGGATCAGCTTACCTTGGGTACTCGCCGCGTCACTCTGGAGGAGCGCTATGCCGCCTCCCGCAAAAAATGTACCACGCCCGAGGCTGTCGCCCTCTGGGAGGCAAGATATAGGACCGCTGTCAATTTGAAAAACAAATATCAATTTGAGGAGTGAGATTTAAGCTTATGAAACTGATGAAGACCGAGGACGCAGTCGGACAGGTTCTCTGCCACGACATAACACAGATCATCAAAGGCGTGACCAAAGATGCCGTTTTCCGTAAAGGCCATATTATTACGGAGGAGGACATCCCCGTTTTGCTGAGCGTTGGCAAGGACAATGTCTACATATGGGAAAACAATGAGAATATGCTCCATGAGAACGAAGCCGCCGAGATTCTGCGGGAGATCTGCCAAGGCGAAAATATGCATCCCGGCAAGGTCAAAGAGGGCAAGATAGAGCTGATTGCAGATATTGACGGCCTGTTTTTGGTGGACGTGGAACGTCTCCGCACCATAAACAGCCTAGGCGAGATGATGATCGCCACACGCAATTCCGGATTTCTTGTCAAAAAGGGGGACAAGCTGTGCGGCACACGTATCATCCCCCTTGTTATTGAGAAAGAGAAAATGGCTCGTGCCAAAGAGCTTGCCGGCAGCGAGCCTTTGCTTCAGCTGCTGCCCTTAAAAAAGAAAAAGTTCGGGGTCGTCACCACCGGCAACGAGGTCTATTACGGCCGTATTCAGGACACCTTTACCCCGGTGCTTACGGAGAAGCTGGGTGAGTTCGGATGTGAGATGGCCGCCCATGAGATTCTTAACGATGATCATATCAAGATAACCGCTGCAATAAACAAAATGCTGGAGCAGGGCGTCGACATGGTGTTCTGCACCGGCGGCATGAGCGTGGACCCGGACGACATGACGCCGCTGGCCATAAAGAACACCGGCGCTGATATCATCAGCTACGGTGCGCCCGTCCTGCCCGGCGCCATGTTTCTTGTTTCCTACACAAAGGACGGCCGCCCCGTATGCGGGCTTCCCGGCTGCGTAATGTATTCGGGGCGCACTGTTTTTGATCTGGTGCTTCCCCGGCTTCTGGCCGATGTGCCGGTGACCGCGGAATACCTGTCCGGTCTCGGACACGGCGGCTTTTGTCTCAACTGTGAAGTATGCCGCTTCCCTAACTGCGGATTTGGCAAAGGCATCTGACATTTCTTGGAGGTTCCCCATGGAATTTACTCATCTTGATGACAGCGGCAGTGCAATTATGGTGGATGTGAGCGGCAAGGCTGTCACAAAACGCACGGCCATCGCCGTGGGCAGGATTCGAATGAGCGAGGAGTGCTTTTCCGCCGTAATGGACGGCACGGCCAAAAAGGGCGATGTTCTGGCTGTGGCGCGGGTAGCCGGAATTATGGCTGCAAAACGCACCAGCGAGCTTATACCGCTATGCCACATCCTCAACCTGAGCAAAAGCTCAGTGGATTTTTCAATGCTGCCTGACAGCTGTGAAATCCAGGCGGTCTGTACTGTCAGCTGCGAGGGAAAAACAGGAGTGGAGATGGAGGCGCTTACAGGAGTCTCTGTGGCTCTGCTCACCGTTTACGATATGTGCAAGGCCATTGATAAACGGATGGTGATCGAAGGGATACATCTGGTGGAAAAGCACGGCGGCAAGAGCGGTGATTTCCGTTTTTGTGCGGAGGAGTGATGAAATGACCGACCAATACGGCCGCATTATAGATTATATGCGCTTTTCGATCACCGACCGATGCAACCTGCGCTGTAGATACTGTATGCCGGACGGTGTTCCCTTTACCCCTCACGCCGAGATACTCACCTATGAGGAGCTTCTTCGGGTGGCTACTCAGGCTGTAAAGCTTGGCATCACAAAGTTTAAAATCACCGGCGGCGAACCTCTTGTAAGGCGGGGCTGCACGGAACTTATACGCCAGATAAAGGCGATCAGCGGTGTCCGGCAGGTGACCCTGACCACAAACGGCCTGCTTTTAGAGCCTGTGCTTGACGAGCTGATTGACGCGGGCCTTGACGCGGTAAATATCAGCATTGACACCCTGGACAGGCATAAATATGAGCAAATCTCCGGGGTATCAGGGGGCGGCCCTGATAAAGTCCTTCGGCTTCTGGAGCTTTGCACAGGAAAACAGCTGCGCACAAAGGTAAACA
The DNA here is from genome assembly GCA_051866775.1 of Oscillospiraceae bacterium. Classification (GTDB taxonomy): domain Bacteria; phylum Bacillota; class Clostridia; order Oscillospirales; family Oscillospiraceae; genus RUG626. The sequence continues at coordinate 12,885 of JBJDXR010000040.1, read as the reverse complement.
CCGTGCTTTTACAGGAAAACAGGGAGGATCTGATCCCCATCGCCTCTCTTGCCAAGGATTTGCCGCTGGATGTGCGCTTTATTGAACTTATGCCCATCGGCAGCGGCAGCACCATGCGGGGTGCCTCTCCGGATGAGGCCCTAAAGCGGCTCAAGGCAGTCTGGCCGGATCTCACTCCCACTAAGGAGGTACGCGGCAACGGTCCCGCGCACTATTACAGAAGTACGGAGCTTAAGGGCTTTATCGGCTTTATCGACGCCGTCAGCCATGCCTTCTGTGACGGCTGCAACCGTGTACGCCTTACAAGCACCGGCTTTTTGAAGCCCTGCCTGTGTTTCGATCAGGGTACAGACCTGCGCCTGCTTTTGCGGAGCGGCGCTTCAGATGAAGAGCTGTACCGGGCCATGGAGCGGACGATCTATAATAAACCCCGCGCTCACCGTTTTTCCGACCCTGCTGAGGTCACCGAGCAGAAAAAGATGAGCCAGATTGGAGGATAACAAGTATGGGCAAGGTACTTGCCGTATGCACCAGTCAGGTGCGTGGAACCCAAAAGAAGAATGTTAACAGCGGATATTTCGCCGTCGAGCATGGGATTCAAGGAGACGCCCATGCCGGCAACTGGCACCGGCAGATCAGCCTGCTCAGCGCCGACAAAATCGAAGAGTTTAACCGCAGGGGCGCTGACGTGGTCCCCGGTGCATTCGGAGAAAATCTGGTGGTGGAGGGCTTCGACTTTCGTGCCCTGCCTGTAGGTACGCTGCTCAGGTGCGGCGAGGTCCTTCTGGAGATGACCCAGATAGGCAAGGAGTGCCACAGCCACTGTGAGATCTACAAAAAAATGGGTGACTGCATTATGCCTCGCGAGGGCGTCTTTGCCCGTGTTCTGGAGCCGGGCACCATCAATGTAGGCGATGAAATGGTGATTGAAAAGCGGACCACCCCATTCCCCTGGCAGGCAGCTGTCATCACCCTTAGCGACAAGGGCGCGCGTGGTGAGCGTGAAGATAAGAGCGGTCCCGCCATATCCCAGCGGCTGAGATCCGAGGGGTATGAGGTTGTGGAGCAGCTTCTTATCGCAGATGAGCCGGAGCTGCTGAAAAAGCACCTTATACGCCTGTGTGATCAGCGCAGGCTTGATCTTATCCTAACCACCGGGGGCACCGGCTTTGGCCCCAGGGATACAACCCCGGAAGCCACTTTGGCTGTCGCCCACCGTCTTGTGCCCGGCATAGCCGAGGCCATCAGGGCGGAGTCTCTCAAAATCACAAAGCACGCCATGCTGTCCCGCGCGGTGTCGGTGATCCGCGGGAAGACCCTGATCATCAATCTTCCCGGCAGCCCGAAGGCCTGTATGGAGAGTATGGATGTTTTTATGGACGCCATTCCCCACGGCATGGGCCTTTTGCGCAGTGAGGTACAGGACTGCGCACGCTGACCTATTTATTGCTTATCCGCGTGTAAATTCCACGCTGATAAAATAAAAACCGTCCCTGAAAAAAGGGACAGAAGAAGGAGACATTATCAATGAAAGCAAAGAAAATTCTTTCCCTGCTGCTGGCTTTCGGCATGCTGCTGGCGGTTCTGGCCGGCTGCAGCAAAAGCTCCGGCTCCAAAGAAGAAGTGGAGCTGGTTGTCTTCGCCGCTGCCTCAATGACCGAGACCCTGGAAGAAATCAAGACAATGTACGAGGCGGACCATGAGGGCGTTACCCTGACCCTAACTTTCGGCTCATCCGGAACTTTGAAGACCCAGATCGAAGAGGGCGCTGAATGTGACCTGTTCATCTCCGCAGGCCAGAAGCAGATGGATCAGCTTGACATCACCGCAAGTTCAGATGTAAACACCAGCGGACTTGACTTTGTCAACACGGACTCCCGCATCGACCTTCTGGAAAACAAAGTCACACTGACGGTTCCTGATGACAATTCCAAGGGGATCGAGAGCTTTGACGATTTGGTAGAGGCATTTAAAAACGGCGATGTATTTATGGCAATGGGCAACGATGACGTGCCTGTGGGCCAGTATACCAAGAAGATCCTCACCTATTACGGCCTTGATGAGGATGCGCTTGCCTCAGCCGGCATGATTACATATTGCAGCGACGTTAAAGAGGTCACTACTCAGATCTCCGAGGGAAGTGTTGACTGCGGAATCATCTATTGCACCGACGCTTACAGCGCGGGCCTGACTATCGTGGACTACGCAACGGCGGAGATGTGCGGACAGGTCATCTACCCCGCAGCCGTTATGAAAAACTCCGAACACACCGAGGCTGCACAGGAGTTTCTTGACTATCTCACCAGTGAAGATGCAATGGCAGTATTTGAGAGCGTCGGCTTCTCACCTGCAAACTGACCGTTATCATTCTTTTGCGCCGCCCCTTCGTCGAGGGGGGCGGCGTTCCGGGTTCCCCGCTCCCTGCGGGGCATCCGGAATACCGCCTCACTGCGGAATTGACTTTGAACATGGAGGAAGTGCGCCGTATGGATCTATATCCCCTCTGGAACTCTCTGCGCATTGCGGCCATCAGCTGCGTGCTGGTATTTTTCCTCGGTATTTTCTTTGCATATTACATCGCGAGGCTGCCTAAGGTGATAAAAGGTATTCTCGATGTATTTCTAACTCTGCCCATGGTCTTACCGCCCACAGTCACCGGCTATTTTCTGCTGCTTCTGTTTGGCGCCAAGCGCCCTCTGGGCATATTTCTGGCTCAGTTCGGGATCAAGTTTGTCATGACCTGGTACGGAGGCATACTCACATCAGCCGTGGTGGCCTTTCCCCTGATGTACCGCACGGCCCGGGGGGCTTTTGAGGCCTTTGACAAAAATCTTGCCTACTCCGGCCAGACGCTGGGGCTCAGCAACACCTGGATATTCTGGCGGGTGCGGATGCCCGCGTGCCGTCAGGGCATCCTCGCCGGCACCGTGCTTGCCTTTGCTCGGGCTCTGGGAGAATACGGCGCCACAAGCATGCTTATCGGATACACCCCCGGGCGCACCGCCACCATATCAACAACGGTATATCAGCTATGGCGCACTAACGACGAGTCCGGGGCCATGAAATGGGTACTTGTAAATATGGCCATCAGCACGGTAGTGCTTCTGGCTGTTAACATGCTTGAGGACCGGCAAAAAAAGGCGGTGCGCAAATGAGCCTTTCCGTGGAAATCTACAAGGATCTGGGCGGCTTTAAGCTGGATGTCAGCTTTGAGTCCGACGGCGGCATTTTGGGGCTGCTTGGCGCCTCCGGCTGCGGCAAAAGCTACACCCTCAAGTGCATCGCAGGCATTGAGCGCCCGGACCGCGGCCGTATCGTGCTGGATGACGTGGTCTTGTTTGATTCTGAAAAAAGGATAAACCTTACGCCGCAGCAGCGCCGTGTGGGTTATCTTTTTCAAAATTACGCACTTTTTCCTAATATGACCGTCCGTCAGAATATCCTTTCAGGACTTAATTGGGAGAAGAACAGAAAAAAGCGTGAGTCCGCCATGGAGGAGGCCATCCATTTGATGCAGCTGGACGGTCTTGAGAAGCACCGCCCCAGCCAGCTCTCCGGGGGACAGCAGCAGCGGGTGGCTATGGCACGTATTTTGGTAAACCGACCAAAGCTTCTGCTGCTTGACGAGCCTTTCTCTGCATTGGACAGTCACTTAAAGGATAAGATACAGCTTGAAATGAATGATATTCTTGCCAAATTCGGCAAGGGCGTCATTTTGGTGACACACAGCCGGGACGAGGCCTACCATATGTGCGGCAGGATCGCCGTTATGGATGACGGTAGACTGCTGGCACTTAAAGACACTAAAAAGCTGTTTGCCGAACCGGAGTATCATGCCGTGGCTTTGCTTACAGGCTGCAAAAACTTTGCAGCGGCGAAAAAGGTCGGCGAGCACGAGGTGGAAGTACCTGAGTGGGGAATACATCTCACTACCGAGCAGGCCGTTCGTGACGATATAAAGGAGATAGCCATCCGCGCCCATTACTTTAACACCAGAACACCCAGCAACCGCTATCCGGTCAGTTTTGTAGGAGGTATGGAGGAGCCTTTTGAGATGATCCTTGAATTCCGCTATGATAACCAGCGGCCGAACAGCCCCTCCCTGTGGTGGAGGGTCTCAAAGGACCGTCTGCCGAATCCTCTGCCGGAGGAGCTGGGCATAGCTCCGGTCAACATTTTGCCGCTTTACAGTTAAGGAGGTATCATATGGAAAAAACGGGTGCCGTGATCCTTGCGGCCGGGCTGTCGTCCCGGATGGGAGCTTTTAAGCCGCTGCTGGAGGTGGACGGTGTCAGCATGATACGCCGTGTGGTAACCTCAATGCAGCTTGTGGGGGCCTCCCCTATTGTTATCGTGACCGGTCACCGCCATGAGGAGATTGAAGCCCATCTGGAGGGGCTTTCAGTACAGTTTGTCCATAATCCACATTATGCCTCCACCCAGCAGCTTGATTCCCTGCGGCTTGGACTTACGGCATTGCATGAGGCATGTGACCGTATACTGATAACCCCGGCTGATGTGCCGCTTGTACTTTCTGAAACAGTGGAGCAGCTGCTTAGCATGGCCGGCGGCGCCGATTTCATAAGGCCTGTCTACAAAAACATGGCCGGGCATCCGGTCATTATGTCATCAAAGCTTACGGAGAGTGTACTCTGCTATCAGGGACCCGGCGGCCTGCGCGGAGCGATAGAAAGCAGCGGTGCAAAAATACTTGATGTACCGGTTGACGATCCCGCCGTAACGCTTGACAGCGACACGCCGGAGGACTATACACGGCTGCTGCGATTTGCAAAGGAGCGAAAGCTTTATTAAAGGAAAAAATACCGCGTACACCACTTATGAAAATTATTTTATCCATATCAAAAGGCTCCGCAGAAATTCTGCGGAGCCTTTTGATTTATAAGACGCAAAAACCATTTGGCACTAAGTATCAAGTTAATTTGCAGCACCAGCGGCTGCGGCCTTAAGCGCGTGCCTTGTCACGCTCACGCAGCTGACGCCAGATGCGCTCCGGGTCCAGAGGCAGCTCGGTTATGTGAAGGCCCGTCGCCATATGTATGGCGTTGGCAATAGCGGGGGCGATGGGGGCTGTAGTTCCCTCGCCGCACTCCTTTGCACCGAATGGTCCCTCAGGCTCCGGCGGGTAGTCGAACTTCGTGGTTATATGCGGCATATCCAGTGCTGTGATCATGCGGTAATCGCGGAAGTTGGGGTTCAGCATACGGCCGTCCTTAAGCTTCAGCTCCTCATACACCGCATAGCCAAGTCCTGAGTAGATTGAGCCTTCAAGCTGCGCCTCTACAGCTCTCTTATTCAGCGCGCGGCCGCAGTCGTGGGCAAAGAAGAACTCGTCTATGTCTATCTGGCCGGTCTCCTCATCCACAGTAAGATGGCAGGCGCCGGTGGAGAACACGTAGGACGGGGCATAGTTGGAGGGCTTGCCGCGGAACTGCTGGTTGTTGGTGCGGTGGTAATAGGAGCCTATGCCGATGACCTCATCTCCGCCCTTGGTGGTCATAGCCGCGTAAACGGCATCCTTCCACGGCATCTCAAGATCGGTCTTACCCAGATCGCGGCATATAATTTTATGGTCGATGATATCCAGCAGATGGGGTTCAACGCTCCACTTCGCGCCGATGACCTCAAGTATCTGACGCTTGGCGTCAACAGCGGCGCGGCGAACGGCATTTCCTCCGAGGAAGGTGACGCGGCTGCCGTAAGCGCCGGAGTCGTAGCCGGCATCAAAGGTGGAGGGCTGGATCAGCTTGACCTCGTTCATATCAAGGCCCAGCTCCTCTGCGACGATGGCGGTCATGACAGTGTCGGCTCCCTGACCGTTATCGTGGCAGTTTGAGTACAGGGAGACCACGCCGTGAAGGTCAATGCGGACTGTGGCGTTGGTCTGCGCCTGGTTCGGAGAGTCAAGCACAGGGGATGCGGTACCGGAAACAAAGGCGGTACCTGCAAAGCCGATGCCCTCTCCCGGCTTCATGCTGTTCTTGCGCTCGTTCCAACGCATAAATTTGGCTGCGTCATCCAATGTCTCTTTGTATGCACAGGAGCTGACTATCAGTCCGGCCGGCGAGTGGTATCCCGGCTCCATGGCGCTGCGCTTGCGGAACTCGATGGGGTCGATGCCCATAGCCTCAGAGGCGTACTGCATATTCAGGTCATGTGCAAACTGCACCTGACAGGCTGTATATCCGCGCATTGCGCCGCCCTCGGCGGTGTTGGTCAGGACGCGGCGTGAACGGAAGTCAATGGCGTCGATCTTGTAGGGGAAGGCGCACCACAGGGCAGACAGGTTAACGGCGGCAAACTGGCTGTGGCTGACGCCGTAAGCGCCTCCGTCCAGTATCTGATCCGCTTTTTTGGCCAGGATCTTGCCGGTCTCGTCAAAGGCGGTATCTATGTGTATAAGGAAGGGGTGCCTGCCGTGCATTGTCTGGAACTCCTCCTCGCGGGTCTGCACAAAACGCACGGGCCGCAGAGTACGGCGGGCAAACTCGCAGGCTATAAACTCCGAATACGGCCAGTTGGACTTACTTCCAAATGCACCGCCCACATACGGACGGATTACATGGAAGTGGCTGACATCCTTCTGGAAGCCGTGGGCAAGCCAGAACTGGTCGCCAAAGCTCATTGTAGTTGACTGATATACTGTCCACTCGTCCTTCTCCGGGTCATAGGAGGCGAAGGTCGCATGTGGCTCAATGGGGGCGTGCTGAATTCGGTGGGTCTTAAAGTCGGCGTGCTGCACATACGCGGCCTTGGCAAACTCTTCCTCTATATCCTTACCGTCGTTCGTGCCTACCTGATGGCAGGTAGGGCCGATATTGTGGTTGTCATATCCGTAGCCCTGAACGTCTGGGGCGCCATCCTTGATTGCCTCCAGCGGATCGAAGACAGCCTGCATAGGCTCGTATTCGACCTCGATCAGATCCAGAGCGTTCTCGGCGATCTCCTCACTGGTGGCGCATACGGCAACCACAGGATCCCCTACCATACGCACTTCGCTTTGGCAGAGGATCTCAATATCCTCTGTAATGCGCACCGGGAAATCCTTGCCGGTCAGAACGCCCTTTACGCCGGGCAGGGCCTCGGCCTTGCTAGTGTCAATGGACAGGATCTTTGCACGGGGATGGGGACTATGCTTGACCTTAGCCACAAGCATGTCGGGCGCCATATAGTCCCCGGCGTACTTGGCTTTTCCGGTGACCTTCTCATAGGCGTCAACGTGGGTGTACTTGCTCTCTGTGGAGCTAATCAGGCGGAAATCTTCCGGCTTGCGGAAATATTCTTTATCTGCAAATCTGTTCATTCTGCTTCACCCCAACCTTCCTTCTCCATCTCTTCGGCTGCTGCATGGATCGCCTCTACGATCTTTACATAGCCGGTGCAGCGGCAGAGGTTTCCTTCAATGGCCTCACGAATCTCCAGCTCAGTGGGATGCGGATTTTTGTCCAGCAGAGCCTTGGCGGACATTATCATGCCCGGGGTGCAGTAACCGCACTGGAACGCCCACTTCTCAATAAACTGCTTCTGTATAGGGTGAAGCATGCCGTTTTTGGCAATGCCCTCAACAGTCACAACATCGCACCCCTCCACCTCACGTGCCAGAGTGGCGCAGCTGTTGACAGGCCGTCCGTCTATCATGACGGTGCAGGCGCCGCATTCGGCCTCCTCGCAGCCCTTCTTTGTACCGGTGAGGCCCAAATCATCACGTATAAGATCCAGCAGGGAGCGGTTATCCGCGCAGATGACCTCAACCGGATCACCATTTAAAGTAAAGCTCAATACCTTTTTCATCAGATATGATCCTCCTCATAGCCCTCCAGGGCCTTCTTGATGGCTCGCTTGGTAAACACGCGCACCATATCGTGGCGGTACTCCGCAGAGGCGCGGACATCGGATATCGGCTTGCAGTCGTTCATTGCGGCAAGGCCGGCCGCGGCGATGACATCATCCGTAAGCTCCTTGCCGATAAGCTCCTTTTCCGCCGACGGCGAACGCACGGGAGTTATGGCGACAGCACCCAGGCAGATGCGTGCGTCGACACATATATTGCCGTCAATCTTAAGCCACGCGGCAACGCCGACTATGGCCAGATCCATCGCCTTACGGACGGAGTGCTTTATGTAGGCGGCACATTCGCCCTCGCCCAGCGGGGGGATCACCAGCCCGGTGACAATCTCCCCCGGATTCAGGCTGGTCTTTTTTACACCCTTGAAAAACTCGCCGATGGGAATCCTGCGGTCCTCACGGATGCTGTGTACCAGAGCCACGGCGTTCTGTGCCACAAGTATCGGCCCGGTGTCACATGACGGCGAAGCGTTGCAGATATTACCCACCATCGTGCCTTTATTACGGATCTGGGTAGAAGCCACATACTTTGCGGCCTGCGCAACAGAGGGATTCTTCTCCTTGACCAGCTTGGAGGTCTGAATATCATACAGCTTTGTAAGGCATCCGATCTTGAGGCCCTCATCCTCGTCATACTCGATATAATCAAGTCCGGGGACCCGTTTGATGTCAATCAGGTAGTCGGCCTTCAGTACCTTATCACGCATAGGCGGGATGATATCGGTGCCGCCGGCCATGATCTTTGAGCTTGATCCCAGCTCATCGTACAGGTTGGTCGCCTCGTCCAATGTTTTTGGGACCAGATACTCAAATTGCGGTAAAACCATTTTAAATACCTCCTATTTTTCAAAATCCAGGGGTACGGGCCACATTCACCGGCAGCCCAGCTTGTAATTACTATACTACCATGCGGGCGCACATAAAAGTAGCCCAAGCTACAGCAGTAACTCGAGCTACGATATTTTTTAACAATTTTTCAGCAGCATCTCCGGCGCAGTCCATCCTGCCTCAAAACTCAGCCGAGCAGCAGCGCCACACGAAATCCTGAATAGCTGTAGCAGGCATACGGCGCAAAATAGCAGCGTGAAGTAGTAGGCCATGCGCAGGGGTTGCAGCCCCACAGATAAGCGCCGTCGGTCTGCTCCCAGATCCACTCATCCACGGCCCCCGCCAGGTCGTAGAGGCCAAGCCGGTACAGGCTGGGATCCGCGCCTGCCGCGGTTATTCCCCCGCTGTGCGCCCGGGTATTCCGTATGACCGCCGCGTTTGCAATACGCTCAGGGGTATCCAGCCCGTTTTGGATGAGCCACGCAAGCGCGCTGTCCATCTCAGGGGCATATGGCAAATGGCTGGTGACTGCCCCATCTGAGCAGAAGGCCCGCGCCTGACGGTCAGCCTCAAATTTGTTGATATTTGTAAGCGGCACTGCCCCCGCCGCAGACTGCAGTGCGCCGTCATTACCGATGCTGATACAGTAGCGGGAGATGTAAAAGCCGCCGTCGCGGGCCACATTTTCAGCCTGGGCTGTCAGTGTGCCGCCCGGTTCAGCCTTGGTGGTCCCGCTGTAACCATATGGCCGGTATCCGAAGCTGCTCTTTTCTCCGGCAAATTCCGCATCCGGTGTAAGCGCCCCAACAGGGATCCAGACAAATTCACTGCCGTCTTTATCCCTGCGGATAACAAAGCCTGTATCCCAGCTGCCGCTTAACTCTGAATACCCAGCCGCAAGCGGCGGATTCTTATAATTCTCGCTCATTGTGAATATCCCCTCCATGTTATCACCGGCGACAACAGCCGGAATTGGTTTCCAAATAAGACATATGCCGCTTGAGACGGTCAACGCTTCGGATGCAATAGTATCCGTTCACCATTTCAACCAGTCCCAGATCTTTCAGTTCTCCGATGGTGCGCGTCACAGTGACCCTGTTGGCATGAATCGCGTTGGCAATAGCCTGTTGGCTGATCTTCTCTTCGATAAGAAGCTTGCCGTCATAGCCGACACCGTACCGGTCCGCCATACGCAGCAGCATACTGCACACACGCCACTGTACACTGTAGCCGCTCAGCTCTCTGGATTGCTCAATAGTGTCCAGCAAATGGGATGACAGGTTGTACACCACCTGCAGCGCAAGCTCTGGCTCGTCGACCATCGCCTGCAGGATGGCATCCCTGCGGATACGTATCAGCACAGTAGGTTCATTGGCCTTGAAATTTAGAAACAGCCTGTGGCTGGCAATAACCGACGGCACCAGCACCAGCTCGCCAGGCCGGTTGACGTTATAGACACGCTCACTGCCGCTGGCAGTGTACTCAAATGCGGCAAGGCTGCCGCTGAGTACATAATAACAGCTGTCAGGCTGATCTCCAATACTGTACAGCACCTGATTCTTAGTAAGGCGCACAGGTGCTCCCAGCGACCTGCACATCTCGGCACAGGCAGGCGACAATGAGACATTCCCATAGCCTGCATACTGAGAAATTATCCCGTTGCTCATAAGTAAAACCTCTTAAAGAAAGCTTGATGTCAGGCCAGCGGACAGCTGTCCATCGCAATATTTGAAAAAAATCCCTTGGTGCGCTGTGTCTGATGTACATAAGCCTCAGTATCTTCAAAGCTGCCTGCCTGCCACGCATGAGGAAAGTCAATTATCTGCACAAGATCGCCGAAAGGCATCCACTGCAGCATCTGTTCCATCTCTTTTTCATTCCTGCGGCAAAGCTGCTGAAACGCGCCCTCCGGCAGCTCATCCTGAGTCTTCTGAAGCTGCTCGACCGCACTGTAAAAATCCACATCCTTGCGCAGTGTGTATACGATATACATTCTGGTCATATGCCTATTCTCCTTCCTGCATTCCGCGCATAAGGCCCGCGGCATATTCCAGATCCACCCGTTCAAAGCCGCCGCCCCTAAGGGGAGGCAGCCGGTCTGCCGTCTGTGCCTCTATCTCCCGGTAAAAGCCGTCGAAATCCAGCACGTATTGTTCGCTGTCGTCACTGCAGCGCAGGCGCAGCAGTTCCCGTCCTCCCATCACATCAAAACGAATTCCTGTAACATAGAAGCTGTCATCCGCGGGAAACTGGCTTAAAGCAAAGCCCTTGCATATCTCCGTGATGCGGTCGTCATACCCGGCTTCAAACAGCAGCAGTTTCTCCTTAAGGTCCTCAATCGAGGCCACGATACGTCTTATACAATCAGCCTTTTGCGGCATCATGGTCTCTTTGGCAAAACGCAAAGCCTCGCTTTCAATATCTGCGGCGACCTCCCCACTGCAGGGTGCCAGGTATACCTGCAGTCCCAGACCTCTATCCACATAGATGGTGCTGTACTCAAGCCTGCTTGTATAGCCGCAATCGGGGCATGAAAAATCAAAAAGGGTCTTATCCAGCAGCTTCTCCTTTAATTCCTTTTCATCCGCATCTACCACACGCCAAAGGGGCGCATCGTGATCCTTTTGACAGATCGGGCAATGCAGAGACATAGTCTGAGGTTCCATAATCTCCTCCTTTACAGCTTAGATGCGTCCTCCAACAGGACGATCATATTTCCGCCGCAGGCCATGCCATCCTTCGCGGCTACTTCGGCGTTCATCTCAATGGTTATCATTTTGTAGCTGCCTGTGCCGATAATGGCTATCCCCTCTTTGATGACCCGGCCCTCTCCGCTGCCGCCGCCTATGCTGCCTTTTATGGCGCCATCAGGATAAATGATCATCTTTGCTCCGGCGTTCCGCGGGCCGCTGCCGTCAAGCGCCAGAATGGTTGCGACAGCTCTGGGGCCATTGCTGTCCGCCAGTTCCTTTAATATCTCCAGTTCCAGATCTGTAACGGCAACGCATCGGGCGCTGCTGTTGCGGTGCTCAGGCAGGCGTCTGTAAGCTATCAACTGTGCCAAAATGGAGACCGTTATCTCCTCCGGGGTTACAGAACCGATTTCAAGACCGATTGGCGTGCACACCCTGCTCAGCTTCTGTCTGTCGAAGCCCTCCTCTGCCAGCATCTCCAGCTGCTTTGCCACCCTCTTGCGTGAACCGATCATGCCCAGATAAGCCGGCCACTCTCCGCTTAACACGGTACGCAGGCTGAGTGCATCATTGCTGTGTCCTCTTGTGACGATAACTATGTAATCATAGGCGGTGATATGAAAGCGCCTGATCGCATCCGGAAAGCTGCCACATATCGTATCGGCGGCCCAGGGCATGCGCTCCGGATTGCAAAACTCCGGTCTGTCATCTGCCACTGTAACCCGATAACCGCACCTCGCGGCAAATTCACTTAAAACAAGCCCGATATGGCCTCCGCCAAGGATCAAAAGTCTCTCCCCAGGCAGTGCAGGCTCTCTGAACAGATACCCCTCACCTTTACTCTGAAGGGTGACGGTGAGAGCCTCGTCCGGGGATATTTCTGCTCTCTCCACGGGGCAAAACGTCCTGTGCAGCCCTTCCGAAACCGAGCCGCAATTTCCCTCAACCTCGGTATTGAAAACTATGCCGGTACCACAGGCGAGCCTCTCCAGTGCCTCGGCATAAATATTTTTGCTCTCCAAGAACACACCCCCATAAGAATTATAGTTTGTTTTAATTTTAACACATTGTCGCCGCCAGCATAGTAGCTTATGCTACAATTATACACTATTTTGTAGCCTTGCTACACCTAAAAATCCAAGACAGATAGATATATCACATTTCTGCTTGAATACAGCGCCGGAACACAATTCTTGCTTTAAACAAATAAAAAAAGACCCATAGGATACATAGATGAAATGTATCCTATGGGTCTTCGTAATACAGCTCACTCTAATTCAAACGCACCGGTATAAAGCTGATAGTAGGTGCCTTTTTCGGCGATCAGCTTTTCGTGGCTGCCGCGCTCTATGATCCGTCCGTGATCAAGTACCATAATCACATCGGAGTTCTGAACAGTGGAAAGGCGGTGAGCAATAACAAATACCGTTCTGCCTTTCATCAGCTTATCCATGCCGTCCTGCACCAGTGCTTCGGTACGGGTGTCGATGGAGGAGGTGGC
>JBJDXR010000039.1:0-29728 GCA_051866775.1 Oscillospiraceae bacterium | reverse complement strand
ACGCAGTATCCTCTCAGGAGAGCGTGTCGCGCTCAACCTCATTCAGCATATGTCCGGTATAGCCACCGCCACACATAACGCTGTGGAATCCGTAAAGGGTACGGGAACGATCATCGTAGATACCCGCAAAACGACCCCCGGGCTGCGAGTCCTTGAAAAATACGCGGTTAAGGCCGGGGGTGGCAATAACCACCGCTTTAATCTTTCCGACGGCGTGCTGATAAAAGATAACCATATAGTAGCCGCCGGTGGTATAGCGGCTGCTATAAACGCAGTAAGGGCAAACGCTCCGCATACCCTGCGGGTGGAGATCGAGGCAGAGACTCTTCCGCAAGTCAAGGAATGTTTAGATGCAGGCGCCGAGATAATCATGCTCGATAATATGAGCATCGAGCAAATGGCCGAGGCGGTCAAATTTATCGGCGGGCGCGCTATAACCGAGGCATCCGGAAACATGGGCGAACGTGACCTGCGTGAGGTTGCTGAAACTGGCGTAAATTATATATCCATAGGCGCCCTCACCCACTCAGTCACAGCGCTTGATATAAGTCTAAAATTTACCGATTGAGCAATTTAAATTTTAAATAATAAACGGCTCCGACGTTATGTCGGAGCCGTTTATCTTTTTATAAGGAGGTCAAGCTCTGGGATGAGCTTTGTTGTAAACGTCTTTAAGCTGCTTTTTAACAAGATGCGTATATATCTGTGTGGAAGAGATATCCGCGTGACCAAGCATCTCCTGTATCGAATGGATATCCGCGCCATTTTCAAGCAAATGTGCCGCAAACGAGTGCCTAAGAGTGTGTGGTGTTATGTCCTTATCGATCTTGGCAGTCATTTGATAATGCTTTACTACCTTCCAAAATCCCTGACGTGACATACGTTCCCCGTTCATATTAACAAAAAGCGCCTGCTCATCAGGTGACGCCACAAGCTGATCACGAATAATAGACATATAGTCCGAAAGGGCCTTTATCGCCGCGGGATACATCGGTATAAAACGCTCTTTTCCATGTGAAACGCACTTGATTATTCCAATAGACAGCTTCACGTCATCGACATTCAGCGATATAAGCTCACTCACACGGATGCCGGTAGCATAAAGAAGCTCAAGCATCGCACGGTCACGGTAACCCTTGCAATCCGTACATTTCGGCTGCTCAAGGAGGAGTTCGACCTCAGCACTGGTAAGTATCTGCGGAAGACGCTTTTCCTCTTTTGAAACAGTAATATCATGAACCGGATTCTGACTTACAGCGCCTGAGCGCATCAGATAACCATAAAAGCATTTTAGAGAAGCGAGACTTCTTGAAATTGTTGCGGAGGACTTGCCGTTGCTGCCGAGCCACACAGTATATTCGCATATACGCGAACGGTCGGCAGAAACAAGCTCTGCCATAGTATATTTAGACAAATACTCAGAAAACTGATGCACGTCACGAACATATGAGGAATATGTATTCACAGAAGAGTGCTTTTCGTCTCTAAGATAAGTCTCAAAGTTTTTAATCCAGTCAATTTCCGGCACGCAGAATCTCACCTCTTTTGTTAAATACTTCCTGCAACCGAAGGAACAATATACGTAAAAACAGCGCTCTCTGCGAAGGCCGCAGCAATGAGCACGACAATGCAAAGCAAAAATCGCAGGAAGTATCTTTTTGTATATACACCGGTTCTCAAACCGCCGTCAGGATGTACAGATAGACTATAGAGCCTCAGCGATGACAAAAAAGCCTGAACTGACACCGTAAAGAAACAGGGTACTGAAATCAATGCGCAAATTCCTGAAATGAGCAGCGCAAGGAGAACCCCGTCAGAACCAAAGGTCCGAAAAAAAACCGCCAATGTGAAAGAAAGCACAAAGCCGCGCAGCATAAAAACTGCAGGTATGATGGCTATCCCCAATATAGAAAAGCCGCAGATAAAAGCGAAGATCGTATACTTGGACAGCCACAAGAACGTCCCGGCAACCCCAGGAAGTACAGAGTCTTCCAAAGAAGCTATATTAGATACATAGCTGTTTAAAAGATCGGCATAGGACCCGCTATTCGAGCTAGCAAAAAACACGCCAATAATCGAACCGACAGCAAAAAACACGCTGCAAATAATGAGAGCCGCCAGTGCAGTCTGCGGTAAATTTCCAAATCCTCCGAGAAGCTTTCTTCTGTTCATTTTCTTCACCCGTTTGAGAATATGCCGGGCTAAAGAAAATATGCTCAAAAATTCATCGCAGTTTCACTGCTAGTTATAATAATACATTACGATTAAATAATCAATAGCCTTTCCGATTTTTGTTGATTATGCGCAAATATTATGTAAACAGCGTTATGTAAACATGTAAAACCAAATTCTTAAAAGCTTACAGTTCTCTAGTGCACCAGCACAATATTTGGTGATTCTATGCACCTTTTTGTACTATATCTCGGTAATCGTTTGTGATTATGTAAACCGAAGGTTTTGATTACAATAAGTAATCAAAACCTTCGGCATTCTGCTAATTCATCTGCGTCTTTTTTTTCGTTTGAACACAAGCAGCCCCGCAGCAAGTCCGCCGCAAATCATACACAGCATAACAGCTACATCCCCGCCGTCGAAAAGCTGTCCGCCCTCAGAAAACAGCGAGATCACAAGCCTTGCAGCCGCTGCCATTACCCCAGAAAGCAAGCCGCTTAGAAGCGCCGCACCGCCGTTCTTCTTTCTTGCCGCAAGTCCGCCAATCAAGGCTGAGGCGCACGCTGCCGCCATCACCAGCTTCTGCTCAGCCTCCTCAGGTACCTTACCGCCGGAGACCATCAACGCCAAAGAGCAGGTTATCGCCGCTGATAACACAAGTGTCACTCCTGCTCCAAACGCAGCCCCAATGGCAAGGCTTCTTCCCTCGCCCCTCGCTTCATTTTTTCCCATAAAAAGACCTCCCCTAAAACAAGCCTTATAGAAAAGACTTATTCTTTAGGGGAGGACAAAATTACTGTTATACCTAAAAATTAATTGTTAATTGTCGCTGGCCTTTGTTCCTTCTTCCGGCTCCTCGGCATCCTTACCCGTAGAGGATATTCCCCACTTGGCAATCTTTATACGGACGCGGTCCTCGCCGGTCTCGAAGGTTATGAAATCATCACTGATATTAACTATCTTTCCAACCATGCCGCCGATAGTGGTAACATTGTCACCGATGGAAAGTGAGTTTCTCATTTCCTCAGCCTTTTTGCGCTTTTTCTTCTCCGGACGGATCATAAAGAAATAGAACACCGCAACTATAACAACGAGATAGATTATCAACGTGTAGCTGCTCATATTGGTTGGCGACCCATCGTCAGTAGTTGCAGAGCCATCCCCCGTCGTTACACAGCCGGAAAGGGCCGTAATAAGAATTACCACGCAAAATGCGACAGCTGAAATTCTTTTTAGCGTCGATGCATTGATCTTCTTATCTTTTGAAAACATCACAAAACCTCCAAAATTTCGGAATACAACAGCAATAATTATATATGGAAACAATAAGAAATGCAAGGAATATTTACATTCATAGACTTAATAAATTGTAAACTTATTTTCGAGTACCCAGAAGCTCCGAATATGTCCTTCTAAATGACTCAAATCTCCCCTCCTCCAGGCTGTCCCGTATTTTTTCCATAAGGCTGTTGTAAAAATACAGATTGTGAGCAACTGCAAATCTAAGTCCCAGCATCTCACCACTGGCAAAAAGATGTCTCAGATAGGCTCTGGAGTAATTCCTGCACACCGGGCAGCCGCACTCAGGGTCAACGGGCAGATCATCATGGCTATATTTTTCGTTTTTAATATTAATTATCCCATTCCAAGTAAAGAGGTGTCCATGGCGTCCGTTTCGCGCAGGCATCACGCAGTCAAAGAAGTCAATCCCCCGATAAACCGACTCAATAATGTTGGAGGGCGTACCCACACCCATCAGGTAGCGTGGCTTCTCTTTGGGCATATGTTCCTCCACCGCGTCGATCGTATCGTACATTTCCCGGGTGCTTTCCCCCACTGCCAACCCACCTATTGCGTATCCCGGCAGGTCGAGTGCCGCAATGGCATCCATATGCTGTGTGCGGATGTCTATATATGTGGCGCCCTGATTTATCCCAAAGAGCACCTGTCCAGGATTAACAGCGTCGCCCCTTGTATTCAAGCGTTCAAGCTCATCCTTGCAGCGTACAAGCCAGCGATACGTCCTATCGCTGGATGCCTTAACGTAGTCATAAGGGGCCGGCAGGCCAATACACTCATCAAACGCCATGGCAATATCTGAACCCAGGTTCGACTGTATTCTGATGCTGTCCTCCGGCGACATAAATATGCGTCTTCCGTCGATATGGGAATTAAATTCCGTTCCGTCTTCAGTAATTTTTCTGAGCTTTGCTAAAGAGAATATTTGAAATCCGCCGGAGTCCGTAAGGATAGGGCCATCCCAATTCATGAATCTATGCAGACCGCCCATGCTTTTAACAAGCTCGTCTCCCGGGCGCAAATGCAGATGATAGGTATTTGAAAGCTCCACCTGACATTTTAGCTCTTTAAGATCCCTAGCTGACAGTCCGCCTTTTATCGCAGCCTGCGTGCCAACGTTCATAAATACAGGCGTCTCTACCGTACCATGGGGCGTATAGAACCGCCCACGCCTGGCTCTTCCCTCAGTTTTTATAACCTCGAACATGATTCCTCCGAAAATTATACCCGCGGCGAAAACCGCGGGTATATGATAGTATTAGCAAGGCTTTCTTTTATATTATAACTTGTACAGCACGCTTTTTCAACCAAAAACAACCATTGCTAACAGTTTTCAGGAAATAACAGCATTATGCACAGCCTTCGTCCGCGAAGCTCCGCAAGAAAATAGCCTTATCCCTAAATCGCTTCGCTGTACTTAAGTACATTGCTTATGATGTTCCCGAAGATGCGCCCGAAAGCCCGCCGGTCTGAAAAACGCATGACGTCCTTCTCCGGCAGATTTATCTCAGGCGTTAGTCCGGCTCCAGTTATAGCCCCGTAACAGGCGGCCAAACTCTCCTCCAGCGCATCGTTTAAGGATATCCACTCCACTGTCGCCGCTTCCTTCTTCCCCGATGCCACGATCGAGTAAGAAAAATGCTCTTCCGTCAGCTGTCGCATAGCGGACACCTGATTCTCAATCATATCCAAGTGCCGTCGGACTTCCCCGTTCACCTTCTCCTTGCACAGCAGCTCCAGATAGCCGCAAAAAGCCTTTTGGGTGGCATAACACTATTTTTGATAAATTTGCCGCTGCTTATCTTCTCGCTTTCACCGCGGCCCTTAATATGCCATATACCGCAGCAAATAGAACTCCGGCTACGGGCCAGACTATCCAAGTTTTGTCCCAGCTCTCCGTATAAAAGCTTATCGCCAGATATACAGCCGTAGCCGCGCACCAATACGCCCCCGGAAAAAACGCCGTTCTTTTGTCCACAGCCTTGTTTTCCTCAGTATAGTCCTCTTCTTGCAGCAGCTTCATGTAGCTTCCACGCACGATCCCTGTGCTGACAAATAGAAACACACCGCAGGCAACAAGTATGAGAAGTATGTCTACACAGCAGACATACATAAAATCGCCCATCTCAAGAGCAGTCGCCAGCATAAGCGGAACTACTCCTAAAATACACAGCACGACGCCGGCGGTGATACCTCTTATGAAGGTCGGCTCATATCCAGCTTTTTTCTCCTCCACCAGATCCCGTACGCCGTTTTGAAGGGAAATGCTCTCCTTGCTCAGATAGTCGAACTTTGAGATTTTCATTCCATTTAAGATAAGTACAGCCGCGCCTATCGCAGCAAATACAAGCAGTATGGCAATTCCTAAGCCTCCAGCCATCTCCTCCGTAAGCCCGCTGCCCGGCTTCTCAGAAAGTCCGCCAAGGAATATCAGGCTTACAGGAGACAGGATACAGAGCGAAACCGCGGCAGCTATCCTTTTTGATATCCGCCTAGACAGAGTCATAAATTCATTGGCCTCCTCAGCCGATACGCTCTTTGCTGATTTTATATTGTCAGGTTCAGTGGAAATCACAGGCATCGGCAAACCGGCATCATCCTTAAGAAGATAGTCTGTACTCACTTCAAAAATTTCACTCATTTTAATAATCTTATCAATGTCAGGAACGGCGTTTTCACCCTCCCATTTGGACACCGCCTGTCTTGTGACGCCCAGCTTTTCAGCAAGTTCCTCCTGTGACCAGCCGTTCTGCTTTCTGAGCTTTATAATTTTACCAGCCAAAACCATAATTGTCCACCCTTCACTTCTTGATTTAAGAGTCTAAATGTTTCTCCCATCAGCTATTATAGCTAAACCTACAGTTGACATCAACCAATCCAGGCTTGAAATCTGTCAACCGCCGGTTGCGCCCAAGGATTTTTTATCTAAAGCAGAAAAACTCCGGGCAGAGTCCATACGCGCACCTTTACACAGCAGCTTTGGCCGGCGGCTGCTCTGCCACATATAATGGCAGTAAGGGAGTGATAGCATGAACAGACCGTGTAAATTAAGCGAAGTCACAAAGAATTATTTGACTGCCTTTTATTGTATTCTGGATGATATGATAAGCGGCATGACAACAGCCGAGCTTACGAACAGCATATCGAACAATTTTATTGTTCAGATGATACCTCATCACATGGCCGCCATTGAGATGTCAAAAAATCTGCTGAAATATACAGCAAACCTCGAGCTTCAAGAACTTGCACAGCAGATTGTATCAGAACAGACAAAGAGCATTGAGAATATGCGCGCTATCCAGTGCCAATGCGGAGAGCTTGTAAATTCACCGCAGGAGCTTCGTCTCTATCAGCGGCGCACAGATCAGATAATACACACTATGTTCTCAGAAATGGAGCAGGCTTGTTCTGATAACAGGATAAACTGCAATTTTATGCGCGAGATGATTCCTCATCACGAGGGTGCTGTGCGAATGTCGGAAAATACATTGAAATATGATATCTGCCCGGGACTTGTTCCCATTCTCCATGCAATCATTACATCACAAAAAAGAGGCATCTCCCAGATGCGCTCCCTCCAAAGGCGCATCGTCTGTGTATAATAAAATCCCCTTGGAAAATGAGCAGGTTCATTTTCCAAGGGACATTACATCAAAAATAGAGGTTTATCACTGGCAAAAATCTGCGCAGTGTTTAAAGTATACTATTCATGGAGTAGGCTATTACGCCCATTCCTTCAACATATTTCTGATACATATAATTTCCGTTTTTGTTTTTTGTCCTTATAGTATAGTTTTTCTCAGGTGCCGCAAGTATCTCGTTACAGGCTTTCAGCATATTTGGAACAACAGTGCTCTCAATATCACCTACAAAATGGCCCGAGAAAATATGGTCAAATTCCTGCGTTCTTTCGTTGAGCTTTGCAACCTCGTTTCTGAATGCCGTGACCGTTGCATACTCGCTGAAAGGCACTCCCGGCTTTGGACCGCTGATACCGACGCTCATACTTATAAAATCATCACCGGCAAAGAATATTCTATTCTTTTTATCAAGATACCCGGCGCTTCCGGCACTGTGACCTCCCATAAATATCATTTCGACTTCATAATCCCCGCCAAGATTGAACACTGTATTATTCGGACAACCTACTACAGTGTAGGGCTTATAAGTTATAAGGTCACCTCTGGGAAAATCATCCCAAATCGGTTCTCCGGAATCCTGCTCAAACAGGTAATCCCACATATGTTCATTCTGCCTTATGAGAGATGGGGCCTCATACTGATGGCAATAAACCGTATCAAACTGCGCATTTCCATATGCGTGGTCAAAATGGCAGTGGGTATTCACCACGATAAGCGGCATCCCGCCTGTTATTTCATTCACAAGTCCCTTCAGATCTCCAAGTCCCCATGCTGTATCAACCAGCATTGCCTTCTCGGGGCCAATAATCAGATACATCCAGACGTAAGCACCTCCATCCAGGCTGGGGGTAAGTAGTCCGTACATATTGTCACGGAACTGATATACTTCAACATATGGATCAATATCATAGACCTTTCTGGTCTTGTTATTCTCGCGAAGCAGCTTCATATAAGCCCAGCAGGTCTCATTGAAATGCCTTCTGGGATAAATACGGCTGATACCAAGATTTCCGACGCTCATAGGAGCGTTGCCCATGGCTCGCTCCTCCTCCGGCAATCTCTTTTTTTCCTTATCTCCGCCTGCCTGCGGAGGACATTTCACCAAATCGGCGATAGCATCTATTTCCATAATCTGACCTCTTTTCTAAGTTAATCGTTAAACACAAAC
Source organism: Oscillospiraceae bacterium (assembly GCA_051866775.1). GTDB lineage: Bacteria > Bacillota > Clostridia > Oscillospirales > Oscillospiraceae > RUG626. The sequence continues at coordinate 21,448 of JBJDXR010000039.1, read as the reverse complement.
TCACGCCAGTAGTTCGCTTTTTCCTTCGGATTCAGCGTAAAGTTATTGTATATTTCCGGCGAGACATCACAGTCTATTGCCCAAACTATCATGCGTCCGGGCTTGAAGCTGGTTCTCTCCATTATTGACGCCTCTGAATTTTTGTGATCCAGTCTCCAGAAAAATTCCCCGTCAAGCACATCCTCTGACTTTACAATCACTGAAGTACCCTCGTCGAAGTAGTCGTCGAAGGTAAAGCCATTGCCTGAACCATGAAGGCTTCCGCCTCCCCTGCTGGGAAGATTTCCGTCCTGATTTTTAACATTCATGGAAAGATAATACTCCTTACCCAACGGGAGATTATCTATCGTTATAAAGTTGTGGCAGTATTCTCCCAGCACCAACGGCTTAGATCCTGTATTCTCGTACTCATATTGTATCCGTAGGGTGTTCCCGGAGACCGATACCGTCTTTCTCAAATTCAAAGCATAGCCAAAGCATACCGGTGTGTTTGTCACGAAAACCGCCTCGGTATCTGTAGCGGAATAGCTCACCTCATACGGCTCACACTGATAAGTCCTTCTGAATGAGTAAGGCTCTTCATCCGGCTTTATAAAAAGGCCAACGCCAAATTTATGAAACTGCCCGCCAACCGGCGAGTCCTGGATCGTATCCGCCTTTATCTCGCTGCAGATCCCAAAACCGCCCGTTCTGGGAAGCTCCGGCTTATTTGGCTCGAAAGTACAGAAGGTGTGTTTCCCATCCAAAGTAACCTGTGTAATAAATGCTGCTCTGTCAAATCTTATGGTCGTGTTCGGGCTAATGCCCGGTTCAGCGATCTCCACAAGAAGTCTGTCGCTTTTTAAAGTTATCAAGATTCACACCTCATACAACATTGCGGTCAAGGTATACCACCATACCAGGAGCCCACGCATATCTAAACTTTGCTGTTTCCCCATTTTTTAGCAGCAATGTCCTGTCCGTCTTATCTGGTAACTCAAGTATCGCCTTGCAGCAGTTTACCATATCTTCTATAATAAAGCTCTCTATATCAATTATAAACTGGCCGGGGAATAGGAAATCTATTTTGTCTATCCGGGCAAAAACCCTGTTAATCCCGTCAGAATACGCCTTTACGGTGCAATACTCCTCCGGTGCCTTTGGGATAAGCTCTCCAGCAAGCTCATCTATTCCTATATGCATATATGTAGTTCGCAGAGAGTCTCCGCTGAAAAGTATTCTGTTCTGCTCATCAAGGTATACCGCACTGCCTGATGTCGCCCCAGGAAGCCAAAGCAACGTTATTTTATATCCTTCCCCGAGATCAAACTCATGGCCATCCTCACAGGGGATTATGTCGTATTTCTTATATTCCACGACATCTGCTTTGGTCACGTCCAGATATATTCCCTCGCCGTTATCATTAAACATACGGTTCCAGCTGTCCGCACTCTGCCCCTCCAGCAGCTTCACATCATTTTTATGACAGTATACTTTATCGAACAGACAGTTTCCCCCCGCGTGATAGAGACGCCCGTCTGTGTTGACGACTACAAGTTCCTTGTCAGTCAGTCTCTCACAGACTTTCTTTAAATCTCCAAGCCCCCATCCGGTATCTATCAGCATAGCCTTTTTTGGCCCTATGATCAGATATGACCACCTGTCATACTCGCCGTCAAGCGCGTTATTCAGAATGGCGTATACATTATCGCGATATTTATACACCTCAGAGTGGGGATTGTCGTCAAATATTGTCTGGGTGTTATTGTACTTACGAACAGCATTCATCCAAGCGATACTTCTCGCCTCATATCTGCCCTTAACGGTGCGGTTTCTTGCTCCTATACAGCCCATTACTCCGCCTCCTTTACTTGTCTGCTCGCTTTATAAAGGCAATTATCGTCGTATCCGAGAATTCCAAGCCCCTCGACGTAGTTTGCCTTAATTATTCTCCCCTTTGACATTACACAGTCAAAATCTTCCCCGTTAGGATTTTCAAGTGCCCTGTTGCAGGCCTCGAGCATAGATGTAACCCCCTCGGTTCCGATATCCACTATGAAGTGTCCCGGGAACAGAGAATCGAACTCCCCAAGTCTGGGAATAAGTTTCTCAATCTGATCACGATACGCCTCAACCGTACCGTATTCCGCAAAGGGTTCACCAGGTTTTGCTCCCCCAATGCCTATTCTCATGGCTATAAAACCGTCTCCGCAGAAAAGGATACGTTCCTTCTTGTCAAGGAAACCACAGTGCCCAGGCTGATGACCGGGGAGCCATATAAGTTCGATCTCGTGTCCGTCTCCCAAATCCCATGTATAGCCATCCGGTACACCGATGACCTCAAATCTCTTAAAATTCTTTATGGGCAGATCCTCACGATCAAACTCGACCCAGATGTTTTTACCATTCTCGTCAAACAAATAGTCCCATATATGAGGATTCTGCTGTCTCTCCATATACGGCACGGAGTATTCATGGCAGTAAGCCTTATCAAATCGACAATTTCCATAGGAGTGGTCAAAAGACTTATGAGTATTAACAACGATAATTTCCTTACCGCCGGTGATCTCATCAACAAGCCCCTTCAGATCCCCTAATCCGTAAGACGTATCAACCAGCAGCGCTTTTTCCGGGCCATCCACAAGATACATCCAAGAGTTGTATCCTCCGTCAAGGTTGTCGGTCAGAAGTGCATATACATTATCCCTGAACTGATAGACCTCCACATACGGATCAACATCATAAACCTTTTTTGTCTTGTTATGCTCACGCAGTTCCTTCATCCACGCGAGGCAGCGCGGCTCATAGTGTTTTTCACGATAAAAAATCACCTTGGATTTCATTGAATCCATTTCAGTCGCCCTCCAATTCATACTATATTATGGTGCTGCCTGCGCTAAGCGCAGGCAGGTGCACCTTGTTCTAATAAATCAGGTCTTTGGAATACTGAGTCTTTCCGCACCGACAAGCTTTGCTTTTTCCCAATACGGGCAGGATACAAAGTGCCCTGGTTCTACCTCGCGGAACTCGGGAGTCAGTTTTGAACATTCGTCACACGCCATCCAGCAACGCGGAGCAAACCGGCAGCCCTCCTGTTTGGGATTCAGCGGACTCGGCACGTCTCCTGCAAGAACTATTCGTTCTTTTTTATCCTTAAACTCTACCTTCGGAACAGCTGAGAGCAGTGCAATAGTATATGGATGCAGCGGATTTAAAAACAGAGTATCCGTATCAGCAAGCTCCACCATCTGTCCCAAATACATAACTGCAACGCGGTTGGATATATGTCTTACAACGCTGAGATCGTGGGATATAAAGAGGTATGTAAGTCCCCTCTTCTGCTGCAGATCGATGAGCAGATTTATGATGGTCGCCTGTATGGAAACGTCGAGAGCGGAAACAGGCTCATCGCAGACAATGAACTTCGGATTAAGAGCCAGCGCCCTTGCTATGCCTACAAGCTGTCTCTTACCACCGTCAAGCTCATGTGGATATTTTTTTAGGACATACTGCTCTATCCCTGTGGTTTCCGCAAGCTCGTCCACCATCTTATTGAGTGCTTCGCCCTTTGCGAGCTTATGAATACGGTACGGCTCCTCAAGTATTGTTCTTACACTTTTACGGGGATTTATTGATGAATACGGATCCTGAAATACTATCTGTATCTCTTTGCGAAGCTCATGAAGCTCAGATGATTTTGCCTGAGTCAGTTCTTTCCCGCCAAGATATACCTTACCGTCCGTGGCGTCGAGCAGGCGTGTAACCACGTTTCCTACAGTGCTCTTTCCGCAGCCCGACTCTCCGACCAGCCCGAGCGTCTCCTGCGGATAAATATCAAACGATATGTCATCAACAGCGTGAAGTATCCCCTTACCGCGGACATCAAAATATTTTTTCAGATGCTCTACTCTTACAAGAGGGGTTTTGTTTTCATTTACTGCCATTCGTCAAGCCTCCCTTTTCCAGCAGGCAACATAGTGGTCTGCATTAATTTCAATGAGTTGAGGCACTTCCTTGCGGCATTTTTCACCGCAAAGCGTACAGCGGGGATTGAATTTGCAGCCGTCAGGCAGCTGCTGGGAGTTCGCAACATTTCCCGGAATAGATGCCAGACGCTCCCGCTCGCCATAAAGCTTAGGGATCGCGTTCAGAAGTCCCTTGGTGTAGGGGTGTAATGGATTCGTAAAGACCTCGCTGACTGTACCGTACTCAATTATCTCGCCGGAATACATTATGGCGACTTTCTGACAAAGCTCAGCAATTATACCCATGTTATGGGTTATGAGTACCAGAGAGGTTGAAAATTCCTTCTGAAGCTTCTTCATGAGCTCCAGGATCTGCGCCTGAATCGTAACGTCCAGCGCAGTAGTCGGCTCATCCGCGATGAGAAGCTCCGGCTCACACGCCAGTGCTGACGCGATACCGACACGCTGCCTCATTCCTCCTGAAAACTGGTGAGGATAATCGTCCATACGGTATTTAGGTATTCCGACCATCTCCAACAGCTTGGCCGCTTCCTCCTCTGCCTGCTTCTTATCCATCCCCTTATGTTTTCTAAGAACCAGAGATATCTGGTGTCCAACGGTAAACACAGGGTTCAATGATGTCAGCGGATTCTGGAACACCATAGATATTTTGCTGCCTCTTATCTTGGCAAGCTCCTTGTCCTTCTTCGTAAGTAGCGACTCCCCATGAAAGGTTATGTCTCCGCTTGTCACGAAGCCAACATCCTTCTGGAGAAGATTAAGTATAGCGAGAGCTGTTGTCGTTTTGCCAGCACCGGATTCTCCAACGAGTCCCACTGCCTCTCCCTTATTGAGAGTTAGATTCAAATGGTTAACTGCTTTGGAAACTGCTCCTCCGGCTCTGTATTCCACAGATAGATCTGTAATTCTTATTAATTCTTCCATTGATGTATCCTCCATTAATCCTTGTTCTTCGGGTCAAGAATGTCTCTCAGTCCGTCGCCAAGGAAGTTGAAAGATAGGACTGTGAACATAAGGAACACACCGGGAACTATAATAAGCCACGGCGCCGTAGTCAGGTACTGACGTCCCTCGGATATCATACTGCCCCATGCAGGAGTTGGTACCGGAACACCGCAGCCGAGATAGCTGAGGCCGGACTCGGAAAGAATTGTACTGCCGATGCTCTGGCTTGCAAGTATTATAAGCGGGGTAACCACATTAGGCAGTATCTGAGTGAAAATTATATGCGGCTGGTGTCCACCGAGCGCCTTGGACGCTTTAACATATTCCATGTTGCGTATGGACAGGACGCTGCCGCGTACAAGTCTTGTAAACCTCGACCAGCCGGTTATAAGCATAACAATTATAAGGTTACTGAAATTTACGCCGATGACCGCCACTATACACAGTGCAAGCATAAGCCCAGGAACCGCCTGGAAAATCTCACAGATACGCATTATCACGTTGTCCACCTTACCGCCAAGCGTTCCTGCAATAAGTCCCATCACAGTTCCGATTATCAGATTTGCCGCGACAACCACTACAGCTATGAACATAGAGATACGTCCGCCGTAAATTGCCCGCGCAAGGACATCTCTGCCAAGTGCATCACAGCCTAAAATGTGTCCTTTGAGACCATTTGAGAACCATTCCGGCTTGAGATTTCTGTCCTTCAGCTCACCTGTCGCGTAGTCATAGGGAAGAAGATACGGGACCAGAAGAATCACAATAAGAAGGATTATTACGCCTATAGCACCTAAAAGAAAGAATTTACTCTTCTTTGCACGCCTAAAAAATACTTCTGCACTCATATATCCTACCCCTCCTATCAATTAAATGAGATACGAGGATCGACCAGCGTATAAACGAAGTCAACCACAAGGTTTGTGACAGCAATAATAAGGGCTGATACCATCAGCAGTGACTGAACCAGCTGAAGATCACGGTAGCCAATTGCCTGAATCAGAAGCTGACCCATTCCCGGCCAACTAAATATTGACTCAATTACCGCGGCGCCCGCCAGAAGGTGGGCTATCTGGTTTCCGATAGTTGTTACCGTTGAGAGTATCGCATTCTTCAGGGCATATACGGTGTATATCTTTATCTTGCTGACACCGCGTGCGCGCATTGCCGTTATGTAGTCTTCCTGAAGGACATCTACCATGCCGGTTCTCGTCATACGGGATACTATCGCCGAGGACTGAAGTCCCTGGCACAGGCTGGGCATTATCATATATTTAAGCCCGCCAACGCCTCCTGTCGGCAGCCACTTGAGTTTAACTGCGAAAAACAATATCATCATCAAGCTGAGCCAGACCGGAGCGACAGCCTGTCCAAAGAGAGCAAAAATCATCGAGAATACATCTATGCCCTTGCCCTTATTAATTCCGGCAACCACGCCGAGGGTGATGGAGAAAACCAGCATCCATGAGAGCGTCACGCCGGCAAGTTTTGCAGTCTGAGGGAAGCGCAAAGCGATAAGTTTGGAAACCTCCATATTGAACTTATACGAATATCCCAAATCTCCTTTGAGGACACCTGCCATGTAAGTGAAATACTGAACAATAACCGGCTTATCCAGACCCATTTTGCGTTCCTGTGCAGCTATCTGCTCCTCGCTAGCGTCATCAGGAAGCATTAACTCTGCTGGGTTACCTGGGGTAAGCCGAACAAGCGTGAATGCAATGATTGATACACCAATCAAGGTTATCACCATTGAGATAAGTCTTGTCAAAAGCCTTCGCTTCATTTAGAACCTCCTAATCTGCTTTTTGTCTTATCGGTGCTATACGATATACATAGATACAAAAACTCCACAAGCTCATGTAATATTTCTATGTATTACAACAGTCCGATTTATTTTCAATATAACAACATAAATGACAAAATTAAAGTACAAAGACATATATCGACAAATGTTTGCATCCTTGTGCATATTGCGCAAAAAATATTTGCTGTTTGTGCAAATTGTTGTTTACTCTCAGCAGTTATTTTTGTATGCTTTGTACAAGCTCCACAAGCTGCTCGAGAAAACACCGGTGTATTTTGGTAATTCAAATCAAATTGCTTTTTCAAAATACTCGGTAAAAAATGTATTAAAGGAGAGAAATCAATGAAAAAATGGCTATCACTCATTTTGGTACTTGTTCTTATGCTGTCACTGTTTTCAGGCTGCTCAAAAACTGAAGACAGCAACGATCCTGCTGACGGCAGCTCCTCTGACTCCAACAACGCCAACTCCGAAGGCAATAGCGATAACGGAAACGCCGCGTCCGCAATTACAGATGCCGAAATTATTATTAGTTCCGCTGATGCTACCCTGACCCTTGACAATTTTAATTCCTCCGGCAGCATTTACGCGCAGCTTATCCCCCTGTGGACCGATACCCTTTTTGAGTCCGACCATCAGGGCAATTACACCGGCGCCGTTGCCTCCGATTGGACCTGGAGCGACGACTATCTAACCCTCACGATTACCGTAAGAGACGGCATCACCTTTACAAACGGAGAGCCTCTCACAGCTTATGATGTTGAGTTTACCTTCAACCGCATCATAAAGGATCTGGAATCGAACACCTCCACCTCCCTCAAAGCCGAGGTTGCCGACGTGACCGCGACCGACGAAAGCACAGTAGTTTTCACCTTCAACGATGTGTGTGCAAAGTTTATGAACAGCTCCATGACCTTTGGAATTCTCTGCAAATCCGCATGGGAGGCTGACCCTGACGCTTACTGGCAGCAGCCGATAGGCTCCGGCGCTTATAAAGTCGTTGATGCGGACTTTACAAATTCCATCATAACATTTGAGCGTAATGATGATTGGTGGGGTTGGGATGTTGAAGGCCGTTCCACCAACGTAAAGACCATAACTTACAAGCAGATAAGCGACACTACCAGCCGTCTCTCTGCGCTCCGCGCCGGTGAGGTCAACTATGTTGACGGCGTTACCCTCGATCAGGTAGACGCTCTTAGGAGCGAGGGCTTCTCCGTTGTTGAGTACACTCGTGACCGCCCCTATTTCCTGTTCCTCAATTGCTCCGAGGGCAGAGTCTTCAGCGATATCAATCTTCGTAAAGCGCTGTCTATGTGCATCAACAGGCAGGAGATCGTCGACTACATAATCGGCGGCGGCGAGGTAGCAGATTGGCCCTTCTCCTCCACCATGATAGGTTACAAGGATGGCACAGAAGGCTATGAGTATGACGTTGATGCAGCAAAAGCTCTTGTTGACGCTTCTGACTACGACGGCAGCGAGATCAGCTTTATGGTCAGTAACGCAGTACACAGCAGAGCCTCCGAGCTTGCAACTGCAATTATGAACAATGCTGCTGAGGTCGGCATTAATCTCAAGGTAGAGCTTCTTGAGCAGGCTACCGTATCCTCCCGCCGTAAGGCAGGCGACTACGATATCTCCATTGCTGGTTCTCCGCAGACTTATGGTGAAGGCTTCACCCTCTATTCCAATGAGTTCTCCAGCAAAGATTCTTTCCACACAGGCTATGTTGACCAGGAACAGTTTGACCTTATAGCTCAGGCGTCTAAGTGCATTGATACCGAGGAGCGCGATCTGATACTTCAGGATGCTCTCCAGCATGTTATGGACGGCTATGCATTCATTTTCCTGTTCCAGCCTACCGAGGCATTTGCGTATACCTCCAATATCACCGGAATCCAGGTCAATAATGACGGTGTCCACGATCTGAGATTCATAACTGTTACCGAATAATCGCAATAATAAAGGGCACGGAAAAATCCGTGCCCTTTATTTACTTTTCAGAAAAAACACATATAATTATATTATCCGAAATTCATGGGGTGGCTGCCTTGATAAAGCGATTGGAAAAATACTATAAGGGCTATAAAAAAGTGCCTCTTTCGTCTCAGGGAGACAAGGAGCAAAAATACGGTTATATCTATGTAGGTAATCACTATAAGCTCACTTTAACTGACAAACAGCTTAAAACGACTAAGCTTTTGTATTCGCTGCTGTTTGCAGTACTGGCGATCTGTCATGTTGTTTCTATGCTTATATCTGCGCCAAGCAATATTTCAGGCGTCAGCAGTCTATATGCTTTGCTCTGCTGTATTGCGCTTTTGTATTTTGCCTTTCCGCTCTTTTCCACCCTGTTTGCTCCAAGGCTTATGAAAGAATATGAGTTCCAAGCCTCTTACTCAAGATTGAGAACAGCGTGTACCATTCTTTTGTGCAGTATTGGTCTCCTTCTGATTGTTCATGTTGCTACAGTTCTTCTGGGAGATAAGACCGATATGACAAATGAATATATAGTACTGCTGCTTCATGTGGTAGAAGTGGGATGTGCCTCAGCCATATTTTTTATAAACAGACCGATAGGTGTAAAGGTTTTACCGTTTTCCGACATTAATAAGATTAAGGATAACGCTTAACGCGTAATCCTAATCAGCTTCGGCAATTCCAATACATATTTAAACCCCCATCTGTTTTGCAGTAATACTATAACTGTAAAACAGATGGGGGTATTCAAATCAGCAAGTCAGAGACTGACCGTTTTTGATTCTCATGTCTTCCAAGCCGGTTTCCCTGTCCCATTCATAATCAGCATTGCATCTCCAAAGCTGAAAAAGCGGTAACGCTCCCTGACGGCTTCTTCGTATGCCGCAAGGACATTCTCCCTCCCAGCAAGGGCTGATACAAGCATGAGAAGCGTGCTCTCCGGAAGATGGAAATTTGTAACCAATGCGTCAAGGCACTTAAATTTATAGCCGGGATAAATAAAAATATTCGTCCAGCCGGAACAAGGCTTAAGAAATCCGTCATTGTCGGCAAATGACTCCACCGTGCGGCAGGAGGTGGTACCGATACAAACAACACGACCGCCGTTTTTCTTAGTCCTGTTGATAATCTCAGCTGCTTCCGGGCTGATCTGGCAAAATTCCGAGTGCATATCATGGTTTTCAATCTCGTCCTCTTTTACCGGCCGAAAGGTGCCAAGTCCCACATGGAGGGTCACATAAGCAAGAGGTATGCCCTTGTCCTCAATTTTCTTTAAAAGCTCCGGCGTAAAATGAAGGCCTGCAGTGGGCGCGGCCGCAGAGCCAAGCTCACGGGAATAGACAGTCTGGTATCTCTCACTGTCATGAAGCTCCTCATGGATATACGGCGGCAGCGGCATACGCCCCAGACGCTCAAGTATCTCGATAAATATGCCGTCATAATCAAATTTAATGAGTCGGTTTCCGCCTTCGATCTCACTGAGGACACGGGCGGTAAGCTCCCCATCCCCGAAAACAAGTTCCATACCGGCTCTCGTCTTTTTTCCCGGGCGTGTAAGGCACTCCCAAACGCCGCTGCCTTTATCATTGAGCAGCAGCACCTCCACCGCACCGCCAGTCGGCCGCTTTCCAAAAAGTCTCGCAGGCAGGACGCGGGAGTCGTTAAGTACAAGGCAGTCGCCTGGGTTTAAAAAATCCGGAAGCTCATAAAAATGCCTATGCTCAACTTTCCCCGTCTCTTTATCAAGCAGCATAAGACGTGATTCATCACGCTTATCAAGGGGTGTTTGAGCTATAAGTTCCTTCGGCAGATCATAGAAAAAATCAGAAGTTTTCATATTAAAGCAGTGCACCTTCTGTCACATAGAGGTCTCGATCGTTGCTCCTGTGTAATAGAAAGTAAGTATCTCCACATAAGTTTTTGAATAATATTTAGCCATTGAATAGGAGCCCCATTGGCTTAGTCCAACATTATGCCCATAGCCGGAGCCTGTAATAACAAAAGTGTCTCCGGAGGAGCTGACAGAGCCGGAGCCTGACGTATCGACCTTCTCGACTGTGCCAGTTCCGGTAATAGCGTAAACATCTCCTGATGTGATTGCAGACGTACCTCCTGAGCCAATCACATAGGCTTCGCCTAGCTCACCGCCCAGCACACCGAAAGAGGAATTTACATAAACATCGCCGCCGGATGATACGGCCTGTCCGTTTACAGTGTAACGCTGAGAACGCAGGCCCAAAACAAGACGGCAATTCTCTTTGGAGAAGCTGAACTGCTTTCCGTTTGAATCAGTGAATGTGATCTTATAGACATTCCCCATATCTGTAAACTGGACGATCTCAAATTTTACGATCGTCGAGCAGCTATACCCACGGCTTCTTAGCTTTGCGGCAATTTGTTCACCTGTAAACGTCATAGTCCAATAATAGTTTGATATGCTGGAGGCTACCTTGGCCTCATATGGATCCTCGACGCCCCTAAGGTAATCAAGCTTATTTGCCCAGACATTCTCGCTGTTCTCAGATGCACCGCCGTTGCTGGAATAATAATAGGTCTGGCACAGCTCCCCATTATAGGTAAGATACTGTCCGGCAGTTTCTTCGACCGCAGCATCGGTAGTGGCATTTGCAGAACCGGTTCCATAATATACCTGACATTCAGTTGTATTGCAGATATCGAAGCCTAGCGTACGGTGCTTATTCAGGTTGGCCATAACATAGGTGCGGGCAGAAACGGCGCCGGCCTTCAGCGCCTCCACCGGCCAGGATGGGCTCATCTCATAGGGGATGACTCCTTTTATGTAATCCTCCACATCCACATAGTTTATGACGGTAAGATTTCCACCCGTATTGCGCCAGTAAACGAAATCTCCATAATACTTATTATTCTTAAAATAGGTCTGAGTCTTCTCCCCGTCCACGGACAGCGGACGAACAGCAAGGCTGTATGTAGAGCCGTAATCAAACTCAAAAAGGATCTTATCCGTGCCCGTCTCAACCACTGTGACCGTATACGTGCTGCCGCTGTCTATCGTATAGGACTGGGCGATCCCAAGATTTGCCGCGGCGCTGGAAGCCTCCGCCGAGGAGGTATATTCACCTGCCAAAACATAAAAGCTTCCCTTTTCATACCTGACAAAGGCATTTACTGATATAAAGGTATCGGCGGCAGCGCGCGCAGAAGCATAGTCGGAGTATTCTGCCGCCAGCCGTATATGGAAGCACCCCACAACAACACTTCCGCTCATGTCCTCGGAATAGCTGTTTGAGGATGCGGAATAGTACATATTTCTGTCCATCAGCATGGAAATTTTGTTTGTGCTTGTTACCTGCGCATCAAGGGAGATATACTCCCTGTCGGCGGTGTAGTAGCCAAATTCATAGCCGTATCCGTAATTCGTCACGTTCTGGAGATTCGCCGATGGGTAGTTCTTAGTGGAATCAGTGTAAATACCTATTTTAACGATGTCTACCGGCGCGGTATAGGCAGCCTCCGCGGTATCATTTCCCGGAAGTAGCATCAAAAGCACAGCAAGCAGGACAAAAAGAACGGCACCTTTTTTTAGCCAATTTTTCATTGTCAAACCCTTTCAAACGCTGAAAATTCCTGAGTTTTGCAAACAAACTCTTGTTGACAGTAAAATGTAAGTGTGATAGCATACACAAAGTAAAAGCAAATACACATTAAAATACAAATAAATACGAAATCCGATAAGGACGCAAGAATAGTTACATTATATTACAAAATATCCTTTTTGACTAGACCGCAATCGTATTTTTGTATGCTTTTTCCCGTCAATATTTTCCCTGAATGGAATATCATGTTATTGGAGGCAGATCAATGAAAAAATACAAGGTTGGAGTCATTGGCGCAACAGGTATGGTTGGCCAGCGGTTCGTCACCCTTATCGCAAATCACCCGTGGTTTGAGCTTACCGAAGTTGCCGCTAGCAGCCGCAGCTCCGGCAAAACTTACGAGGAGGCAGTCTCCGGAAGATGGCTCATGCAGTCTCCGCTGCCGGACTGTGCAAAAAAACTGATAGTTAAAAACGCCGAGAGCGACGTTGATTCCATAGCTTCAAACGTCGATTTTGTATTCTCTGCAGTCGATATGAAAAAGGAAGAGATAAAGGCGCTTGAGGAAGCATACGCAAAGCACGAGTGTCCTGTCGTATCCAATAACAGCGCACACCGCTGGACCGACGACGTGCCTATGGTAGTACCTGAAATAAACCCGCAGCACCTTGCAATAATCGACAGCCAGCGCGCGCGTCTCGGCACAAAGCGCGGTTTCATCGCCGTAAAGTCAAACTGCTCTCTTCAGAGCTATGTTCCGGCACTCCATCCTCTCAAAGATGAGTTTGGACTAAGCAAGGCGCTCGTCTGCACTTATCAGGCGATATCGGGCGCCGGAAAGACCTTTGATACCTTCCCGGATATAATTGACAACGTGATCCCCTACATAGGCGGTGAGGAAGAAAAATCCGAACAGGAACCGCTGAAGCTTTGGGGCAGCATAGAGGGCGGACGGATTGTAAAAGCCGCCTCCCCTTCCATTACAGCTCAGTGCTTCCGCGTGGCCTGCTCCGACGGGCATATGGCAGCAGTTTTCGCCTCCTTTGATAAAAAGCCCTCTAAGGAGGAGATGATAGAGCGCTGGAGAAGCTTTTCCTCGCTTCCGCAGCAGCTTAAGCTTCCCTCCGCGCCCGAGCACTTCCTTCATTATTTTGAGGAGGATAACCGTCCACAGACAAAGCTCGACCGCAATCTAGAGGGTGGAATGGCCGTCTCAATAGGCCGTCTCCGTGAGGACACCCAATATGACTACAAGTTCGTGTGTCTTTCTCACAATACTCTGCGCGGCGCAGCCGGCGGAGCTATGCTCCTAGCTGAGCTTCTGTGCGCACAGGGATATATGGACTGACTCTTTTGACTTCGGTCTGCCGCCGAATAACGTCGAAAGGACAGTTTTTGTGAAAACTCCCGTTTTCACCGGTTCATCCACAGCCATAATAACTCCGTTTATGAGCGGTCGTGTAGACTATGGTGCGATGGCCGATCTGCTAAACATGCAAAGGCTCGCCGGTACTGCTGCAATCACCGTCTGCGGCACTACCGGCGAAGCTGTTACAATGACGCCGGAAGAGCAGGCGGAGACAATACATTTCTGTGTATCGCACTCCTTCGGTATGAAGATAATAGCCGGAGCAGGCTCAAACGATACCTCCCACGCGCTGGAGCTTTCGCTTTCGGCACAGGAGGCAGGCGCGGATGCGCTGCTTATAGTCACACCGTATTATAATAAGCCCACTCAGACAGGGCTTATCGAACACTACACACGCATCGCCGACAGCGTAAGCATACCAATAATACTATATAATGTACCCTCCAGAACCGGAGTGTCCCTTACTGCTGAAACCTGCAGGGAGCTTTCAGGACATCCGAGGATAAACGGCATTAAGGAGGCCTCCGGGGATCTTACACTCCTGTCACGAATACTCCTGCTATGCGGTGACGAGCTTAATGTATGGAGCGGCAGTGATGATCTGACGCTTCCCATGATGGCTCTTGGCGCAAAGGGCGTCATATCAGTTGCCGCGAACATTATCCCGGAGGCAATGGCACAGCTTAGTGGGCTGTGTCTTGAAGGAAAATTTGAAGACGCCGCCCGCATCCATCTGCACTATTTTGAGCTTTTGAAGGCACTCTTCATGGTGTCAAACCCAATTCCGGTAAAAATTGCCGCAGCCGCCATGGGGCTGTGCAGCGATGAATTAAGGCCTCCATTGTGCAAACCTGACAGCGAGACGTGTGAAAAGCTTATAACAATTTTAAAAAAGCACGGCATTGTATGAGGCTTCTGCTGATATAAAGGGGTATGCAAAATTTGCATACCCCTTTATGCTGCTTTTGACAGTCTTTCTATCGGCTTCCAAGATTTCACATATAACTTTAAAAAAACTTTTGTCGACTACAATAAAATATTGACAAAATGAACTATATTTTGTATTCTATAAAATGTAAATCAACTATAAACTTTTTATAAAAGCAGATTTTGTTCCTTTAATTCAATATTACAATTTTTCCATTTACTTGGGAAGATCTTTCTAATAAATTGAATATCATATTAAACGGATATTCAATTTTCCGTTTATCAATATGAATGAGAGGTATTTAGTTATGGCTCAGCAGGTTGTCGAGATAAAATGTCCAAGCTGCGGCGCACCTGTATCTACCGGTCAAACCGAGTGTATTTATTGCCACAATCCGGTCATTATCTCCACCTTTAACAGTGTTTACAATATGTCTCCGCTGGACTTAAATAAATATGCAAATTCCTATAGGAAGGCACTGGCTGAAAACCCTGACAATCAGGAGCTTAATAACTCAATAGCCATGTGCTACCTTAAACTCAAGCTCTATGACAAGGCTCTCCCGGCTTTTGAGAAGGCCATGGAGGACAACTTCGATAATTCCGAGACGTTCTTCTATGCCGCCATCTGCCTTTTGGGCGGCAAAAAGGCCTTTGTTGCCATGCGTCCTACGATTGATAAGATTCTCGAATACATAAATGCCGCTTTGATGATTGAACCTCGGGGCATTTATTACTATTTTCTCGCATATATAAAGTACGATTATTTCAGCCGTAAATACTTTAAAACCTCCCCCACATATCAGGAGGCCCTGGCAATGGCCAGTCAGGCTGGCTACTCCCCCTACGACGTTGAGCAGCTCTTCGCCATTATGGGGGTGGATCGTCCATCTTGTCTCTAATGAGTCGACTGCCAAATCGATTTATGAGAAATATACACACTTAATACTCTTATGGAGGTATCACTATGGGATTAGGTTCAACAGTAACGAACGCCGCGATTGACGCCGCTGCGAAGCAGGCGGAAATGAAGAGAGCATTAAAAGGCAGAACTCCTGACCAGCAGAAGGTAATCAAGTATTTCTACGGCTCGGGCGGATGCCTTTCTGCCGGCCTCAAGGACGATGAATATGAGGCTATGGTTAAGGCAAAGGCTTCCAGCATCGATTTTAAGCAGAAGGCTCTTAACAAAATCGGTCTTGACGAGTCTGAAGTAAATGAGATTGAGCCTGTCCACTTTGAGGGCTACCTCTTTGACGACAAGAGCGCTTATGCACGCCGCGGCAAGGACGGACTCTGGCGCTCTTCAAAATATCAGGTCTCTTGGGTCTTCTTCAGCTCCACTCAGGTATATGTTTACCAGTATACCTTCAACATGGACGAAGAGGGTAAGAAGGAGTCCACTGAGGAGTATTTCTACAAGGATATAACCAACTTCTCCACTTCCTCAGACACCGTTGAGAAAGAGGCCGTTGAAAAGGTCAGCTGCACCGGCAAAGCGACCTACAGAAGATATAATGTTGACACCAACCGTTTTGCACTTATCGTCCCCGGTGACAAGTTCTACTGCTCTATGGATCAGAATGATTACACCGAGAGCGCCATTCAGGGCATGAAGGCCAAACTCAGGGAGAAGAAGAACTCCTAACTTATGGTAATTAGCTGGTGATAAGTGGCTGATCGCCGGTTTCATCGGAGGAATACCATGTGTGAATGGATGCCAAGCCTTGAAGAACAGGATGCTGCGGAAAAATATGTGCTGGAAAGGCCTATTTCAAGACCTGATACAAACATCAAAAAAGCTGTAATAAGCGTTGTGATGTATATCGTTTTCAGTTCGCTCTTCGCCGCAGGTTCATATGTTCTTCTAGATAGGCTTGGCATCTTTTTTTATTTGTCCGGCCCCCTGCTGGAATGGAGAGCGGCGCACCCGGCTGTTTTTATACTTCTTTTTGTGCTGGCGATATTTGCGCTCACCGGGGTTTTTGCTCTAAGGCCGGCTGTTATCGGCTGTGTAAGGCTGTACCAGCACTACGCTGATGAGGATGTCCGCAGGAGGTGTCTTTTTATGCCCACCTGCTCAGAATACGCTATACTTGCAGTAAAAAAATACGGCGTCATAATCGGCCTCATTATGACCGCAAACAGGCTTTTCAGAAAATGCAGAGGCAATATATACCGCATCGACTACCCATAAATTTGAAAATACCGTGAATACACGTTGATTATAGGAGGACGCTATGGACAACAAGCTCTCCTTCGCTGAGCTAAACAGCGGCGAACAGGTCGGTATGGGCATAATAGAAATATCCACTGTCCCTGATTTTTCTATCATCAGTGGAAAATTTAATACATACACCGACGCCGTTCTCCAATATAAGCTCGACATGGCAGGCCTTCTCTCCGAAATTTATCAGAACTACAAAACCCGTGTCCTTCAGGGAATGGATTGTCAGGATCTGTCCGTTGAGCTTTTGTGGCTTACAGAGGCTGTAAGCAACCAGCCCTACAAAGCCAATATAAGCATATACATAATTGTAAGATCCATCGGCGGCTCTCAGGACAGCGCCGGTGAGGCTGTCTCTGAACTTCTGCGCCTGTGTTCAAGCACCGTAATGCTCCAGAAATACGACTGCCGGGAGATAACTTACAGTGAGCTTTCAAAAAAGCTTTCAAACATCGAAATGCAGGATGTGCGCGCCATTGTTAAGGACGAGCGCGTGGAGAATCTCCAGAACCAGCTGCTCCCGATGTGCTATGCCTTTGACAAGCTGCCGTTTGGTGAAAGTGATCTGAGCCGCATCGTCAACGCCCTGATTGATTTTCCCGGGAGCGCGGTATCCTTTCAGCTGATGCCAACCGCATATTCCTACGATGAGACACGTGCGCTTGAGCAGACGCGGCAGATGTTGGACACCCTCAGCCGCGGCGTGCTGGTACAGGAGATGGGCAACGTCAGCTTTGCCCTTGCCGAGAAGCACGCGGAGACCTACAAATATTACGAGACTAGCAAGACAAGCCCTTTGTACAGCTTCAACATACTTGTCATGGGGCCATCCGCGGCCGTATCCAGCATATCCACCCAGCTATACGGACAGCTGAGTAAATCAGGAGATGAGAGCGCGGATATGAAATTTCTGCCGCTCTCTGCCGGTGATGTGGATATTCACAGCAACTTCTATCCCCTGCCTTGGGCTATCAGTGAGATAGTCTCAACCACCGGGCGCAGCAGTGCCATTTGGTCGAGCAAGCATTTTACCAACTTCTATCGTTTCCCCTATATCATCTCTGTTGACGAAGCGTCTGAGTTTTTCAGACTTCCGATAGGCAGCGATACCATCGCCGCCGGGCTTGTAATAAACGACTCGGCAAAGGTGAGCCGTACATATACCGACAACATTGTAAACAGCGGGGATATCACCGTTGGTAAGCTCAAATCCTCACAGAGAGGCGACACTATAGGTTTTTCCCTTAAGGATCTGGCCAAGCATATGCTGGTTGTCGGAACGCCCGGCTCAGGAAAAACGACCTTCTCCGTCAGCCTTCTTGACAGGCTGTGGAAGCAGCACCATATTCCCTTCCTGGTCATCGAGCCGGCAAAAAATGAGTACCGCGCTCTGATTCAGAGCATACCTGACCTGCAGGTTTTCACTCCGGGCAAAAATTTTATCTCTCCATTCGTATTTAACCCCTTTGTCCCGCCGAAGAATGTGCGTCTTGAGACCTACAAGTCCACACTAAAGACCGCCTTCGCCGCTGCGGTGTCCATGACCACACCCCTTGATAAAATCTTTGAGGAGTCGGTCAACAACTGTTATTCCGACTTCCGCTGGCTCGATTCCTATACGAGCGACGACAAGGGCCAGACCTTCAACATAACAGATTTCATTAAATGTTTTCAGCAGACCTTTGACGAGATCGGCTACACCGGCGACGCTAAAAACATAGGCCGGGCAGGTGTTGTAAGACTTAACGGGCTTGCCAAACTGTTTGATAATTATCACTCCATCCCCATTGAGGATCTGCTGCAAAAACCGACTATAATAGAGCTTGCCGCTATAGAAAACAGCGACGAGAAGGCCCTTATCATTTCACTTCTGCTGCTCTCGATTCTTGCATACGTCAATGCAAATTATGTGGGTGAGGGCGGGCTTAAAAATGTTATCCTTCTTGAGGAGGCACATGTTCTTCTTGATGCCGACTCAAACGCCGGACAGGGCGACGCCAACCCCAGCGCCATAGCTCAAGGGCTTGTTAAGCGTATGCTTGCGGAGATACGATCCTACGGCGTGGGGCTTGTTATCGCTGACCAGTCCCCGCGAAAGGTTTCAACAGATGTCGTTGCGCTAACCGATATGAAGCTGGTCTTCCGCCTTGTTGAGGCTACGGATAAGCAGATCATTGCCGACAGCACCAACATGGGTGAGGCTCAGGCTCAGCGCCTGGCCCGTCTGAAACCCGGAGAGGCATTCTTCTTCTTCAACCGCCTTGATGAGCCGGAGGAGGTCATTACACCCGATTACCGTTTGGAAAACAACATCAGCATCACGCTTTCAGATGACGGCATACGCCAGCTCTCCACCTACTGGAACAGCCGTCGGGAGCTGCTGCGTCCCTACCCCGAATGTGCTCAGACAAAATACTGCACCCATGACTGCGATTTCTCCAGAAGAATGTTGGCCAAAGAGATCGCTCGTAGGATCTATGTGAGGAATTTTCAGGCCGGGACAAATGATTTTGAACAGCTTAAGCTAGTCCTTTCCCAGATTAGCCGTCTTGTCCGGGATGAACTGAATGACGAGCCTTTCAGCCGGGAGCTGCTCTCCTGTGTCAAGGTGCATCTGTGGAGAAAGGTCAGATACGGCACCAAAATTCCTGTCACGGACAAGCAAATCAGCAATTCACTCGGAAAACTCTGAGCCTTTAAAGGAGGGTATACCCAATGGATGAAGATTTTGACAGCGTGGATACCTCTGATATCGATACATCTGACGTGGATACTTCAGATATATCCTCGGATATTCCTGACGATGTACCTGATGATATTCCCGAAGACGTGCCAGACGATATACCTGAGGATATACCTGACGAGGACATCCCTGAGGATGATTTTCCGGACGAGGATATTGAGGATATTCCAGAGGATGACACCGTGGAAGAGATTCCTGAGGACGACACAGGCGAAGATCTTGACGAAGGTATAGACGCGGAAGAGCCAGAAGAGGACATCCCGCCGGATGACGAGACCGATGACGTGTCCGACGAAGAAATTTCCCCGGACGATGAGACCGATGACGTGTCCAACGAAGAAATTTTCCCGGACGATGAGACCGATGACGTGTCCGACGAAGATGATCTTGACAACAGCGGCGACGAGGAGATGACTAATGAAGATAACGTTGATTCTGAGGAAGAAATTCCGGAGGATACAGACGTTGACGATACGGAAACTGCGTCCGTCGACTCCGAATTAGGCGAGGAGCAGGCTCCGGATGACGACATCCCAGAGGATGTTGATAATGGTGATGAAACTGCAGAGACACCGGAAACCACAGAGGATCTGTCTGAATCCGAGGATATCCCTGAAGACACAGAGGAACTTCCGTCAGATGAGGCTGAGGGCACACCTGATACAGAGGACATTGACGAGCTGCCTGAGGATAGTGATGAGCCGGATACGGACACCGCCGAGGACGGCGTCGACCCTGCTGAGGAGATCCCCGAGGATACGGACGAAGCCGAGCTTCCTGAAGAAAATAACTTTGACGACCAGATGGCTGATACCGAGGACGACGGCTCCGGTGATCAGATAACTGATACCGAGGACGATGGCTCCGGTGATCAGTTAGCCGATACCGAGGACGACGGCTCCGGTGACCAGATGTCTGATACTGAGAACGACAGCTCCGGTGATCAGTTAGCCGATACCGAGGACGATGGCTCCGGTGACCAGATGTCTGATACTGAGAACGACAGCTCCGGTGACCAGATGTCTGATACTGAGAACGATGGTTCCGGTGATCAGTTGGCTGATTCCCCCTCCGAGTACAGCGGTGACATCCCAGAAAACAGCAGCGCAGCAGACAAAGATATGGAAATAGATCCGGTCAATTCACTATCGGACTATATGAACTCTCACAATTACGGACCGGATGACTTTGCCACCTATTCGCAGGATCCAGAGTGGCGCGATCTGCAGAAGCAGGCCTATCCGGATTATGATCTGCCGCCTCTGACGCAGGAGAACGCCTTTAATCAGCTGTCAGACTATATGAGCTCTCATAACTACGGGTTAGACG
This sequence comes from Oscillospiraceae bacterium, assembly GCA_051866775.1. GTDB lineage: Bacteria > Bacillota > Clostridia > Oscillospirales > Oscillospiraceae > RUG626. Next base: position 578 of record JBJDXR010000039.1, on the reverse strand, counting down.
ACTTTGCCACCTATTCACAGGATCCGGAGTGGCGTGACCTGCAGCGGCAGGCCTTCCCCGATTATGAACTACCACCGCTGAATAAAGCGGATAACATTGGAAATTGGAATGAAATCCCGCCCGATACCTCCTTTAAGGACAATTTGGATGCGGCTAATCCTAATTATGAGCTTGGTGACGAGTGGAAAGTAAATTGTCAGCGATGCGTTCCAACATATGAGATGCGGGCACGCGGTTACGATGTTACGGCACAGCCCTGTGTTGACGATAACGACTACCTCTCCTACCACCCCTATGATGTATGGGAAAACCCGGATGTCATCAATGCATCCGGAGATGGTCTGTCTGACATTCAGGCGGCAATGAGCAATTGGGGCGATGGCTCAAGGGCGCAGGTCTGCGTTCAGTGGGAATACGGCGATGGTGGTCATACCTTTATGGCTGAGCAAAGAGATGGCCAGACACATTTCTTTGATCCGCAGACCGGTGACACAGATGTAAGTTGGTACTTCAATGAGGTAAGTCCTGGCAGCACCTCATTCTGCCGTACTGACCAGCTGATGCCGTCAAGCCATATT
>JBJDXR010000038.1:0-88665 GCA_051866775.1 Oscillospiraceae bacterium | reverse complement strand
TGAGGAGGGTCACCATGGGTGAATATGAGAAATATTGTGTGAAGGACTGCGGCGATAACGGCAGAGAGCCTATTTTCGGCCAGCGTCCCGTGTATACATATGGCGGAGAGGGCTTTGAGGAAGCGCCTTACCATATGGAATTTTCCTTTATCACCAAGGACGGCGAGCTTATGCCGGGTACGGATAAGGGAGAGGAGAAGATTATCTCCGGCCACTATGACGGCTATTATGACGGCCCGTATCCCCGCTATACCATGAACTGCGACAGGATAATCTGCTTCTACGGCACCAACACCGACGATATGCGCGATCTTGGAGCGCACATCGAGTTCACCATGGGCGACGGTATCCGCGACGAGATCGAGACATTTGCGTTTGACGAGCCACGCTCCGTGTTTGTACCGAAGGGAGTGCGCTTCGGTCCGGTAAAGGTCACGGGACTCAAGACGCCAGTGGCCGTGGTCGATATACTCACCGTCCCGACGGTTGCCGAGGCGGTCATAAGACCCGACTTCACCTACTACTCCGAGTGGCACGATCAGGAGAGGCTCGGCAGAAACGGGAAGTATGCCGAACAGGCTGAGAAGTACCCGAGAGGTCAGTGGTGATATGGGTTCTGCTGCGAAAAACTACGAGGCCGCACGGGAGCTTTATGCAGCCGTGGGCGTGGACACCGATCAGGCGCTGAAAACCCTTAAGGAGACTCCGATATCCATGCACTGCTGGCAGCTTGATGACCTGACAGGCTTTGAGGATTTTAACGGTGAGCTTACCGGGGGGATTCAGGCCACGGGTAACTTCCCCGGCAAGCCGACCAGCGTTGAGGAGTACATGAGGGACCTTAACGCCGCGTTGAGGCTGATTCCCGGCGCGCTGAAGCTTGCGCTCCATGCCATATACCCCCTAAGCGGCGGGAAGGTAGAGCGCAACGCCATCGAGCCGGGGCAATTCGCCCCGTGGGTAGATTTTGCCATGGAGAAGAAGATCGGCCTTGACTTTAACCCCACATACTTTTCACATCCGCTTGCCGACGGCATGACGCTGGCAAGCGCGGATGAGTCCATACGCAGATATTGGATAGAGCACGGTATCGCCTCCCGTAAGATCGGCGAGTATTTCGGCAGGGAGCTAGGTCAGACCTGTGTTACGAACCACTGGATAGCGGACGGCTCAAAGGACCTTCGCGTGGACAAAAAGGGACCGCGTGAAAGGCTCATCGACTCGCTTGACCGGATATTCGCGGAGAAGATCGACAGGAGGTACAACATTGACTCCCTTGAGAGCAAGCTCTTTGGCCTAGGACTGGAGAGCTACACCGTCGGTTCCCATGAGTTCTATACGAACTATGTGATGAGCAGGGATAACTGCATAATCTGCATGGACGCGGGGCATTTCCACCCGACGGAGGTGATCTCGGATAAGCTGTCGGCGTACCTCTGCTTCGGCAAGGAGATAATGCTCCATGTGAGCCGCCCCGTGCGCTGGGATTCCGATCACGTTGTCATACTCGATGACGAGACAAAGTCCATCATGCAGGAGATCGTGCGATGCGGCGCCCTCTCAAAGGTGCATATAGGCACTGACTACTTTGACGCCAGCATCAACCGCGTGGCCGCAACAGTTATCGGCTTGCGCAGCACGAAAAAAGCCCTGCTCTGCGCGCTTTTGCAGCCGAACGACCTGCTTAAAAAAGCCGAGGCCGATGGAGATTACACCAGAAGGCTGGCACTGCTTGAGGAGGCAAAGACCCTGCCCTTCGGGCTTGTGTGGGATATGTTCTGCGAGCAGGAGGATGTTCCCGGCAGCAGCTGGATAGACTCGATAAAATATTGATCTAAGTATCAAAGTTCCTGAAAAAATATTTCCGGCGGCATTACGGCCGCCGGAAGTCTAAAAAGCTTAGGAGGCTATCAGACATTGGACAACAGAATTACGATCCCTGACACCGACATCTCCATAAGCCCGATAGGCCTTGGTACAGTCGGAGCAGGAATAGATTGGGACGGCGCCGACGCTGACAGGGTGATAGACGCCTATATTGACATGGGAGGCAATGTCATAGACAGCGCCCGGGCGTATTCTGACTGGATCCCGCCGGAGATAGGACGCAGTGAACGTGTTATAGGTGACTGGATACGCCGAGGCGGAAAACGAGATAAAGTGGTGCTCATCACAAAGGGAGGACACCCGAAATATACAAGCAAGGAGGATGACCTGCATATCCCCCGTATGACGCCGGCGGATATGCGGCATGATATTGAGCTTTCCCTCAAAGCTCTGGGAGTTGACACGATAGACGTATACTTCTATCACCGTGACAACCGCGCCCAGACTGTTGAGGAGGAGATCGAGACAATGGAGAATTTCCGCAGGGAGGGCAAGATCCGTTATTACGGCTGTTCAAACTGGGAGAGCGACCGCATTTTGGAGGCCGACGCCTACTGCAGGGAAAAGGGCTATCGCGGATTTGTGGCCGATCAGGCTCTGCTTAATATGGGCATGAAGTACATGAATCCCCTTGATGATGATACGCTTGTGTACATGAACGGCGCTCTCTATGATTATCATGTAAACAATCCGCAGAATCTGGCCATGCCGTATATGGGCGTCGCCAGCGGGTTCTTCCACCTTTATATAGCCAAGGGCGAGGATGCCGTTAAGAAAAACCCCTATTATACCTCAGGAAACGTTAAGGCTGCCCAGCGGTGCAGGGAGCTTATGGAGAAGTATAACGCCAGCGTATCGCAGATCGTCCTGGGATTCTTTACCCAGCAGCCGTTTAAATGCGTGCCGCTGTACGGCCCACAGAATGTTGAACAGCTTAAAGATGCCATGGGTACCATGGATATAAAATTTGAAAAGGGCGATTTTGACTTCTGAAACCGGAGACGAACACCAGGGAGGTATTATGAAGTATTTTCTGGGCCTTGATAACGGAGGTACGATGACCAAGGCCGCGCTTTTTTCCCAGACGGGTGAGCAACTCGGCGCGGCCGCCATGCCCACGGCGGTAATAACGCCGAAGCCGGGCTTTGTTGAACGGGATATGGAGGAGATGTGGCGGGCAAATTGTGCCGTAATAGCCAAAGTACTTCAAAAAACGGGCGTGTCTCCGGAGCAAATCGCAGGGATTGGCATCTGCGGACACGGCAAGGGGCTGTACCTCTGGGGAAAGGACGGCAGACCTGCATACAACGGCATAACCTCCAGTGATAACCGCGCCTACGAATACCCGGTGCGATGGGAGAAAGACGGCACTGAAAAAAAGGTGTTTGAGCTTACCTGCCAGCACATTATGGCATGCCAGCCTGTGTCACTGCTGGCGTGGCTCAGGGACAACGAGCCTGAGGTACTTGAGAACACCCGCTGGGTATTTGAGTGCAAGGACTATGTGCGCTTCCGGCTCACCGGAGAGGTATACGGGGAACTGACGGACTATTCCGGTACGAATCTGGTGAACCTGAAAACCAAACGGTATGACCGGGAAATACTGCGGCTTTTCGGCCTTGAGGATATTTGGGAGGCCCTGCCGCCGCTGTGCGCTTCCACCGATATATGCGGAGGGGTGACAAAAGAGGCTGCCGCGCTCACAGGGCTTAAGCAGGGTACCCCGGTCATCGGCGGCATGTTCGACATCGACGCCTGCGCGCTTGCTGTAAATGTAATTAATCCGGAGCATATATGTATGATCGCCGGTACATGGTCGATAAACGAGTACCCCAGAAGCGCGCCGATCTTGGACGGCAGTGTCCGCATGAACTCTCTCTTCTGCCTGCCGGATATGTATCTGATCGAAGAGAGCAGCGCGACCTCCGCGGGAAATAACGAGTGGTTTGTCCAGCAGCTTCTGCCGGAGCTGACCGCTGAGGCGAAGGCCGCCGGAAGGAATGTCTACAAGACATACGACGACTGGGTGGCGGGCATACCGCCTGAGGAGTTTATCCCGGTGTTTCTGCCGTTTCTCATGGCGTCGAACGTCCATCCCAATGCCAAGGCGTCTTTTGTGGGACTGTGTGCAAACCACACAAGAAAGCATATGCTGCGCAGTGTCTATGAGGGTGTGGCGTTCAGCCACAGGTACCACTTTGACAAGCTCATGTCGAAGAGGTCGGAGCTGCCGCTGGGAATAAGGCTCGCCGGGGGAGTAGCACGCTCAAGGGTGTGGACGCAGATGTTTGCTGACGTCATGCAGCTGCCGGTGGAGGCCATGCCTGAAAATGAGACGGGAGCGCTTGGCTGTGCCATAGCCGCGGCGCAGGCCGTGGGTGTTTACGGCAGCATGGATGAGGCCGTGACTAGTATGTGCCGCCTTGCGCCGGCTGTTCAGCCCGATGAGCACCGCCGCGAGATATATGAGAAGAAATATGGGCTTTACCGCAAGACCATTGAGTGCCTCGATGGGCTTTGGAGCTATATGCAGGAACTTGCGGAATGATGTTTGATACATAAAAATGTGTAAAGATACCGCAAGAAGCTCACGCTTATATGAGGATTATTTATCTGAAGGGAAGAAGTAATCATGAAGATAATCGGATTTAATCATTTTCAGCTGGACTCTACGGATGTGGACCGCACCCGTGCATTTTATGAGCAAGCGCTGGGTGGAAAGGTAACGCGGGTCATGGAGCGGCCAAACGGCTGGAAGGGCTACCATGTCAGTCTTGCCGAAGGGGCTGTAATAGAGATACAGCCCCCGCGCCTCCCGGAGACCTGCGGAGGCTTTAAGGGCTGGGATCACGTGGCACTTACCGTTGACAGCTGTGCGGCGGCCTGCGAAAGTGTCGTGGCTGCAGGCGGACATATCGAGAAAAAGCCCTCGCCGAATATGATGGGCAGTATCCAGATCATAAATGCCGTGGCCATTGGACTTGACGGCGAGAAGCTGGAGCTTATTGAGCTTGTGTAAACCACAGCCGCAGATTTTAGGAGGCAGAGTAATGAAAGTACTGGGAGTAAATCATGTTCAGATAAATAGCTCGGATATTGAGCGCAGCAGAGAGTTTTATGAAAAGGCGTTCGGTGGAAAGGTGGTACAGACGCTCCTTAAAAAGGGTACTGCTGATGTGCACGGATATATGCTGGAGCTGGTGCCCGGCTCAGTTTTGGAGATAGCGCCGCCCAGATTCCCGCTCAATGAAAAAGTATCCGCGTGGAACACCATTGCCATCGAGACTGATGATATCGAGGCGGCAACTGCACAGATCGAAGCAGCCGGCGGAGTGCGCGAGACCGGACCCCACAAAAACATGATGGGAGAGACGCCCATCCTCAACACAATCATTGTCGGGCCGGATGACGAGCATATCGAGCTTATCCAGTTAATATAAAAAAATAAACCGTCTCACACTATCAGGCTGTGTGGGACGGTTATGTTTTGAAGCGTTACCACTGCAAAAACCGCAGGGAGTTCTTCTTGCCCTTTTTTGTGCTCTCACGTTCTATGATCTCGTAATCCAGCCTGACGATCTCCCGCTCATATGGCTCGTCGCTGCATATACGGCGGTGAAGAAGGGACATGGCGTTTTCACCCATCTCAAATTTCGGGATGCTGATGGAGGAGAGCGTGGGGGAGACGATAGATGCGGCAAAGACATCATCAGTCCCGAGAATGGCCACATCCTCAGGTATCGAAATATTGGCCGATTCGCAGGCCTTGAGTACGCCTACAGCCGTCTGGTCGTTGGCGCAGTATACGGCATCTACCGGAAGGCCGCTTGCCAGAAATTTTTTCATGGCCCCATATCCTGAATAGGTCGTGTAATTGCCCTCGACGATGTATTCGCTCCTGACGGGCAGCCCCGCGCACTCGAGAGCGCGCTTATAGCCGCGTATCCTCTGGTCGCCGATGAGGTTTCCGAAGGGATGTGATACATGGAGGATGTTCCTGCGATGTACCTGCTGTATGAGATATGTTACGGCGTCAAAAGCCGCCTGCTCATTGTTGATGCTCACTGCGTCTATAACATCACTGTCAAGCGGGAACTCCAGCGTTACAACAGGGATGGGGACGTCTTTTTTGCGCAGGTTTCCCAGCTTTTTGATGTACTGCCTTGTCTGAGCGTCATTATCACGGGCGCTGGAAGCAAGTATTATCCCGTCGACCCACTGGTTTGCGAAGAAATCAACGAGCTGGCTCTCCTGCTCAAGATTGTCCTGAGTTTCCGCGATTATGACGGAGTAATTGTGGCGCGCCGCCTCGGTATGTATCCCCTCAATGATCGGACTGAAGAAGGTTCGGGATAAAGAGGTTATGATCGTGGCTATGCGGTTCGTTTTTGAGACCTTGAGTCCCCGGGCTATCTCGTTTGTTTGATAGTTAAGGTCTCTTATGGCCTCTTCGACTTTTGTACGGACAGCGGGACTGACTTTCTTTGTGTTGTTTATCACTCGCGATACGGTTGCAATACTAACACCGGCCATCTTGGCCACGTCTTTGATGTTTGACAAATGAGAACATCCTTTCTGCCTGTGCCTGCAAAAGTCGGTACAGAAGTATTCTTCTATTATACATGAATCTGTTTGAAGTACAAACATTTTATTGCTTTTTTATATAATTTTTTAAAGTTTTTATAAGGTATACGTTTACAAACACGCCCATAGTTGCAAGATATGAGGACCGACGCTGCGGAAGCGGAAATATTGATTTGGAGGTAAGACGATGAAAAAGTTCATCCCCGACTGCTTTTGGCCAAGCTCAAAAAACGGAGAATATGTCAGCCATGAGGCCGTGTGTATTTTGAATGACGGTGCTGACCCTGTAAATGTGACGCTTACACTGTATTTTGAGGACAGGGAGAAGATGACCGGCTTCAGCTTCGTGGTTGGCGCTGAGCGCACGTTGCACATCCGTATGGATAAGATCGCCAATGACAAGGAGGAGAAGGTCCCTGTGGATACGCCATATGCCGTTGTGGTTGAAGCGGACAAGGATGTAGCCGTCCAATATACGCGGGTAGATACTACTCAGTCACAGCTTGCGCTTATGACGACTGCCGTATGAGCATTAAGAGGTGTTTTGCATGAGTGAGTATTCCATAGGGCTGTATGAAAAGGCCATGCCCTCACGGCTCAGCTGGCGAGAGAAGCTTGAATGTGCCGGTCAGCTGGGATATGACTTTGTGGAAATAAGCATTGACGAGAGCGACGAGAGATTGTCGCGGCTCGATTGGGGAAGCGCCGAGCGACGCGGACTTGTCAGGGATATGGAGGACACCGGTGTGCCTGTGCGCAGCATGTGCCTTTCTGCCCATAGGAAATATCCGTTCGGAGCCTCTGACATCAGGATACGGACTAGGAGCCTTGAGATAATGGAGAAGGCGCTGGAGCTGGCGGACGATCTGGGAGTCCGGGTGATACAGCTGGCCGGATATGACGTGTATTATGAGCCGGGGACAGAGGAATCCCGCAGGTGCTTCCGTGAAAATCTTGAAATTGCCTCCGCGATGGCGGCAAAGCGGGGGGTGCTGCTTGGCTTTGAGACCATGGAGACGGACTTCATGAACACGGTGGGCAAGGCTATGAAATATGTGGAGATGGTGGACAGCCCGTACCTTGGGGTCTATCCCGACTGCGGAAATCTGACGAACGCCGCCCTTTTGGAAGGGCATGAGCTTCTTGAGGATATGGAGCTGGGCAGGGGACATATGGTTGCCCTGCACCTTAAGGAAACCGTACCGGGCAAATTCCGTGAGGTGCCGTTTTTCACAGGACACGTTGATTTTAACGCTGTGATAGGCAAGGCCTGGCAGCTTGGGGTGAGAAGATTCGTAACGGAGATGTGGGATGTTGGAAGGACCCAGTGGCGGGAGGATATCTCCTCGGCCATAAACGGAATGAAGAAAATACTTGACAGCCGCTCTGGCGGCATGGAGGCATAATATGCTTGAAGAATTAAAACGCGCCGTATATGAAGCGAATATGGAGCTTCCCAGAAGGGGACTCGTCACATATACCTGGGGCAACGCCTCCGGAATAGACCGGAAAAAAGGGTTTGTGGCCATAAAGCCGTCGGGAGTCTCCTATGAGGAGCTGCGCCCGGAGGATATGGTAGTGGTTGACTTAGAGGGAAGCATCATTGAGGGAAGGCTCAGGCCCTCCTCGGATACCAAGACACACCTTGAGCTGTATAAGGCATTTCCGGATATAGGCGGAGTTGTACATACTCACAGCGTATACGCAGTCTCCTGGGCGCAGTCCGGAAGGGACATCCCCTGCTACGGAACGACCCACGCCGACTATTTTTACGGGCCTGTCCCGTGCGCGAGGGGGCTTACCCGGGAGGAGATAGATGAGGACTATGAGAGAAGTACGGGAAAGGTCATAGTTGAGACCTTCGTCAGTCGAAGTATAGATCCCGCCGCCGTTCCTGCTGTGCTGTGTGAAAACCACGGCCCGTTTACATGGGGCAAGGACGCGGCTGATGCGGTGTATCACGCGGTGGTCCTTGAGGAGGTCGCGAAGATGGCGGCCTTAAGTGAAATGCATGACAGGAATATCTCTCCGGCGCCCCAGCATATACTGGACAAGCATTACATGCGCAAACATGGGCCTAATGCCTATTATGGACAGGACAAATAAGCGGATAACATGGACAAAAACTAAAAAATCGAAAAAAATATAATTTTGCCTTGACATGGTATATCCTTTTATTTATGATTTTAGAGGTGTCTATTATGAAATTTTTTATTGATACTGCGAATCTTGAAGAGATCCGCAAGGCAAACGATATGGGCATCATTGCAGGCGTGACGACAAATCCCAGCTTGATAGCCAAGGAGGGACGTGATTACGCCGAGACGCTGGCTGAAATAGTAACGATCGTTGACGGAGCTATTTCAGGGGAGGTCAAAAATACCACGGACGCCCGGGTCATGGTAGAAGAGGGACGGAAGATCTACGCCATTGACCCAAAGCATATGGTTGTAAAGATACCTATGAACGAGGAAGGACTCAAGGCAATAAAAGTACTCGCGTCAGAGGGGATCCCTGTAAACTGCACGCTCATATTCAGCGCAAATCAGGCCCTGCTGGCGGCGAGAGCCGGTGCGGCCTATGTGTCGCCGTTTATGGGCAGGCTGGACGATATCGGCGAGCCGGGCATTGATCTTATTCGCATGGTCGCGGATATTTTCCGCAAGTACGGCGATATTACCACAAGGATAATAGCGGCGTCCATACGAAACCCCATCCACGTCACAGAGTGTGCACTTGCGGGCGCGGACATAGCAACTGTTCCGTATAGTGTCATTGAGCAGATGATATACCATCCCTTGACGAAGGCTGGCATAAAGAAATTCAACGACGATTATAATAAGGTGTTTGGTGAATAGTATGACGGCAGACAGAGAAAAACAGCTGAAAATCGAGGCCTGTAAAGTGCGCATGGGGATTCTTACCTCCACCCACGGCGCAAAGGCAGGCCATCCGGGCGGGAGCCTATCCAGCGCGGAGGTACTTACGTACCTCTATCATGAGGTAATGAACATTGACCCGAAGAATCCGCACAAGGAGGACAGGGACAGACTGGTGCTCTCAAAGGGCCACTCTGCGCCGGGGCTTTATTCTGTGCTGGCAAACCGCGGCTTCTTCCCGGTGGAAGATCTGCCCACCCTGCGCCATATTGACAGTTACCTTCAGGGTCATCCGAACATGAATACCGTCCCGGGAGTGGATATGTCCACCGGCAGCCTCGGTCAGGGCATTTCCGCCGCCTGTGGGATGGCCTTAGGCGCAAAGCTCAAGGGCCTCGGTTCCGTACGCGTCTACTCACTGATGGGAGACGGAGAGATGGAGGAGGGCGAGGTCTGGGAGGCCGCAATGTTTGCCGTCCACTATAAGCTGGGTAATCTGTGCATTGTGGTGGACTCAAACGGCCTTCAGATAGACGGCCCGGTAGCGGAGGTAATGAACCCCGGCCCGCTCGACAAGAAGCTCGAGTCCTTCGGATTTGATGTTCAGGTGATAGACGGACATGACTTTGGAGAGCTTGAAAAGGCTTTTGACGCGGCAGGCGCCGCCGCCGGAGGGGACCGTCCGCAGGCGATAATCCTTAAGACAATTAAGGGCAAGGGCGTAAGCTACATGGAAAATCAGGTCGGCTGGCACGGCAAGGCTCCCAATGATGAGGAATACGCTGTGGGCATGGCGGAGCTTAAGGCCGAGCTTGCGAGACTGGAGGCATAAGAATGAGCGAAGTGAAAAAGATTGCTACCCGCGACAGCTACGGCAACGCCTTAAAGGAGCTTGGAGCGGAGCACGATGACCTGGTGGTGCTGGACGCGGATCTGGCTGCGGCCACAAAGACTGGTATTTTTAAGAAGGAATTTCCTGAAAGGCATATTGACTGCGGCATAGCAGAGCAGAACATGATAGGGGTTGCCGCGGGCCTTGCTGCGGCGGGTCTTGTGCCGTTTGCCTCCAGCTTTGCCATGTTCGCCGCAGGGCGTGCCTTTGAGCAGGTGCGCAACTCCGTGGGGTATCCACATCTGAATGTTAAGATCGGTGCCACCCACGGCGGAATATCTGTTGGAGAGGACGGGGCCTCCCACCAGTGCTGTGAGGACTTCGCGCTGATGCGCACCATACCCGGTATGGTGGTCATGTGTCCGGCTGACGATGTTGAGGCCAGGGCCGCGGTGAAGGCTGCCTATGAGTATAACGGCCCTGTTTATCTGCGCTTCGGGAGGCTGGCGGTGCCGGTTTTCCACGACCCCGACACATATAAATTTGAACTTGGAAAGGGCGAGACGCTCGTTGAAGGCTCCGATGCGGCGGTAATATCCACCGGACTCATGACGGCGGAGGCGATCACTGCGGCTCAGGAGCTTAAAAAGCTCGGCATAAACGTCAGGGTAATAAATATCTGTACCATAAAGCCGCTGGATACTGAGCTTGTCCTGAAGGCGGCGGCCGAGTGCGGAAAAATAGTCACGTGTGAGGAGCACAGCGTCATCGGAGGACTTGGGGAGGCCGTGTGCGCGGCCATAGCCGAGGCGGGTATTCCGTGTAAGGTAAAGCGCATCGGCGTAAATGATGAGTTCGGCCATTCAGGCCCTGCCGCGGAGCTTTTAAAGCAGTTCGGCCTTGACAGCACCAATATCGTTAATACAGTCCGCGAGCTTTTGTAAAACAGCCGGCGGCGGGAATATACCAAAAAGGCGGAGCATACTTAAGTATGCTCCGCCTTTTTGACGTATTGACGGTCAAAGCTTCACCTTATAAAGGCCGTGCCGGTTGCAGCAAAAATAAATGCTGCCGTCTCCGCACATTGGAAAGCGGGCATCGGAGCCTCCCTCGGGATAGAGCTTCTTAATGTTGACGGTATCTGTCGTCACAAGGGCGATAAAGGAGATATGATGCTCCCTTGTCTGGGGGTGGTCAATTGTGATGTAATGGTCGTACTCCACCTGGCTTATGCTTATTCCGTGGGTCTCATCCGGGACTTCCGCCTCAAGGGGCGGCAGGGGTACTCCACAGCAGGAGAATGCGCCTTCGCCTGAGGAACAGATGACGTTGCCGCAGACAGGGCAGATATAAAATTTCACCCGTGTCATATTTGCAGCGCGGTTGCGGTTTGTTATGCGCTCCCCGGTGAGCAGCTCTGAGACGGAGACGCCAAGCGCTCCGGCAAGCGGCTCCAGCAGCGTTATGTCAGGAAGCCCTCTGCCTGTCTCCCATTTTGATATTGCCTTGTCAGAGACGGCTATTTTGTCCGCCAGCTGTTTTTGAGTGTATCCTATCTTTTCCCGCAGGGCCTTAATGGCCGTGCCTGTAACATAGCTTGTCATGTGATCTGCTCCTTTTTTGTTGTGGCTCTATTATGCCCCCGCGCAAAAGAAAGAGCAACCTACGCTCCGTAGAGCTTATCAGGCGATATAAAAGCTGAAATACGTCCTGCCGTTTTATCTTTATTATACTCCGAGAAAACTGCCCAGCTCCTGAACAGTGCCGACGATGACGTCCGCACCGGCCTTCTCAAGCTCCTCCCGGGTGCCGTAGCCGTAAAGAACGCCGATACATTCAAGACCGCAGTCCCTTGCGCCGAGGATATCATGCTCACGATCCCCCACCATGACAGCCTCCGCCGGGCCTATGCCGAGTGATTCAAGACAATAATTTATAACGTCTTTTTTATCAAGCCTCCCGTCGGAGACGCTGGAGCCGCCGATAAAATCAAAGTATCCGTCAAGCCCAAAATGCTCAAGAACACGCTTTACGTGCCGGTCCTTCTTTGAGGAGGCAAGCACTAGCTTCTTGCCGGAGGCTTTGAGTGCTTTTAGCAGCGCCTCCACTCCGTCATAAACACGGTTTTCAAAGATCCCGGTGTCGGTGTAGTATACCTGATACTGTTTAAGCGCCTCGTCAACCTGCCGTTGGCTCAGCCCCAAGCTGGAAAAGGACTCCCAAAGCGGAGGACCGACGAATTTTTGAAGACTCTGACGCTCGGGGGCGATGTCGAACTTTTCCAGAGCAAACAGGAAGGAATTTATTATGCCATCTGCCGAGTCGGTTATCGTCCCGTCCAGATCAAAGAAAATATAATCGAAGTTTTTCATTGCTGCCTCCAGTATCAGAGTTTTTTCATGAAAGCACCGGCGGCCTTAAGCATGAGCCGCTTTTCACCGACGGTCTCAAATTCGACCGTGAGCAGTGCATCCCCGGGCATGGGGGTCAGGGCCTTTACCACGCCGTTCCCGAAGGCCTTGTGCACAACCTTATCTCCCACGGAAAGCTCCGGAAGTGCCGCTGCCGGCGCGGCTGTGACAGCCTTTTTAGCCGGAGATGCGGGGCGCGTCCTGTGCTGGGAGAAGGCGCCTGCGCCGGGGCGGGAATACCCCGAGGAGGGGCGGGGAGAGTAGCCGGGGCTTTCACGCCTGCGGTACTCAAGATAATCTCCATCCAGCCTGCTGTCGTCCTCCCTTGAGTGCTCCGGCTGGGGACGGTCAATGTGCTCGGGGGGGATCTCCTCCACAAAGCGGGAGATCATGTTTGAGGAGGTGTGCCCAAAGAGCATCCTGTGACGGGCTGCGGTAAGGAACAGCTGCTTTTTGGCCCGTGTAAGGGCCACATAACAGAGCCTGCGTTCCTCCTCCATTTCTTCAGCCTCGCCTATGGAGCGGAAGGAGGGGAATATGCCATCCTCCATACCCACAATGAACACCCATGGAAATTCAAGGCCCTTGGCCGAGTGTATGGTCATCATTATGACGCTGTCGCTCTCCGGATCAAGGCTGTCTAGGTCGGTGTACAGGGCGATCTCATCCAGAAAGCCGCCGAGAGAAGGCTCTTCCGCGCGCTGGGCATAGCTTATGATATTGCTCTTAAGCTCGTGGATATTGTCAACTCTTGAGAGGGCCTCATCCGATGTACCCAGAGCCGTTATATAGCCTGTTCTCTCAAGAAGCAGGTCGTAAAGATCAGGAAGCTCCATACTATCGGAGGCGTCTCGAAGCTCTTCGAGCATCGAGCAGAACGCCGAGAGCTTGCCGGTGGCTGATTTAAGCTCAGGATACTGCCTGCAGTCGCGCAGAACATCGTAAAGAGGCCTGTGCTCGCTTGATGCTATATTGCGCAGGCGCTCAATGGTGGTGCTGCCGATACCGCGGGGGGGATTGTTGATTATGCGCAGAAGCCGCAGGTCATCCGATGGATTGTGCATAACGCAGAGATATGAGGTCATGTCCTTTATCTCCGCCCGGTCAAAAAAGCGTGTTCCTCCCACGATGCGGTAGGGGATGCCGTTGCGCTTCATGGCATACTCAAGCCGGTTTGACTGGGCGTTCATGCGGTATAGGACCGCAAAATCCCCCCAATGCATTCCGGAAGACAGCCCCCCTAGAATTCGGGCGCAGACGAAGGAAGCCTCATCGTCGTCGTTGTCGGCTAAGAACATACGGAGCTTGTCGCCGTCTCCGGCGCTTGTCCAAAGCTCCTTGCCCTTGCGTCCCAAATTGTTTTTTATAACGGCATTAGCCGCGCCGAGTATGTGTCCGGTGGAGCGGTAATTCTGTTCCAGCTTTATGCAGCGGGCGTCCTTGTAGCGCTCCTCAAAGGACAGGATGTTTTCTATTGTGGCACCGCGGAAGCGGTATATACTCTGGTCGTCATCTCCGACGACGCAGATGTTCTCATACCCTCCGGCGAGAGTGCTTGCCAATATGTACTGGAGGTTGCTGGTGTCCTGATACTCATCCACCAGCACATAGCGGAAGAGCCGCTGGTAATAGGAGCGGACATCCTCATGCTCCAGAAGTAGCCTGACGGTGTAGAAGATGAGGTCGTCGAAATCCAGTGCGTCAGCCGCCCTGAGCCTCCGTGAGTATTCGATATAGGCCTTTGCTATGATCTTTTTCCTTGGATCATAGCCTTTTTCGGCCTCCTCGGCGTATTTCTCAGGCGTGAGCATGGCGTCCTTCGCGCGGCTTATATAGCCCAGAACTGCCTTTGGGGGGAAGGACTTTTCATCCACATTGAGCTCCTTGAGCACACGCTTCATTACCGCTGCGGAGTCCGCGGTGTCGTAGATCGTGAAGGAGCGTGAAAGGCCCATCGCCTCAATGCTCCGGCGCAGTATGCGGACACAGGCTGAGTGAAAGGTCATTGCCCAGATATCCTGAGCCTGTTCGCCCAGCATCCTGGAAAGGCGGGCCTTAAGCTCGTCGGCGGCCTTGTTTGTGAAGGTTATTGCGATTATGCGCCACGGCTCCACCGGCTCAACTGAGCACAGCGCCCGTACATTATCGGGAATGGGGACGTCTGAGGCTGCAAATTCCTCCACCAAGTGCAGGTCATTCTCTGTAAGGCCATCGGGCACCTCGGCGGTGTCGGACGCCCTGCCATAGCGTATGAGATTTGCTATGCGGTTAATGAGGACGGTCGTCTTTCCGCTGCCGGCGCCCGCGAGGAGCAGCAGCGGCCCCTCGGTGGCCATAACTGCTCTGCGCTGCATATCATTTAGTTTTCCGAAATCACGTTCAATAAGCTCCCGCCGGGAGGCGGCAAACCGTTTTTCAAATTCTGTTTTTTCCATAATGGATTGATTATACAACACAGAGGATAATTTTAAAAGGCCAAAAAGATACAAAAAATGATGGGAGCCTTGGCGAGCTCCCATCTTTGAAAAAGAGGATAAAATGAAAAAGGTGAATTAATCTTCACGCTTCATATATTACAGTGAAACTATTAAGGAAAAAACATTAAAATATTTCAAAAGTATGAAGTTGAAGATTTTTTTGTTAAATCTGCGTTAAGCTTTATGTCAACTGACCGCTTTAGTCGAAGGCAAAGCCGAACCAGCTCAGTCCGGTGTCCGGAGTATCGGAAACAGGGGTATTTCGTATCATGGCAAAGGGGCGCCCCTCCTCACCTGGGCGGATAGGCGTCCTGTATGTGAATTCCCGCAGCTTAAGCGCACGGCAGATGAGCGCCGCCGGGTCATAGACGCGGCCTGTTGGAACGATAAGCTCCTTTATTACGGCTTTTTCGCCGCGCACCTCGACAGCCGCAGCGCACTGCACACCGGCTGCGGTCACTGAGTACAGTCCGCCTCCGGAGGAGGTGCAGAGGTATTCCTGATACGCCATGGCGTCCCTGTTATAATCTATATATACCCTATCGGATAGCAGCCTGCGGCGCAGGGCGGAGTATTCGTCAGGCACAACGCGGCGCACGCTTCCGAAGAGGGAAGTACCGGCGTCTGAGCCGGAGGCCTCATATACATTGAAGCACTCCGCAAAGCCTGCGCAGTCCGCGTAAAAGTCGAAGAGCCAAGGCTCGGCCGGGCATATAACCCCTACGCCCGAAGCGCAGGAGAGCGCCGCTGCCTTGGCGGCAATGCGGCGGCCGATACCGTGGGCCCGGTACTCCGGGAGCGTACCTAGGGCATAGACCACGCTGCAGGGAATACGCTGGCCCTCCGGTACCGCAAGCTCGCCCAGCGGCACCACATAGGCAGCTGATACAAGCTTTCCCTCCGCCTCACAGACAAGTGCCCTGCCGGGGGTGTAGAGCCGCTCAAAGAAGGCGTCAATATCGGCTTCCGAGTCACCGAACACGGTTTTCCAGATATGCTTAAGCCCCGGTTCATCGCCGAGAAGGGAGAGCCTCAGGTCATCGTTCATTTCTTCCACACCGCCGTCAATTTTTCAACAAGAAATTCAGGATGATATGACTGCTTGGCCTTGCGCAGGTTTTCTATACCCATATCTTCCTCCCGGTTTATGTAAACCAGGCTGGGGTATTTCTCAAGAAGATATTTGGCAAATTGCTGATTGATTATGGAGTAGGCTCCGTTGACGTGGGGGGAGGCCTTCTCAAAATGGGTGTCATAGGTATCGGAGGATAGCCGTTCCCCCATGGTGAAGGCAGCGACCTTGTCCCCCTCCCATATGATCCCGCCGTCATAACCTGCGTCAAAATAGATGTCAAATGAGTTGTGCAGGGCCTGGATCTCACCCAGATAATCCGTCCCGCGCTCGTCTCCGACACTGACAAACCATTCGGAGGCCATGTCATGACAGGCCTCGATGTTTGCCGGAGTTATAGGCTCAAAGCGCCAATCGTGCTCCGCCATAAAGCGGTTAACATGGTTCTTTTTACCGTGGTATTTTCTGCCTGAAAGGTTCGCCAGGTTTTCCGCCAGATAGACATAGTCGGCGTAGTTTTCATCCGAGCAGATCTCAGGCTCCTCCGGGAAGAGGGTCATTATCTCCGGCAGGACGTCCTTTGTTATGCCGCGCATTATAAAGTCTGTGCCGAGTGCCTCGGCATCCTCCATCATGGCATTTACAGCCGGAAGAAGGTCACCGCTGCCGACAGGATAGGAGTACATATATTTGCCGCGGAGGCTGAGTCTCATCAGGAGCCTGTCGCCCAGCCGGGCGATCATGGGGGTTATGCTTTTGCCCCAGCAATATATGTTTCCGAAGCTGTAGTCGGCGCTGTGAAGATTGCTGCGGGAGGCTAATTCATATATCCATGCTCTGTCACTTAATTGCGGAGCTCTAAATTCCAACATAAAAAATAATTACTTCCTTTGCTCATACGTGTTTGGGCACAGTTCCTTTATACGCGCCTCAAGGACCTTTAAATCCTCAAAGGTCTCGGGGCGCTTGCGGGGATCCCGGAGAAGCGCCGCGGGGTGGTAGATAGCCATGTATTCCACGCCGTCTTTCTGAAAAAACCTGCCGTGCTCACGGGTTATTTTGAAGTCCTCCTTAATTAACGCCATGGCGGCGATGCGGCCCAGACAGACGATTATTTTAGGGGAGACAAGCTCAATCTGGGAGCGCAGCCAGCCGATACAGGCCTCCTGCTCCGTGCCCAGCGGGTCACGGTTTTTGGGCGGACGGCATTTTACAATGTTTGCTATGTATATGTTCTTGTGCCTGTCAAGGTCAATTATTTTGAGCATCGTGTCAAGAAGCTGTCCTCCCTTGCCCACAAACGGCTCCCCCTGAAGGTCCTCGTTTTCACCCGGGCCCTCGCCTACAAACATAACGTCTGCATCGCGTACTCCCGTGCCGAAAACAAGGTTCGTGCGTGTCTCAAAAAGGGCGCAGCGTCTGCACCCTTTACAAGTGGACTCAAGCTCTTCCCAAGTCATACTATTGCCCCTTTTTTATGTTTTTACCATTTATAATCATTATACCAAACTTGTCAATATATAAAACCATTTATCCCTTTTGCTCTGAGCGTTGATAAAGAAATCTCCGGAGATTTCACCGATTATTAACCATGTTGTCTTTTTAAGCCCAGTAATAAGCGTAAAAGTATTATGTAATAATAATTATGGAACATTTTGTGATTTTTGTGTCTTATATACAAAGACCTTGCTGACAGCGGAGGTTATCTATATGAAAAAGCACATAGCATTAGTTTTTGTGCTGGCCTGTGTGATGGGGCTGGTTGGCTGCGGCAAGCAGCAGGAACACGAGGATGAAAATGGTGAGTCCTATTTCAACGCAGTCGTCACAGACCTTCGGGATAAATATATTATGGTCAAGGTCACTGAAGGTTTTAACAGCGGCATTACTGCTGAATCCGAAGTCGTCGTTACAAAAGACGTCTTTCAGCAGACTGCTGCCCTGACCTTGCCGTTGAAGAAAATATCGCGGGTGGTGTTCAACGGAGAAGTTATGGAAACATACCCTCTCGCTCGGTTTTGGTACTGTCTTTTCAATCTATGTTCTGGGCGAGGAGGGAGAGATTCTGTCCCTTCAATGAACAGCGATCCACCTGTACAAATAAGAGATGTCGCCAAAAAAGGCCCCGCGGCCGTTTAAAGCCCGCGGAGCCTTTCTTCGTGACTGCTTCCGTCAAATCATCGAAGGTGTCGGCGGATATGCCTATATCAAAACAGGCGGGATTAACTCTTATCACCGGGCTTAAAGATGATCGAGACCAGATAGCCGAAAAACACGGCCGCGGCGATGCCGCCTGCGGCAGCCGTGAAGCCGCCGGTGAACACTCCGACGATGCCTTTTTCGGTCACAGCCTTCTTCACGCCCTTGGCGAGAAGGTTTCCAAAGCCGGTAAGCGGTACGGTAGCTCCCGCGCCCGCCCAGTCGGCAAAGGGCTGATAGACGCCCACGGCGCCCAGTATCACTCCTGCCACAACATACATTGTCAGTATGCGCGCCGGAGTGAGCTTTGTCTTGTCAACAAGTATCTGGCCTATGACGCACAGCAGCCCGCCGGCGACAAAGGCCTTTAAATATTCCATAAAAGTGTCCACTTAACTCACCCCTGTTTCGTATTTGATATCGCCACGGCACAGCAGACGGAGGGGATGCTCTCGCCCTGGAGCGTTGTGGTCGGGGAGAGGAGGGCTCCCGTGGCGGCAAAGAGTATCTTGTTCCACTTACCCTCGCGCATACCGTTGAGAAGATGCCCGCACAGGACAGAAGCCGAGCAGCCGCAGCCGGAGCCTCCGGCATGGACATCCTGCGCCTTCAGGTCAAATATCATAAGCCCGCAGTCGTTGTAGTTCGGTGCAAGGTCGATGCCGTCGCTCTGAAAGAAGTCCTTTAGGATTTCCGAGCCTATCAGGCCTAAATCGCCGGTGACTATAAGGTCGTATGCCTCCGGACCGATGTTAAGATCCTCAAAATGCGCCTTCAGGGTGTCATATGCAGCCGGCGCCATGGCTGCTCCCATGTTGTTTGCATCGGTTATGCCGTTGTCCACTATTCTGCCGGGGGTCACATGGGTGATGTAGGGACCCGGCCCGTCGGCAGAGAGGACCGCCGCTCCTGATCCGGTCACGGTCCACTGGGCGGAGGGCGGACGCTGACCGCCGTATTCAAGGGGCAGTCTGAACTGCCGCTCTGCGGAGCAGAAGTGGGAGCTGGTAACTGCCATAGTGTGCTGTGCAAAGCCGCCGTCCAGAGTCATGGACGCCAGAGCAAGGCTCTCGGCCATTGTTGAGCAGGCGCCGTAAAGCCCGAAAAACGGTATGGCGGTGTCCCGTATACCGAAGGAGGTGCCGGTGCATTGGTTTAAGAGGTCCCCGCAGAATATATAGTCTATATCCCCCGGGGAGAGGGAGGCCTTGCTGAGCGCCGCCGCGACGGTATTTTTGACGAGCGCGCTCTCGGCCTTCTCCCAGGTCTTTTCGCCGAAAAAGGAGTCCTCATTTATAAAATCGAAGCTGTCGCGAAGAGGCCCTTCGCCTTCCTTTTTGCCCACGGTGCAGGCGTGCCCCGCAAAGGATGGAGGGTTCTGAAGGGCCAGAGTCTGTTTTCCCAGATGCTTTGTAGCCATATCTTATCACCGCTGTAAATTTATTTCGTTGTTATGTTCTGCTTTTTTACCGCTAAAAATACGGGGAGAGGAAAAACTTTTTCTGGAGAAAAATGTATGAAACATAAAGACTATTGACGAAAAAGGGCGCAGATGATAAGCTTTTGTTTTAGAAACGATTAAATATGAGGGCTGATGTTATGCTCACAATAAAAGATGTGGCAGGCCTTGCCGGGGTGTCGAAGGCCACGGTCTCACGCGTTTTAAACGGCGGCGGACATGTAAGCCCCGAGACCCGCAGAAGGGTAGAAAAGGTAATAGAGGAGTACGGGTACGTACCTGATGTCAGCGCCGTCAATTTATCACGGGGCGGCTCCGCGGCCGTAGGGGTGATAGTCCCTGAGATAGACAACGCCTTTTACGGCGATGTGCTGAGGGGCATAACCGAAGTTGCCGAGGAGCTTGATCTGCCGCTCATGTTCTTCGATACGCGCAACAGCGGAGCCAGCGAGGAGCGGGCTATAAGGACGCTGGAGCAGTACAGGGTGCGCGGGGCGATACTCGCGCCGGTGGTCGATTACTCCGAAAATGCCGAATCCCAGCGCCTCAGGGACCGCCTGAGCAGGCTCAAGGTGCCTGTGGTCATTGTTGACAGGGAGTTTGACAATATGAACTGGGACGGCGTTTTTTATGAGAATTTCAGCAGTTCGTACTGCGCGGCTCAGGAGCTTTATAAGGCGGGAAACCGCCGCCTCGGAGTTATAACCGGGAACTTAGGGCGGAAGATAGCCCGCGACAGGTTTGAGGGCTTCCGTCAGGGGGCCAGGGACTGCGGAGCGGAGCTTAAAGATAAGGATATACTGATCGGGGATTTTTCGGTGGAGCGGGCCTACGAGCTGGCAAGGGATATGTTCAGATCAGGCGACTGGCCGGAGGGCATATTTACCAGCAATAACCGTACAAGCACCGGGTTTTTGAAGGCCGCTATCGAATGCGGCATAAAGATAGGCCGGGACATTGCGGTGATAGGCAACGACAGCCTTAAGGAGCTGGATGTGCTGGGGATACCCTTCAGCTGCGTAATGCGGGATAATTACGAGATGGGACGCACTGCGGTGAGGCTGCTTGTGGACAGGCTGCAGAATCCTACACACTCGCGGCGTATTAGCGTTATACCGTATGAGCTGAAGCTCAGCGGGACGGAAAGGCGCGTAAGCGGGCCGCAAGCATAGTGTAACCGGTTCCATAAAAAATTTTTTTTAAGACTTTTTTCTGGTTGTGTGCTATAATTTCTGTCAGGCGAATTATACTCAAATGCCGTTTTGTACTGAATAAGGCGGTATAAATATGGGGGCTTTATGCAATACGGGATATATTACGCATACTGGGAGAAACAGTGGGGAGCCGATTATCTGAAATATGTCAGGAAGGCGGCTAAGCTCGGCTTTGACATCCTAGAAATATCCTGCGCGGGAGTTAAGGACATGACGCAGGAGCAGGTCGACGCGCTGTGCCGCTGTAAGGAAGAGTGCGGCATCAGGCTGACCGGCGGGTACGGTCCAAAGGCAGGCGAGAACCTGGCCTCCGCGGACGGCGCGGTGGTGGAAAATGCGTTTGCCTTCTGGCGGGATACATTTAAGGTGCTGAACAAGCTCGGCGTAACGCTTGTTGGAGGAGGACTTTACTCCTACTGGCCGGTGGACTACTCAAAGCCTGTGGACAAGGCCGGGGATCTGGAGCGGAGCGTTACTGCTATGCAGAGGCTTGCGGATATGGCAGGGGAGTATGGCATTACGCTGTGCATGGAGGTCCTGAACCGCCACGAGGGATATCTTATAAACACAGCGAAGGAGGGCGCAGCTTACGTAAAAGCTGTGGGTAAGCCGAACGTAAAGGTCATGCTGGATACATATCACATGAATATGGAGGAAGACAGCTTCCGTGAAGCTGTCCTGACTGCCGGGGAGCTGCTCGGGCATGTGCATGTGGGGGAGAATAACCGGAGACTCCCGGGACAGGGGAGAGTCATACCGTGGCAGGAGATGGGAGATGCACTGCATGAGATCGGATATGACGGTACTGTCGTAATGGAGCCGTTTGTAATACACGGCGGTGAGGTCGGACGGGATATCCGCATCTGGCGCGACCTTCTGGAAGATGTCAATGAATCGAGGCTTGACGCGGATGCCGCGCGGTCCGTTGAATTTTTGAGAAATATTTGGAGGTAAAAGATGAAAGAAGCTAAAATTGAAGGCGTCGCACACGTAGGGCTTTTTGTTAAAGACGCCCAAAGGTCACTTGAGTTTTACAGAGATATTCTGGGCTTTGAGGTGATCTGGGACACCATGAACGGCAAGGTGAGGATGGTATTTATGCAGAACGGCGGCGCACAGATCGAGATAGTGCAGATACCGGGGCTTGGGGACCGTCCCGCGGGGAGCTTTGACCATCTGGCGATGAAGGTCACAAACCTTGAGCAGGTCAAAGCCGATCTTGAGGCCAAGGGCGTGAGATTCGACGAGGGGTCATACGAATGTGTCCCGTGCGTTTTTGAAAATGGCTCCAAGTGGATATTTTTTAACGGACCTGACGGGGAACGGCTGGAGATAGTAGAAAACCTTTAAATCGCTTGTACCGCCCAAAAGTTATGGAATAAACTGGGTGTTACCGGTTCCGCGACGGGCGCCCTTTTCGGGGGAAGGAGCATTGACAAATTCCTTCGGCGATATTATTCTAGCATCAAAGCTATGGTCGGTCCCATGTACGGCCGGTATTGCTTATTCCACGTAATTGTTTCCCTTGACGGGATAAAAATTATAAGGAGGTTAATAAAAATGAGCAAAGTTGTTACATTTGGAGAGCTTATGCTCCGCCTTGCTCCGGAAGGCTATTACCGCTTCGTTCAGGCGGACACCTACGGCGCCACCTTTGGCGGAGGAGAGGCGAACGTTGCAGTGTCGCTTGCAAACTTCGGCGTCGACGCAGCGTTTGTAACAAAGCTTCCGACACATCAGATAGGTCAGGCAGCTGTCAACAGTCTGCGCAAGTATGGAGTTGACACCAGCAAGATAGTCCGCGGCGGTGACCGTGTTGGAATTTACTATCTTGAGAAGGGTGCTTCCCAGCGCGGTTCTGTGGTCATTTATGACCGCGCACACTCCGCTATTCAGGAGGCCGTCACCTCTGATTTTAATTGGGATGAGATTTTTGACGGTGCTGAGTGGTTCCACTTCACCGGTATCACCCCGGCACTTGGGCCGAACGTTGTTGAGATATGCAAGGAGGCCTGCAAGGCGGCTAAGGCCAAGGGCATTACGGTTTCCTGCGACCTCAATTACCGCGGCAAGCTCTGGACAAGAGAGCAGGCCCGTGAGGCTATGACGGAGCTGTGCCAATATGTGGACGTCTGCATCTCCAACGAGGAGGATGCCAAGGACGTATTCGGTATTGAGGCTGAAAACACCGATATCTACGGCGGAAAGCTTAATAAAGAGGGCTACAAGTCCGTGGCTAAGCAGCTGATGGACAAGTTTGGCTTTAAGAAGGTGGCAATCACACTGCGCACCTCCATCTCCGCAAGCGACAACGACTGGGCAGGAATGCTCTACGACGGCGAGAACTACTGCTTCTCCAAGGAGTATCACCTGCACATAGTCGACAGGGTCGGCGGCGGCGATTCCTTCGGCGGCGGCCTTATCTATGCGCTGCTTAACGGTTACGATACACAGTCAGCCATTGAGTTTGCAGTGGCGGCATCTGCCCTGAAGCACTCCATAGAGGGCGACTACAACATGGTAGGCGTTTCCGAGGTGCAGAAGCTTGCCGGCGGAGACGGCAGCGGCAGAGTACAGAGATAACTTCTTTACCTCATAAAAGTTTCTATAGTAGCAGGAGGCCGGATTTTCCGGCCTCCTGCTATTTTGAGAAAAAGCACAAAAAAAACTTCTCCCGATGTTCAAAATTTGCCGAGGGGGCGCGTTTACTTTGATGGCACACGATGGTATAATACTATAAATGCGGTCGGAAGAACGGAGATTAATATGCAGTGCGCAGAGCAGAGCTGTGAATTTGAGATAAAGACCCTTGACGATTTTGATCTTAAAAAAATATTTGAGTGCGGCCAGTGCTTCCGGTGGAATGAAAATCCCGACGGCTCCTATACCGGGGTTGCCATGGGCAGGGCCGCCCGTGTAAGACGCGAGGGGGACAGGCTCTTTATTACGGGAGATGAGTCTGATTTCCAGAATATTTGGAGAGGCTACTTTGATCTTGACCGGGATTACAGGGTGCTGAGAGAGAGCGTATGCATTGATGACTATATGCGCAGGGCCTCGGAATTCGGCGCCGGCATAAGGATATTAAATCAGGACAGATGGGAGACGCTGTGCTCATTTCTAATCTCCCAGTGCAATAATATCCCGCGAATAAAGAAAATAGTTGAGACCCTGTGCCGTGAGTTCGGGGAGCAGACATACCTTGACGGGGAAACCTATTACACCTTCCCGGAGGCCTCGGCCATAGCCGGGCTTCGGGAGAGCGACCTTACGCCGCTGAGAGCAGGCTACAGGGCACCTTACATAATCGCCGCGGCAAGGGCTGTGGCTTCCGGGGAGCTTGACCTTGAAGCGCTGTCAAAGACGGACGTCACCTCTGCCAGAAAGGCGCTTATGGCCATGCCGGGGATCGGTGAGAAGGTTGCAAACTGCGTCATACTGTTTTCACTGCGGCTTACAAGCGCGTTTCCCATCGATGTGTGGATGAAAAAGGCCATTGGGGAGCATTATCCCGACGGGCTTGATCCGGCGGTTTTTGGGGATAACGCGGGCCTTGCACAGCAGTATATGTTCTATTACCAGCGCTCAGGCAGTATGTAGCTTTTTTGCTTGACAGCAGGGTTTGCCGGTGTTAACATACCGTTTAACTTAACAATCAGATATTAATATATTAATATAATGTGGGAGGATATTATATGGCGTTTATTTATGAGGAGCCTTCACGTACATTCAGCGAGTATCTGCTGGTGCCGGGCTATTCCGGCCCCGAATGCATTCCCGATAACGTAAGCCTGAGGACGCCCCTTGTCAAATTTAAGAAGGGCGAGGAGCCGGCGCTTAGCATGAACATACCCATGACATCTGCCGTTATGCAGGCTGTATCCGATGACAATATGGCCGTGGCACTTGCCAGAGAGGGCGGAGTGTCCTTTATCTTCGGTTCCCAGACCATAGAGAGCCAGGCGGCCATGGTCGCCAGAGCCAAGGCGTACAAGGCCGGCTTCGTTATAAGCGATTCAAACGTAAAGCCCACCGATACGCTGAATCACCTGTTGGAGACCATTCAGGCAAAGAGCCATTCAACGGTTGCGGTCACCGAGGACGGAACGCCCAACGGCAGGCTCCTTGGAATTGTCACAAAGCGTGATTACCGTCTTAGCCGAATGACAGGTGAGGAGCTTGTAGAAACCTTTATGACGCCGCTCTCCAGACTTGTGGTCGCGCCGAAGGATACAACCCTTAAGGAAGCAAACGACATAATCTGGGAGAACAAGATCAATGCCCTTCCCATTGTGGACGAGAACGGGAACCTCCAGTACTTTGTATTCAGAAAGGACTATTCCTCCCATAAGGAAAATCCTCTTGAGCTGCTTGATAAGCACAAGAAATATGTCGTCGGAGCGGGAATTAACACGCGCGATTACGCCGAGCGCGTCCCGGCCCTTGTAAATGCCGGAGCGGACGTACTGTGCATCGATTCCTCCGAGGGCTTCAGTGAGTGGCAGAAGCGCACTTTGGCATGGGTGCGCGAAAATTACGGCGATTCCGTAAAGGTCGGCGCAGGCAATGTGGTAGATGGCGAGGGATTTAGGTTCCTTGCCGACTGCGGCGCTGATTTCGTGAAAGTCGGTATCGGCGGCGGCTCCATCTGCATAACCAGGGAGCAGAAGGGCATCGGCCGCGGACAGGCTACCGCGCTTATAGACGTATGCCGTGAGAGGGACAAGTATTTTGAAGAGACAGGGGTATATATCCCGGTCTGCTCCGACGGCGGTATAGTTCATGACTATCACTTCACGCTGGCGCTGGCCATGGGCGCTGATTTCCTGATGCTGGGCAGGTATTTTGCCCGCTTTGATGAAAGCCCCTCAAGGCGTGTGTCTATAGGCGGCAGCTACATGAAGGAATATTGGGGCGAAGGCTCGGCGCGTGCCCGCAACTGGCAGCGGTATGATGTGGGCGGCAAGGCCGGAATGGCCTTCGAGGAGGGCGTTGATTCCTATGTGCCCTACGCCGGCTCACTTCATGACAACGTGGCCCTTACCCTCAGCAAGGTGCGCCATACCATGTGCAACTGCGGCGCGATCACGATTCCGGAGCTTCAGAAGAAAGCGAAGCTGACGCTGGTATCCGCGACAAGTATTGTGGAGGGCGGCGCTCACGACGTGGTGCTCAAGGAAAACACCATAAACCCTGCCAAGAAATAAAGCTGTTAAGCCCCGCCTTATGGCGGGGCTTTTATTTTTCGTACGGACACGGTATTTTGCGCGTTTTACCTGCGCTGTGAAGATCTGTGATATACTGATGCTTGTAATCCGCTGAAATTATATTGGGGGATATTTATACTACACTATAGCCTTTATGATTTAAATTGATTATAATCGTATATGAGCGCCGCGCCCACAGGCGCGGCAGTTTTTTAGGAGGGTATTACAATGGAGGATAAAGTATCGCGGCTCCAGCAGCTTATAGATGACAGCGAGAGGATAGTGTTTTTCGGCGGGGCGGGCGTTTCCACGGAGAGCGGGATCCCGGATTTCAGGAGCGCCGACGGCCTTTATAATCAGAAGTACGATTATCCGCCGGAGACTATTTTGAGCGGAGACTTTTTTGAGAGGAGACCTCAGGAGTTTTACAGGTTTTACCGGGATAAGCTGGTTATAAAGGGGGCAAAGCCAAACGCCGCGCATAAGTATCTGGCGGAGCTTGAAAAACGGGGAAAGCTCACGGCGGTCATCACCCAGAATATCGACGGACTCCATCAGGCTGCAGGCAGCGAAAACGTCCTTGAGCTTCACGGAACACTGCTTAAGAATTACTGTGTGAGATGCGGCAGGAGATTTGACGGGGACTTTGTACAGAACGCCTCCGACGTGCCCCGGTGCCACTGCGGCGGTATAGTGCGCCCGGATATCGTCCTCTACGGGGAGATGCTTGATAACAGGACCCTTACCCGCGCAGTGGAGCATATACGAAAGGCCGATATGCTCATAGTCGGCGGCACATCGCTTGCCGTCTATCCCGCGGCTGGGCTTGTGGATTACTATAGGGGAAGCAGACTCGTACTCATAAATAAAAGCCCCACGCAGCTTGACGGGAAGGCGGACCTGCTCATAGCCGACAGCATAGGCAAGGTGTTTTCAGAGCTTCGGTGATATCTTAAGAAAACATTAATGGTCGGTGTGCTTTATTTCTGATATAATGTATCCTGCGGGTGTAAGCGGTATAATATCTGCGCTGCCGGTTTTACCGCCGGAGCTGTGCGCATATTAAGCAGCGGGGATGTATTGTTTTCAGCAGTATCGGCAGTGTTACAATTTTTAATTAAATTGATGCTTTTTAGATGCAAGTTTGTAGCAGAATATTCTCGCTTACCGGGTTATACTTCGTTCTGCGGGGTGAAAAATGTCGCAATATTTTTCCACCTTTTTGGAACAAAAAAGAGAGTGAAACCGTCTAAAATATGACAGCCCCGAGACGGTTTTACGGTAAAATCATTAGGAGGATTACATAATGAGAAAAAGCAAGAGGCTCCTGACACTGCTCATGGCGCTGGCACTTATGCTGACGGCGCTTGCGGGCTGTTCGGGAAAAAACGGCGGAGAAAACGGAGAGGGCGGCTCCGGCACTCCGAACGGGGACAAGACGAACCCCGAGTATGTCTATGTGGCGGACTTTCAGGACGTAGACAATAAGGATATGCAGTACTTTAGCAGCACTGTATGGTATGACGGCAAGCTCTATGTGGCGGCGTCATATATCTCCGGTAAGGAGACTGAGACGGATCCCACCACGGGCCAAAGCTATGAATATGATGTCTACGAACAGGGACTCTTTGTTATGGAGGATCCGTCTGCGGGCTTTACGCAGCTTACAAATTACAAGGCTCCCGAGATACCTGAGGGCATGGAGGGCAGCTCCTATATGCAGCAGATGTGCATAGATAAGGACGGCTACATCTGGGTGCTGGAAAACCTATACACCTATTCCTTTGACCTTCCGGAGGATTTTGATGAGACTACGGACAGCAAATGGAATTATTATGTAAACGGAGAGGATACGTATATGATCCGCAAGCTGGATAACACCGGTACGGAGGTTTCGTCGATTGATACCAGCCAGCTTAGGAGCAGCGATGCCGATTACTTCTATGTGAACAATATGACCGCAGGAAATGACGGGAACCTCTACATATCCACCGGGGATAACTTCATATATGTGCTAAGCCCGGAGGGCGATGTGACGAAGATTGAGACAGAGGACTGGATACAGAGCTTTGTGAATCTGCCGGATGGCCGCACCGCGGTGTTCACCAGCACTTGGGATGAGGCTGAGGAGAAGACCAAGTCCCAGTTCACGCCCATAGACGTGGCGAATAAGAGCTTTGGAGAGCCTGTCAGCGCTCCTTACAACGCATATAACTTCTATCAGGGCAGCGGGGACTATGATATATACTATCAGAACGGCGACAGTATGTACGGCTTCAATTTTGAGACGGAGGAGAGTACAAAGCTGTTTTCCTGGCTGAGCTGCGACGTGGACAGCAACAATTTGAGCAGCGTCACCGCGCTTGAGGATGGCAGGTTCTGCGCAATATCTCAGGAGTGGACTGAGAACGGCTATGAAAGCGAGATCGTGACGCTTACAAAGACCGACGCCTCCACAGTCCAGCAGAAGACTATACTTACATACGCATGTATGTACATAGACTACAACATCCGCAGCGAGATAATTAAGTTTAATAAATCAAATGCAAATTACCGCATCGAGGTACAGGATTATTCGGAGTATAACACCGAGAACGACTATCAGGCCGGACTTACGAAGCTCACCACCGAGATACTCAGCGGCGACGTGCCGGACATTCTGGATACTGACAACCTGCCTATAGACCGTTATGCCGCAAAGGGCCTGCTTGAGGACCTTTGGCCGTATATTGAGCAGGATACAGAGATCGGCGGACGTGAAGGGCTGGTTGAGCAGGTGTTCAAAGCCATGGAGAGCGACGGGAAGCTCTATTATATAGTCCCGGGCTTTTCTATCCAGACGGTCGTCGGCGCGCCGTCTATAGTCGGAGATAAGATGGGCTGGACCCTTGACGACCTGATGACCGCTTACAGCAATATGCCCGAGGGCGCCAACGTATTTGACGAATCCACCACTAAGGACACCGTTATGCGCTACTGCTGCTACTCCATGCTGGGCGACCTTGTGGATTGGGAGACCGGCAAGTGCAGCTTTGACAGTCAGGAATTCATTGATGTACTTAATTTCACACAACTCTTCCCCGAGACATTTGACTGGGAGTCCTATTATGGCGATGATTATGTGTACGAGAGCGAGTACACAAAGCTCATGTCCGGAAGACAGATGCTCTCAGTCCAGTATATATCTGATTTTGATTCCATACAGATGCTGAGGAAGATGTTCGGCGGAGAGGTGACCTTCGTAGGCTTCCCCACGGGTCACGGCAACGGTTCGGCGTTTAATATAAACAGCGGCCTTGCGATGTCCTCCACCTGCAAGAATAAGGATGGCGCGTGGGAGTTTATACGCACCTTCCTTACGGAGGATTACCAGACCGACAACGTATGGAGCTTCCCCACAAACAAGGCCGCGTTTGACGCAAAGCTTACTGATGCCATGACGCCCATATACTACACCGATCCCGTGACCGGCGAGCAGGTGGAGCAGGACCGCGGCGGCTGGTGGATAGGCGAAGGCGAGGACGATGTGATATATATCTATGCCATGAGCGAGGAGGACCGTGATGTTCTCATGGAGCTTATAAATTCCACTGAGAGCATCTATGAGTATGACGATACGCTCTATCAGGTGATAACTGAGGATGTTGCGGCGTTCTACGCCGGGCAGAAATCGGCCGAGGAAGTCGCAAAGCTCATCCAGAGCCGCGTCAGCATCTACGTTAACGAGCAGAGATAAAAAAGCCCTGTGTGCGGCGGCGGAGAGCCGCCGCACACATACGGTAAACCACAGCTCTGCCGGAAAGAGGAGAAACAGTGCACACAAGGAAAGAAAAGGGAAAACTGAAAAAAGTCAACGCCAAACTGCTTGATTTCCTGCACAGTATGTGTTTCTTGGGGCCAAGCCTTTTTGGCGTACTTTTGTTTTTTGTGCTCCCATTCGGCGTGGTCGTGTATTACGCATTTATAAAAAGTTCCCTGAATCCGGAGTTTGTATTTTTGGACAACTTTAAGGCGCTTCTGACAAATTCCGCCTTTCAGACGGCGGCGAAGAACACCCTGACCTTCTCTGCGATAGCCGTGCCGCTGGCGGTGATACTGGCGCTGTGCCTTGCGCTGATGCTGGAAGCCCGTATACCGCTTAAGAGCCAATTCCGCACCTGCTTTTTAAGTCCTATGATGGTGCCGGTGGCTTCGATAGTGCTTATCTGGCAGGTAATATTCAGCAATAACGGCGTGCTGAACGAGTTCCTGTCCGTGTTCGGCGTGGATAAGATAGACTGGCTCAAGTCCGACTATGCCCCGCTTGTGGTGACGGCCCTTTTCCTGTGGAAGAATCTTGGCTACAACATGATACTGTTCATGTCGGCCCTGGCGAACATCCCACGGGAGCTTCTTGAGGTGGCCGATGTGGAGGGGGCCTCGCCGCTTTATAAATTCTTTGCTATAAAGCTGAGATACCTGTCGCCGACGGTGCTGTTCGTGACGATACTGTCCCTTATAAACTCCTTTAAGGTTTTCAGGGAGGTTTATCTATTGACAGGCAGCTACCCCTACGACTCGATATATACGCTTCAGCACTTTATGAATAACACCTTCCAGTCCCTTGACTACCAGAAGCTCTCTGCGGCGGCGGTACTGATGGCGTTAGTGATGGTTATAATAATTGCAGTGCTCTTTAAGATAGAGGACTGGTTCGGAAAGGACGTGGAGGGGTGAAAAAGAAGCATCTGATTGGCCGCTCTGTGACCTTCCTGGTGTCGGTGTTTTTTGCATTGGTATTTATTTTGCCGACGGTCCTTACGATCTCAAACTCCTTTATGACCCAGTCGGAGATCGACGCAAACTACGGTACGGTATTCTCCTCTGACAGCGGCGGAGGCTCAAAGTACATATCCGAGACGGTGAATCTGAAATTCATCCCGGACAAGGTGACCTTTTCCCAGTACTACAAGGTGCTGTTTCAAAGTCCGGACTATCTGTATAAGTTCTGGAATTCGGTCATTCTCACGGTGCCGATAGTAATCCTTCAGGTCGCCATAGCGTCCATTGCCGCCTACGGCTTTACAAGATGGCGCGGAAAGGTCAGGGCGGCGATATTCTTCTTTTATGTAATCCTGATGCTCATGCCGTATCAGGTGACTCTGGTGCCGAACTACCTTGTGTCGAAATGGCTTGGAATCCTGGATACCCGCTGGGCGATAATCCTGCCGGGGGCGTTCGCTCCATTCTCGGTGTTCCTGCTTACGAAATTTATGCGCCGCATACCGGCCTCCCTTATCGAGGCTGCAAAGCTCGACGGGGCCGGCGAGTGGCAGATATTTACTAAAATATGCCTTCCACAATGCCGCGCGGCGCTTTACTCAATAGCTATACTGGTTTTCATTGATTACTGGAACATGGTGGAGCAGCCGATAATCCTACTGTCGGACGCGACGAAGCAGCCGCTGTCGGTTTATCTGTCCCAGATAAACGCCGGCGAGGTGGGACTTGCCTTTGCCGTTGCCACTATATACATGATACCTACACTCCTGCTGTTCCTCCACGGCGAGGAATATCTCGTTGAGGGAATAGCCCATCAGGGTTCTGTGAAAGGATGAGACGACATGACTGAAGAAAAGAAGAAAAACAGAGGCTGGGTCAAAAACGCGATAATCATATTTTTGCTGATTATGCTTGTCCTGACCTTTTTCTCAAACACCATAATGAACCACTCGCTGCCGGAGGTGGCTGTTCAGACAGCCATGGGCGGAACCATCAACGCCCAGATACGCGGTACTGGAACAGTGACGGCTATGGAGTCCTATGAGGTCTCAATAGATGAGACAAGGACCGTAAAGTCCGTGGCCATAACCGCAGGGCAGGAGGTCAGCCCCGGAGACTTGCTTTTTACCTTCTCAGATTCTGAAAGCACCGAGCTTGAGTCTGCAAGGGAACAGCTTGAAAGCATGAAAATCGAATATCAGCGGGCGCTTATAAGCGCATCGGATTTTGACTATGCAAGGGAGAACCGCAATATTCAGAAGCTGCGCAATCAGCTTGCGGATGCCACCGCGGATATGGATGCGCTTTTTGTGTCTGACGAGGCTTACAGCACCGTAAAGGATGAAGTGACCACGGCAAACAACAGGCTTGTCTCCATGCAGGCTCTCGAAGCCACGGCGCAGACCGCATACGACAAGGCACAGAGGGACTTGCAGTCAGCGATGTCCGGCGGGGGCGGAGATTACAGCAGCGTTGCCGCGGCGCAGAGTGCATTGGATGCGGCAAAGGCCGACCTGACTGATGCCCAGACAGCTCTGGAAACGGCATGGCTCATGTATGGAGAGAAATATGATGCTCTGGTGGTTGAGGCGAAGAAGTGGATCGCCGATGACTATGACAAGGAGCACGCGCAGGATGAAAACCCTGTACTGTTTGCGGATCTTAGTGCCACAGAGCAGGGGACTATCTACACTGCAAAGCTGCCGATATACATCCCCGCACGGGCTGAGATGTGCAAGGCTGACGAGGCAAATCACAGCGGCCATTATGAGGCCTATACTGAGATAACGGCTGCGAATAAGAGAGTTTCCACAGCCAGCGCGGCAGTGGACAGCGCCCAGTCCTCATATAACGCTGCTTATTCCAACTACATCGACGCCGTCAGTTCAGATTCCCTATATAACAAATATAAGAAGGCTGTGGACGAGGCTCAGGAGAAGCTGGACAGTGCCCAGCAGAACACGGAAAGCGCCCAGAAGCAGTACGACGCAGCTGTGAAGTCTCTTGAGGAGCTTGATGCCCAGAAGGCGTCATACAAGACGGCGTCTGACAACGTGAAATCCATTGAGGAGAGCATCGAGGACGCGCTGTTTGAGCTTGCTCAGCAGCAGAAAACCGATGAGGAGACCCAGCAGCTTGAGGCGCTTAACCTTCAGTCCCAGCGCAACGAGATTGCAAAGCAGGAGGCGCTTATTGCAAAGCTCGAGGGAAACGGCACCTCGGGCAATGAGATATTATCTCAGGTTTACGGCATCGTAAAGACGGTGAGCATCACTGCGGGCAACACCACAAGCCCCGGAATGGCGTTGGCTATCATTGAGGTGCCGGATATGGGCTACAAGACCGAGATAACGGTCACATTGGAGCAGTCCAGAAAGGTGACGGTCGGCGACGAGGCCACCATATCGAATAATTACTGGTGGGGCTCACAGGATATAAGTGCAACCCTTGTGAGTATCCGCACAGACCCCCAAGCACCTCAGCAAAACAGGATACTTGTTTTCAGCGTCACGGGCGAGGACGCTGAGAGCGGTTCGCAGCTCACGCTGTCGCTGGGCACAAAGAATCAGAGCTATGAGACGGTGGTGCCTAACAGCGCCATAAGGCAGGATGCAAACGGCAGCTTTGTCTACATAGTAGTGGCAAAAAGCAGCCCGGTGGGCAATAGGTATGTGGCGCAGAGGGTGGATGTTCAGGTGGTTGCCTCGGATGACAATAACAGCGCCGTGACCGGCGGGATCGCTTCCGGAGACTACGTTATAACCACCTCCACCGCGCCGATCGAGACGGGAATGTATGTCAAAATGCCGGAGGGTTAAATCCGCGAAAGGGTTTGAAACAGCTTGAAAAATGCCTTAAAATTTAAGAAAAATCAAATAAAGCTTTTGATTGTTTTCGGCGTACTTACTATCCTTTCTGCCGTTTGCTTTATCCTGTTCTTTAAGCTCGGAGATACGCTGGAAGCTCAGAATACCGCTGAGCGCTTTAAGGGGGAGAGTGAGCTTCGCTTTTCTCAGGTGACGGCTTTCTTTCCTGCGGGCGAGGGTATCGACGAGGAGAAGGTATACGGCTTTGAGACGAGCTTAGACGCAAAGCTTATTGAGGCGTCCCTCGAGGCACCGGAGGGAGGAAGCTTATATATCGACGCCTACAGCGCCTCGGGCCAGCTTTCCGTCACCGGGGAGAAGGGCAGTGCGGATGTGAAGGTTATCGGCGTAGGCGGTGACTTTTTTCAGTTCCATCCCTTGAGGCTCCGCTCCGGAAGCTATATATCAGGCTCTGACCTGATGCAGGATAGGGTGATCCTTGATGAGGAGTTGGCGTGGCGGCTTTTCGGAGGTATGGATCTGGCGGGAATGCAGGTCACCATCGGCGGCAAGCCCTACATAATCGCCGGCGTGGTCTCCCGCGAGGATGACTTCGCTTCAGAAAGAACCTACACCGACGGCCCCGGGATGTTTATGTCCTATTCGGCGCTGAACGCCATAAATGAGACAAAGATAAGCTGCTATGAGCTTGTCAGCGCCGATCCCGTGTCCGGATTCATCATGGGAGAGCTTGAGAGCGCTTTTTCCGCCGCCGACACGGTTGAGAACAGCAGCAGGTTTTCGCTGGGATCCATATTCAGTATATTAACGGACTTTGGCACGCGCTCGATAAGAAACTCCGCTGTTGCATATCCATATTGGGAGAATGCCGCGCGGCTGGTCGAGGATGTTTTGGCTCTGGTGCTGCTGTTTGCGGTGCTGTTTGCGATCATGCCGGCGGTCACGGCGATAGTTGTTCTGTGGCAGCTTGCGCGGCACGGCACAAGAAAGCTCAAACGCTGGGTGCCGGAGTATTTGGAGCGCCGCAGTGAGGAGCGCTATGAGCGCCGGAGGCAATCCGGCGGTAAGAGGTGAAGTGTATGGCTCAGGTCTTATTTAAGAATGTCAGAAAAGTATATGGCAAGGAGGTCGAGGCCGTCTGCGACTTCAATCTCACCATAGCGGACAAGGAATTTGTTGTTTTCGTAGGTCCCTCCGGCTGTGGAAAATCCACCACCCTTAGGATGGTGGCCGGACTTGAGGAGATAACCAGCGGGGAGATCTTCATAGGGGACAAGCTTGTAAATGACGTCCTGCCGAAGGACAGGGATATTTCAATGGTGTTCCAGAACTATGCGCTGTACCCGCATATGACGGTATATGACAATATTGCATTTTCCCTTAAGATGCACAAGATGCCAAAAAAGGAGATCAAAAAGCGCGTACTTGAGGCCGCCGAGATACTTGACATCACGGAGCTTTTAAAGCGCAAACCCAAGGCGCTCTCCGGAGGCCAGCGCCAGCGTGTAGCTATCGGCCGCTCCATCGTCCGGGAACCGCAGGTGTTTTTGATGGATGAGCCGCTCTCAAATCTGGACGCGAAGCTCCGCAACCAGATGCGCACTGAGATAATTAAGCTGCGCCGCAGGCTTGACACCACATTTATATATGTCACCCATGACCAGACGGAGGCCATGACTCTGGGAGACAGGATCGTAGTCATGGACAAGGGGTACATAAAGCAGGTGGGTACCCCGAACGAGGTGTATAACCACCCGGAGAATATGTTTGTCGCAGGCTTTATCGGTACGCCCCAGATGAATTTTATAGATGCAGTTCTCGACGTAACGGATGGCAGATACTTCATCAGCGTGGATGGCACGGTCATTGAGCTTAGCCGGGAGACACAGGAGAAGCTGAAAGCATCCTCCAGAGCGCCGGGAGATGTGGTGATGGGCATACGTCCGGAGCACCTGCACATATCCGACGGGGGCATAGCCGCCTCGGCGGATGTGGCGGAGCTTACCGGTGGGACCATGAACATCCACAGCTTTATCGGAAATACCGAGGTGATCTCCGTTGTGATGCTCGGCGCAGGCGGAGCGGCCGAAGCGCCAAGACCGGGTCAGGTGATCCATCTTGAGCCGGATGTGGACAGGATACACCTATTTGATAAAGCCAGCGGCGAGAGCCTTCTTATTCCACAAAAGTAAAAACACTTTTTGGTCAGCGCTGTATAATAAAAAGCGAGGGGATATGCCGTCCCCTCGCTTTTACGTCCAGAACCGAACGCCCTCAATGTGCAGAAACCGTGCCCGGTCGTATATGTAGGAGGCGAGCGGGCGGTCAAGCGCGTCGTATGTGTGCGCGGCAACAAGTATTTCTGGCCTTACGGCGACGATCACCGGGGAGTGGAAAAAATCCCCAGAGGCTGTACCCAGCTGTACAATATCACCCGACATGGCCTGTGCCTTTGGGACCTCAATGGCGTACGGCCCGGCGGTCTCATTTTTCATCAGAAAATCGTACAGATACTCAACGCCCGTCCAAGAGGCGGAGCGGTCGTTCGCGGTTATATAGTACCAGCCGGTCACCGGGGTGTAATTCATGACGCCGGCCCCTGCGTAGATGCACTGTGATGCGAAATTGGTGCAGTCCCCGCCGATCTCTTCAAAGTCGTAATATCTGGGATTGCGCGACAGCGCCCAGCGCCGGGCATACTCCACCGCGGCGGCGCGGTCATAGGGCTTATTACTTAACATAAAATTCCCCCTTAAGCCATACTATGGCCTGAGGGGGAATTTTGATATTAGGATTCTCACAAACACTCCTCCGGGATAATAGTATGAAAAAGATAAGTTTCCGGAGGTAATTTATGCTGATACATATTGTAAGAAGCGGTGATACATTAAGCTCTATTGCCCGCAGGTACGGCGTGGCCGTCAGCCGGATAAGGCTTGATAACGGGCTTACGGAGGGACAGACGCTTGTAATAGGTCAGGCGCTCATAATAACGCTCCCGGCGATAGTTCATACAGTGGTTCGGGGCGACACGCTATCCGGCGTCGCCGCAATGTACGGGGTAACAGTGATCGAGCTTATCCAGAATAATCCGAACCTCATATTTGACCCTGTGCTGCGTCCGGGGCAGCAGATAACCATCACCTTTCAGGGCGGAAAAATACGCGAGATATCAATAAAGGGCTACGCCTATACGCATATACAGCGGCAAACGCTCTTACGGGCCTTGCCGTATCTTACATATCTGGCGATATTTTCCTACGGTTTTACCGAGAGCGGCGAGCTTATACCGGTAAATGATACTGAGCTTATAAGTCTGGCGTATCAGTTTAACGCCGCTCCGGTGCTGGTGCTGTCAAGTATTGACGAGAACGGAGGCTTTTCAACACAGCGCGCTTCAGCGCTTTTTAATGATGAGGCTCTGCAGGAGCTGGTGCTGTCACACCTTGTGGAGGTCATGACCCAAAAGGGATACGTGGGTGCGGATATGGATTTTGAGTACATAGCGCCGGAGGATGCCGAGGCCTATCAGAACTTCCTGAGGCGGGCATCGGAGTATTTGGGGAGATACGGCTTTACAATGAACGTGGATCTTGCCCCGAAAACACATCCGAACCAGCCGGGGCTGTTATACGAGGCACACGATTACGCCGCCATCGGGACGATTGCGGATACCGTGCTCCTGATGACATACGAGTGGGGGTATACATTCGGGCCGCCCATGGCCGTGGCGCCCCTCAATCAGGTGCGGGATGTGGTGGAATACGCCGTGACGGAGATACCGCCCTATAAAATACTGATGGGTATACCGAACTATGGCTATGATTGGACGCTCCCCTATGAGCAGGGGGTATCAAGAGCTGAGAACATCGGAAATCAGGGGGCCGTACAGAGGGCGGCCAGATACGGGGCGAACATACAGTTTGACGAGATCGCGCAGTCCCCATTCTTTGAGTATTTTGCCGACGGCAGACAGCATATCGTGTGGTTTGAGGATGTCCGCAGCATCGAGGCAAAGCTCGCTCTGACAACTGAATTTGACCTTCTTGGCGTGGGATATTGGAACATCATGCGGCCCTTTAACCAGAATTGGGCATATATCGCAGCCCGCTACGGTGTGCGGAAGATAGTATAGAAAGCCGCTGCACTTAAGCGCCGCGAGAGACACAAAAGGCAGGCGGATTGCTGATTGCAATGCGTCTGCCTTTTGTAGTTTTATATGTGGAGCAAAGACACCATGCCGCGTTCCCCGACAGGAGCCGTTATCAAGGAGACCTCTATTAAAGCGCACTTCGATCCTTCATTTTACTGCGTCCATGACATTGTAGTAAAGGCTCTCGTCGGAATAGCACGGTATAAGCCCCAGCCGCCAGACAGAGACGCTGTTTACTCCGAAAAGCTTGGCTAAGGATACCTTGGCCTCCACGCTGCGGGAATCCTCATACCACAGGAAGATGTGCTGGCCGCTCTCGGTCTCATATGTGAGATACGGATTGCGGCTGGACTCCGACCAGCCCATGACCGCACCGCCGGTGAGACGCTTGTAAATTGTTGTATGAGTAGGCTGAAGCGGCGATGTGCTTGTCAGAAGTCCATTTTCGTCAGTCTCCCAAGCGAGGCTTGACAGGCTAATGGCCAGCGTAAGCTTGGAAACATCCTGAACGCCGGTGGTTTCGTCACAGGCGGCACGCAGGGAGTAGTAGACGGAGTTTATGGGAGTGAGGGCGGTGTTCTTATAGTAGGAGGAATTTAAAAACCCATCGAGATTTTTTGCGGCGTAGTCATGAGCCATAAGTATGACTTTATCCGCAATATTTCCGATGGCGCGGTAATCGTAGCCGTCGTAATATATGCCGTCTGCGGTGGCAGGGGCGACGGTAACATAAAGTGTCATACCGTTTTCCTCAAGCCTTGAGTCAAGCTCGGATAAAAATGCGGTGAAATTATCCCTGCTTGCGCTGCGCAGACCTTCAAAGTCGATAGTTACGCCGGAGTAGGGATTGCGGCCAAGCTCGGGATAAGTGCGTGTGAGCTCAGCCATGATGGCGCTTATTGCCTGAGAGCGGGCATCTTGGGAGGACAGCATAGCATCTATTGAACTCGTCCTATCCATGTATACAGAGAGATGGAGCTTAACATCCGCACCCTCAAGCTCGGTTATGACGGAGGCGTAACCGGAGGGGATGTAATACTCGTTGCCGCCGGAGGTGGTTGTGTTAAGCCTCGGTGCGGAGGCACCGTCATAGACCATACGGCTCCAGCCGAGGCTCACCGCGTCAAACTGTTTTGCCAGCTCTATCTGGCTGTAGGAGGATATGGCATAAAAGGCATGGGTCCACTCAGTAGAGGATATGTATTTTTCATAAATGCGCACCAGCATGGCGGCGGTCTCCTCCCGGGTGGAGGTGCGCTCCGGAGAGAAGGTGGTGTCGGAGGTCCCGTTAGTCATACCGATGTCGTAGGCAACGACTATATAACCCCTGTCGTCGTTCACGTCGGTGAAGGGAATGGAGTAGTCGGCGGCTGCTTTTGCGACGTCGCCGTAGCCAAGGGCACGGACAAGCATAACGGCCATCTCCCGGCGTGTTATATCGTCTGCCGGACGGAATTTACCGCCGGCGTCGACTACGCCGTGGGACACCGCGGTGTTTATGTAGTCTCTTGCCCAACTGCCTGATATATCTGAAAAGCTGTCCTCAGAAGCGCTCGCCGTCCAGCCGAACATTCGGACAAGGACGGTGATGAATTCGGCGCGCGTGATGGTCCGGCCTGTCCCGAAAAACCCGTCGCCCACGCCCTCCATCAGCCCGTGGCTGTAGGCGGCTGTTATTGCCTCCCTTGCCCAGCCGCTGCTTGGAAGATCTGAGAACGCCGGCGGCCCGTCAGTACCGTCGGCAAGAGCCGGACCGGAGGTCAGGCTTAGCAGCAGGATAACTGAAAGTGCTGTACATATGAGTTTTTTTGCGTATTTCATGAGTACCTTCTTCCTCGTATATATGCTGAAAGCGTTTGCTTAAAAAGTATACCACTTTCGCTATATAAAAGCAAATGTACAAGGGTATGCTGTACAAAACTTGCGTTTTCTTACAAAAGTGCTATAATTTATACAGTAATATTCGTTTTGCTTCCTCTCGGAGGCCGGGAGGAATTTTTTTTGCCGTGCATCATAAGAGTACGGCTTTACGCCCTCGCGGGTGATTTTCACAGATGAAGGTATGTTTAATGTCTAAAAAACAAGAAGGAAAAGTCGTCAGCGTTACGCTTGACAGCCTTCCCTACGGCGACAGTGCCGACAATCTGGGCAGGGTCAGGAAACGCCAGATGCCACCTGGTGTCACGCGTAAGATGCTGTTAAAAGATGTGCTGCTCATTGCATGGCCGAGTTTTGTCGAGCTGGTGCTTACGCAGCTTACCAGTATGGCCGATCAGGTGATGGTCGGGCGCCTTCCGGGGGAGGAGGGGCTGATGGCGCTGAGCGCGGTTGGATTGGCGGCGCAGCCTAAGTTCCTGCTCATGACCCTTATTCAGGCGCTGAACGTGGGCGCAACTGCGGTGATAGCGCGCTTTCGCGGTCAGCAAAACCGCGAAAGGGCCAATCAGGTTTTTAAGCAGGCTCTTATACTCAACCTGTTTATGTCCATCGTGTTTATGATCGTAGGACTTTTCAGCTCCGAGTGGCTCATAAAATTCATGAGCGCCTCAGGTGTTACTGATACGACGCTCTCTTACGGCACACGCTACCTTGATATACAGCTCTACGGCTTCGTACCGATGTGCATGACCATTACTGTCACGGCTGCACTGCGGGGCATAGGGGACTCCCGAACTCCGATGATTTATAACACTGTGGCAAACGTCGTCAACCTGATGCTGAATTACGTGATGATATATGGAAAATTCGGCTGTCCGGCAATGGGCGTGGAGGGTGCTGCCTGGGCAACGATCATTGGACAGACCGTGGCCTTTGTGATCGCCTCCTGTGTTGTGCTGATGAAAAAACGGTACATATATCTGGATTTTAAAGAGAAGTTCAAGTTCGATAAGGGCCTTATGGCAAACGTGATAAGCATCGGCGTCCCCTCTATGGTGGAGCAGCTGTTCATGCGTGCAGGCATAATCATCTACACGCGCTTGGTCGCCGGGCTTGGCGAGACGCTCTACGCCACCCACCAGATATGTATGAGCGTTCAGGCCATGAGCTTTATGATCGGTCAGGCGTTTGCAAACGCTGCCACCACCCTTATGGGCCAGAGCCTTGGAAAGCGCCGCCGGGACATGGCGGAGATCTATATGCGGGAGACGCGGAATATCGGGATCCTGGTGTCCTTTGTGCTGATGGCGCTCATGGTGCTGTTAAATAAAAACATTGTGGCGCTCTACAACTCAAATGAGGATGTCATCGAGATAGGCGGAAAGATACTGATACTGCTGGCGGCCAGCCAGCCGTTTCAGGCGGACCAGTTCATAGTCTCGGGAGGACTTCGCGGAGCGGGCGACACCCGTTACACGGCGATAGTCATCATGATAACCGTTCTCGGAGTGCGAAGCGGTTTTTGCGCCATTGCCATGAATGTTCTGGACTGGGGCCTGTGGGGCGCGTGGATCGCTCTTGTTGCCGACCAGTGCCTGCGTACCCTGCTCATGGCTGTTCGCTACAGCTCCGGAAGGTGGAAGCGCATAGGCGCAAAGCGCGAAAAAAGCACCCTGTCGGAGGCTTAAAAATTAAAAGGGCAGACGGCCTCGTCTGCCCTTTATTTTTTTCCTGTCTGAAAAGTAAAAGCCCTTCAGATGCCTACCATATGTATTTCACAATACTGTCACTGCGGTCATGGCGTCCGCAAATCCCAGCGGGTGCGTGCGCAGCTGCTGCTTTAAAAGGTCAAAAACCCTCAGTTCGCGGTTTGAGTCCTTAAATGCAGCGTCGAGACTGACAAATTCACAGCCTGTCTCCCTGGCAAGCTTGCGGAGCCGCTCATTTATAAGACGGGCCTCGGGCTTTTCTGAGAAAACCGATACGACGCAAATTTTGGCGGAGGTACCGGAATGTATCTGATAAAGCAGCCACTCATATTGGGACATGAAGGCGTCAATATCAAAATTTGCGTGGAGAATATCCTCCTCTCCGAAATTTACCACAACCTTATCGGGATGCAGTGCAAAGACGCACTCCTCCAAAAGCTCCCCGGCCTTAACAATATCCGCACCCTTGACGCTCCTGTTGTAAAGCCGCTCCCAAATATGAAAGCTCTGTGCAAGCTCGCATACAGGAAGGTCCGCCAAAAAGTCGGATCCGAATAACACCACCCCATGGCCATCCGCCATACTGTTAAGCTCCCTGAATTTTTTATCTCCGCTCATAAAAAATCAC
This sequence comes from Oscillospiraceae bacterium, assembly GCA_051866775.1. Taxonomy (GTDB): domain Bacteria; phylum Bacillota; class Clostridia; order Oscillospirales; family Oscillospiraceae; genus RUG626. Next base: position 46,487 of record JBJDXR010000038.1, on the reverse strand, counting down.
CTCATTTATTGGGCTGCTTCCCTTTTATCTACTTTCCGATTTACAAAATAAACCACCACATTAGCCGAGACGACCGCCAGATTCAGCAGATACGCTATTAGCACATAGTTGAAGGTGTGCGTTATGAGCTTGGCGGCTATCCCCGCAATATAACCCGCGATTATGAGAAGTGTAAACTGCAGGCTCATCGCCTTTGCGGAATGGGCCTTGATATTCCTGACCAGAGAAAAGGGCCATGACACACCAAAGCACACGAGCATGGCTGTTTCTAAAATCTGATTCGTGGTCAACACCTACCTTTCGATTGTAGTATAGCATTGACGGGAAGATAATTAAAATATATAATAACTATTAAAATAATAGCTTTAAGATTATGAATTAGGAGGGCTATATGGAGCTAACACAGCTTAGATACTTTCTTGAGGTGGCGGAGCAGCAGCACATGACGAAAAGCGCCGAGAAGCTGCACATAGCTCAGCCATCCTTGACCAAGTCAATACACAACCTGGAGGCGGAGCTGGGGGTGCCGCTTTTTCTGCCGAAGGGGCGGAACATAGTGCTTTCGGAGTACGGCAGATATCTAAAAAAGCGCCTTACGCCGATATTGCGTGAGCTGGAGGAGCTGCCGGACACTATGAGGAGTCTTGCCAACCTGAAAAATGAGACGATACACATCAACGTGCTTGCGGCGTCCACGTTTCTTACAGAGGTAATCGTCGCATATAAAAAGGAGAATCCAGATATAAAATTTGAGTTTTTACAGAATTACCCTGAGGAGATATGCGATATATATGTGACCACAAAGCTCTTTTATCAGGTGGATGAGGAGCAGAAGGGGCAGACCTTTGTGTGCAACGAGAAGATATTTCTGGCTGTACCGGATCTTCCGAAGTTCCACGGGAGAAGCGGGATTTCGCTGACGGATGTGATGCAGGAGAACTTTATAAGCCTGAGCGAGGAGCGGCAATTCCGCGTGGTCTGTGATAAGCTTTGCCAGCACATGGCTTTTAAGCCGAACATAGTTTTCGAGAGCGACAGCCCTACGGCGGTCAAGAATATGATAGCCTCAGGTATGGGGGTGGGCTTCTGGCCGGAGTTTACATGGGGAGATATGACCGGGGGGCAGATACTGCTGCTGCCCATAAAAGATACTGCCTTTTCGAGGGACATAATAGTGACCTACAAGCTCAATAAGACTGATAACCGGTATGTGGTGGACTTCTTTAACTTCCTGCAGGATTATTGCGAGAAGGCGAAAGGTAAATTTGACGCCGAAGCGGTCCACGATAAGGACAGCTCGGCAGGACATTGAAATAAGGCCGCCGCGGGATACTTTGTCCCGCGGCGGCGACAATAATAAGACCGTTTTTACGGTGTTTATTGCTTCTGCTCATAGTCTCTCCTTCACGCCGTCTTCAGGCATATCTTTGCCTTGAACAGGTCCCCGTCAATGGAGATATTGAAGCTCCCGCCCATAAGCTCAGTAAGACTGCGCGCTATTGAGAGGCCCAGCCCGCTGCCCTCGGTGTGCCGGGAGGTGTCGCCCCGGACAAAGCGCTCCATAAGCTCGTCCGCTGAAACGTTCAGCCTGTCGCGGGATATGTTCTTTACGGAGATAATGGCCTCGGCTGTGGATGCCGTGACATCAACGTATATGCGTGTGCCGGGCTGAGCGTACTTTACGGCGTTGTTGAAGAGATTGTCAAGCACCCTCCACAGGTACCGGCCGTCTGCCATAACGGAAATGGGCTTTTCCGGAAGGGTGACGACAGGTTCAAGCTTTCCGGCGGAGAACTTCTCAGCGTATTCAGCCACTGCCTGGTTTATTATCTCCCCGGTGTTTGTTGGCTGAAGATCGATCGCTATATTACCGGTGGAGGCCTTGGACGCCTCCACAAGGTCCACCGTCAGCTTTTTAAGCCGCGCCGACTGGCGGGCCAGTACCTCCAAGTACTCGGATTCCTGCTCCGCCGTGTGTTCCTTCTGTAAAAGATCAACGTAGTTTACGATATTGGTAAGCGGCGTCTTGATGTCGTGGGACACGTTCGTAATAAGCTCGGTCTTGAGCCGCTCCGAGCGCATCCGGTACTCCACCGCGGCGGTCATGCCCTCGGCGGTGGAATTCAGATTCTCCGCGTGGCGCTTAAAGTCCCAGAACATCCGGTCCGTGTTGGTCTTGTAGTCAAAATCACCCATGGCCAGCTTCTCCCCGGCCTCTTTAAGCTTTTTCATCTGGAAGGCGGCGAGTACAGCGGCGGCAAAGACGAGAAGGGCCGTCACAAAAAACAGCATGCCGTTAAAGCCGTAGTACAGGCCGTCGTATGAAATGACGGCAAGAAATATAAAAACCGCTGCCGTTGCCAGCGCAGTCTTCCACACAATAGGTATGGCCCGGAGAAGGGCCGCCGCCCACCGCCAGACGCCCCGCATACACCGAAAGACAAACCGCAGGACCATATAGATGATGGAATTGCGCCACCACTTTCCCGCCTTCACCCGGGCGGCAAAGGTGTAAAGGAAGGACAGCAGAATAAGGAACGCAGCGGTCACGATCAGAGCCGTCAAAATAGCGCCCAGAATAACGTCATCAAAACTGGAAATCCAGCCGTAATATACGTATTCCCACAGTACAAAGACCAGAAGAATCTCCGACAGCACCGCAGCGGTGAGGGAGATGTCCAGGGGGATCCGGTCAAAGAAGCCAAGATAGACCTCGTCCTGGTCCTCCTTGCGCCCGGCTGCACACATCAGGAATATGAACAGCACGATGACGAGTATCAGAGCAATCGCAAACAGCGCGATCGCCCAGTACCGGAGGCTGAATACCGTACGGCCAAGGGAGTTGTGATATACGGACAGCGCATCGTAAGTGTTCTGGGTATAATATCCGTTATACAGGAGATTGTTGAGCGCCATCTCATAGGAGGTGCCTGCCGGTATCTTGTAAAACTCCAGAATATATGCTCCTATGATACACGCCCCGGATAGGCAGCCGCCCATTATGCCGAAGGCAAACAGAAACACCGCAGTTACCTTGGCAACAAAGTTATACTTGAGCTTTTTCATTTTATGTTCCCCTCGAACTTGTAGCCCTGTCCCCAGACCACCTTTATGTACCGGGGGTCGGAGGGATCAATTTCAATCTTTTCACGCAGGTGTCTTATATGTACCGCCACGGAGCTTTCGGTACCCAGCGCAGCACCCCCGGAGACCTGAGCGTATATCTTTCCCGAGGAGAACACCTTTCCGGGATTCTGCATCAGAAGCCGCAGGATGGCAAATTCCGTAGGGGTGAGGGACGCCGGCTCACCGTCCACGGATACGGTCTTTCCGGAATCGTCAAGGTCGATGCCGCCGATGACGATATGGTCGGGCTTCTGCTCTATCCCTCCTAGACGTGTGTAGCGGCGAAGCTGGCTCCGGACCCTCGCCAGGACTTCCACCGGGTTAAAGGGCTTTGTCACATAGTCGTCGGCGCCGATATTTAGGCCCAGCACCTTGTCCGTGTCCTCGCTCTTGGCGGTTAAGAGGATTATTGGTATGTTGTACTCCTCACGGAGCTTTGACGTGGCGGATATGCCGTCAAGCTCCGGCATCATGATGTCCATAAGGACGAGGTGTATCTCGCTCTTCTGCACAACCTCCAGCGCCTGGCGTCCGGTGTACGCCTCAAAAAGGTTGTAGCCCTCTGAGGAGAGATATATTTTAAGCGCGGAAACTATGTCCCGGTCGTCGTCGCAGATAAGTATGTTATACATTTTTTCACCAACCGTCTTTAATACGCGTATTGTGATTTTAGTATAACAGCAGCAGGCTTAAGAAAAAAGAGTAAAATATTTTAAGATTCCATTAACCTGCTTTGACCAGGAAAATGTTGAAAATCATTGGAAAGAACGTATAATTAAAGATGATTCAAGATGGAGGCCGCAGAAATGGAAAAGCTTGAAATACTCTGCGATAAGATGATAGCCTTTTACAAAGGCGACCCTAAGCGCATACAGCACTTTATAAAGGTGCATGCCTTTGCCGGAATGATAGCACTGCGCGAGGGCATGGACGGGCGCGAGCTGGAGATACTGGAGGCCGCTGCGTACACCCACGACATAGGTATTAAACCCGCTGAGGAGAAATATGGCATAAGCTCCGGCAAGTATCAGGAGTTGGAGGGCCCTGCCCCTGCGAGGAGGATGCTGTCTGAGATTGGCTTTGATGAGGAGTTCATTGACCGGGTGACATATCTCATAGCCCACCACCACACTTACGGCAGTATAGACGGCATGGACTATCAGATACTTGTTGAAGCGGATTTCCTTGTGAACCACTATGAGGACGGCAGCACCGCGGACGCGGTGAGGAACACCCGGGATAAGATATTCAAGACCCGTACGGGTACGGCTATTCTCGACGTGATGTTCGGGCTTTAAAAAACGGGCGGCAGGGCCATATAGCTCTGCCGTCCGTTTTCCCTTTAAGAAGGTTTACAAATACAGCTGTATTGGATATGCAAGATACTCCGGCTCACGGAGCTTGTCTGCGGTGATATAACCCGGAGGGGCGCATAAAACCGCGGGGATGCGGTTTACGATGGTGGCGCAGGTGTGCTCCACAGTGGCGGGCTTATTTACGTGGAATTCCACATCCGGTTCGCCCTTTATCTTCCAATCGCACATATCCCCGTCACCGGGACCGTAGACCTTACCGATACACTGGGTCTCGATCGTCACCCCCTGAAAAGTCTCGGTCGTGACTACGGCGCTCATGCCGATGGCATTGCCCTTCGGGATGGTTTCGCCCAAGGTGGAGGAGTAAAGATCCTTATCGTAAAAATACGGCACGCACTTTTGTGACTGAGATTTTATAGTAAGTCCGAGACGGCTGCAGAGAGCTTCGTTTGAGTTCCATACATAGCTAGGCTCCAGCACTTCGGGGTGGGCTATCTCCGCCTCAAACTCCTCCGGCGTAAGCCCGGCACCATGGGCGCGGGCTAAAGCAAGACCGTAGTCCTCAACATTGTAGCTTACGGCTCCCTCAATGCGCTCTAAACGGTGAACACCTCCGGAAATCTCCGCTATCATGTTTATCCAGAAGATATCCTGCATACCGGAGCCAGTGATGGTGCAGCACGTCTCCTTAGCCAGCGCGTCCAAACGGTTTGTTATAGCGGGGCTTGTCGTCCATGGGTAAATAGCTTCCTCACAGGTGGTTATCACGTTTATCCCGCGCAGGACGCATTTTTCCACCTGATCATAGATGTCGCCCATAAAGCTGAAGAGCGTGACCACTGCGATGTCCGGATCGCATTGGTCAAGGACCGTATCGGCGTCTGAACTGATGATGACGCCAAGCTTGCGGCCAAGGCCGGCGTATTCGCCGGCGTCCATACCGACAATGTCGGGATTTACGTCAATGGCTCCTACTATCTCGGCACCCTTTTCGTATAGATACCTCAAAATATATTTGCTCATTTTGCCGCAGCCGTATTGTACGACGCGAATTTTTTCCCTATTCATAAAATGACCTCCCTGTTTTTCCTGTCTGGCTTATTATCCGCCAAACCTCGGAAAAAATTCGGAGGTCATATTAAATGAAATTAAAATTCAATAATTTTCCGTGTTTACTTTTTGAATGACAGCACATAATATGCTCAGACGCGAAAAGAGCTTTCAATCAGACCGGTATCCGCAAGGATGAAAGGTCAAAAGCCGGGAGAACAACACCCATTCTGGTGATGGGGACATCTCCTTCGTGTCTTTAGGGACGGCGGCCGCAAAAGCGGCCGCCGTTTTGAGATTCTGAATTTTATTCAAACTGGCTGGCATAGAGCTTGTAGTAGAAGCCGCGCTTCAGCATCAGCTCGTCATGGGTGCCCTGCTCTATAACGTCGCCGTGGTTCACCACAAGGATCTTATCGGCATTCTGTATGGTGGATAGCCGGTGGGCGATGACAAAGCAGGTCTTGCCCTTCATAAGGGTGCGCATGGCCTTCTGCACCTGCTGCTCGGTATTTGTGTCCACATTGCTGGTGGCCTCGTCAAGTATCAGCATACTGGTGTCATAAAGCATGGCACGGGCGATGGTAAGAAGCTGTTTCTGCCCTTTGCTTATGTTGCCGCCATCTTCGCTTATGACGGTGTTGTAGCCGTTTGGAAGGCGCATGATGTATTTGTGTATGCGCGCGGCTTTGGCGGCGGCCACGACCTCATCCATAGTGGCGCCCTCCTTGCCGTAGGAGATGTTGTCAAAGATGGTTCCGCGGAACACCCATGTGTCCTGAAGCACCATGGCGTAGCTGCGGCGGAGGCTGTCGCGCGTTACACCGCGTATCTCGTTTCCATCCACGCTTATCTCACCGCTGTCCACATCGTAAAAGCGCATGAGCAGATTGATGATAGTGGTTTTTCCCGCGCCTGTGGGGCCGACAATGGCGATAGTCTTTCCTGCGTCGGCCTTTAGGTCGAGATTGTGGAGGATGGTCTTGCCCGGTACATAGCCGAAGCTCACATCCTTCATCTCCACATCGCCGTGTACATCTTCAAGCACCTTCGCACCATAGATATCTGAGACCTCCTCGGGTTCATCCAAGAGCCTGAATACGCGCTCAGAAGCCGCCAGGGCGGAGAATATTTCGTTAACGATATTTGCAATCTCGCTTATGGGGCCTGAGAACTTACGGGAATAGAGCACAAAGCTGGATATCTGTCCCAGATCTACGACCTTATTAAAGTATAGAATAGCCCCGAGAAAACCGATGAGGGCAAGCCCCAGATCTCCCAAGAAGCCGATGGTAGGCCCCATCCGCGTACCGGCGGTGTCGGCCTCACAATAGGCGTCGGCAGCCTCGTGGTTTATTTCGTCAAACTGGTCGCAGACCTGTTTTTCGTAGGCGTAGGCCAAAATGGTTTTCTGACCGCTGAACATCTCCTCCACATAGCCGTTCATCTTTCCGTAGGCGGCGCTGCGTTTGGAGTAGAGCGGGCGCGTGACCTTCCCGCGGTGGCGGGTGTAGAGTATGCACAGCGGTATGATCACGAGCATACATGAGACAAGCGGCAGGGAGATCCGGCACATCATGATAAAGGAACCGACGACAGTAACAACACTGGTCATTATCTGCACGATATCGGTGGAAAGGCTGGTGCTTATAACATCGATGTCGTAGCTTACGCGGCTTATGATATCACCGGCCTGATTGCGGTCAAAATAGCCCACCGGAAGGAGCATCAGCTTGTTGAACACGTCGCTCCTCATACGCTTGGCCACAAGGCGGCTGACACGCATCATGCCCAAACTCACAGCGAAGCTTAAAAGGTTGCTTCCGATGTAGACGATGAGCATCCATTTGGCGTAATAAATGACCCTTTCAAAATTGACCTTCCCCGCCCCGGCGCTGGCCTCGCTGATTGCGTTTCCGGCAAATTGCGGTCCCAAAAGATTACCCGCATTACTGATTAGGGCAGCAATGCAGAGAATTATAACTATCCATTTATACTGCATTAAATATTTAAGTATCCTGCGGAGGGCGCCCTTTGCGTTTTTCGGCTTCTCCTTTTTACCTCCGCGGTCTCCAGGTCCCGGCATGTAAGCTTCCTCCTTCCGTTAAACCATCGAGCCCATTTGAGTCTCGAAAATCTCCCTGTATTCAGGGCAGCTTTCAAGAAGCTCCTTATGGCTGCCGTAGCCGATACAGTGGCCGTTATCCATTACAAGGATATTCTTGAGACTCTGTACCGAGCTGACTCGCTGGGCTATCATTATTGTGGTAGAGTCTGAGTGATGTTCGAAGATAGCCTTCCTCAATGCGGCATCCGTCTTGTAATCCAATGCGCTTGAGGAGTCGTCAAGTACGAGTATCTCCGGATCTGCGGCAAGTGCGCGGCTTATGAGTATGCGCTGTTTCTGACCGCCGGAGAGGTTGGCACCCTTTATATCTGCGACATAATCCAAGCCGTCGTCAAGCTCCTCTATAAAGTCCGCAGCCATGGCGTCGCGCGCTGCGGCATGTATCTTATCATCTGTAAGATCCCTGCCAAAGGAGATGTTCTCACGAAGGGTGTCGTTGAATATCAGGTCGTTCTGGAACACCACTCCGAACTTGCGGTGAAGCTCATCCTTATCGTAAGTCCGAACATCCCGGCCATCCACGAATACCGCTCCGTCCTCCACATCGTAAAAGCGCATGAGAAGGTTTATTATCGTCGTCTTGCCGCAGCCGGTGGGACCGATTATACCAAGTGACTCTCCGCGCTTTATCTTAAAGTCAATATCGTATAGACACTGCTCCGGCTCTCCGCCGGTAAAGTCTGTGTCCGCCGGTGAACTTCCGGAGACCGTAAGGGGAGCTTTCTGGTTATAGCTGAAATTCACATGGCGGAACTCTATAAAGGCGTCCTCGTCAGGATCCTGCGCCCCGTCATCAAGGGGCAGGACCTGCTGATCCTCCTCCACCGCGAGGACCGCAGCTATTCGGTCTGCCGAAGCGCTGGCCTTGCTTATCATCATAAACATACGGTTTAAAGCCATAACGCTCTGCATTATCTGATTAAAATATGTAAGAAACGCCATAATTACGCCGGGCTTCATAAGTCCGCCGTTAACACGCCTGGCGCCGATAAAGACCACCAGTGTAAGGCCTACATTCAGGCACAGCTGCATAAACGGACCCGGGACGGCCATAAAGGTGCTTGCCTTTATATCGCTCGTTGTCATCTTATCGTTATAGTCACTGAAGCGGCGCTTCTCATACTCGGTCTTTGAGAGCGCCTTTACCACCCGTATGCCGGTTATGTTCTCACGCATAACGCGCACTACGTCGTCAAGACGCTCCTGAACCCTGTGGTAAAGGGGGATACCCTTGCGGGACACGATAATGACCACCGCCAGCAGTATTGGCAGCATCACACACAGGATCAGGCTCAGCGCCCAGTCCATGGTCATAGTGATTATAACTCCGCCAATCAGCATTGTTGGGGCGCGCACACAGAGCATCTGAAAGCTCTGCACAAAGGATTGTACATTGTAGCTGTCGCTGGTCATACGGCTGGTAAGGCTCGGCAGCCCGAAGGAGTCGAACTGCGCGCCGGATAGGTTCGCCGTCTTGTTAAAAAGGTCGCGCCGTACGTCGTAGGAGACGTTGTGGGCGTTGTCGATGCTTATGGTGTTGGAGGATACGTTTATCCGCCAAACGAATACAGCCGACAGGACCATCATAGTGCCCCAGAAGTAAACTGGCCCGATCTCCCCGCGCGGCACCACGTTATCAACCAGATGCTCCAGAATATATGGCAGCAGCAGGGCGCCGATGGCTCCCAGCAGCTTCAGGAACATACTGAGGGTGATTTTGCGCGCGTATTTGCGCATGTAGTGAAATATCAGTCTCATTTTAGGTTTTCCTCACGACCCTCTCTCAAAAAACTCAAAAATACAAATGCAATTATATTATAATGGCCGCATAATGTCAAGGTACCTTAGAAAAATATTGACTGTTGAAACTGCCGGGGATAGGGCATTTTCCTTCTTGCTTAAAAACAGATTATAAGATATACTATATATTTGAAAGATTATGGGAAAAATCGCCCAATATGTAGGGGAGATCCAATGAGAAAAGCATCTAAACCGGCAGATTACGGAAACGAAAGCATAAGCGCCCTTAAGGGTGCGGACAGGGTACGCAAGCGCCCGGGTGTCATCTTCGGCTCGGATGGGCTTGAGGGATGTGAACACTCGGTATTTGAGATACTGTCGAACTCCATTGATGAGGCGCGCGAGGGGCACGGGAAGGTGATCACGCTCACCAGCTACTCCGACGGCTCCATTGAAGTTGAGGATTTTGGGCGCGGCTGTCCGGTGGACTGGAACCCGGTGGAAAAGCGCTATAACTGGGAGCTTGTGTTTTGCGAGCTGTATGCCGGAGGAAAATATAAAAACGACGCGGGAGGGGACTATGAGTATTCCCTGGGCCTTAACGGCCTTGGAACCTGCGCCACTCAATACTCCTCGGAATACATGGATGTAACCATCTGGCGGGACGGAAAAAAATACAGCCTGCACTTTGAAAAGGGCGAGAACGTGGGCGGACTTACCAGCGAGCCTTACGGCGGGCGGCGCACCGGCTCACTTATGCGGTGGAAGCCGGACAAGGACGTGTTTACTGACATTAACATACCCGACGAGTATTTTGAGGATGTGTTAAAAAAGCAGTCCGTCGTAAACGCCGGGATAAAATTTGTGTTCCGCAAGCAGGCAGGCTCGAAATTTGAGGAGAAGGAGTTTATCTATGAAAACGGCATCCTCGATTATGTGACGGAGCTTGCAGGGGAAGATCCGCTGACGGCGCCTTACTTTATCGATGGGGAGAGAAAGGGCCGGGACAGGGAGGACAAGCCCGAATACAAGGTGAAGCTCTCGGCGGCGTTTTGTTTCTCAAACACGGTGAACGTTATTGAGTATTACCACAACTCCTCCTGGCTGGAGCACGGCGGCGCGCCGGACAAGGCGGCTAAGAGCGCCTTTGTCTCGGCCTTCGACGCCTATATTAAAAATAATAATAAGTATCAGAAGAATGAGAGCAAGGTGAGCTTTCAGGATATTGCCGACTGCCTGATACTCGTCACAAACTGCTTTTCCACCCAGACAAGCTATGAAAACCAGACAAAGAAGGCTATAACGAATAAATTTATTCAGACCTCCATGACGGAATTTTTCCGTTCACAGCTAGAGATCTACTTTATTGAGCACAAGGCGGAGGCCGACAGGATTTGCGAGCAGGTGCTGGTAAATAAGCGCAGCCGCGAGCAGGCGGAAAAGGCGCGTTTAAATATAAAAAAGAAGCTCTCGGGCAGTATCGACATCGCCAACCGCGTTCAGAAGTTTGTGGACTGCCGCACAAAGGACGTAAGCCGCCGGGAGCTGTATATCGTGGAGGGAGATTCGGCTCTTGGCGCCTGCAAGCTCTCACGGGATGCGGAGTTCCAGGGTATCATGCCCGTGCGCGGGAAGATACTGAACTGCCTGAAGGCGGACTTTACCCGCATATTCAAGAGTGACATCATAACCGACCTGATAAAGGTCCTGGGCTGCGGCGTGGCTGTCCCCACGAAGCTCAAGAGTGACCTGAACGCCTTTGACATTGACGCGCTCCGGTGGAACAAGGTCATCATCTGTACCGATGCGGACTACGACGGCTATCAGATACGTACGCTTATCCTGACGATGATCTACCGCCTGACTCCCGCACTCATTGACGAGGGTAAGGTTTTTATTGCCGAATCGCCGCTCTACGAAATAAACTGCGGGGAAAAGACGTATTTTGCCTATTCAGAGAAGGAGAAGGCGGAGATACTTGCCGAGATAAACGGCAAAAAGTGTACTGTCAACCGCTCCAAGGGGCTTGGTGAGAACGACCCGGATATGATGTGGCTGACCACCATGAATCCGGAGACGCGGCGGCTGATAAAGGTGCTGCCCGCCGACGCGGCGCAGACGTCTATGGTGTTCGATATGCTTCTGGGGGATGACCTGCAGGGAAGAAAGGACCACATCGCCGAGGAGGGGTATAAATATCTCGACCTGGCGGATATTTCATAGATTTATATGGAGGGGTCTAATATGAAGAAGCTCACTGCACTTATCATGGCGCTTGCGCTCACCTTTGCCTTGGCGGAGGCGGCGCTGGCTGACGGCTATCCGGAAGATGAGGAGCTATATTGCACACAGTGGGACTATAGCTGCTATCTTGACGAGGTCAAGGCGGAGATGGGACTTGTGTATGACGTGAACGTAATGACCAGAGACGGGGCTTTTATATTTGAGGACGCGCCTGCGGTAGTTGAAGGGCGTATCATGGCTGACTTGGAGTCGCTGGCCGAAAATTTAGGCGGAACGGTGACGTACTCCGAGAAGGGCGCTGCCGCAGCACTTTATGTGGGAGCTTACACGCTGGTATTCCATGAGGGCAGCACCACGCTCAGCGTTTTTAAGGAGGGAGAGAACGCCGACATTGCGTGGGAGGCGCTTATGGACACAGCGCCGTACATAAGCGCGGGAAAGCTCTATGTGCCGGTCCGGTTCTCAGCGGAAGCTCTGGGATATGATGTGTACTGGGATGACCTGTACAGGACGGCGGTGCTGCTCAAGAGCGATGAGATAGCCGCCGAGATCGACAGGAATTTCACCGTTATAAACAAGCTCAGCTGTATGGAGGCCGACACCCTCGCGGGAGATTCCTTCCGGCAAAACGCCGGCGCCCGCTTTAAGCTTACGGTGTTTGATACCATAAACGGTGACGAGACGTACCCCGTGAGTTTTGACGCAACGGCGATAAGCGGCGGTGAGAGCGTAAAGCTCACGATCAATATGGACTTAAGCTCTCTTAAGAGGCTTTTACTTAAGTATGCCGGCGAGCTTTTCTACGACGAGGATGAGCAGGCGCTGGCGGTATCGCTTATCGAGGCGCTCAGCAGCGCCGCTGCTGAGCTGATAATCGACATGGACGGCGGGATAATATTCATAAAGTGTCCGGCTCTCATGGAGCTTCTTGGGCGGGAGGGCGCTGAGCTTGATGGCAAGACGTGGCTCTCAGACGAGTTTGACACAAGCATCTTTGATGAGCTTGAGGAGCTGCTGGGCGGCCCGGCAGAGGATAAGATGACTCTTGGAGGGAGCATCTGTGAGATGGCCGGGTACAGCCCAGTTGAGTTCTGCCGGAGTCTGCCGGATTATATTGCGGATTACGAGTATTGCATGGACGACAAATTCACTGCCGCGGCTGGCGGGTACAGCTATGAGCTTGACCTGGCCGAGCTTGCCGAGGACGTGGAGGGCGGCGTAAAGCTCAATATCCGCACCTCTGAGAATAAGATAGTCAGCGTATCCGGAAGCATGAGGGCGTATATGGAAGGCTATTATTATGGACAGAGCGCCTACCTCGCCGAGTGCGAGTTTTCAATAAGTGCATCCCAGCTGACGGTAAAGGGGACGTACCACATCAAGAATACCATGAAGCTCGAATTTGATATAAGCATGTCGAGCCGGAGCGCTGTGCCCGACGTAATAGAGCTGCCGCAGCCTGAGCTTGTGGCTGATATATATGGAATCGATTATGCAGGCGTAAGCTGAGGGTTTTAAATAGAACGAAGAGTATGCGCGGTTTGTGGGGTGTTCTATGAATATTTTTGATATTATGGGACCGATAATGGTGGGACCGTCCAGCTCCCACACCGCCGGGGCGGTGAGAATAGGGCAGATCACCAGAAGGCTTTTGGGGGATGTGCCCGCGTCGGCAAGGATCCTGCTTCACGGCTCCTTTGCCTCCACCGGGGCGGGGCACGGCACACATCAGGCGATAATTGCAGGGCTTCTGGGAATGAATCCGGACGACCTGCGGATCCCGGAGAGCTTCAGCATAGCGCGGGAGGCGGGATTTACATTCAGCTTTGGAGTGTGCAGGCTTAAAAATGTCCACCCAAACAGCGCTGTTATCGAGGCGCGCGGACTGTCCGGAGGAAGAGTGAGCGTGGGAGCCTCCTCGTTGGGCGGAGGACGCATAAATGTTTTTGAACTTGACGGGCTTAAGGTGGATTTTACCGGGACAATGCCCACGCTTATAGTTCACAATGCCGACAGGCCCGGGTTTGTGAGCAGAATATCCGGCGCGATAGCATCGCATGGCCTTAATGTGGCGTCGCTGCGCCTTGAGAGGGATACCCGCGGCGGAAGAGCGCTTATGGTCATTGAGTGTGACCAGCCGATACCTAAGGAGCTTATGACGGAGCTTAGGGGCCTGGAGGGGATATATAAGGTGACCCGCATAGCTCCGGAGGAGGCACTGCTATGAGTGAATTTGAATCTATATCCTCACTGCTTAGCTTTGCAGAGGAGGAGAGCCTTCCCCTTTGGAAGGCCGTTCAGATCGACGACTGCCGCGGAGAGGGGATATCCGAGCAGAATTCGTGGAATAAGATGTCGGCCGTACTTGCCGTTATGAAGGAGGCGGACAGGTCATATAATCCGAAGGACCGCTCCGCAAGCGGTCTTTCCGGCGGGGATGCCGGCCTTATGGCCGCATTTTCCGCAAAAGGTGATGTAATTTGCGGTGATTTTATGGCGCAGGTGATAGCCGGGGCGCTGAGAATGGGCGAGTGTAACTCCTGTATGAAGCGTATAGCCGCCGCACCCACGGCGGGGGCCTGCGGGGTGCTCCCGGCAGTGCTGCTGCCGTCGCAAAGGAGGCTTGGGTGTTCCGATGAGATGCTTATAGAGGCTCTTTACGTCGCCGCGGGGATCGGCTCCGTCATTGCGGGGACGGCGTCTATATCCGGAGCGGAGGGCGGCTGTCAGGCTGAGATAGGCTCGGCCTCGGCAATGGCCGCTGCTGCGCTTACGAATTTGCAGGGAGGCACACCGGATATGTGTGCCAACGCCGCGGCGCTGGCCTTAAAATCACTTTTAGGGCTTGTGTGCGACCCTGTGGGCGGGCTTGTGGAGGTGCCATGCGTTAAGCGCAACGTGATCGGTGCGGTGAATGCGGTCTCCTGCGCCCAGATGGCCCTTGCGGGAATAAAAAGCCGCATCCCGCCTGATGAGGTCATACAGGCCATGGCGGAGGTGGGGGCCTGTCTCCCCCAGGCCCTGCGGGAGACAGGAAAAGGCGGGCTTGCAGCCACGCCTACCGGTCAGAGATACACGCCCCCGGAGATACCAAGCGATTAACGATAACCTGAAGAGGAGAAGTCATGCCCAGAAAAAATTCCGGTGAGAACACGCCGAAAAGAATAAATCCAAATCCAAATGTGGTGGGGCTGCACGCGGAGGTGCTGAACCAGCCCATAACGGACACACTGGAAATCAACTATATGCCCTACGCCATGAGCGTCATTGTTTCCAGAGCAATACCTGAGATAGACGGCTTTAAGCCGGCCCACAGAAAGCTTCTGTATACGATGTATAAGATGGGACTTCTGACGGGCGGGAGGACGAAGTCTGCCAATATAGTCGGGCAGACCATGCGCCTTAACCCCCACGGAGATGCCGCTATTTATGAGACGATGGTTCGCCTGTCCAAGGGGTATGCGGCGCTTATTGCGCCCTTTGTGGACTCCAAGGGAAACTTCGGAAAGGTCTATTCCCGGGATATGTCCTACGCCGCAAGCCGCTATACTGAGGCAAAGCTGGCGCCGATCTGCGCGGAGCTGTTTAGGGATATCGACAGCGATACAGTTGATTTTATGGATAATTACGACTCCACTATGAAGGAGCCGACGCTGCTGCCGACCACATTCCCAAATGTGCTGGTAAGCGCGAATATGGGCATCGCCGTTGGTATGGCTTCCAATATATGCTCGTTTAACCTTGAGGAAGTGTGCCGCACGGAGATAGCGTATCTCAATGACCCTGAGTGCGATATAATGAGCACGCTGACGGCACCGGATTTCTCCACCGGAGGGGAGCTGGTGTATGACGCCGCCGCACTGCGGGAGGTGTATGAGACCGGACGCGGCGGAATAAAGCTGCGGGCAAAATGGCGCTATGACAAAAAGGAGAACCTCATCGAGATATATGAGATACCCTACACCACCACAGCTGAGGCCATAATGGATAAGGTGGCGGACATGGTAAAGACCGGCAAGGTGCGGGAGATATCCGATATGCGCGATGAGACGGACCTGTCGGGCCTTAAGCTGACCATTGATCTAAAGCGCGGTACAGACCCGGAAAAGCTGATGGCAAAGCTCTTTAAGACGACGCCCCTTCAGGATTCCTTCTCCTGCAACTTCAATATACTCGTCGCGGGAACGCCCAAGGTCATGGGTATCAGGGAGATACTTTCCGAGTGGACGGCGTGGCGGATGGAATCCATACGCCGCAGGGTGTTCTGTGACCTTCAGAAGAAAAAGGACAGGCTGCACCTTCTCAAGGGCCTTGGCAAAATACTGCTTGATATTGATAAGGCTATAAAGATAATCCGCGAGACTGAGGAGGAGGCGGAGGTCATACCGAACCTTATGATAGGCTTCGGCATAGACGAAATACAGGCTGAATTTGTGGCTGAGATCAAGCTGCGCAATATAAATAAGGAGTACATTTTAAAGCGCCTTCAGGACATAGATAAGCTTGAGGCGGAAATCGCGGACCTCGAGGACACTCTAGCAAACAAAAAGCGAATAAAAAAGATTATCAAGACGGAGCTTGAGACCGTCATAAAGAAATATGGCGAGCCGAGGAGAACGACGATAGTTTATTCTGAGGACATTGAGGAACCGGAGGAGGAAGAGGCGCAGGAGGACTACCCGGTCACGGTGTTTTTCTCAAGAGAAGGATATCTTAAGAAGATAACGCCGCTGTCACTCAGGATGTCGGGTGAGCAGAAATTTAAAGAGGGGGACGGCCTCCTAACTTCATTTGAGGCGTCAAACAACGCGGGACTTTTGGTGTTCACCGATAGGTACCAGTGCTATAAGGCGCATCTTTATGATTTCCCGGATACGAAGGCTTCTGCTCTGGGAACGTATCTTCCCGCTGCCCTCAAGATGGACGAGGGCGAGAACGCGATATTTGTTATGGATCCCGGAGATTACTCAGGCAGTGTGATATTCTTCTTTGAAAACGGCAAGGCCGCCAGGATAGCGCTGTCCGGCTTTGAGACCAAGACCAACCGGCGCAAGCTGACAGGCGCTTATTCTGATAAAAGCCCGCTTGTGCGCATAATGCCGCTCAGTGAAGATGTTGAGATAGCGGCTTACTCCTCCGACGGCAGGGCGATGGTGTTTTCCACCGCGCTTATGGCGCCGAAGACCACGAAATCCTCACAGGGAGTAGCAGTGATGACGCTGAAGAAAAACCGGGTCGTTTCGGAAGTGCAGCCGGTTGAGGACACGCAGATCAAGAATGTTCCCAGGTACCGCGTGCGCAACATCCCTGCTGCCGGCGCACTGGTACACGACGAGGACAGGGAGGAGCAGCAGATCAGCCTGCTCGACTAGTGCCTGTTTGAAAGGCGGTGATTTCTTTGCTCAAAAAAACTGTTTTGCTTCTGCTGTGTGCAGTATTGCTTTTTACCACGGGCTGTTCCGCGCTGATCGAGGGTGAGTATTCCGATTCATCAAAGCACACATCGAGCACCCCGCTAAGCTCACAGGAGGCTGAGATGTCCGCGGAGGTCTCCACCTATACCGGGCTTTATGAGGCGATCCGGTCCTTTGTTGAGGCGGGGATAGAGCACGGCACCGTCAGGTTCGATACCTATAACGGCGATATTGACAGCGACCTTGCTGAGATATGCCTGGCTGTGTCAAGCGAGACGCCTCTCGGCGCATACGCTGTGTATTACATTAACTACAGCCTTAATAAGATAGTATCCTACTATGAGGCGGAGATCACGGTCATTTACAAGAAGACTCAGGAGGAGATCAGCCAGATCATTGAGCTTGCCGGCACGGATGACATATACGAGTATATAAAGGATATCCTTGCCCAGAGAACAACAACGGCGGCATTCCTCCTTGAACAAAATCAAATAACGGAGGAGATGCTCGAAAGCACCATTGACAGCGTATATTACGGGAATCCGGATCTGGTGCTGTATTATCCGAAGTACTCCGTAAGCTATTACCCGGAGAACAGCTACCGGGGTATACTTGAGATAAACCTGTCTTTCCCGTATACAGACAACACGGCGGGAAAGCGCCGGGATGAGCTTATAGCGGAAGCTGAAAGAATAGCGCAGTCGATAGAGGGGGAGACGGTACAGGAGAAGGTGGCGTCACTTTGCTCCTATCTTGGCGGCAATGTCGTATATGACGAGGCGCGGGCAAATTCAGATAACTACAGCCGCTGGTATAACTCCTTCACGGCGTATGGCGCGATCATCCTTGGAAAGGCTGTCGGTGAAGGCTACGCCATGGCGATGAAGCTGCTGTGCAATGAGCTTGGAATAGAGTGTGTGGTCATACGCGGGAGACTGAATAATATAAACCACGCCTGGAATCTTGTGAAGCTTGAAAGCGGCGAGTATTACCATGTTGACAGCTCGCGTTTTGACGCGGAGAGCGGGCTGTTCTTTAACGACAGCCAGATGCAGGAGGAATACTGGTGGGATCCGATGTCATACCCAGAGTGCGCCGGTACTGAGTTTGTGGAAGAGAATACGCTCCCGGCAAGCATCGAAGGAGATGGGGTGGCCCATGCGTCACAGGGAGAGCCGTCAGGGACGGAGGGAACTTCCGAGGGCGAGGTTCCGCCGGAAGAGCCTGCGGTGACTTCTCCGGATGGGACAGGTGAGCCTGAGAACCCAGCGGGGGATGCCGGAGAATAAGAGAAAAATGCGGAATTTTTCGAAAAATTCCGCATTTTTTCATTGACATTTGCCGGGAAAATGATTATAATAAATCCCGCTCAAGAAAATGCGGCTTTAGCTCATCTGGTAGAGCGCCACCTTGCCAAGGTGGAGGTAGCGAGTTCGAGCCTCGTAAGCCGCTCCATAAACAAAAAGGTCGAAGCAACAGCTTCGGCTTTTTTTATTTGAGAAAAACTCGCTGCCTCCACCTGTGCCGAAGGCACGTTTAATAAAGGAGGTGGGGCCCCATGCGGCCGGCCGCATGGGAAAAAGCGGGTTCGAGCCTCGTAAGCCGCTCCATAAACAAAAAGGTCGAAGCAACAGCTTCGGCTTTTTTATTTGTTTTTTATGCGGTGTGATGCCGCAAGCTTCACTTTTGTTTAATGATGCAGGGCAGACGGCGCTCCAAGGATTCTCTGTAAGAGATACCGTAAGCTCACAATACTGTGGAAATCTGCATATGCGATATGCTATAATACAAAGAACAGGCGGTGATGCAATGAATATAAAATGGGATGCAGAAAAGTATACAAAGGATTTTTCCTTTGTCCATCAGTTTGGCGGCAGCGTTATGGAGCTGCTGAACATTGAGCAGGATATGACGGTTCTTGATCTTGGATGCGGCAACGGCGCGTTGACAAAAAAGCTCTCGGAGCTTTGTGGGAGGGCTGTCGGCTTGGATGATTCCGCTGAGCTGCTGGAGATTGCGCGAAAGAACTATCCTGAACTGCAATTCGTGAAGGCGGATGCCACGGACTTTGAGCTTGGGGAGCGTGTAGACGCGGTGTTTTCAAACGCCGTGTTCCACTGGATAGACGAAAAAAAGCAGCGGCCGATGCTGAACTGTATAAACAGGCAGCTCAAGCATGGCGGGCAGTTGGTTTTTGAGTTCGGAGGCTATGGAAACAACGTGCTTATACACTCAGCGCTTTCTGAGGCCTTCGAAAAACGCGGATATAGATATGTGATGCCTTTTTACTTCCCGACTATCGGGGAGTATGCCGGGCTGCTGGAGCAGTCGGGCTTTAAGGTTACGTTTATGACGTTGTTTGACCGGCCCACCAGGCTCAGCGGAGAGAACGGGCTTGAGGACTGGATAAGGATGTTCGTAAGGAGCCCCTTCGAGGGCATAGGCAGCGCTGAAAAAGATGAGATGATACACACTGCGGTGCAGTCACTGAAGGGTGAGCTTTACCGAGAGGGCGCATGGTGTGCCGATTATGTACGAATAAGAGGAAAAGCGTTAAAAGACCGGGAGATATGAGTGAGCTATAGTGTGCGCCGAGGCCCTTGTGTTTTTCCTCTTGCGGCTTAGTATTTGCAGACAGGCTGCTGACAAATAAATATTTTGTATCTCATTGGAATACAGTATATAATATACCCCTAAGGCTTACAAGGAGGCATAATATGGATACCGTTGAAAATGTAATGGAGACAGTGTCGGCTGAAATTGGCATAGCGCCGGGAATAATAACCGTGGTGCTTGTTGTTCTGGCGGTGCTGCTTTTCACAAAGCCCTTAAAGCTTGTGGTCAAGCTGCTTATAAATACCGCTCTGGGCTTTGCGGCGCTGATACTGATAAATAAATTCGGAGCTTCCATCGGAGTTACCATAGGAGTGAACTGGCTGAATGCCGCTGTGGTCGGTATACTCGGGCTTCCCGGAGTGGCGCTGCTGCTTGCACTCAAGTGGCTCATGCTCATATAAAGCAGGAGAATAGGTATGAAAAAACGTGCACTTGTTACCGGAGCTTCCCGGGGAATTGGAAGGGCCTGCGCCCAGGCGCTTGCCCGGGAGGGGCATTTTGTTGCGGTAAACTACCTTAAAAGCCGCGAGCAGGCGGAGGATACGGCGTATCAGATAGGCGGAGAGGCTCTTATGGCAGATGTCTCCGACCCGGCTTCTGTGGAAAAAATGTTTAAAGCTGTCGGAAACGTGGATATTCTGGTGGTAAACGCGGGGATTGCTCTTCAGAAGCTTTTTACAGACACCTCACCGGAAGAGTGGCGCCGGATATTTGCCGTAAATGTGGAGGGGGCTTACAATGCCTGCCGTATGGCCATACCGCATATGGTGCATGAAAAGTGGGGGAGGATAATAATTATTTCCTCAATGTGGGGACTGCGCGGGGCCTCCTGCGAGGTGGCTTATTCCGCCTCCAAGGCCGCGCTCATCGGGATGACCAAGGCGCTGAGTAAGGAGCTGGGACCGTCGGGGATAACGGTAAACTGTATCGCACCCGGCGTCATAGATACGGAGATGAACGGCAGCCTTACCCCTGAGACGGTGCGGGAGCTTTGCGAGGAGACCCCTTTGTGCCGTCTCGGAACGGCTCAGGAGGTTGCGGAGCTTGCTGCGTTTCTGGCGTCGGACAAGGCGTCGTTCATAACGGGGCAGATAATAAGTGCCGACGGCGGATTTGCTGTTTAAATGTTCGAAATTTAGTACATATTGCGGAGTTTTATGAAATGATTTAAAAAAATTGCACATCAAGCAGATTTAAAGACCCTTCCCGTTGACAAAGAGGCTGAAGTCTGTTATATTTATAACAAAGTAGGGGCGTTTGCCCCTGTGTTTTTTGTGTTGTAATGTAGATACAATTATACAATTTTTGAAGGTTTTGAAGGAGCTGAGGTAATGGTTAATCTTACCATAAATGGTATATCGGTAACGGTGCCGGAGGGGAGTACTATCCTTGAGGCCGCACAGAGCGCCGGGATCCGTATTCCTACATTGTGCTATCTTAAAGACGTAAACGCCATAGGTGCCTGCCGTATGTGTCTTTGTGAGGTGAAGGGCGCAAGGGCACTTGCCGCTGCGTGCGTCTATCCTGTAACTGAAGGGATGGAGGTCCAGACCAATACCCCGGCGCTCAGGGAGAACCGCAAAAAGACACTTGAGCTTATACTCTCCAACCACAGAATGGACTGCCTGTCCTGTGTCCGCAGTACCGACTGTGAGCTTCAGGCGCTGGCGCGGGAGTATGGGGTTGACCAGTATAAATACGGCAGGCCGGATCTCGAGCCGGATATTGACGACTCCGCCGTTCACCTGGTACGCGATAACTCCAAGTGTATCCTGTGCCGCCGCTGTGTGGCCGTATGCCGCAAGAACCAGTTCACCGGCGTTATCGGCGCAAATGAGCGTGGCTATGACACCCACATCTCCTCAGCCTTTGATATGAACCTTGCAGATACAGCCTGCGTAAACTGCGGACAGTGCATTGCGGTATGTCCCACGGGAGCGCTGACGGAAAAGGACGACACCGGAAAGGTCTGGGCCGCGCTTGCAGACCCGGCAAAGCATGTTGTAGTCGGACCCGCGCCGTCTGTACGCGCACAGCTGGGCGAATGCTTCGGTATGCCGATAGGCACTAATGTGGAGGGTAAGATGATCGCCGCGCTCCGCCGCCTCGGCTTTGACAAGGTTTTTGATGTTGACACTGCCGCCGACCTTACCATTATGGAGGAGGGCACCGAGCTTTTAAGCCGCCTTAAAAACGGCGGAAAGCTGCCGATGATAACCTCCTGCTCCCCCGGCTGGGTCAAGTTCTGTGAGACCTACTATCCGGAGTTTATTGATAATCTCTCCTCCTGCAAGAGCCCCCAGGGTATGTTCGGCGCGATAGTCAAGAGCTATTACGCCGAGAAGGCGGGTATCGATCCGAAGGATATCTTCGTGGTATCTGTCATGCCCTGCACGGCCAAGAAGTTCGAGGCACAGCGTCCGGAGCTGGGCAGCGACGGTATTGCCGATGTTGACGTTTCCATCACCACCCGGGAGCTGGCCAATATGATCAAGCGCGCCGGCATTGAGTTTACCTCTCTGCCTGACGAGGAATGCGATCCTGTGTTCGGTATCGCCTCGGGAGCCGGCCACATCTTCGGAGCCACCGGCGGCGTTATGGAGGCGGCTCTCCGTACTGTGTATGAGGTCGTCACCGGCAAGCAGCTCAACCCGCCTGAGTTCCATGAGGTCCGCGGGGTGGAGGCCATCAAGGAGGCTGAATATGACCTTGACGGCACAAAGGTAAAGGTCGCTGTTACTTCCGGCCTTAACAATGCCGCGAAGCTTCTCGATATGGTGAAATCCGGAGAGAAGGATTATACCTTTATTGAGGTTATGTGCTGCCCCGGCGGCTGTGTAAACGGAGGCGGCCAGCCCCACCAGCCCGGCTACATACGCAACAGTGTGGATCTTCGCGCTCTCCGGGCAAAGGCCCTCTATTCCGAGGATGAGGCCTCTGTCTACCGCAAGAGCCATGAAAACCCCAACATCAAGGAGCTGTATGAAAACTATCTGGGTGAGCCGAACGGCCACAAGGCTCATGAGCTTCTGCACACCACCTATGTGAAGAGAAGCGTATATTGATTTAAATCTTAAAGCTAAAAGCCGCGGGACATTGTCCCGCGGCTTTATACAGCTTATGTGGAGTGCCGCGGCAATAAGGCGTCCGTAGACTTACCCCTCCCCGAAGAACAGGATTTTCAGCATATCACGGGCAATATCCCAGAAGGTGAGCCGCTCCACAGAATCCGCTGCGATGATGTCCGTGACGGACAGTGTCTCGCCGTTTAGGCTGAGCGTCAGCGTTCCCACAGTCTGACCGGCGGTCACCGGTGCATCGAGATTATCGAGAAGCTCGACCTGCTTCGTTATGGATGCGGAGTCGGATTTTTTTACCAGTACCCCTGCAGAATCCGATACCACGGGCTGTATGTAGTCGGCGTCGCCCAGCGTCACCTTTATGGGAGGAAGCACCTCGTCAGGTACGGAGGAGACAAGGGTGTACGCCCCGAAGGCATAGCTTAAGAGCGTTTTGGCACTCTCAAACCTATCTGCTGAGGAGGCACAGTGGAGAACTACGGCTATATACTCAACGCCGTCCCTCTCGGCTGTGGCGGCAAGGCAGTGTCCGGCGGAGCTGGTATAGCCCGTTTTAAGTCCGGTGGCGCCGGAATAGAAGCGTATGAGCTTATTGGTGTTTGACAGGCCGAAGGTGCCGTCGCGGATGGTGTCCATCCATATTGTAGTGTACTCCTTTATCCAGTCGTGCTTTATAAGCTCCCTTGCCATTATGGCAATGTCACGTGCGGAGGTCCTGTGTTCTGAGCTTTCTAAAAGACCGGTGCAGTTTGTAAAATTGGTGTTTGTCATATTAAGCTCTGCGGCGCGTTCGTTCATGCGGGCTACAAAGGCCTGCTCGGAACCGGCCATGTGCTCCGCCACAGCCACGGCGGCGTCGTTTGCCGAGGAGACCACGATGCACTTGAGCATCTCGGAAAGCTGCATTTGCTCGCCCTCCTCAAGATACACCTGACTGCCGCCCATGCTGGCCGCTCTTGCGCTGACGGATATCATATCGTCAAGGGACATCGCGCCGGAGTCCACGGCCTCAACTATCAGGAGTATGGTCATGACCTTTGTGACACTGGCAGGCTCAAGCAGCTCGTCTGCGTTTTTTTCATAAAGCACCTGCCCGGTCTCTTTCTCAATTAGTATGGCCGACGGCGCGGGGATGTCGATATCCTCCGCTAATGTGGGAATGTTGGCTTCTTCGAACACAGCCGCCGGTACCTCCTCGTAGGGCTCCATCTCCATTGTAAGCTCCTCGGCTCCGGCGCTCACGGAGAGCAGAAGCGCGGCGGAGAGAAAAACGGCAAGTTTTTTCATTTGGCATCCCCCTTTTCGTCTGATGAAGAATATGTGGACAGGGAATCAAATATTCCTCTTGAAATTTTCCGAAACTCTGTTATAATATGAAAATGCAAAACGCGGATATAGTTCATCGGTAGAATGACGGCTTCCCAAGCCGTAGAGGTGGGTTCGATTCCCATTATCCGCTCCAAATAAAAACCGGCTTGCATTAGCAGGCCGGTTTTTATTTTTATCACTGTAAAGTCGAGTTTACAAAAAATTAAGCAGAGCCATACCTTGTGCAGGTTGACTTTGAGCGGATAAAATGATATAAATACTTGATACCATATAATTAGGGATACTATTATTTTTTTGGGAGATTTTGACATGTGGGTCGCTGACAAGTGGAAGGATTATGAGCTTCTTGACTGCTCGGGGGGAGAGCGCCTTGAGCGCTGGAAGGATCGCATACTTATAAGGCCGGATCCCCAGGTGATATGGGACACTCCCAAAAAGGATCCCAGATGGCGCAGAGCCGACGCCAGGTACAAGCGCTCATCCACGGGCGGAGGCTCATGGGACAAGTCGGAGACCTTGGAGAGCTGGCAGATAAGCTACGGGGAGCTTACGCTTAACGTTAAGCCCATGAACTTTAAGCACACCGGAGTTTTTCCGGAGCAGGCGGCAAACTGGGATTACGCCATGGAAAAGATACGAGGCGCAGGAAGGCCGATAAGCGTGCTTAACTTATTTGCATATACGGGCGCGGCCTCTGTGGCCGCCCTTAAGGCGGGAGCCTCTGTATGCCATGTTGACGCGGCGAAGGGCATGGTGCAGTGGGCGAAGGAGAACGCCGCCTCCTCCGGCGTGGCGGACAGAGCCGTCAGATGGATAGTTGACGACTGCGCGAAATTCATCCAGAGGGAGGCCCGCAGGGGGCATAAGTACGACGCCATAATAATGGATCCGCCCTCCTATGGCCGCGGACCCGGGGGAGAGGTCTGGAAGCTTGAAAGCGACCTTGTGCCGTTTGTCAGGCTCTGTGCGGACGTACTGTCCGACGACCCGCTTTTTGTCATAATAAACTCCTACACCACGGGACTTTCAGCATCAACGCTTACGTATGTTGCCCAGTCGGTATTCGGAAGAAAATTCGGCGGACAAGCCAGAAGCGAGGAGCTTGGCCTGCCGGTGTCGGCCAGCGGCCTGTGCCTTCCGTGCGGAGCCGCATGCAGAATGGAATTTGGAAATGAAAGATAATATCGCCATTAAAGTTGAAAATCTGACTTATTTTTATAATACTGAAGAGGGTGCGGAGAATAATGATATACCCGACGTACTGGATAATGTGAGCTTAGACATTGAGGACAGCACATTTGTGGCGATCCTTGGCCACAACGGCTCGGGAAAATCTACTTTCGCAAAGCACTTAAACGCCCTTCTGCTGCCCAAGGGCGGCACGGTCACGATATTCGGGATGGATACCAAGGATGAGAGCGTGCTGTTTGACATCCGCAGCCGTGTGGGGATGGTGTTTCAGAACCCCGATAACCAGATCGTCTCAAATGTGGTGGAGGAGGATGTGGCCTTCGCACCGGAGAATCTGGGCGTGCCGTCGGAGGAGATCCGCAGGCGTGTTGACGAAGCCCTCAAGACCGTAGGCATGTATGAGTTTCGCAACCACGCTCCGCACCTGCTCTCCGGAGGGCAGAAGCAGCGGATAGCCATTGCCGGGGTATTGGCCATGCGCCCGAAGTGCGTTGTATTTGACGAGCCGACAGCTATGCTTGACCCGAGGGGCCGGGCGGATGTCATGAATATAATCCACAAGCTGAGATATGAAAACGGGACCACCGTTATACTCATAACCCACCATATGGAGGAGGCGGCTAAAGCCGACCGTGTCGTCGTCATGTCCGACGGCCATGTGGTGATGGATGGGACGCCTAAGGAGGTTTTTGTCCGGGTGGAGGAGCTTAACTTACTTGGGCTTACGGTACCCGGCACCACACAGCTGATGTATGAGCTTAGCAAGGAGGGGCTTGACGTCCCCCTTGACGCGCTGTCTGTTGATGAGTGTGCTGACGCTCTGGCAGAATACCTCGGCGTGAGAAAATAATTTTAACGCTGTTTTTATGGGCGGCATCTCATAAAAAGGGAGCTGCACCGAAAGGAAGCCTATGAACAAGACCCCTATACTTAAAATTGAAAATTTATCTCACGTCTATTCCGAGGGCACGCCATTTGAGCTTGCGGCCATTGAGGACGTGAATATTGAGATACAGCGGGGAGAGATAATCGGGATCATCGGCCACACAGGCTCCGGAAAGTCCACGCTTATCCAGCACCTGAACGCACTTATAAAGCCAACCGGCGGCAAGGTGTATTTTAACGGGCGGGATATCAATGAGTCAAAGCAGTCCGTCAGGGAGGTCCGCTCGAAGGTGGGGCTTGTTTTCCAATACCCTGAGTACCAGCTTTTTGAGGAGACGGTGTTTAAGGACATCGCCTTCGGCCCAAAGAATATGGGACTTACGCCTGATGAGATCGACGTGCGGGTGCGCGCCTCCGCCGGCTTTGTAGGGATAGATGAGGAGCTTCTTGAGCGCTCCCCGTTTGACCTGTCGGGTGGGCAGAAGCGGCGCATAGCTATCGCCGGGGTGATAGCCATGCTTCCGGAAGTGCTTATCCTGGACGAGCCTATGGCTGGGCTTGATCCCGCGGGGCGCCGGGATATTATGGATAATCTTATGGGTTATCATAAGGAGACGGGCGCCGCTATACTGATCGTTACACACAGCATGGAGGAGGCTGCCCGCCACGCACAGCGGATGATAGTTATGAACGGCGGCCATGTGGCCATGGACGGCACGCCTGAGGAGGTGTTCTCCCACGGTAAGGAGCTCTCCGCCATGGGGCTTGCCGTGCCGGAGATGACGGTCCTTGCCGACAGGCTGCGGGATATGGGCGTTAAGCTCCCTGAATCCATATACACGGTGGAGCAGATGAAAAACGCGCTGCTCGCTCTAAAAGGGGGCGCGCTTGATGCTTAAAGATATTACGCTGGGACAGTATTTTCCCGGGAATACCGTCATTCACCGCATGGATCCACGCACTAAGATTCTGCTGGTGCTGGTATATATCATAGCGCTTTTTGTCGCTGAGAGCTGGATATCATACGGGGTGATGCTCGTAGTTTTGGCGTCTGTGATATCCATTGCGAAAATAAGCCTCAAGACGCTCTTTAAAGGCGTAAAGCCTCTGCTTTTTGTAATAATTCTCACGGCTGTGCTGAATATCTTCTATTCTCAGGGCGAAATCCTTGTACAGTTTTGGATATTCAAGATAACAAAGGAAGGCTGCATCAACGCCGTTTTTATGGCGCTGAGGATAGTTATGCTCATAATGGGTACCTTCATGCTTACGTATACTACCTCGCCTATAATGCTCACCTACGGCATCGAGCTTCTGCTGGGGCCGCTTAAGAAGATCAAGGTCCCGGTACACGAGCTTGCCATGATGATGAGCATGGCCCTCAGGCTGATACCCACGCTCGTAGAGGAGACTGACAAGATAATGAGCGCCCAGAAGGCCCGCGGAGCGGAGTTTGATACGGGAAACCTCATTCAGAAGGCCAAGGCGCTGCTGCCTATACTTGTGCCGCTCTTTATATCGGCCTTCAGAAGGGCTGATGAGCTGGCTATTGCGATGGAGAGCCGCTGTTACCACGGAGATGACGGCAGAACGCGCCTTAATGTGCTGAAGATGTCCTCGCGGGATGTGATCTCCCTGTGCATGAGCGCTGTAGTGCTGGCGGGGGTAATAACGCTGGCGCACTTCGGACTGTGAGAGGAAGCTAATGAGAAACATAGCCATGCGTCTTATGTATGACGGGACAAATTATCACGGCTGGCAGGTGCAGAAAACGGATAAAACTGTAGCCGGGACGCTTGAGGAAACCTTAAGCCGCCTGACCGGAGAGCGGGTGAAGCTTACTGGCTGCGGAAGGACTGACGCGGGAGTACATGCCTCATGCTACTGCGCCAATTTCAGAAGCGCCACCTCCATTCCAAATGAGAGGCTTCCCCTCGCGGTGAACACCCTGCTGCCGGAGGACATAGCCGTGACGGCGGCGGTGGACGCGCCGGAGGACTTTAACGCCATACTTTCATGTATAAAAAAGGAGTATACCTATAGGATAATAAATTCCCGAATCCGCGACCCTTTCAGCCGCAGCCGTGCGTATTTCTACCCTGTGCCCCTTAAGCCGGACATAATGAGAGCCGCCGCCCGGCAGTTTGTGGGCACACATGATTTTGCCGCTGTGCGATCCGTGGGGACGGAGACAAAGACCACTGTGCGGACCATATACTATTGCGACATTGAGCAGAGCGGACAGGAGATAAGTATGCGGGTCTGTGCAGACGGATTCCTTTACAATATGGTAAGGGCGATAATGGGGACAGTGATATATTGCTCTGAGGGTAAGCTCTCTCCGGGGGATATACCGTCAATACTGGAGACTCGTGACAGGAGGCTTACAGGTCCCACGGTGCCTCCTCAGGGACTGTATCTTACGCGTGTGTGGTACGACGGGGCCGTAGGAGAGATGATGTCCTGACATTTTTTGCATTAATAGAATAGTTGTGATATAATAACCGCAGAGCGGCTGTTATGCGGCTTTATACTTTGCTATAACGACCGATGGCGATACTGTGTAAACATGCGCCAGACGGCTCAGGATTTTGTTATGGAAGATACACCGAAGAAAAAGAGCGGTTTTCTGCGCATATTGCTTATTATGATGCTCTTAGCTGTGGCGATCGTGGCAGCGGCGCTTGCCGTAAAGAGCGGGGAGGCCGGCGGCTTTAAGAAGCTTTGGCAGTCTATAACCGGGAAAAACACGGTTTTGGAGATCTATTACGAAAACGCCTCCGGAGGAGTGTTTGGGAGCGTGGGCGACGGTTTAGCGGTAATGTCGGAATCCGGTCTCAGCGTCTTTGACGAACAGGGAGAGGAAGTATTCTCACGGCTTTTTTCCTTCGGGGATGCAGCCCTATGGACGGCGGGAAAATATGGCGCCGCCTGCGATATAGGCGGAAATTCCGTCATATTTTTCAGCGCGGATAAGATAATATGTGAGCTTGAGACTGAACATGCCGTGCTGTCAGTCTCGGTAAACAGTGACGGATATATGTGCGTTTGCACGGAGGAAAGTGGATATCTTGGCTCCGTCACGGTATATAATTCTAACGGGACGGATATTTATAAATGGTCTGCAGGTTCTGCAAGGGTGCTGTCCGCTGACGTCAAGGGAGGCTCGGAGCTGCTGGTCTTAACAGTTGGAGAGGGTGGCAGCAGCCTGGTTCTGATGCCTCTTACAAGCGAGCAGGAGAGCGCCCGCTATAACTTTCCGGGGCTTATTATAGACGCGGACTTCTGCGG
The DNA here is from genome assembly GCA_051866775.1 of Oscillospiraceae bacterium. GTDB lineage: Bacteria > Bacillota > Clostridia > Oscillospirales > Oscillospiraceae > RUG626. Next base: position 17,077 of record JBJDXR010000038.1, on the reverse strand, counting down.
TAAGGGTATTGCTGCAGTTTCAACTGAGAGTGTGATCTACTTTGATGATAAGCTTGAGGAGACGGCTGTGTACGATTTCTCCGGCCGGTATATAGACCGGTACAGCTTTGGAGACAGCTTTACGGCCCTTGGTATTGGCGACTATCAGGTGGGAGGCGACAGATACCTTGTCACCGTTGGGGACGACGGAACTGAGCTTGGCTCGGTCCTTGCTGACGGCGATATCCTTGGTATGGACGCCGGAAAGTACGGCGTCGCGGCACTTTACTCCGGAAGGATAACGGTTTATAATCGTGATATGTCGGACAGCGAAGGCTTTGAATGTGCCGCGGGTACGGAGGACGTCATACTGAGAGACGATGGGTCCGTTGTCGCTGCGGGCGCTTTTTCGGCCTATATACATACCCCGGCGGAGGATTGACCGCCGACTTTTACGAAGGAGAAACAACACTATGAGCATCATCCTTGACCTTGTGCTTGCGGCGATAGTGCTGCTGTGCGGGTGGCGTGGTTTCCGGACCGGTATAATAAACGGGATCTGCGGCATAGTTGCGGTAATCATAGCTATCTATGGGGCGAACCTTGTGGCTACGGCTTACTCAGATGAGTTCACCGGGATGCTGAAGCCCTTTGCCATTGGGATTGTGGACGGTGCGCTGGCAGATGCCACAGGTATGGATGAGGAGGAGCTTGACGAGCTTGAGAACTCCCCCGCCGTGACAGTTAGTGTGATCTATGAGGAGCTGGATGTCTACACCGTCAGCATGGATATACTGCTTAGCCTGGGTATTTCCTCCTCCGCTGCTGAGGGAATGGCGCAGGAGACGGCGCTTTTAAACGACCGTGTGGGTACGGCAATGACGGATGATCTTACGAACATCCTCTGTGAGAGGATATGCTTTGTGGCAGTGTTTACCATTGCGTTTATACTTATTGCCATTGTATTCTCCGTGATCGGAAATATATTTGACCTGTCCTTCGGACTTCCGGGACATGAAAACCTCAATCACATCACCGGCGCGGCCTTGGGAGTTATTAAGGGAATAATGCTAATAATAGCTATAACTTGTATATGCAGATATCTTGGGCTTCTTATTCCGGAGGAGACGATATCAAAGACGTGGATACTGGAGCCTTTGACGGAGTCAAACAAGCTTGCCTCAATACTGGGAATATGACCGGGATAAGGGCGGCATTCGTGAATATATTAAAGGAAAATTGCAGTCAGTAAAATCAGTGTCAGCTTATTAAGGAGAGACTTATGCAGCCAACAATTTGCGCCCGCTGCCACAAAAATGTGGCGGTAATATTTATAACAAAGATAGAAAACGGGGTCTCAACAAACGAGGGACTCTGTCTTAAGTGTGCCAAGGAGCTTAATATTAAGCCCGTAGATGATATAATGAAGAAGATGGGAATCACGGATGATGACCTTGACGGCATCTCCAGTGAGATGCTTGAGGCTTTCGGTGGGGCGGAGGAGCTTCCGGACACTCTGGACGACGGCAATGATGAGGACGGCAAAACCGCAACCTTCCCGTTTTTGAGCAAGCTGTTTAACGGTCCGGACAGCGCCGGAGGCGATCCTGGGGCCTCCAAGCCGCCGGAAAAACGCCCCGGACGTGAGGGGAGAGAGAAGGACAAGAAGCGCAAGTATCTTGATAATTACTGCATCTCCCTGACGGCCAGAGCGAAAGAGGGCAAGCTGGACAGGATAATCGGCAGGGATGAGGAAATGGAGCGTGTTATCCAGATACTCAACCGCCGACAGAAGAACAACCCATGCCTTATCGGTGAGCCTGGCGTGGGAAAGACCGCTATTGCCGAGGGCCTTGCCCAGCGGATAGAGTCCGGGGATGTGCCCTATAAGCTCAGGGATAAGGAGGTATATCTGCTTGATCTAACCTCGCTGGTTGCCGGCACGCAGTTTCGCGGTCAGTTTGAGTCCCGCATGAAGGGCCTTATCGAGGAGATTAAAAAGACCGGGAATATAATCCTTGTGATCGATGAGGTACACAATCTTGTGGGTGCCGGAGATGCGGAGGGGTCCATGAACGCCGCGAATATTCTGAAGCCCGCCCTGTCAAGGGGAGAGATCCAGGTGATCGGCGCCACTACCTTTGCGGAATACCGCAAGCACATAGAGAAAGACTCCGCCCTTGAGCGCCGCTTCCAGCCTGTAACGGTTGCCGAACCGAGCATTGAGGACTCCATAAAGATAATCAAGGGCATCGCCCACTACTACGAGAACTATCACGGTGTACGCATACCGGATGCCATGTGCCGTCAGGCGGTGCTGCTCTCAGAGCGTTATATAACGGACAGGTACCTTCCGGATAAGGCTATCGACCTTATAGACGAGGCCTGCTCCGATGTTAACCTTAAGAACAAAAACTATGCCCGCCTTGCCGAGATAGACAAGGAGCTTGACGACATTGCCAAGGAACGGGAGATGCTACTGGAGCGGCCGGAGGGTGACGCAGCTTATAAGGAGGAGGACTATGCCCGCCTTGCGAAGCTTCGCGGAAGGGAGATAACCATATCGGATGAGAAGCTCAGGCTTCAGGGCGAGGGCGTGCCGGAGCTTGGGATGGATAATTTCGCACGTATAATCGAGCTTTGGACTAAGATACCCGCCTCAAGCATCCGTGAAGATGAGCATAAGAAGCTGTCCGAACTTGGAGCGCGCCTGCGGGAGCATATAGTCGGTCAGGATGAGGCTGTGGACGCTGTTTGCGCCGCCATAAAGCGCAACCGGGTGGGCATCTCGCCCAAGCACAAGCCGGTGAGCTTTATATTCGTCGGCTCTACCGGTGTTGGAAAGACCGAGCTTGTAAAGCGCCTGGCTGAGGATATGTTCCACGCGCCTGAGTCGCTTATACGCCTTGATATGTCGGAGTTTATGGAGAAGTTCTCCGTATCCCGCATCATCGGATCGCCACCGGGGTATGTGGGCTATGACGAGGCTGGACAGCTCACAGAGAAGATACGGCGCAGGCCATATTCCGTGGTACTTTTTGACGAGATAGAGAAGGCGCATCCGGATGTAATGAATATCCTGCTTCAGATACTGGATGACGGCCGCATAACGGATGCCCATGGCAGGACGGTGAACTTCGAGAACACCATAATTATAATGACCACAAACGCAGGCAGCGACCGTAAGGGCGCAGGGACAGTGGGCTTTGGCGGTACGGTAAACGATATGGATAAGGATAAGGCCATGAAGGCCCTTAGGGACTTTTTAAGGCCGGAATTTATTAACCGTATTGACGAGGTGGTATACTTTAACCGCCTGACGGAGGATAACTTCCGCAATATCGCACGGCTCATGATGCAGGAGCTGCATGATGCCATGTCCGAACGGGCGGTGGAGCTTACCTATGACGACAGCGTGATCGATTACCTTACAGATAAGTCCTACTCCGTCGAGTACGGCGCAAGAAACCTGCGCCGCACTATCCAAAAGGATATCGAGGATAAGATAGCCGCGGAACTGGTGGACAATTATGACCGGGACATCAAACGCATAGGGGTAACTGCGGAAAATGGAGTGGTCACGATACTAGCGATATAAGAAAGGAAATACAAAGCCGGGGAGTTTCCCCGGCTTTGTTCGGATTGAGATATGCCAGAGCTTGCAAAAAACCAGATACATGAGGTGACCTGCACCGGTTATTCCTCTGAGGGGGATGGCGTTGCCCGGATAGATGGACGAGTCGTCTTTGTTAAGGGTCTGCTCCAGGGGGAGACCGCGAAAATCCGACTGCTCAAGGTTGGGAAAAACGCGGCCTATGCCCGTGTGGAGGAAATTTTAACGTGCTCAGCGCATCGGGCGGAGCCGGACTGTGCCGTTTTCGGAAAGTGCGGCGGCTGCGCCCTCCGCCATATGGACTACCCAGAGGAGCTGCGTTTTAAGAGGCAGAAGGTCGAGGATGCCCTCCGGCGGATCGGCGGAGTCGAGCTTCCGGTCGAGGAGATATTGGGAGCGCAAAGTGTGGAGGGCTACCGAAACAAGACGATCTGCTCTGTGGGCAGCGTGGACGGCCACGCCGTCACGGGGTTTTACCGCCCGCGCAGCCACGATATAGTGCCGGTTGACCGCTGTGTCATAGAGTCCGATTACGCCGCACGGGCTGCCGCGGCTGTGCGCCGTTATATGGATGCGTACAGCGTCCCGGTATATTCCGCGCAGACGGGCCGCGGTGTCCGGCGGGTGTGCTGCCGCTATGGCGAGAGGTCCGGTCAGGGGCAGGCAGTGATCGTCACGGGCAAAGGGGCGCTCCCTGAATCCGGGGAGCTTGTAAGGCTGATTTTAGAGGCCTGTCCGGAGACGGTCAGCATAATGAGGAATATCAACGCCCAGCCGGGAGATACCGTCCTCGGACACGAGTTCGAGACGATCTGGGGCGGCGGGACGATTGAGGACGGACTTATGGGGCTTACGTTCCGCCTGGCACCGGATGCCTTCTATCAGGTAAACCGGGATCAGGCGGAGCAGCTTTACACCAAGGCGCTGGAGTTTGCCGGGCTTGACGGCTCTCAAAAGGTGCTGGATCTCTACTGCGGCACCGGGACCATAACACTGTGTCTGGCGAGAGGCGCGAAAGAGGCTGTGGGCGTGGAGATCGTGGAGAGCGCCGTGATAAATGCTCGGAGGAACGCCGTGAATAACGGGGTGAGGAATGTCCGTTTTTTGTGCGGAGATGCGGCAAAGCTCACGGATAAGCTCCTTCAGGAGGGCTTTAAGCCGGATGTAGTGGTGGTGGACCCGCCCAGAAAGGGCCTGTCACCGGAGGCTCCGGAGCTTATAGCCTCCATGGAGCCGGAGCGCGTGGTGTATGTCTCCTGCGACCCGGGGACGCTGGCACGGGACCTGAAGGTTTTTGGCGGGCTGGGGTATAAGGCTGTGCGCGCCTGCGCGGTGGACATGTTCCCCCGGACAGCGCATGTGGAGACGGTTGTTCTTCTTTCCAAGGGAGAAATCCACTCGAAAAAGTGCGTGTAGAGTTCTTGCTGGAGAATCTGTATACCTCTGGATTTCAGCAGGGAGGCACTTACGAACAAATCAGGGAGCGAGTGCTGGAGCAGACCGGATTAAAGGTATCTACTCTGTATATTGCACAGGTGAAACAGAAATGCGGCATCATTGAACGAAAAACTATAATAAGCCAAATCCGAAAACGCCCGGCAACCGCAGTGCCTGCCGGAGAAAGAAAAAGCAATTACAGCGGCGTTGGGGTATTTTGGAATGGTATAAGCTGAAATTTCCTCGCATATAAATATCCTTTTGGCAAAAAGTCGCTCAGCAAGTGACCATAAGCCCGGTATTGAAAGTTATTATATTGCTGTCAGTTAAGAATATGAAGGGGTTTAATGGGGAGGTAAAAAGGGATGTACGGTGCCTTTATTGGTGATATCGTCGGGTCAAAATACGAATTTCATAACATCAAAACAAAGAAATTTCCGCTGTTTTCACAGGGATGTGATTATACTGATGATACGATCATGACAGTGGCGGTGGCAAAAGCAATTCTATTGAGCAGGAGAGAACAGTTTGAGAAAAGCGAGATGGGGAAAGGCTTTCGGGAATTTCTGGTTGAGGTGATGCAGGACTTCGGGAGAAGATATCCCCATCCGACAGGAGCTTATGGTGGAAACTTTGCAAAGTGGCTCCACCAGGCAAAGCCCAAGCCCTACGGAAGTTATGGAAATGGCTCTGCAATGCGTGTTTCCCCCTGTGGGCTGGCGGCAGTTACGATAGAGGAAGCCCAGGCCTTGGCGCGTGCCAGTGCCTGCGTCACACATGATCATCCGGAGGGGGTCAAAGGAGCGGAGGCTGTCGCCACCGCAGTGTTTCTGGCAAAAGCGGGAAAGTCAAAGGCAGAAATCAGACAGTACATAAGCGAACACTATTATAATGTGGATTTCTCGCTCGATTCCATACGGGAAACTTACAGATTTGACGGTTCCTGTCAGGGATCGGTTCCGCAGGCTATCGTTGCATTTTTGGAATCGGAGAACTTTGAAGACGCCATTCGAAATGTGATTTCCATCGGCGGAGACTGCGATACCACGGGAGCCATAACCGGTTCGATTGCGTGGGTCTATTACGCTGTGCAGACGGGACGGTATGATGGCTGGGTTTATAACAGATTCGATCCATCCATGCTGGAAATCAAAAAACAGGCGATGGCATATCTCCCAAAAGAGTTTGTCAAGATTGCTGACGAATTTCATGAGGTGTGCTGGCAAAGAGCCGGAACTTATTATCGTGTCGGCGGGTGTACCTCTATATTGAATCGGAAGGAAATCAAGAAATATTGGACAGACTGGGTCGTTCCCTCCATACAGCACAGCGCCGCTTCCTCTGATCCGGTAACAGCGGATATGGAGGCGGCAATGACCGCGTTCTGCAGTAAGTATATCGTTCTGATGAAAGTTCTGTATCAGGATAAGGAACTGAATCAATGGTGCCGCAATTATTCGGCTTATAGGGAAAACACAACCCACCGTGAATTAGAAAAGATGATCTATGAAGGTTTCGTGAAGGAGGCCTATGCGCTTGGGTTTATGCCGGAAGTTTTAGCATGGAAGCCGTATTCCGCATATTCGCTGGAGTCTGCACTGACTGGTACAAAGGCAGATTTGATTCACGGTATCTTCGTTGAAATCCGATCGGATTATGGCAGCAACGGTTCGCTGATTTCTCACGCAATTGCAGATGGGAATCTGTATCGCCTGATGAGTGCCTGGCTTTACCCTGAAAACGGGCAGGCGGCCTTGGAGAAGGCGGAGAAAAAGCCTTCCGCCGGCAGCCGGTACACCCTTGATCATATGATGGCGCAGGAGGGACGCCCCAGAGGACAAGTTCCCGGGGCACAATCTGCCAGATTGGATAAGTCCCTGCATAAATGGCACCTGCAAATTCAACTGGATGAAAAAGGACTATGGTTTTTGTCTGTATTTGTTTATGAAAACGGAAGCTTTGATAAATATTCGCTTGATAGAGAAGCAGCTTCCGATTCTCACTATGAATTTCAGGCAGAGCAGGAGATCAGGAAAAAACTGTATGTTTCCGGAGATGAAAATCGATATTTTCATGAAATTATGATTCGGTATGTGAAAGAGCATGGAGGAGAAGCACTGCTAAGCTTGATTATGCCATATGTGACGGCGCAGTTTCATTATGATTGACTTCAGCCTATGTTCAGCAAAGAGAATATAATGCGAGGTGAGGTGATAGATGCAATGGATTTCCTTGAGTTGGCACATAAAAGGTTTTCTGTGCTGGAGTATGACAGAAAACCGGTGGAGAAAGAAAAAATCGATAAACTTCTTGATGCGGCGCTTTCAGCTCCTACCGCCTGTAATTTTCAGCCGCAGCGGCTCTATCTGATTCAATCTGACGAGGACAGGGAGCGGTTAAACCGGGTCATACCCAGCAAGTATTACGTGCCGGCGGCGTTTGTTGTCTGCTATGACAAAAAGGCGTGCTGGATACGTCCCTTTGACGGGAAGAGCAGCGGCGATATAGACGCCAGTATCGTCACGACACATATGATGATGGAGGCGGCGGACCTGGGGCTTGGATCAATATGGGTTATGTTCTGGGACCCCCAGAGGATGAAGGAAGAATTCTCGCTGCCGGATCATTTGGAGCCGGTTTCCTTACTGATATTTGGATACCCCTCCGACAAGGCGTGCCCGAGAAAAGGGCATTTGGAGTCAAAACATATGGGGGATATATTGATTTAATCCGGGAAAAAGCCACGGAGATATCATAACGGGAGGTTAGCATGAGTATTTTCAAAAAACTGTTCGGAAGTAACGGTAAAGCGTCAGAGGAATCTGCAAGACAGGAGCAGAACAGCGGTTCGGGGGAGAAGAGGGAAAAACAGGAGATATCACCGGACCTCATGACAGGCCAGCTGGTGGCGTTTTTTAAAAAGACTTGGCAGGAAGCTTATCGAAAGGAGTATTTGCGCAGACTGGAATTCATTGGTTTTTCTTCGACAGAGGCAACAAATATGTTCATGTATGAATCTATGATTCTGAAGCAGACCTCAATTGAGCGGCTCTGCCGGCCGGACTATGTGCGTGCATGGTATTTTAATCTGAAGAACGTGCTGCTCACGGAGGGGAAGGACTATTACATATCCCACCAGGCGTTTTTGTGCTCGGAGATCACAAAAATATGGGACGAGGCCGAATGGCATTACTACAACAGCCACGAAAAGGACTTACCCGATCCTGTCTGGAAGGAAATTTTCCAGATATCCCGTTATGGCGGCGGGGAGCTTTTTATGGAGTATCTTGCCAGCATGGCGGAGCACACGAAAATGGATATTTCCAAGCTGCAGCAGTATTCCATGGCGGAACAGGGGCTGCTGTTTAAGTATAAATGGAATCCGCAGGCCGGCGAGAAGCACCCATATGGTTGTGTTTAAGTGACGATTATACGCAAAAAAAAGCTGAGGGTTCCCATTTGGGAACCCTCAGCTTTGTATACAAGCCCTCAAGGCTTTCTTATAACATTGCCATCGATAAGGACGTATTTTACCTCGGTGGATACCTCAAAGGGGCATCCGTCGGTCACGACCACATCCGCGTCCTTGCCCACCTCAAGGGAGCCGACACGGTCGGAGATGCCGGCGTGTTTGGCCGGGTTGATGGTTATTGCCTGAAGCGCGGCGAAGGGATCCATTCCGGACTTGACAGCCAGTCCTGCACACAGGGGCAGGTACTCCTGAGGTATAACAGGGGAGTCGGTGATTATGGACACCTGGCAGCCCGCTGCGGCGAGAATGCCGGGTGTGGTCCAGGACTTATTGCGAAGCTCGAACTTTGAGGCGTCGGTGAGAGTCGGGCCAACGGCAAGGGGAACGTTGGCACGGCGAAGCTCGTCGACAATAAGGTGCCCCTCGGTCACGTGCTCAAGGGTGATTTTAAGGTTAAACTCCTTGGCTATGCGCAGGGCGGTGAAAATATCCTCCGTGGCGTGTGCGTGGGCCTTGAGAGGAATCTCGCGCTTAAGAACGGGGATAAGAGCCTCCCACTTCATGTTGTAAGGCGGCATTTTTGCGATATCGCCGCGCGCCGCCTCCTTGCGGGCCATATAGTCCTTGGCTGCAAAGAGCGCCTCGCGCAGATAGTATGCCGTGGTCATACGGGAGGAGTCTGTCTTGTCACGGTAGCAGCGCTTGGGGTTCTCACCGAAAGCACATTTCATTGCTACGGCGTCGCGGATCACCATGTCATCCACACAGCGGCCGACTGTCTTTATAGTGGTGAAGGTGCCGCCCAGGACGTTTGCGCTGCCCGGGCCGATACAGACGCTGGTGACGCCGGCCTGTGAGGCGCTGGCGAATGTGGGCTGCATTGGCTTTACTCCGTCTATGCCGCGCAGCTGCGGGCTTACGATGGCGTTCGACTCATTATAATCTATACCCTCATAGCCAATGCCGTAGCCGGATAGTCCGATGTGTCCGTGCGCCTCCACAAAGCCGGGATATACATCAAGACCTGTGACGTCAATGACCTGGGCATCTGCCGGGACATCGGAGACATCTCCGACGGCAGTGAGCTTGCCGTTGTCAATAAGTATGCTTCCGATAAACGGCTCGGGATTTATGGCGTTATGTATCCGTCCGCCTTTTAGTAATATCATATTTTACCTCCCAAAATATTTTTTATATTACATCCTAATAGTGAAAAGAATTTGTCGTATTGATTATAGCTAAAGCCGGCGAGGGGAAAGCCCCTCAGCCGGCCAAGTTTATGATTACCAGTTATGTATAGCGCCTTCCTGATCGCGGAGCATGGGGATAAATCCGGGAGTATAGGGGTATCTGGCGGCGGCTTCCTCGTCTACCGTGACGCCGAGACCCGGCTCATCACTTACGTAGACGTGTCCGTCCTTATAATAGGTGCCGGAATGGAACACGGAGTTTACAGTTTCGTTTGAGTCCATCCACTCTTGGATACCAAAGTTCGGGATGGCGTAGTCTATATGTGCAAAGGCAGCGTGTGCCAGCGGGGAGATATCGCTCGGTCCGTGGAAGGCAAGCTTTACCGCGTGCTGGTCGGCCATGACAGCAGCCCTCAGGGACGGGGTAATTCCGCCAAAGTGGCTGATGTCGATGCGCAGATAGTCAATAAGGCCGCTCTCTATAGGTACCATGCAGTCCTTGAGGCTTGTATAAAGCTCACCCATTGCTATGGGTGTTGTGCTGGCATTGCGTATGGCCTCAAGGCCCTTCACATAGTTAGGCTCTATAGGATCCTCGAGGAAGTACAGCTCATAAGGCTCCAGCGCCTTCGCGGCAGCTGCCGCTTCGGTCGGGGTGAAACGCTCGTGGCTGTCATGGAGAAGATCAACGGTATTGCCGAAAACGCTGCGCAGGTAATCGGTGACATTTATAAGATCACGGCTGTAGGAGGCGGTGTCCCACGGCTGAAAATTCGTAGCCTCTGCAGCGCCAATCTCAAGGCGCTTTTTGCCGGCGCCGAAATCCTGATGGGGCTGTGTGAAGAAGACACTGGAATCAGCAGGACTTTCGGTGTCGAAGCTGTATCTGAAGCAGGTGCAGCCGTCCTGCATATGCTCGCGGATACGCTCAGCAAGGGCCTCCTTGGTGTGGCCGTGGACATGGAAGTATGCCCGCAGACGGTCACGGCACTTACCGCCGAAGAGCTGGTAGAGCGGAGCGTTATACTTTTTGCCCTTAATATCCCACAGGGCCATGTCTATTCCGGAAAGGGCGGTCATAAGCACCGGGCCGCCGCGCCAATAGGTGCCGCGGTAGAGCATCTCCCAGATGTCCGTGATGCGCTCGGCGTCGTGGCCGATAAGGCAGCGGGATATATGGGAATCTATCGCCGCCTTGACGGCAAGCTCACGGCCGTTTAAGGTGGCGTCGCCGTAGCCGACGATGCCGTCATCTGTCTCAATACGTACTATGACGAAATTTCTGGCAGGGCAGGTGAGAATTGTATCTACGCTTTTAATTTTCATTATTCTTTACCTCCCGCTTGTTCGGCTTCCACAGAGGCAAGCCAGTCGTTCATGGGCTTCTGCTTCTCATAGAGGTCATGGAGCATCGGCATATCCAGCGCTCCCGGCTCAGGGAGAACAGAGGTAAGTCCGCCATCAACGACCATGTCGCTGCCGGTCACAAAACGTGACTCATCGGAGGCAAGGTATATGGCCATATATCCGATATCCTTCGGCTCGCCGAGCATATGGAGGGGCTGGTTATTGACCATACCGTACAGATGCACGTCCTTAAAGCGCTCTACATACTCTTTATGTACCTCCTTGCCGTAGCGGGAGAGAACCCAGTGTCCGATGTCCACCTGAATGGCTCCCGGGGAGATGCAGTTCACACGGATATTGTGGGGAGCAAGCTCCACGGCGAGGGATTTTGTGAACATCTTGACAGCGCCCTTTGCAAGGCAGTAGGCAGTCTCGTTGGCGAGCCCCAGATGGCCGCGGACGGAGGAGATGTTGATTATACTGCCGCTGCCGGCAGCTTTCATGTACGGCACTACAAACCGGGCGGCATACCAGTAGCCGCGGACGTTTGTCTCCATTATTGCCTCGTAGCGCTCCTCTGCGCCGGGATCCTTGTCGTCTATGGCATATCCGAACATGGGATATCCGGCGTTGTTTACAAGGACATCGATCTTGCCGAATTCGTTCATGGCGGTGTCGGCCATATTTTTTACGCTGTCCCTGTCGCGCACGTCGGTCTTAACGCAGATAGCCCTGCGTCCGAGGCCTTCAATACGCTCACGGACCTGTTCAAGCTCGCCTGTGCTGCGCGCAGCAAGGACGATGTCAGCGCCCTCCTCAGCGAGCATAACGGCGCATGAGGCTCCTATGCCGCGGCTTGCACCGGTTACAATAGCAACTTTGTCAGCAACTCTCATTATTTTCCTCCAATTTACAAGGAACAAAGCCTTGCATTTATAAAGTCATATCTCCATCGGCATCCAGATTCTCATAAAGCCGGATGTCGACATTTGTGATGTACTCTGTCTTGTCGGCAGCGTGGGTGCCGTTTACTATCTCACTGAGTATCCTCAGCGCGGTACGGCCCTGCTCGACAGGCTTCTGATAAATCAGTGCGTCTATAATGCCATCGCGCATATATTCCCGGACAGCAGGGGATTTATCATAGCATATGATACTGATATCCTTTGCCCGCCCGCGCAGCTTTACCGCCTCCACCACGCCTCGTATACCATAGCTGGTGACAAAAATGCCGTTTATCTCCGGGTGCTCGTCAAGTGCCGAGAGGGTCTTTTTCATTGCCAGCTCGTTGTTCTCCTCGACCTCGATCACGTCGGCTATGTCGATATCCGGGAACTCCTCCGATATCTTTGCGCGGAATCCGGTGAGACGCTGCATATGCGCCAATATGTACTTGTAGCCAATGACCGCGAGGAAGCTGCCGTGTCCATGGTTGAACTTTGAGAGCAGCTCGGCCGCGACCCTTCCGCTTTTCTCGTGGCAGAAGCCCACAAAGCAGTCCCGGTCTCCGCCGTCAACATCTGTGTTGCAGGTGACAATTTTAATACCTTCGCTGCGCATTTGGTGTATCTTTTCCTGAACAAGTGATGAATTTATGGCGTTCAGGGCAATACCGGCAACACCCTTTTCGCGGAATTGCTCAAGCAGCTCCAGCATTTCACCCTCCCTGTGAGTGTTCATGCAGTATATGTGCGTGGAGATGCCTTCTTCACTGAGGGTATCGCTCATTTGCTCCACACCCCGTTTGATATCGTTGAAAAAAGGGTTGGAGACAGGCTCAATTATGACGCCCAGACTCAGGTCCCTGTTGCGGTGCACAAGTGCCTGACCAAGCCGGTTGGGCTTGTAATTAAGTGATTTCGCAACAGACAAAACGCGGCTGCGGGTCTCATTACTGATACCGGGCTTTCCGTTCAAAGCCCGGTCGACCGTGCCGAGAGAAGTGCCTGAAAGCGAGGCAATATCCTTCATTGTGGCCAATGTCGATTCCTCCGTTCGCTTAAGGTTATCTCACAAGATATAACTTAAAGGGATGAAAACTGCGTAAACGTTCACATAAAACTGCTTACAGAATAACATGAATGATAAAAATTGTCAAATGTTATCATATTTTTCGTGAAAAAATTATCATTTAGCAGAAAAATATGTGTTTGACTTACAAAGAACAATTACTGTTAAAAATGCTGCGGGATTTAAAGGCAAGGTCACTGTATCATAAAAAGTCTCCCGCCGTAGTACCAGCCGCCGTGGTCTGTTGCGCCGTTGCAGGACATAAAGCACGGGCCGTAATGGTCAAAGCTGTACATGCTTCCGCCGCGGCGTATGGAACGCACAGCGTGCGTAAGCACCACATCTGCCCAGTCGCAGTAATAGGTCTCGCCGTCGGCGCCCGCGGTCTCGGTGGGTATCGACACATGAGGGAATCTGGGGTCTGTCTCAAATTTTTTAATGAAGCCGTTTACATAGTTTTCGTGCTCCGTCCGCATACAGAGCTTCACCCAGTGGTTTTCAAGGTCGCTTACGTCAGGGTATTCATCTCCTGCGGGCATATATTTTGTTGGATCGGGCAGATAGTACCACTCAAGATAATAGTTGCTGTCATCTGTTCCACGCTTGGCGTTCATAATATCCACGCACTGTTTGTTGATGTTGGAATAGAAGTTCTCCATCCAGCGGTACATCATAGGATAGATGCCGTTTGAGTTGGACACGGGGCTTCCTGTGTGGCCGAGAACTCCGTGAACATAGGGACTTGCCCCGGTACATACACCGGTGATCCACGGGCGGGAGGCGATCTGTGTGACGCCGGCAGTTATATCCGCGCTTCTGTCAGCACCGTCGTATGTGAGAAGACGGTAATCCCCTTCAGGATCAACCGTGCCGTTTGCATCGCATCGCTCAATGTTGGTGAGGATGTTGTAGGCGCCGGTGTCGGCTGGGTGGTCCTTGAAATGTCCGCAGACGAAAATAGTCTGACCAAGGACAAAGGTGTCACCGGCCTCCGCGGAGACGACCACCTTGTTCTTTTCGGGTACGGAAAGGCACAGGTCATCTTTAAAGCGCATGCTTGACGCGCCGTACATGATGTCCTGCATATTCTGGGTGGCAAATTCTATGGTCATTAAGAGATAATTGTAGTGCCACAGTGCGGTGGTCTCAAGGCTCGCGTAATCAGATAGTATACCTCCCAGATAATTCCTGGCATCCTCTCTAAGCCCATAGTAGGTGCCGAAACGGGGCTGGAAGCCCGGGAGGGAGACGGGAAGGCCGTCCTTATCCAGCGCCAGTTCGTATGCGGGGATGTATGTATGCTCCCGGATGTTCCCCTCAAGGTCAAGGCATATTGGATGCGGCATCCATTCCTCTGATACCTGGCCCGCGGACACCCCGAGAATTCCGGAGGCATCGTCGTGATACCAATAGAGCGGCTCCACATCGATCGCGACGTAATTGCCCAGAGAGCCATCCTCGGTATAGCCAGGATCTCCGTAGTAGGCTGCGGCCTTAAATGTGGCCCTGCTGCCATCCTCTGCCATGCTCCATGTGCCGACACATTTTTTTCTGTTAAAGGGCGCATAAGCATCAAAGTCGGATTTTGCAGGAATCGTGTCCGTGCCGGGGAGAGCGCTCATTCCGACGGAGTCCCAGAGCCGCGTAAGCGCAGCACTTCTGCCGCCGACACCTGAGACGCCGAAGCGGGGAAAAGACGCAGTGCAAGTGATGTCTTTCATTAAATGACCTCCTTTAGATATGTGCTGATATAGTAAATGTATGTATGCCGTTTTTATGGTACGGCGGGTTTTACAAGCATTTTGTCTGAAATTTGACGTCAAACGTAATTGTTAACGTTCACGAAATTATATTTGAAGAATAACACAAGCCTTCCTGATTTGTCAACAAAACTAAGAAAGGATTGCAATGAAATTCATTTATCAAGAAGGTGGGAGACCATTGAGAACAGATAGCGGCCCTTTTTCTGCGTAAAGCCGCCGTACTGTATGGCGCGCACAGGGCAGCTGTTTATGCAGGCCATACACAGCATACAGCTGCCGTTCCAGGAGGGCTTTCCGTCTTTCAATTTGATGTTTCCGAGGGGACAGACCTGAGCGCACACGCCGCAGCTGTCGCACTTGGATTCTGAATAAAACGGCTCGTCGGTGATCTCGCGCTGATATGAGTCATAATAGGAGTAGGACTGGGCGCGTGATAAGCCTCCGCGGCTTAAAAGCTCCTCGTGCGCACGTGAATTTACGCCTTTAGCTATGCGCTTTAAGGACTTAGGAGCGTCACGGAGCTTCCTTTTTACAAGGGCCTCGCTGTTTACGTCGTAAGTAATTATGTAATTATTGGGCATGCATATTGAATATGCGGCGTCAAAACGGAAATTTTCTTCCAACATTGAGAAGGCATAGCCCGTACTGCTGCCGCAGGTGGCGACGGCGTAAATATAGGTCGAAGGCTCCGGGCGCAAGAGTTTTACAAAATCCCTCACGATTCGCGGCGGACCGTAAGCGTGTATGGGAAAAACGATGCCCAGCACGTCCTGTACCGGAATATCGCGGGGTGGATCACGCATTATGTCTGTTATAGACGCAATATTATCCGAGGTAAGCTGGGCCAATTCTGAGGCTGCCCACTGCGAATTTCCTGTCGCGGAAAAATAGTAAATCATGGAATCGTTTCCTCCTAAGCTTTAATATTTCACGTGAAATTATATCACAAAAAATTTTGCATAAATAGTTTTCAAAATCTTTTTATTAAAATAAATAAAAAGTCATTTTTTAATAAAAAAATGATTGACATGATTAACAACATTGTGGTTTAATTAGGCTGTCGTTAACGTTTACGAAAAATAATCATAATGATGATTGGAGGCGGAGCAATTTGAAGATCGGCAATATTGAAGCGAAAAAGGGAAAGCTTACAAAGGGCTACCTTGAAATAGGCTACGCTTCTGACGGAGAGCCGGTTAAAATTCCGGTTATTATAGTAAATGGCGTTGAGGACGGAGAGGTCTACTGGGTAGAGGGAGGAATCCACGGCACGGAGATAAGCGGCGCTATGGCCATAATTGAGTGCCTTAATTCCATTGACCCCGAAAAGCTCAAGGGAACGGTAGTAGGAGTCCCGGTTGTAAACATAATGGCGCACTGCGCGGGGCACCATCACTCTCCGGTGGATTACACCAACCTTAACCATGTTTTCCCGGGCAACCCTGACGGCTCATATACCCAGCAGCTGGCTTATGAATACTATAATATTGTGACTCAGCATGCAAATTACCTGCTTGATTTCCACAATGGCGGACACGACCTTGAAATGCCTTACTACTGCGGCTACATAGTTCAGGACGGCACGGAGACTGCCGAAAAGACAAAGAAGCTGGTCGAATTCAGCGGCGCTGACGCCGGTTGGGTAACGCATTTTGCAGAATTTCGTCCCGGACTTCCCTCGCAGCTTGCCAGTATGGCAAAGGCGGGCATAGCTTCAATGATTGTTGAGAGCGGCAGTGCAGACTGTACCGAAGACTGCATAGGAAACTATAAGAAGTCCATCCTAGGCGGACTCAGAGGCTTCGGCTTTATTGAAGGTGAGCCGTACAATAACCCCAAGCAGCTCACGCTTGTTAACGGAAAGACGCCCACTGGACCCAAGACCCACAAGGGTGGGCTTTTCATCTCCGCAACTTACCCCGGAGCAATACTCAATGAGGGCGACCAGATAGGGAAGGTCATAAACCTCTTTGGGGACGTGGTCGAGGATATAAAGTGCCCGGAGGATAATATGTATGTTACCTCCATTATGAGGACGGGAACCCCTGTTGCCACCGGCACCATGTACGGCGAGCTTGCCATGCTGGAAGAATAATAAGGGCGCACAACAAAAAAATTTTTGATTGCGTGACGACAAAAATCGAGCGCTATCATAAAAAAAAAGGCATTAATATTTTTTCTTATTTCAGGTTCTCAGCTTGAAAATTAAACAGGAGGATTAAAATGGATCAACTTATACGCAGTAAGCTGTATGAAACAAATGTTA
>JBJDXR010000037.1:3348-6738 GCA_051866775.1 Oscillospiraceae bacterium | reverse complement strand
CTAAATTATATATGGAGCGGTATCGAAGTGGTCGTAACGAGCTTGACTCGAAATCAAGTTGTCCGCAAGGGCACGTGGGTTCGAATCCCACCCGCTCCGCCAAAAAAGCCTTGGAAATTCAGCGTTTTCAAGGCTTTTCTCTTTCTGACAGCAGTTCAAATAAATGTTTTGTCTCTAATTAAGATCTCTTTTACCCAAACCATATAGTTATTTCGCTGTCAACAGTTAGATTCATATATCCACAGTGTGCCGCTCACCATCTTCCTTTCCCATCTCGTTCTCTACGTCGGACACGTGCTTTTTGCTTCTGCAATGCAGCGCGATCTTAATTTATTCGACACTGCGGCCTTCTCTGTTGACAGTGGGGAATTTGTGGAATAAAATACATATTACAGCACAGTTTGCGGGTGTATCCTGCAAAAAACTTTTTTAAGGAGTTGCGTATGAATAAGCGTGAACGTGTAATGGCCGCTGTCCGCGGCGAGCGCCCTGACCACATCCCCTCCGGCTTCTGGCTGCATTTTACCGGGGTCGAAGGCATGGAGGAAACTATTAATGCACACATGGATTTCTTCAGCAAAACAGGCGCTGACCTTTGCAAAGTCATGAATGAAAATCTTCTGCGCACAGATCTAAAGATAACCTCTCCCTCTGACTGGGACAGGCTCAAACCCTTCTCCAAGCATAGCAAGTATATTGAGGATCAGATAGAGCTTGTTAAACGCGTGGCCGACAAGGTAGACGGCAACGCTGTGCTTCTGGCCACAATTCACGGCACCGTTGCTTCCGTGTCACATGTACACGGCGGACCGCTGCTTTATGAGGACAAGCAGATAATGGCAGAGCACCTGCGGGCAAATCCCTCAGGCCTTAAGTCGGCCTATGAGGCCGTGGGTGAGATTCTGGCCTACATAGCCGAAGAGTGCCTTAAGGCAGGCGCTGACGGCATATATTTTGCAGCTCTGGGCGGAGAGCGCGATTTCCTGACAGACGAGGAATTTGAGGAGTACGTAAAGCCCAACGATCTTGCCGTGCTCCGCGCCTGCGAAAACCCCAGCTGCTTCAACATCCTGCATATGTGCAAGGACAATCTGGATCTCAGCCGTTTCGTGGATTACGGCGGCGAGGTAGTAAATTGGGGCGTCCACGGCGTTGGCAACCCCTCCATCCTTGAGGGAGCCAAGCTATTCCCGGGACGGGCCGTCCTCGGTGGGCTTGACGACCGCTCAGGCGTTCTTGTGGATGGCACGGAGGAAGACATCCGCAAAGCCGTTAAAGATGTCATTGATACCTTCGGGACCACAAAATTCCTTCTTGGCGCCGACTGCACCGTTCCGTCGGAGATATCCCTTGATCGTCTGGCCTGCGCAGTCAGGGCCGCCGCTGAATACGAGATAAAATAAAGACCCTTTACGCCCTGCAGATAAATACCTGTCAGGGTATTAGACGGATATCCAAAAACAGAAAGCCGCCGCAGATAACAATAATCTGCGGCGGCTTTTTCGCTGCATTTATCGGCAAAGCGAGCTGAACATAGGCTATCAGCTGCGTCTAAAAAAATCAGAGAAATTTCTTTCTCTGACGGCTCTATATTACCACATTTTCCTCATTTTTTCAAGTCTTGTACTTCTGCGAAAGTTGGTGTATTAAGAATAGAGAACAATATAGGGGGAGACGCAGAATGAAGAATATTACAGCACTCGTAAGTTGTTTTGCAAGAGCATATCATTTCAGGAATAATACGGAATGGGTTTTTCGTGACGATATGGCAGGGCAGTTATTAGGGGATTCAGATTATGAAAAGATCTCTTCAAATATGAGCAGAGGAATTCATTTCTTCACACCGGGTTTTGAAGGCAGCAGCGAGGACGCGTTACGGTATATAGCAGATCATAATCTGGCGCCCTCCGTGTTGGCGAGAAGCGCCTTTTGTGAAAGTTCCTTATCCAACTCCATTTATTTGGGATGTAAACAATATGTTATATATGCGGCCGGTTATGACAGCTTTGCATTTAGAAACAAAAATGAAAGTCTCAAAATATATGAATTAGATAAGCCGGATATGATCCGGGATAAGGTAAAAAGAATAGAAATAAATAATTTGAAGGTAACCGGAGAGTATCATCTTATACCTTGTGATCTGTTAAAAGGCGACTGGATAAAAGCGTTAAAGAAGAATGGATTCGACGAAAAACTCACTTCGTTTGGAAGTCTCATGGGGATAAGCTACTATTTGACAAAAGACTCCTTTCAAAAACTGCTGAAATGTATCAGCACAATTTGTTTGGAAGGCTCAGCTATCATTTTTGATTATCCGGTGTATGGAGGCGGGGATGAAGCTGAACAAAACAGGGCACTTGCGGCTGCTGCAAATGAACCAATGAAAGCGAGATATGCCTATGAAGAATTGGAAAAGCTCTTGGAGGAATGCGGGTTTTTGATATATGAGCATCTTGATAGCGAAGAAATTACAGAACAGTTCTTCAAAAAATACAATGAAATGCATCCGGAAAACCATATGGCGGCTCCCAAAGGAGTGAGCTACTGTTTGGCTGTAAAAAAGAGCTGAGTATATTTAAACACTAACGTAGATTTATCAATTAGACCGGCCCATTTCCATATACGATTCTCAACCCATAAAGTGTGTTTATTTGAATCTGATTGTAAAAAAACAAGGTATGAGTGTATCATACCTTGTCTTTTTACAGCCGCCCATTATTGGACCATTATACAAGCTTCTCGCCCATCGGACGTCCTGCAAGTATGTGAAAATGCAGGTGCGGTACCGTCTGCCCTGCGTCATGCCCGCTGTTGGATATAACACGGAAGCCTGAGGACAGTCCCTCCTGCCGGGCTATCTTGGGTATAGCCTCAAATATATGCCCCACAAAGGCCGAGTTTGTATTTGTTATTTCCGCACAGGACTCAATGTGCGCCTTCGGCACAACAAGTATATGTGTCGGTGCCTGCGGGTTTATATCCCGGAAGGCAAAACAGAATTCATCCTCATAGACCTTCGACGAGGGTATCTCACCCTCAATTATCTTACAAAACAGGCAATCAGCCTTATGGTTTAAAGAATCTGACATTATTTATCCTCCTTTTCTTTAAGCTTCAATGCCTCAAAGTTAGCTGCCTGGCCAGGGCGTTATCCAGCATAAGCACGCCCTTACCGCCGGTTTCCCACCGCGGCTTCTGCCGCGGCGGGGGCCCTTTTCTATTTCACTTGCTCGGCGGAAGTAAATTCGCCTGCGCCAAGGTTTTGCTCCGCAAAACGCTTGCACGCGCCTTCCGGCGCAGCTCGCTCCCGCTCGCTGGGCGGCTTAGCCTTTAAGCTTCAATGCCACAAAGTTATCCACCATCGCCAGGGCGTTATCCAGCATAAGCACG
>JBJDXR010000037.1:0-3248 GCA_051866775.1 Oscillospiraceae bacterium | reverse complement strand
CTTCAATGCCACAAAGTTATCCACCATCGCCAGGGCGTTATCCAGCATAAGCACGCCCTTACCGCCGGTTTCCCACCGCGGCTTCTGCCGCGGCGGGGGCCCTTTTCTATTTCACTTGCTCGGCGGAAGTAAATTCGCCTGCGCCAAGGTTTTGCTCCGCAAAACGCTTGCACGCGCCTTCCGGCGCAGCTCGCTCCCGCTCGCTGGGCGGCTTAGCCTTTAAGCTTCAATGCCACAAAGTTATCCACCATCGCCAGGGCGTTATCCAGCATAAGCACGTCCTTACCGCCGCCCATGGCTGAGTCGGGCCTGCCGCCGCCCTTGCCGCCGCAGATAGCGGTGACCTGACGGATAATATCTCCGGCCTTTATTCCAGCGGCCACGGCCTCCTTGCCGCATACGGCCTGGAAGGTGATCTTGTCTCCGTCCACCGAGGCGATTACCGCCACCACGTTGTCAGCACGGCTGCGGATATCGTCGCCCATATGGCGCAGCTCATCCGCGCTAAGACCCGGGCGGGAGGTGGTGATGACCTTAAGCGGCCCAACGCTTTTAGCCGAGGCGATAAAGTCACTGATCTCCCCTGCGCGGAGCTTATCCTGAAGAGCTCCCACCACATGGCGCAGGTTCCGAATCTCATCCAGGTTGCCCTTGATCTTGTCAAGCATATCAAACGGGGAGGACTTGAGGGTATTGGCAGCCGCCATAAGCACGCGGTTGCGCTCCTCATTCTCACGGAAGAACTCCAGGCCCGTCACCGCCTCAATCCTGCGCACGCCGGAGGCTATGGACGCTTCGGAGCTGATGCGGAATGGGCCGATCTTGGCCACATTGTCCACATGGGTCCCGCCGCAGAACTCTATGGAGAAGCCGTCGCCCATGGTGACCACGCGGACCACCTCGCCGTACTTCTCCCCGAACAAAGCCTGGGCGCCAAGCTTTCTGGCCTCCGCTATCGGCATTTCCCGTACAGTGACCGGATCTCCGGTAAGGATCTCACGGTTTACGATACTGCCGATCTGCATCAGCTCCTCCCCGGTCAGAGCGGAGAAGTGCGTAAAGTCAAAGCGCAGCCTGTCCGGCTCCACCAGAGAACCGGCCTGATGGACGTGGTCGCCCAGCACCTGTCGGAGGGCGGCCTGAAGCAGATGGGTGGCGCTGTGGGCGCGCATGATGGCGCGGCGGCGCTCCTCATCATAGGAGACTTTTGTGACGTCGCCGACCTTCAGGCTGCCGGACTTGACAAAGCCGTAGTGTAGGAACTTCCCGGCCTTGTTCTTTTTAACATCCGTCACTTTAAATACGCCGTCCAGCCCCTCGATTGTACCGTGGTCGCCCGTCTGACCGCCCATCTCGGCATACATGGTGGTGCAGTCCAGAACAATGGAGGCCTCCGCTCCCGCTCCGACTTCATCACGAAGCTCACCGTCGGCCACAATGGCCAGCACCTTGCCTTCAGTCACGGAACTGTTGTAGCCCAAAAACTCCGTGGGCGTGTTGTCAAGTCCAAGATCAAGCCCCTGCCAGGCGTTGGACATATCGCCGCGGGCGGCGCGGGCGCGCTCCCGCTGCTCGTCCATGAGCTTGGAGAAGCCCAGCTCATCTGCGGTCATACTCACATCCTCCAGGATATCCTCCGTCAGATCCAGCGGGAAGCCGTAGGTGTCGTAGAGCTTAAATGCCTCATCACCGGAAAGGGAACTCTCGCCGATGCTCCTATGGGCGGATATCATGTCAGAGAGTATCCTCATGCCCGCATCGATGGTCTTTGCAAAGTTCTCCTCCTCCACCTTGATAACCCTGGTGATATACTCCTGCTTCTCCTTAAGATCTGGATAAGCGTTCATGTTCTCATGGATGACCGTATCGCAGACCTTATAAAGGAACGGCTCGTCCACGCCAAGGAGCTTGCCGTGGCGTGCCGCCCGGCGAAGGAGCCTGCGCAATACGTAGCCCCGTCCCTCGTTTGAGGGGAGCACCCCATCGCCTATCATGAAGGTGGCGCTTCTGATATGATCGGTTATAATGCGCAGGGAGACATCCATCTTGTGGGTCTTTCCGTAGGTCGCGCCTGTTATCTCCGACACCTTGTTCGTAATATTCATGACGGTGTCCACATCAAAGAGGGAATCCACCCCCTGACACACGCAGGCAAGGCGCTCAAGGCCCATGCCGGTGTCGATGTTCTTCTGCACAAGCTCCGTGTAGTTGCCCTCGCCGTCGTTATTAAACTGTGAGAACACCACGTTCCAAACCTCGATATACCGGTCGCAGTCGCAGCCCACTGTGCAGTCCGGCTTTCCGCAGCCCTTCTCCGGGCCTCGGTCAAAATAGATCTCCGTGCAGGGGCCGCAGGGTCCCGAGCCATGCTCCCAGAAGTTGTCCTCCTTGCCGAAGCGGAAGATTCTCTCCGGCGCGACGCCTATCTCATCCCGCCAGATAGCAAAGGCCTCGTCGTCGTCCACATACACGGACGGATAGAGAAGCTCCGGGTCAATACCCACCCAGTCGGGGCTTGTGAGGAATTCCCACGCCCACGCAATAGCCTCATGCTTAAAATAATCACCGAAGGAGAAGTTGCCCAGCATCTCAAAGTACGTACCGTGTCTTGCCGTCTTGCCGATATTCTCAATATCGCCGGTGCGGATGCACTTCTGGCAGGTGGTGACGCGGCGGCGGGGAGGCTCCTCCTCACCGGTAAACCACGTCTTCATAGGCGCCATACCTGCGTTTATGAGAAGAAGCGACGGGTCATTCTGCGGGATGAGAGAAAAGCTGGGCAGCCTAAGATGCCCCTTGCTCTCGAAGAATCTGAGATACATATCTCTCAGTTCGTTCAGTCCAAATTTCTTCATATATGTTCCTCCAAAGTTTAATTACAAAATATTCACATCGTAAAAATAAAAACTCCGCCCCTTATACAGGGGCGGAGTCAACCGCGGTACCACCCTGATTATGCACAAAGCACATCTCATGGAACCGTTAACGCCGGCATACGTCCGGCTTATCACCGGAAGGCTCGGAAGCGGCTGCCAAGAAGCGCACTGCCGGGAGCTTTCACCTTTTCTCCCTCTCTGAAGGCCGCGCAAAATGGCTCTTTTCGTCATCGCCAAATGGTATTGTAGCTGTTTTTTTAGAGCTTGTCAAGTGCTGTTATCCGCCGTCGCAATTAACTTAAAATGTTGGTGGCCTAAACTTCGGCACTTTTACCAATCATTGAAACGAGCAGGGAGATATGGTAATATGAT
>JBJDXR010000036.1:0-6917 GCA_051866775.1 Oscillospiraceae bacterium | reverse complement strand
GGAGCGTGAGCTTGCGCGCCTTATGGGGACGCCCCTTCCGGTACCGCCGCAGCTTTTGGAAAGTGCCAGAAGCTGCGCGGACTGGCTGCTTATGTGTGCTCTGCGCCGTGCCGAGAGCGGGGCAATACGATTTGGCACTGAGAATGTCCCCTGTGACGCGGACGGCGACGTATGGGATGTGCGGCTTATATCCGGCACAAAAGGAAGGGCGCCTGTGCAGGAGGAGCCGATAGTAAACTTTTCCGCCATTCACGCGGCGGATTATTCAGATATAAAGAGCAAGCTTGATTTTGTTTACCCATACGGCGAGGCACTGAATCTCCCGTCAAAAGTAACGGCCACGGAGCTGAAGGGCACCTATGCCTCAGATGAAGCAGCAGAGGAGGCCGAGCCTCTTAAAAAGGAGGAGGCCTTCAGCGCGCCCCGCCGCCCGGCATTTATGGAGGGTAAGCGCTCTCTCACCGCCGCCCAGAAGGGAACGGCGGCGCATATCGTCATGCAGTATGCGGAATACGGAAAATGCCTCACGATCGAGGGAGCAGCCGGAGAGATCGAGCGGCTCAGGGCAATGGGGACAATTACGGATGAACAGGCCGCGGCGGTGCGCCCTGAGGTCATATCCGGATTTTTTAAAGCGATGCCCGGAAAGCTGATACTGGGGGCGGAAAAGCTGTGGAGGGAGCTTAAATTTTCGCTTCTGGTGGAATCTAAGGAGCTTTTTGACATAGGTGAGGAAAAAATACTCCTTCAAGGCGTTGTGGACTGCTGCGTTATGTATGGAGGAGAGCTTTCAATAATTGATTTCAAGACCGATTATGTAACAGAGGATACCGCCAGTCAGCGGGCGCAATACTACTCAGGGCAGCTGGGCGCGTATGCTCTTGCCATGGAACGGATGATAGGGCTTCCCGTAAAACGCAGAATATTGTGCTTCCTGAATGCGGGACTATACAGGGAATTGTAAAATAAATATATTTTTTATCACGAAAAATAGTTGCAATTTCGCTTTAAGCATGATACAATACACTGCGCATGATTATTTCAATTCAGTATTTGCGAAAGAGGTGAACATGATGAAGGAAGGGATCCATCCCAAGTATGAGCAGACCACTATCAGGTGTGCCTGCGGCGAGGTTATAGAGACGGGCAGTACAAAGAGTGATATCAGAGTTGAGATCTGCTCAAAGTGTCACCCCTTTTATACCGGCAAGCAGAAGCTGGTCGACACCAGCGGACGCGTCGATAAGTTCAACAAAAAGTTTGGACTTAAATAAACAATACAGAAAAGATACCCGGCAATGTAATTTGCCGGGTATCTTTTTATTTCTTTAAAATTTTTGTAAGATTATAAGAATTATCCCGTCTTATATTTATGAAGGGCCTTTTAATACTGATTCTTGATTAAAAGCTTTAATCAAGAATCCCGTGTGCTGCGCACACTCGCAGCGTCTCATGCAGTTCTTGATAAAAAGCTTTAAAGCTTTTTATCAAGAACTAGTATAAGCTGCTTAAAGAGGAGGGAAGGAAGATGACGGACGCGGAGATAATCGAGCGTTACTGGCAGAGGGATGAGAGCGCCATAAGCAATTCAAGTGAAAAATACGGCGCCTATTGCCGGGCCGTGGCGGGAAATATCCTGAAGGATCCGCGAGATTTGGAGGAGTGTGTAAACGACACGTGGCTCAAAGCGTGGGGTTCCATACCGCCGCAAAGGCCGTCGCGGCTCAAGCTGTTTTTTGCGAGAATCACACGGAATCTGGCGTTCAGTATGTACAGGTCAAAAACCGCGGAAAAACGCGGCGGAGGGGAGATCTCCGCTGTTTTGGACGAGCTTGCGGAGTGCCTTCCCGGAGGCGCCGACACAGAGGAGGCGTTTTCTGCGGCGGAGCTTGGCCGCCGCATTAACAGCTTTGCGGCAGCCTTGCCTAAGCGTGAGCGCGATATTTTTGTACGCAGATATTTCTTCACCGAGAGCGTGAGGCAGATCGCTCGTACGTTTGGACTTACGGAAAACAACGTATCCGTGATCCTCAGCCGCACGAGGGAAAAGCTGCGTAAGCAGCTGGAGAAGGAGGGATATGTAATATGACGAGAGAAGACCTTTATGAGAGCATCGGAGCGCTCAGCGATGATATTATTGATGGAAGCGAGAGACAAAAACCGCCGGACAAAAGAAAGCTTGTAAGGCTTTGCGCCGCAGCTGCCTGCCTTTGCCTTGTTATCACGTGCGCCGCGATTTTTAAAGGCCGGCAGGAGCAGCCCCGGAAAGACTCCGGTATCACAGTGACCGAGGAGGGTGTTACCATACCGCAGATGAAGGTCAAGCTTTCTGGAGATCCTGCGGCCGATATGATAGCCTTCTTTATCTATCAGGGGAGAAGCTATGTACAGTATGAGGTCCTTAAGCTGGGCGATGTGACGATTGGGGAGCACCTTGGCACGGCAAGGGGCACGATAGACGAGTGGACGGAGAAGGATGGCTATGTGGAGCTTGCCGGAAGTATCAGCGGTCCTTTTTACGTGGTCGAGGGCGTGGATCCGGAATTTATGCTGTGTATGGTGTACGATAACGGAGACGTCTGGCTCTTTATAAATAATAACGGCCTGACGCTTAAGACCGGCGCGGACATCTTTGAGGAGAGACTCCGTCTTTCGGGAAACTACACCGGAATCAGGTTTGAGACGCGGCAGTCGTGGTACTATGGTCAGGACGATGTATATGAGCTTCGTGACACGGGAGCCGAAGCGGTTTCCGCTTTTGTGGAGGCGCTGAATACCGGCAGCTTCATGCGCACCGAGGATATTCCCCTTGAGGAGGGGGAGGGAAATATTTATGATAGTCTGGAGATATACCATGTCTATTTTAAACTGGCAAGCGGCATCCCCGTTCACCTGCGGCTTTTTGAGGGCGGGTATGTGAGCCTTAAGGGGCTGCTGGGTGTGTGCGTGAAAGTGGATGAGGGTGCCTTTAACGAATTCATCAGCCTGCTGGAGGACGTGGACGCCTCAAGCCCGGCGGAGACGTAAAAAAGGGAACGGCGCCGCCGCAATGCTGTTCGGGCAAGTGCGTAAATTGTTCGGTTAGCGAGAAACGAAACACTCCCGCCTATTTTGAAAATAGGCGGGAGCCTTTTTTTGAAATCCTAATCCAAATCGGTGCAAGGGTGACGTTCTTTGCCCAGAACGCAACAAAGACAACCCAGGCACTTTGCCCGGGCTGTTCGATCGTCTGCGATAAACGGATAACAATTCATTCTCCACACTCAATCTCACCGTAATATAAAGAATGGAAATCCTCCGCAGACCTCACCCCGTACCGATCTTGCAAATTCTCAAAAACTGCAAGTGTCAGATCGGACAGCTCCGCAAGATAGGGATGCTCTATTGGTGTTCTCTCATATTTTCTTTGCTTGATAAAAGGAAGTATTTCATGCGGTTTTCTGAACATCGTGAATCCGAACGAAATCGCCGCAAGCCCGTCTATCGCAACATTCGGCAAATCAAATTTCTGCCTGCACGAATGATACAGAGCCTTCAAAAAGGGTAAATAATATGTTGATATTGATACAGATTCCACGGTTTTAGGGACGCTTATCACGGTTCTGTGTGGAGACTTTGAAACAAAAAAGCATGATATTACATACACACTGATTGCCGCAAGCTGATATACCCGAAAAAAATGACCGTCCTGCAAACAACAGGGCGGTCTTAATTGCTTTTAGGGTGTTTATTCTGTATTCTTCCTTCGCAAACTTTCAGCCAGAGCACGCATTATTGCAATATCTTCTTGGCTGAGACCGGAAATATCTATAGTTTCCCGTTTATCCAAACCAAGGAGATAATCAGTTGAAACACGAAAAATCCCCGCCAATTTAACAAGAACATCCGGTGACGGTGTGCGCTCCTGCAATTCATAGAAAGATACAACAGACTTTGTAATCCCCATACGCTGTGCTAACTGTAACTGCGTTAATCCTGCCTGTGTTCTGAGCTCTTTAAGGCGGCTTCCAAAATCCACTAAAATCACACTCCGTTCCACAAGTATTATGTCTACATTGAGTACGATTTTGGTGGATAAAAATACTAATTAAGTTTACTTTTTGAGGCTACTATGATATAATCAAAAATAACTTTGATAGGGGGTATAAAAATGAGGGCCTGTCCGCACTGTAGAAAACAGATTTCAGAATTTGCAGTATCCTGTCCTTTTTGCGGAAATGAGTTGCTAAAAGAGAAATCTGTTATAGGAAATACGGCATCTTCCACAAGAATAACATCGCCAATAAAATATAAACACATTGCTGTTGCTACGCTGATTTCTATCCTTGTTCCATTGACATGTCAGTTGATTTCATCGTGCTTTTATTTAATCTATGGAAGTGACGTTGTATCTGCTTTTATGATCGCTCTATGGTTTGTGGTAGTAAGAAGCATATTGGTTTTAATCGCAAGCGGTTTGATGTTTTGGGCGGTTTCTAAAATATCACGATTTAATACCACACAAGGATTTGTAATTGTTGCGATTGTATGTACTGCAATACATTTTTTGATTCTTGCACTTATAAGTACAGACAATATATACGCTTGGATGCATCAGTACGTATACGCTTGGATGTATGAGTACAGCGTTACTGCGGTCAGAGTTCATACGGTAGCGTATGGCATTGGTTCATCTGTTCTAATGGGATGTCTTTGTATTATCCTACAAAACAAGAAAAACCAGCATACTGTTTTCAGCGTTAGTGCAATCACGTTGTCATTTGCAATCTTTTCTATATTGGCAGCTTTTATTAGCGTACGGCTTTTACAGCAAGGTATAACTGGTGGGTTCCTGTCAGTATGCGGTGCTATTGTTGCCATTGCTGTTACTGTGATAGTTAAAACCAAGTTTGAGCAATAATCTAAAGGAGTGTAAATATAATGGGATTCTTTTTGCTTTTTGCCCTTTTGTGTTTGATTTTAGTCATTCAATTTATCTATGCTCACTTTATGAATTTGGCAGCAGTGAGGAAAGGATATGGAGACGATGCTCATGTATGGGCATTATGCTTTTGGCTGGGCATCATTGGTGGAATCTATGTTATTGCCTTGCCAGATTTGATTCAGCAAAGCCAAAACCAGCAGATGATTGAATTGTTACGAGGCGGTGCAGACGAACGGGGCAATCCGTAAAAGTCTACCTTTACGGACAGTGTAAAAACCACTTTATATTAAACGTCTAAAAACTACCCCGCCACACTTTATGGACATATCCGAAAATTGAAGTGTGCAATGCGCTCTCGTCCTGTTATCCTGTAATCAGAAAAACAGAACGGAGGTGCTTTTCTAAGACCAAATATTGGATAGCACAAAGAACCGGTGCTGTCAAAAAAGATAGGCGTTATTCTAAAAAAATTACAATTCACCGAACACCCCCTATAAGGGCAAAAAAGAACGAGGACGCAAACCGAACAGTTTGCGTCCTCGTCCGAACAACATTGGGCGCCGCCGTTCCCTTTTTATCTTTAACTTTTTACTGCGCCCAGTCCAGCAGCGATCCGCCGTCCCTTGCATCCATGACTTCTATCGCACCAAGCAGCATTTTTGCCGCGTCGGCGCGGGTCATAACGCTTGCCCAGGCGCCGCTCTTATCGGATGTCACGATGTTGCAGGAGGCAAGGTTTGCAGACGCCTGACTTGCCCAGACAGGAGCTGCGTCTGATGACTCGGCGCTGACAGAGACATCGGTTATATTCAGCGTGTTATTGAGCATTACGGTGGCCTCTGCAAAGGTTATGCCGTCATTTGGTGAGAAAACTATGACACCGTCACTCAATGTGCGGCCGCCTATAATATCACCTATCAAGGCGGTGGTCACATAGGGCTTCTGCCACATGGGGATATCTTCATCGTCGTAAAAGCCGGTGCGGGTTATATCGGAGAGGGGTTCGTCTCCGCATACGCGCATACACATGACAAGAAACTCGCCTCTTGTAACGGTGGTGTCGGGATTAAAAAGATACTGCCCGCCTACCTGCTCGCCTACAAATATTCCCCGCTCGGCAAGCTCTGTTGCCGCGTACCAGACGGGGCTTTCCGTCATATCGGAGTATGAGACGTCTGTGGACTGTTTTTTAATGTGAATGGTAACTGTAGCCTCATTGGAAATATTTCCGGCGCTGTCAACAGCCACATAGGTGAAGCTGTCCTTGCCCTTTTTACCGTCTGCGGGCGTGTAGGTGAATGTGTCGCCGTCAACCTTGACGGTTCCCTTTTTTGGTTCCTGGGATACGGAGTAGGTGACGGTATCTCCCTCCGGATCGAGAGAGCGAAAGTTGTCTCCGACAGATACAGAGCGGTATGTGGTAAGCTCAATATTTTCCGCGACCGGTGCGGAGTTAAGGTTAATGACAGTGGTTGTTGTGATGTACGCCGCCGCAAAAGCGGAGGCGCCGCTAAAGCTCATCAGCGCGGCAAGTATGCAGGCTGCCGCCCTTATTTTTGTGTGATTCTGTTTCACAATATCGACCTCCAAAGAAGATGTATCGTTATTGTTGCAGAAAAATCAGGAAAATATTCTGCCTTAAGAAGGAAATAAACGAATAAAAGCCATAAAAATTTTTGTACAAAACTTTTTGAATTTGGTATTGACAAAACAGGCCCTCTTTTAGTATAATAACCCTTGCCGCTGCTGAGTTGCAGCGTAAGGGAGTATAGCTCAGCTGGTTAGAGCGCCTGCCTTACAAGCAGGAGGTCACAGGTTCGAGCCCTGTTACTCCCACCATCTACTTAAATTTGGCCGAGTAGTTCAGTTGGTTAGAACGCCAGCCTGTCACGCTGGAGGTCGAGGGTTCGAGCCCCTTCTCGGTCGCCAATGCTGCTATAGCTCAGTAGGTAGAGCGCATCCTTGGTAAGGATGAGGTCGGCGGTTCAAATCC